>JBDLJH010000018.1:0-69036 GCA_039714395.1 Pseudomonadota bacterium | reverse complement strand
AGCCCCCAGGCCAGGCTGCACATTCCCTGCTAGCTTTATCTGCCGTTCGGCACTCCATGCAGAGTAGTGGTGCGCACACTAATACCGACACTCACCAGTTCGCTGTCCAGTGTACCTGCCGGGGCATTCACCCGGCCCCAGGCCAGCTGTAAAGATACCGCCTTGTTCAACTGCCAGCCGAGGCCGAGTTTCGACTGCCACAAAAAGCCTCCCCCCACATCCAGCCCGCCGCCGCCAGCCACTCCCAGCTGCGCATCGGCCCGTAACCAGACACTCTCCATGGAGGGCAACGGGGTATGCCATCCGACGCCCACCAGGCCCACGGCATAACCACCGGCACCCCCATCGTAAGCAGCCCCCGCCGCACCACTGAGTAGCAGGTGTCGATTGAGCATGGAGTCAATCTGCGCCGTGATCAGCCCCACATTACCCCGTGCACTGCTTCCCACCTTACGTCCCTCGCTACCATCCAGCAGATAGCTATCGCTACTAATCGATATCTGCCAGTGGCGAGGAGAAAATGTCGCCAACTGTGATGAGGATCGATCGGATCCGGCAAAACGATAGCCAAAACTGACCGAGGCCATATTGGCGGCAAAGCCGCCATCCGGCGCCTCGAAACGCCCAATACCCAGCCCTATTGCTGAATACTGGGAGGGCGTCCACTCCAGCCCTCCCTCCAGCTTCGTGATCAGGCCACCACCGGTATCGACGGCACCACCGCCACCAAGTCCGGCACGCAGTTGTAACTTGCCCGCAAGCTGCGAGCTCAGGGGATAACGCCAACCCACTCCCGCTAACACCTCGGCATAGCCATCACTCTGACCACTACCGGCACCTGCCGTGGCGAGCGTGGCAAAACCGCCTCTCTCCAGGGAGGTCTCAGCCTCAAAACCCAGTAATGTCACCCCCTCCTCGGCAACAGCCCCTGCCGTATTACAGGTACCGGTATCGGGGATATAGCGTTGTGAGACAACACTGTAGCGGCCATTCTTTGCTCCAATACCTGTACCCGCTATAGAGGGACTGTCTTCCAACCATCCCGGCACAACCAGCTCCTGCATCGGCCATGAGAGGTTGAGCCCCAGCTGTCTGCTACTAATGTCACCATTGGGAAAGCGCACTTCACTGAGCTGTACTCCAATAATGCTTGTCGGCAAGTGCCAGGAGAGTCCCAGATAAGGGCGCAGCATCAGACCACCGCCCTGAGGTGCAGCTCCCCCACCGCCGCCACCCACAAACACCCCCAGCTCTGTACTGAAAGTCTCGTTCAGGGGGAAACGTAGTCCGCCATCCACACCACCGGTGAAGAAACCGCCGCGCTCTCCCGTTAACGCCCCATAGACCCCCAGGCCCACATAGCTATAGCGACCCATATCCACCAGATAACTGCCGCCCAGCAGGCCCATGCGCTCCTGACCCGGGAGCTCCAGTGTTTCAAAACCGAGCCGAAACTCACCATCGTGCCAGCGTAGCCCCCCCTCATCAGTCGATGCGTGGGAGAAAACGGGAAGTGTGAGTAAAAAAAGGTAGAGGGTGGTTTTTATTATTAGCTGCACGATTCCTTCCTGTAACGAAGCGTCACCTATCAGCCAAGAAAACGGTGTAGGCGCTCTACCCCTTCATGTAACTGCTCCATAGAGGTGGTGTAGGCAAAACGCAGGTGTTGATTTGGACGGTTGGCACCGAAATCACGTCCCGGCGTGACCGCCACGCCCACCTCTTCCAACAAAGTCTGAGCAAACTGGTAACTGTCATCACTAAAGCGGCTACAGTCGGCGTAAAGATAGAAGGCCCCCTCGGGGGTAAGAGGGATAACGAAGCCAAGCTCACGCAGTGCCGGCAACAGGTAATCGCGACGGCGCTGAAACTCCAGGCGTCGTTCTTCCAGGATCGCCGTGGTTTCCGGGGAGAAGGCAGCCAGTGCGGCGTGCTGTGCCAGGGTCGGTGCGGCGATGAAGAGATTCTGCGCCAGCTTCTCCACCGCATTCACATACGCCTCTGGCACCACCAGCCAGCCAAGCCGCCAGCCGGTCATGCAGAAGTACTTGGAGAAACTATTGATGAGGAAGATCTCATCACTCAGCGCCAGCGCACTGGGGGTAGACTCCCCATAGACCAGGCCGTGGTAGATCTCATCAATCAGCAGCCGCCCGCCCCGCTCACGCGCCAGCGTATTCATCGCCAGCAACTCCTCTGCCGGGATAAGCGTGCCGGTAGGGTTGGAAGGGGTGGCAAGCATCGCCGCTACCGTGTTCTGTTGCCACTGCTCGGCCAGGTGCTGGGCGGTAAGCTGGTAGTGGCTCTCAGCTCCCACCGCCACGCCTCGTGCCCTGCCTTCGATGAAACGCACGAAGTGTCGATTACAGGGGTAACCGGGATCGGCCAGTAATACCTCTTCACCCGGATTGAGTAGCACCCCCAGCGCCAGCAACAGGGCACCGGAGGCACCAGGGGTAACGATGATGCGCTGTGGTGAGACATCAACACCGTGGCGATCACGATAGAAGTCAGAGAGCGCCTGACGCAACTCGGGCAGACCTAATGCCGGTGTGTAGTGGGTCTTGCCCGCGGCCAGCGCCTGTTGTGCCGCATCAATAACCGGTTGTGGCGTGGTGAAGTCAGGCTCACCTATCTCCATATGGACAATGGAGCGCCCGGCCGCCTCCAACTCGCGGGCCCGCCCCAGCAACTCCATTACATAGAAGGGCTCGATCTCGTCCATCCGCCGGGCTAGATGGTCAGCAGAGGATTTATCAGCCGCCATGCAGGCGCTTCACCATCGCCATGTTGAGGAAGCTGTCACCAGCCGCATCACCGGCCAGCACGCTAAAGGGCTGGTCAGGCTCGCCCCAGTTATCAACAACGATGGCGGCATCAGCAAACACCTCATCCTGGGTATAACCATTAACCGCGACAATGGTAGTAAGGTTCGCCCCACGCGAGGAGAGGATGCCATTATGGGAGTCCTCAAAGGCAATACACTCCTCCGGCTTCAGCTTCATCTGCTCCATCGCCCAGTCATAAATATCGGGGGCAGGCTTCTTGGCAGGCACGATATCCCCTGCAGCGATCACCTCAAACCAGGACATCGCCTCCGGATCCATGGCGTTCTCCAGCAGTGCAGTGACATTTTCAGGGGTGGTAGTGGTCACCACCGCCAGACGCAGACCTGTGGCACGTGCCTCATCGATCAGGCGCTTCACTCCAGGGCGTAGCGGAATCAATCCCTCAGAGAGCATCTGTACATAGTGTCTGGTCTTCGACTGATGCAGCCCGGCGATAAAGTCGTTCAGCTCGACAGGGCTCTCAAACTCGGTGTTAAAGTTTTCCAGATAGTAGCGCATGCGCTCTTTGCCGCCAGTGACCGCCAGTAGCTTGCCGTAGAGCTCAGCCGACCACTCCCAATCCAGTCCAGCCTCAGCAAAGGCGCGGTTAAAGGCGACGCGGTGGCCATCGCGCTCGGTATCGGCAAGGGTTCCATCAACATCAAACAACAGGGCTTTAAGTGTACTCATCATCATTTCTTTTCTAGTCAATAAAGACTCAGCAGATTACCCGACTATTCTCAAAAATGCACCCCACTAAATTAGGCTAAAAGTTGCGTCGTTTGACTACATCTGATATAGATGCGCGCTTGTTTTTTTACGCTCAGCAGGAGACCTAAGCGTATGCCAACCAAAAAAGCAGCGGCCCCGAAAAAGGCCGCGACCAAAAAAGCCGTTAAAAAGGCTGCTGTAAAGAAGAGTGTGACCAAGAAGGCTCCGGCGAAAAAGGCCGTAAAGAAGAGCCCTGCGGCGAGTAAGGCACGCAGTAAAAAGTCCATTCTCGAGGGTACCGGTAACTTCACCCCCTACGTTGAGAAAAAGGGCGAAGAATTTATGAGCCCTGCGATGGGGGATCATTTCCGGGCCATCCTCAACGACTGGAAGAAGGAGCTGATGGAAGAGGTAGACCGCACCATGCATCATATGCAGGATGAGGCGGCCAACTTCCCAGACCCCAACGACCGGGCCAGCCAGGAGTCGGAATTCGCCATGGAGCTACGTGCCCGCGACCGCGAGCGCAAGCTACTGAAGAAGATCGGCGAGTCACTCGACCTGATTGATGAGGGTGAATACGGCTACTGCGAGAGCTGTGGTGTGGAGATCGGCATACGTCGTCTGGAGGCACGCCCCACCGCCACCCTCTGCATCGACTGCAAGACCCTGGACGAGATCCGGGAAAAACAGCGAGTATAAGGCACTGCCATAACCGCAATAAAGAGGGGGCCTCTGGCCCCCTCTTTTATTTTCACTGCGATTATTTCCGTCTCTCTATTGAACTGGGTAGATCCATACTGCGCCGGTTCTCCTGTATACGCAGCTTGTTATCCCCGGCAAACTTCATGATAAAAGCCAGCAACTCAGGATTGCGACCGGACAAGCCCCTTCGTACCAACAGGCACTTCTGCCCCTGAATCACACAGGGCTGTACCTCAGTATCGTAGTGCAGGCGATGATCACGCCCGAAAGTGGCAAGAGAGGCAAAGATACGCTCAATCCAGTCACTGGGGCGAAATTGGTTGCCATCACTCTTCACGCCTTGGATAACCCATGAAGCCCATTTATAGTAGCCAGAGATGAGAGACGATCACCGATAAACCATGTCAGCCTCCCCCTCAGACACCGCCTACTGCGGGCGCTTTGCCCCATCGCCCACCGGGCCGCTGCACTTCGGCTCACTTGTCGCAGCCATCGGCAGCTACCTGCAGGCGCGACAGCAAGGAGGCTCATGGCTAGTACGCATGGAAGATATCGACCCGCCAAGAGAGATAGCCGGTACCTCTGACGCTATCCTTCACACACTAGAGGACTACGGCTTCGAGTGGGATGGCCCGGTGCTATACCAGAGCAGCCGCCACGAGGCCTATCTGGATACCCTGGAGCAGCTGCGCCGCGATGGTCGCAGTTATCGCTGCAGCTGCTCGCGCAAGCAGATCAGCGAAGAGGGACAGCGGCTCGGCCTGCCCGCTGGGGTCTACCCAGGCAGCTGTCGTAATGCTGCCATCAGCCAGCATCAGCGCCATGCCGTACGCCTGCTCACTGCCGAGCAAAAGATCAGCTTCGATGATGTGGTTCAGGGAGATTTTTCACAGCAGATCGACAAAGAGGTAGGGGATTTCGTACTGCTTCGGGCCGACGGCCTCTTTGCCTACCAGCTTGCAGTGGTCGTGGACGATGCCTATCAAGGCATTACTGAGGTCGTGCGTGGCAGCGATCTGCTAGACAACACCCCACGCCAGATCGCCCTGCAACAGGCGTTAGGACTCGACACCCCCGGCTACCTGCATCTGCCGCTGGTCGTCAATGAGAGCGGACAGAAGCTGAGCAAGCAGACCTTCGCCACAGCCCTGAGCAACGACAATCCCCTCCCCGCCCTGTGGCAGGGACTGGCCTTTCTCGGCCAGCACCCCTTACCCGAGTTGCTAGAAGGTGATCTCAGAGCACTGTGGAACTGGGCAGTCAACAACTGGAACAGCAAGTTCATACCCCGTACACTTGCCAGCCCACTGAGACAAAGCAATGGCAACTCCCTGCCAACCGATAAAGAGTAAAGATAAGCAGCATGACAACGCAAAACACCCCCTTCCTTAGCGCCTACAAGGGCTACCTGAGCAACATCCTCAAGTGGGAAGAACTCGACATGCTCTGGCAGACCCTGCGCGCTCAGGCCAATGCAGGCTGGCACCTCTACGCGGTGGGTGAAACAGTGCCACAACAGCCCGCAACGGCTGAACAGGTAACAAGCTTCATCGAAGAGATAGATAAACTGCTTCACAGCGAACATCAGGAGGATTACTGCGGCATCGTCTATGTAGATGATCGTGAATCACCCACCCTGATCAAGATCTACGATCCCAACCATCTTGGCAGCTCATGTGGTCCAGGCTGGGGTGAGGTACTACCCGGCTGGGTCCTCTCCACCCTGCCACCCGTAGACCTGAAGGCAACGATCCCGCCGCCCAATAATCGTCGCCGCTGGTGGCAAAATATTTTCAGCTAATTCAAAGATTCAGTGTGATCTGTAGGAGCGGCTCTGCCGCGATGTTTATTGAAATCGCGCTAGAAGCGCTCCTACAACGGGGCCATTTTAAACAGTCGGGAATTAATCAAACAGATGCGTATTACCACTGTTAGTAGTCAGAGGTAAAGCCTGAACTACGGTAGGAGCGGCTCTGCCGCGATGTTTATGAAATCGCGCTGTAAGCGCTCCTACAACGGGGCCATTTTAAACAGTCTGGAATTGATCAAACAGATGCGTATTACCACTGTTAGTCAGAGGTAAAGCCTGAACTACGGTAGGAGCGGCTCTGCCGCGATGTTTAATGACTACACCTCAGGCGACCTGCACAAACTCAAAACCATTTTGTGCCCAGCCCATCACACCGCCGTGTAGATTAAATACACTATCAAAGCCGTTCTGCTCCAGATAGGCACAAACCTGCCCCGAGCGAGCCCCGCTACGGCAGATAAAGACTATCTGCTCATCCTTCTCCAGCTCGCCCAGACGGCTACCCAGTACTGACATAGGCATTGCCTCGGCACCAGAGATAGAACCCTGGGCGATCTCCCTCGGCTCACGCACATCAATAATGCGGAACTTCTTCGCATCATCAGCCATCCACTGCGCCAGTTCCTGTGCATCGATATTCTTAATAGAGGAGAACATATTCCATACCTTTTCACTAAACTATTAAATTAACCCATAGTATATTAGCTTCAGCTAATATTGCAAGAGGATCGAGGCAAGTGCTCGATCATAGGGTAATGGTGATTCCCTGCCAACTCTGACCCGGCCTCGGTAGCTGGAATTCCCAGTTAGCTGTGGTATGTTCGACAAATAAGAACAGTGATACCCCTTTTAGGAGAACAAGCATGTCGCACCAGTCCAAAGTCTATCCCGTTCCGTCCGACTTCGCCGCCAGCGCCCATATCGATGAGGCGCGCTATAACGAGATGTACCAGCGCTCAGTCGATGACCCTGAAGGCTTCTGGGGCGAACAGGCCCGCGAGTTTCTCGACTGGTCAAAACCATGGGACAGGGTGCTCGACTGGAACTTTGATAACGATCTGCAGATCAAGTGGTTCGAGGGTGGCAAACTTAATGTTGCCCATAACTGCATCGACCGCCACCTGGAGAGCCGTGGCGAGCAGACCGCCATCATCTGGGAGGGAGATGATCCCACCAATGATAAAAAAATCACCTACAAGGAACTGCACGAAGAGGTCTCCAAGTTCGGCAACCTGCTCAAATCTCGCGGTGTTAAGAAGGGCGACCGTGTCTGCATCTACATGCCGATGGTGCCCGAGGCCGCCTACGCCATGCTCGCCTGTGCCCGTATCGGTGCGGTGCACTCGGTGGTCTTCGGTGGCTTCTCCCCCGAGGCATTAAAAGGGCGCATCCTCGACTCTGACTGCCAGGTGGTCATTACCGCCGATGAGGGGGTGCGTGGCGGCCGTCCTGTGCCGCTCAAGGCCAATACCGACAAGGCACTGGAGCAGTGCCCCAATGTCCACACCGTGGTGACTGTACGCCGCACAGGTGGCGATGTGGCGTGGAATACCGAGCGAGACCTCTGGTATCACGAGGCAATGACCCATATGGCCGATGAGTGCCCCTGTGAGGAGATGGATGCCGAAGACCCGCTGTTTATCCTCTACACCTCCGGCTCCACCGGTAAACCCAAGGGCGTGCTGCATACCACCGGCGGCTACCTGCTCTATGCGGCAATGACCACCAAGTACACCTTCGACCTGCGCGAGGGGGATGTTTACTGGTGCACCGCCGATGTCGGCTGGGTCACCGGCCACAGCTATCTGGTTTACGGCCCGCTGGCCATCGGTGCCACCACCCTCTCCTTTGAAGGCATCCCCACCTATCCCGATGCCTCACGCTTCTGGCAGGTGGTCGACAAGCACCAGGTATCGGTCTTCTACACCGCCCCCACCGCGATCCGTGCACTAATGCGCGAGGGTGATGAGCCGGTAAAGAGCACTTCACGCAAGAGTCTGCGCCTGCTGGGTACTGTCGGAGAGCCGATAAACCCCGAGGCGTGGGAGTGGTACTACCGCGTGGTGGGTGAAGAGCGCTGCCCCATCGTTGATACCTGGTGGCAGACCGAGACCGGCGGCCACATGCTCACCCCGCTACCGGGTGCCACGGCACTGAAGCCGGGCTCAGCCAGTCGTCCCTTCTTTGGTGTACAGCCGGCCATCGTGGATGCGCAAACGGGTGAAGTGCTGGAGGGTGAGGCCGAGGGTGCACTGGTAATGATCGCCCCATGGCCGGGAATAATGCGTAGCATCTACGGCGATCATAAACGCTTCATCAAGACCTACTTCAGCGACTACAAGGGCAAATACTTCTCCGGTGATGGTGCCAGGCGTGATGCCGATGGCGACTACTGGATCACTGGTCGCATGGACGATGTGCTCAACGTCTCGGGCCACCGTATGGGCACCGCTGAGGTAGAGAGCGCACTGGTGCTGCACGATGCGGTCGCCGAGGCGGCAGTGGTTGGCTTCCCTCACGACATCAAGGGTGAGGGGATCTATGCCTACGTCACTTTGGTAAAAGAGATAGAACCCACCGAGGAGCTGCGTCAGGAGCTCATCAAGCAGGTCAGAACTGAAATCGGCCCCATCGCCTCACCCGATGTCATTCAGTGGGCACCGGGGCTACCGAAGACCCGCTCGGGAAAGATCATGCGCCGTATCCTGCGCAAGATCGCCGCCAATGAGCAGGACTCGATCGGGGATACCTCGACCCTCGCCGATCCGGCTGTGGTTGAAGATCTAATTGAGAACAGAACCAGCCTCTAATCATGGTCAGTTAAAAGTAGGCAGTCAAAAGATAAAACAGAAGCCCCGTTGTAGGAGCGCTTCTAGCGCGATTCCATAAACATCGCGGCAGAGCCGCTCCTACCGTAGTTCAGGGGTCACCTCTAACTAATGGTGGCAATACGCATCGGCCCGATCAACGCCCAACTCTCTCAGAATACCCCGTTGTAGGAGCGCTTCTAGCGCGATTCCATTAAACATCGCGGCAGAGCCGCTCCTACCATAGTTCAAAGCGACTTATTTTAAGACTTATCCTTATATTCATACTGATAGCCATAGTACTTATAACCATATCCATACTTGTTCCCATAGCCGCTCTTTGCCATCTGAACCCCATTAAAGATAATTCCTTTAACATCAATGGCATTCTGTTCGAAGCGTTTGAATGCCTCATGAATTTCACGTAGATGATGCCGACGCGAGCGCACCACCATAAAATTGGTTGCCACGTACTGCCCCACAATGACCGGGTCGGTAACCGCCAGCACAGGTGGTGTATCGATAATAACCAGATCATATTTGTCTTTTATACTTTGCAGAAAATTACGGAAGGCATCACTCATTAACAGCTCTGACGGATTAGGGGGATAAACACCTGTAGTGATGAGATCCAGATTCTCCGAGATGCAACCTTTATGAACTATCTCATCCAGAGTATTAGAACCTGACAACATCTCAGATATGCCCGGTGACTTCTCAATATTGAAGTAACTATTCAAGTGTCCCTTTCGAAGGTCGGCATCAATAAGCAGAATCTTCTTTCCAGACTCCGCCATCAAATAGGCAAAGTTTGCAGAGATAAAAGACTTACCGATTTCAGGGGCAGGGCCTGAGATAGAAACGATATTATTCTCCGCTTCCATTAACGCAAACTGCATGCTGGTTCTAAGGCTTCGCAAGCTTTCAATAACCGGGTCATCCGGATTAGCATGAGCTAATAAATCATAGTGTGTCTTACTAAGCGACTTCTTACCGGTCTTTACCATTTCCTCCTGGTATTCAGAGAATGGGATCTCAGCATAGATCGGATACCCCAGCTGTTTCTCTATAACAGCAGGGTCTTCCACCGTCTTATTCAGGGCCTTACGCATCGCGGCCAACATGACACCAGAAATAAACCCAAGCAGAATGCTCACGGCAACAATGAGCGCCTTCTTTGGCTTTACCGGGAGTTCACCGGCCACAGCCTCATCTACAATCCGTACATTACCTATCGTGCCTGCCTTCGCCACCTTCAACTCTTGTGATTTATTCAACAACAACATGTACAGTTCACTGGCAACTGTCACATCGCGACTAAGCTTTACCGATTCAAGTTCTGTTTCTGGCACTAATTGCAGTTGTGCCTCTAACTCATGGCGCTGACCTTTCAGATTCACTATTTTTTCGTCGAGCCCCTGTATTATCGGGTGTGATTCCGTGATTTTCTGGGTTAGTTCTGCACGTTCAAGTTTAAGAGAAGAGATATTGGTCTCAATCTCTGAAATACGCTTAATCAGATTTTGACTCTCAAAGCTTAAATCAATTGTTCCCTTACTTTCCCGCAACTGGTTTAACGCCTGTTCTGCCGTATCCAGATCAGTACGCATCACAGGCATCTGCCCACGAATAAATTCCAGCATTCGTTCAGATTCCTCTGAACGTCTCTCTACATTTTGCCGCAGATAACTATTCGTTAAGTTCTCAACAATTGCATCTATTCTTCCTCTATCCGCCCCTTCCAGACTAATAGAGAGAATGCCTGTCTTTCGGCCTTTCTCACTAACTCGAATCCTTTTCTGCAATCCAGCGATAACGGATTGGTTAGAGAGTTTTGTCAAAATAAATCGGGTATCACTTCGTGCCACCAACTGACTGATAAATAATTGAAGACTTCCGGAGGCACTCTTCGCTGCCACACCGACCTTACCCTCAAGAACAACTGCTCCATCACTGGATAAAAGTGAATAGTTGCCACCCTCACCTGCATGCAAGATGTAAGGCTGCCCAATAAGCTCTCTTCTCACATCAAAGCGATCGACCGTAACCCGCTCACCACCCCAGGCATAACTTGAGAAGCCTAACCATGGCTCTACCGGCTCTCCTGCCTTCACATGCCTTCTTGCCAGCAGATCACCAAACAGCGGGAAGCGAACGGGCTTGACCGAGATATCCAGCCCCATCCTGTTTACAACATCACCCAACACCTTGCGTGACTTAATGATCTCAATCTCGGTAACTGATGATGCGGCATCTGAACCCATCATGGCCGCCAACTCATCTACGCCCTGCATTTTGCTACCCTGTTCTTCTATCTGAACCAGGGCATCGGCCTTATAAATCGGCGTAGCGAAGATGGCGTAGGTCACGGCAACAACAAAAAACAGAACCGTGACACCACCAATTAGCAGACGATTCTCAAATAGAAGTCCGATGTACTCAGAGAGGTCAATTTCATCCTCTTCAGGCATCTCATTCATGCGATCAATATTATTATTACTCTTCATTTTAAATCCAGGAAAAGTTTACTTATTCGCCAGCACTAATACGATCAATGGTCCAAAGGGTCTGAACCGTTGGCATTAACTGTGTCATAACACGATTCCAACGACTAAGACCTGAGGTGGAAACAAAAACAACATCCAAAGGCTGAAGCTCAAATGCAGTGGCCAGTATCAAGGCACCAGGCTGACGGGCATCGAGTTGATAGGCCATGGGCTTATCTACACCCTGACGCAACACGAATATCTGCTCTGGATCAGCGCTTTTTTGATCGATTCCCGCCGTGGCCATCACATCGGCCAGTGACAGCTTGCCGTCCTGCATCGGCATCGCGGCCGGTTTACTCACCTCCCCCATAACAAACACTTTTCGCATTGTGTTTACAGGGACATACACAATGTCTTTATCCTGAAGCAGGATATTTTGTGAAAGATCCCCTTTGTAATAGAGGTCGAGCAGATTATAAGAAATATTCCTGCCATCACGCGTGAGAATCACTTCCTGTATATCTGCATTTTCGTTTATCCCACCGGCCGCATTAACTACATCACCCAAAGTCAGTGGGATATCGGTAACAGGGACGCTACCAGGCTTCATCACTGCACCAGCAACATGCACCTTCTGACTATTAAAGGCGACAACACGGACATCCAGTTGTGGTTTCTTAATATAGCGCGAGAGTCTTTTTGTCAGCTCCTCACGAATCGTTGCGGTGGTCTTTCCCACCACAGACAAAACACCCACGTAGGGATAAAAGATCGTGCCATCCGCGCGCACACGATTACCATCATGCTCTACCGGGCGTTGACCACCCGCCGGAATAGTCAGCTCCGGATGCTCCCAGACGATAATATTCAACACATCCTGTGGGCCAACCAGATACTGGTAGTTATCGAATGAGATATCCACTCCCCTACCAGGCACTAAAGCGGCGCGTTGCTGATACTGCTGTTTAATCGTCTCGTAAGTGATGGGAATCAGAGAGACAGGGGACGCCTCTACTTCAGGGGCCTCTACCTGTTCAAATTGACCTTCCTGAATAAACAGGCCAGGGGATAACGAACACCCCGCCAGCAGGGCGGAACAACATAATATTATTAATCGAGTTACCATACTTTCTTACACCACTCATCGCAGGCTTGTTCAATTTTCTCATAGGCTTCAACGAAGGCACCTATGGGCTTCCTGTATGGGTCGCCAATGTCACCCGTCCCCCACTTACCCATAGAGTGAACGCGCCCCCGAGCAAAAGGATAGAGACTCTCGATCTCTTTTCTCTGCCACTCTTCCATAACTAATATCAACTCATATTGAGTCGCCAGTTCAGCATTAAGCTGTCGTGCACGATGGGGCCCAACATTGATTCCGTGTTCAGCCATAACCGTAACCGCATGGGGATCCGCCCCATGCCCAACCAGAGCCCCTATCCCGGCAGAGGCCACTGACACATCAACACCGCGTGCGGCCAACTTATCACTGAACAGGTACTCACCCATGGGACTGCGGCAGATATTACCGACACAAACGATCAGCACACTAGAAAACACGGATTTCTTACCTCAAAACTTGCCGATTACTGCCCATACGTAAACTTAAACCTTCCAAACAGAATAAGGTATTTTTTTCCACATTCCCGGCAGTAAAAACACTCAGAAAACGGTAATAAACGATGTCGAAGATTGCGTTTAATCCTAACAGAGAACGCGAAGCCACATTCTGGACATAAAAACCTTGAAGCCATCCTTAAATTCCTAAACAATCCCTATTAAAATCAACGCGTTATTATTGGTTTCGTATTCTACATCACTATTCCGCTTACCACACCCATTTCTTGAGTCTTGACCGCTCCAGCGCATCCTTGCGCAGGAGCGGCGACGACTTTTTTTAAGGAATAACAACCTCAGTCGAGGGACAAACATCCTCCAACTCCGCCTTTAACTGCCGTTTAGCCCCATCATCTCCATGAACTAGCCGTACCTCTCTGGGCTGGCGACGAATTCTTCGAACAAACCCCAGCAAATCCTTCTGATCCGCATGGGCCGAATAACCGCCTATCGTCGCCACACCGGCACGAATGGTGAAACGCTCGCCATCCAGTTCCACATAACCGCCCTGCGGCCCATATTTCTGAATAGCATGACCGGGCGTGCCCTGAGCCTGATAGCCAACAAACAGAACATCGTGGCGCGAATCACTGATCATTGCCTTAAGATAATTAACCACACGTCCCCCGCTACACATCCCCCCAGCAGCAATCACAACTGCCGGACGAGCTGTTTTGGCCAAATACTCAACCGTCTGCAGATGAGTCTGGTGATCATCGATGGTGATCAACTGCTCAAATGAGAGCGGATGCCTGCCACGCCCCACACGTCGTTTCGCCTCGCGATCCCAGTAAGGGCGAAGCTTTCTGTAAACCCGGGTGAATTTTGCCGCCAACGGAGAATCGACGATTACTTCAAGATCCTCCCACTTCAATCCCCTGGCGGCATTCGATTTACCGTAACGGTGGATCAGATGCTCCAACTCATAGAGCAGCTCCTGGGTGCGACCAATACTAAAGGCAGGAATGAGTACCGTGCCACGGTTGCGAAGTGCCTTTTCAATCACCAGCCTTAGATGCTCCTGCCGTTCCCTTCGCGATGCGTGAAGACGATCGCCATAGGTACTCTCCAGCACCACCACATCGGCCTGATAGGGTGATCGTGGAGCCGGTAACAACGGTGTATAGGGTGCCCCCAGATCACCAGAGAAGAGAATCCGTTCTTGTTTCTCCCCCTCTCGTACCGAAAACTCAACAAAGGCCGAGCCGAGGATATGACCCGCAGGAGAGAGCTTGAGCTTAAGTGAGGGTGAGCCCTCTATGACTGAATGCCACTTTTTATAGGGAAGAGGTCGAATCTGTCGTTCAAGCTGTTCCAGGAAACGTGCAATCAGCGAGCGATCACGGGTAAAACCGATCTTAACCGCATCCTCCAGCACCAGAGGTAACAGCAACGCCGAAGGTTCACTACAAAAGATAGGCCCACGAAAACCCGCCGCCAAAAGGTAAGGGATGCGCCCCACATGATCGATATGCACATGGGTTACGACGAGCGCCTCGATCTTCTCCACCGGAAACTCAATCTTCAACGCCTCAAATGAAGAACCGGATGAAGACTCCTCCTCACCCTGAAACAGCCCGCAATCAACCAGAACAGAACGACCATCAGAAACGGTAAGCTGGTGACATGATCCCGTTACACCATCCACGGCACCATGATGTGAGATTTTATACATAAGGTTCCTTCCTTATTTAATTGATACTCATTGAGTATTTGGACTGCTGCGACTAATGACTAACAACTTCCTTTGACTGACTACTTATCCATTCACGTCTATCAGTTGAATTTTATATTGCTGAAATACCTTACCAGCGGTAACAACCACCAAACCTTCTGCTTGAGCCTGTGCAATTAACAACCGGTCAAAAGGGTCTTTATGCATTTCTGGCAGCGCACCTGCCTGTTCACCATGAAAAAGGGTGATTGGCAACTTAAGCATCCCTTCGTCTTCAACAATGGAATCCATATCATCCGGAGCATCCAATTTTCCGATAGCTCTCTTGATAGATATCTCCCATATCGATGCTGCACTCACAAAAACCTCATTACGAGGATCTGCAATTGCCTCTCTGGATCGCACACCAAGAGAAGGGCTGTCGGATAACCACCACAACAGAGTATGAGTATCCAACAGCAACCGTTTCATAGATCAGACTCAAATAACGCAATCAGCTCTTCACTAGTCTGATCAAAATCAGACGCTATCCTTATCTGCCCTTTATAGCGGCCCGGAGTTCTAGGAGAAAGATGAGCCTTATGGGGTACCAAATCCAAATAAGGGGTACCTGCCTTAGCAATAACTACCTCTTCACCATTCCAAGCCTTATCACCCAGCTTTGAAAGCTGAGATTTCGCTTCATGCATATTTACCTGCATACATATAACCTCACAAACCGACAGCAACAACTTAGCTAAGCTTAGCTAAGCTTGACCGAGCTAGCAAATAAGAACAAAAGGAGCATCAGGATCGCCAAAAAAGAGGGTGCGTTCCTTATCAATAACATACTGTACCGAGTGAGAATTCAGCAAAGGTCGAGCCGGGGATATGACCTGATAGGAGAGAACTTGACCTTGAGTGATGGCGAGCCCTCTATGACTGAATGCCGCTTAAGTCTTTTGATTTTCGACTAATGACTAGCGACTAGAGACTAGAGACTAGAGACTTCTTTTAACGATGCTTTCATTCACCCATGGAAGTAAATGCTCCAAATCACAGGTATTAGAATCAAACAAATTCATTAAGAATTGGTGCGCAGTTTTACCATCAACGTGGAATTTATACCCATTCAATCGAAGAAATATATCCGTTGCGAAAAAAGCCACTCGCTTATTACCATCAATAAACGGAGGGTTCTTTATGAGAGATTCAAACATGGCGGCAGCCATTTCAGGCAGGTCATTGTAATAACCCGTTTGTGGTCGGTATAAAGCACTTTCCAACAAACCCAGGTCACGCGTACCAGCAGGGCCACCAAAACGCTCAATTAACACTGAATGGATTTCAACAACCTCATCTAGTGATAAAAACTGAACAGACTCACTTGGCAAGAAGCTGGCCTAATTCTTCATTTTCTCTAATGGAATCATCCAGATGGCGCTGAACAACAGGACGAACACGACGGCGACGTAGATAATCACTAATCGCCTCCGTAAGCAGACCAGATACATTCTGATGTGACTCATGAGCAGTAGCCTTTAGCTCATTCCACACAGATTCTTCGACTTTGGAACTGATTTTAATAGTAGACATACGCTAAGGTTAGATGACACATATTGACATATCAAGACAGTGTGCGGCTTATTAAAAACAACAAGTTACCCCGACTACTGCTTATTACCTACCCAATCCCGACTCCTGAATGAATCTTTTGACTTGCGACTAGCGACTAACGACTAGGGACTTCTTTTAACGACTGCCGACTTCAGACTGACGACTTATTTTAACGACTTCAGACTGCCGACTCTCCTTCCCAAGTTTCGTCACCACATCTTCAACACCACACTGCGGATTGAACCCACTCACCGCAGACAGCAACAGTTCGCGCACCCTGTCAGCATCATTATCGGAAGATGCCGCTTCAAAGTGTTCAAGTAACCACTCAATGTCATCCCACGGCAGGATCTCTTCCTCAGCTCGCATAATACGTTGATGGTTAGTTGGCATGGCACCTTCACCAATAAGTAACTCCTCGTAGAGCTTCTCACCCGGCCTTAATCCAGTAAATTGAATCTCGATATCGCCACTGGGGTTGTCCTCATCCCTAATCTGAAAACCACTAAGGTTAATCATACGGCGGGCCATATCCAGAATCCGTACCGGCTCACCCATATCGAGAACGAAGACATCCCCTCCTTCCCCCATGGCCCCCGCCTGGATCACCAGCTGTGATGCTTCAGGGATCGTCATAAAGTAACGGATCATCTTGGGGTCGGTCACGGTGACTGGGCCACCATTGCGTATCTGTTCACGAAACAACGGAATAACAGAACCCGACGATCCAAGCACATTGCCAAATCTGACCATGGTGAATCGGGTACACACCTGACCAGTTGCAGCCAGGCCCTGCAAAATCAACTCTGCAAAACGCTTTGTTGCCCCCATGGTATTAGTGGGGCGCACGGCTTTGTCCGTAGAGATCAGGACAAAAGTCTCAACACCACAATTCACAGCCGCCTGGGCTGTACGATAGGTACCAAATATATTGTTATCAATCGCCTCAACAGGGTTTTTCTCAACCATAGGAACGTGTTTATAGGCGGCAGCATGATAAATGGTCTGCACCTTAAATCCACGACAGATCTGATCTAAGCGCTTCTGATCAGTAACCGATGCAAGAACAGGCAGGATAGTCTGTTCATCCAACGTTGCCCCAGCCCCCCGAGCCCACTCCAACAGTTCCCGCTCCATGGCATAAAGTGCGTACTCATGCTGTTCATACAAAATAAGCATGGCTGGCGACAACTTTACAATTTGACGACACAGCTCTGATCCAATAGAACCACCAGCCCCGGTCACCATTACTACCTTGCCGGTAATATTAGCATCCAACAGTTCATGGTTAGGTGGCACCGCATCACGCCCCAACAGGTCATCTATCTCAACCTCTGTGACGTCCTCAATCTTCACATCACCCTGAGCAATAGCTGCCACACCAGGTAAGGTGCGAACATGGATCGGGTAAGGTTCCAAAAGCGTGATAATTTCCCGTCGTCGGGAGCGTGAGGCCGAAGGTAGAGCCAGTAAAACCTCCTGCACACCAAACTCTTCTATCAAATAGCCTAATTGGGTAAAAGGATAAACCTTAAGGTCATTGATTTGTTGTTCATGCAGAGAGATATCATCATCAATAAAGGCAATCGGCTGTTGAGTCTGGCTAAACGAAAGTGCTGAAGAAAGTTGGATACCAGCATCACCAGCACCATAAATTACAACATGAGTTGCATTATGAATGAGCCTCCGGCTTCCTTTTGTGTGATCGGATTTAAATAGCCAACGACCCGCCATGCGGCTACCACCGGCAAAAAGTGTAACCAGGAGCATATTGATAATGTAAACAGAACGAGGAACGCCCTCGACACCACTCAATAAGACCAGCATTGACCATACCAGGGAATAAAGGAGAACGGCACGGCCAACAGCCCAAATTGTCTGAAAACCAATGTAGCGAATAATCGCATGATAGAGACCAAATCGAATAAATACCGGAATAGCTATAATGGGTGCAGCAAGAAAAATCCAGCGCTGCTCTTCAGACGGAATGTATAACTCGTCAAGACGCAGAGTAAATGCCATCCAAAGAGACCCGACAAGTATGAACACATCAACGAAAGCAACAAAGAACTGCTTTTGTATTCTTGATAATCCTAATACCAATTTTAGTAAATCACGTGGCATAAAATAGAAACTTCCATATATTTAAATAGTACGTCTAGTAACCAGACATCCCTTTCATTCAAATCGCTAAATACTTGTGTTGACTTTAGACTGAAGACTATTGACTGACAACTTCTTTTAAAACTTCTTACTTGCCCTGCTCATTATGTCTGAGATGACATTACAGGTTTTTTCTATTTCCTGTTCAGTTAACGTTGGATGTACTAAAAACATCAAACTCGTCTCACCGAGTTCTCGTGCAACGGGAAGGCGCTCTTTGGGGCGAAACCCTGTGCCATCGAAGGCTTTTTCCAGATAGACCTCAGAGCATGACCCAGAGTAACAAGGAACACCAAGAGCATTAATTTCACTCATTATTCTATCACGATCCCAGCCCACTTTTAGACCTTCTGAGCGAACAAAGACATAACATTTGTACCATGCATGCTCGATATTCTTAGGTACTGACGGAACACGAAGTGCACCAGGTAATTGCTGGCATATCTCAAGAATAGCCTTAGCATTTGCCTTACGGCTTGCATGCCATTCAGACATCCTTTTAAGCTGAATACGCCCAATAGCTGCCTGCATCTCAGTCATACGCCAGTTGGTGCCAAATGACTCGTGCAACCACCGGAATCCTGGCGGATGCTCACGTTCATACACCGCATCCCATGACTTACCGTGGTCCTTGTATGACCACATCTTCGACCACAACTCCCGGTCACTGGTAGTCACCATCCCGCCTTCACCGCCGGTTGTCATAATTTTGTCCTGGCAGAAGGACCAGGCACCTACATGCCCGATAGAACCGAGAGGACGTCCCTTGTAGTTCGCCCCATGTGCCTGGGCACAATCCTCAATCACATAGAGTCCATGCTCATCAGCGATCGACATAATGGCATCCATATCACAAGGCCAACCGGCAAGGTGAACACAGACGATGGCACGTGTGCGAAGCGTCATAACCGCCCGAATGGAATCCAGGGTAATATTCTGGGTATCTGGGTCAACATCGGCAAAGACAGGGGTAGCACCACTAGTTACAATACTGGAGACCGAGGCAAGAAAAGTACGTGACGTAACAATCACCTCATCACCCTGCCCTATCCCTAACGCCTTAAAGGCAAGATCTAGTGCAACGGTACCATTCATCAAGGCAATGGCATATTCAGACCCAGCCCAGGCTGCAAACTCTTTCTCAAATTCACGGCACTCCTGACCTGTCCAGTAGTTGACCTTGTTGGACAACAACACAGAAGAGACCGCATTGGCTTCTTCTTCTGTAAACAGAGGCCAGGGGGCAAATGGTGTACTCAACATATAAATAATTAACCAAAGATTGTTGCGAAAATATATTTAAGATCATTGCTTAAGGAGCAATCACGAATATATTCCATATTTATCTTGACCTTATTTGGGAAAATGACCTCGCGGTTATAGCGCTCCGGATCGTCAACAGAGGCCAATAGTTTTTCTTCATCTCGATACTGCAGTGTGGCAGGCCCTGTAATCCCTGGGCGAATGGACAATATACTTCTTTCATCGCCAACCAGCTGATCAGCAAATCCCGGAACATCGGGGCGCGGCCCGACAAAACTCATGTGCCCAAGTAAAACATTCACAAGCTGAGGCAACTCATCAATCTTTGTTTTACGAAAAAAACGCCCCACTGCCGTAATCCGTGTATCGTTATCAGTGGTTACCGTGGTATCTACATTTG
Organism: Pseudomonadota bacterium; assembly: GCA_039714395.1. Taxonomy (GTDB): domain Bacteria; phylum Pseudomonadota; class Gammaproteobacteria; order Thiohalomonadales; family Thiohalomonadaceae; genus JAPHSX01. The sequence goes on along the minus strand of JBDLJH010000018.1, from coordinate 48,972 downwards.
CAACAGGGCTCATCGTCCGGATCTTAATCACATCAAACAGTCTGCCATCACGCCCCACCCGGCGCTGAGTAAAAAAGCCGTTCAGTCCAGTATCAATGCGTGAGACTAGCGCAGCGAGAAGAATTAACCACCACAAAAACATCAAACCCAGCATTGAAAATATAATGTCAAAAGTTCGTTTCTGAATGGATTTTAGTCCCGTTACCCCTACCTCACGATCACTCATAACCATAATGTTCCAGACTGTCTGAGATTAATGGCCGCAAAGACTCAACCTGCTCCTTACCAAGCGCCGCCCTACCCTTGCCAATGCTGCTTGGATGCACATTGTTCCGCAAATACTCTTTAACTGAATCAGGCGTATCTTTACCAATAAATTCAGCCATTCTCTCAAACTCACTAACGGGGCTTTGTACAAATTCCTCATAACTGACGCGAATAACGTTCTGCGATGGGATAGAGGCGAAGTCACGCTCCGCATTGTCAACGCACCACTTCCACTGCAGTGCACAAACCTCAGTTAGTGTATATTTTTCTAGCAACTTATCCATGTCGTTCATTGCAGGCCCCCAGAACGCCAGGTGGTTCTCCCTTGAGATCAGACGATACAGATGATTCATCATATATCGGGTTGCATAGTATGGTAGATCGGTGGGTGGAACGTAGCGGGCCTTTTTAAGCAGGTAAGGAACATCCAGACTTGCCTGCCAACGCTCTAGGGCAGACCCCACAACATCAAGACCATCTCGCACAATAAAGATATATTTTGCATTCGGTATAACTTGATCAACAAAACCTACACGCAATGAATTAGCACAGGTCTTCTCGATAAGTACATCTGCATTACTGGCATCCGCCAATTTATCGAACTGCTTCTGAATATATGCTGACACTGCTGGCACAGCCATCCCAACCGAAAACTCATCTGAAGGATAACGTACATTGCCATGACGCCATATATAGTTAATTTCATCACAGGGCCACGTCTCAACATCTACCAACTCAACTAACATATCACGCAACATATTAGTACCTGAGCGCGGTGCACCAACAATAATAACGGGTTGATACATTTAACTTCCTACCGACTCATTAAAAAGGTTGGACCATTTATCTAGAACAGCACGCTCAGAAAAGTTATTTTCATATACACGTGTGGCAGATGACTTCATATCATCAAGAAGTATACTGTCATCTGCGACTAACGAAATCGCATCAACAATTGATTGTGATGAGTCGCGCTGTACACAAACCCCGATATTTTCTGCACGAACAAACTCAACTAAGCTGCTCTCATTCTCTACAGAGACCAGTAAGGGACATCCCTGCTCAAGATAAGTCATCGTCTTACTCGGATAGGCGTACTTATAGATGTCTTTACTCAAACTAACTATAGCCAGATCTGCATCTCTGATTACCGCTTTCGCCACACCTACTGACTGATGTGGCAGAAATATGACATTATCCAATCCCTTTGCCTGCTCACGCAATGAAGTCAAGGCGCTTCCTTCACCTAAAAAGACCAGCTCAATATCAGGACGTAATTTCAATTGCGCCATTGCATCAACAAACAGTTCCAACCCTTGAAAACGTCCGATATTACCTGCAAAGAGCACCCGGAACTTTCCTTTACTTTTTAACAGCTCAGGAGAGGGAGACAGGACATCTTCGTGGTCTGGTAAGGCAAAATTATTAAGGATTATATGGTTCCGCTTTGTAATTTTTGGCCGTGACTCAAGTGCATTCAACATATCTTCTGACAGCACAATGACAGCCTTAGCCGCATTGCAGCTATAAATATCTATCCTGCGCAGCAATTTGAACAACAGTGGGTTTTTGAATTCTCCAGAAAGTGCCCCAATTTCAGGGTGAATATCCATACAATGATAAAAGAACTTGCTGCTCCGAAGCTTCGCACCTATAGCCGTAGCTACACCTACCACTACAGGGGGCGCAGTCGAAACCATTACAACATCATATTTACCATTGAAGAGTAGATGCCAAAGGATGCGCAAAGGAAAATAGAGCATATTAAACAGACGAAACAGAACCTGTCGGCCGGCCTCATTTGGTAACGTGACACGATAGACAGTCATCCCATCTAGGATTTCCTTTGATGGCTGAGCCTTTATTGATACGGCTGCCTTATATGAAGGTTGGGTCGATAAAACTGAAACCTGATGCCCATCACTAATTAAGCGTTTTCCGATGGAACGAAGCATCGAGGCATAAGGTGGCGTATCGGGCCAGAAGTATCGATGTATTAACAGGATCTTCACTCTTTATCCCAATCATATCGACTAAACTCATCCAAGTTACGCCACTTCGACGTCAACCTGGCAGTCCCGGTAATCAGCTTAAGTACCCGCAATGAGGTATTGGATACCTGATATTCTTCCGGAATCTCCCGGTGTGGGAAAAGCGACTTTTCCTGAGTCACAATCTCTACCGATTGAATCAGTACTTCAGGATCAAGGCCTGTGATAATGATAGAACCGGCATCCAGCGCTTCAGGGCGCTCTATTGAGTTGCGAAGGGTCACTGCAGGAAAATCCAGGATTGCCGACTCTTCGCTGATGGTCCCGCTATCAGAGATCGCGCAAAAGGAGTCTAACTGCAGCTTGTTATAATCAAAGAAACCAAACGGCTTAAGGAATCGGATATCCGATCCGCCTATCTTCGGTGCCAGTGACTCAAGACGGTTGCGGGTACGAGGATGGGTAGAGACGACAACCGGATAGCCATAACTTGTATGAAGCTGTTGCAGGCAATCAACTACCTTAGCCAGATTCTCCCTGCTATCGACATTCTCCTCCCGGTGAACGCTAACAATAAAGTACTTCCCACTTTCGAGATCAAGCCGCTGAAGCACATCTGAGCTGTTGATCGCCTCAAGCTTGCTCTCCAGCACTTCACGCATTGGCGAGCCTGTCACGTAGGTAAACCTGTGAGGCAGGCCTTCACTAATCAAGTGTCGACGAGCATGTTCCGTATAGACCAGATTAAAGTCAGCCATATGGTCTACCAGCTTGCGATTATTCTCCTCTGGCACGTTGGCATCAAAGCTGCGGTTACCCGCCTCCATATGGTAGGTCGGGATCTTCATACGCTTCGCCATTAAAAGGGCAATCGCACTATTTGTATCACCCAGCACCAGCACCGCATCCGGTTTTTCTTTGAGAAGTACCTCTTCTGTCTTAATCAATATCTCGCCAAGGGTTTTACCCAGTGAGGAGGTGTCCACACCGAGAAAATGATCCGGTGTTCTGACACCCAATTCGTCAAAGAATACCTGATTGAGTTCATAGTCATAGTTTTGTCCGGTATGAACAAGGACGTGATTAGAGAACTTCTCCAGTGTTGACATCACGGAAGCCAGACGGATTATCTCGGGTCGTGTACCCAAGATCGTCATTATCTTAAGTGGATGTATCATACGCACACCTCCTCATAGGTGGTGTCAGGTTGTTGTGGGTCGTAGAACTCATCAGACCAAAACAGAGTAATCAACTCATTATCGCCAACATTCGTTATTGAGTGGGTGTGTAATGTTGGGATATCAACAAAAGAGGGGGAGTTACCGTCCAGCTCATAGGTGACCACCTCATCGCTGTAGAGTTTACGCAATTGTATCTGAGCGCTTCCTTGTAGCACTAAAAAGCGTTCAACCTTACGCAGATGAAAATGATTACCACGAGTGATCCCTGGCCTGGTAGTTGAAACAAAACACTGACCACCAGAATTGGCCTTTACCGTCTCGACAAGCCAGCCGCGATCATCTTCGTGTTTGGTGATAGCACGGTGCCGGTTGGCGTAAGGCATCGCACCTCTAAGTGTGTTAAACATACAACGAGTGAAATGGTCGCTTAGGTCGGGGAACTGCCCCCCCTCCACATAGGTAGCGTGCAGTTGTTGCAGAATCGTTGCCGCCTCCACCACGCTGGTTTTCCTGCCTGTTATCCTGACGTCACCGCTTATACCGTCTGTATAGTGCTGAACAATCTGCTGCACCAGATCCTGCACATGCACCAGTTCCAGCTGACCATCATTATGTACCGTGGGCTGTTCACCATTTGCCACTTGATGGGCAAACGTCGCAACCGCTGAGTTGTAATAGGGCCTGCCGTATTCACCAAACACATGGGGCACAACAACATTAATGAAGGAGGCGTTGTTGTCACTGGCCCAGCGCTCAAAAATACGGCTAACAGCCGCCTTGCCTTCGGCATATGGCGAGTCACCATTCACCGCCTGGGTTGATGTGGTATAGGCAACACACGGAGTACAGCTGCACTGTTCTAGTGCTTCAATCAACTTTTCTGCAGGTGCGATATTACCCTGTAACAGTTCATCCGGCTCAGCCCGGTTAACCCCTGCAAGATGAACGATGAGATCAAGCCCGGTAACAAACGTCTGTAACTGCTGTTCATCGGCAAACAGATCTCTACCAGCCAAGCGAACATCTTCTACATCACTTCTCGTAGCCAGATAACAGCGCATATGCCAGCCAATGAAGCCGGAAGCCCCCGTAATACCTACTTTCATGATTAGTTACTACCCCACCCTTCAAGTTCAGTCCTCACTTCAGGTAGAGTCAGCAACAACTCCTCAACCTCTTTTACATTAAGCTGCTGTGTGTTGTGTGAATGATAATCATCATAGCCAACCTCATTCCGGTTACCTTCAGTGAAGTACTTCTCATAATTTAGGTCTCGCGTATCCATACGGATGCGATAGAAGCCGCCCATATCCTCAGAGGTAACCAGCTCTTCTTTTGAGGCCAGCGTTTCGTATAGCTTCTCGCCATGTCGAAAACCAATGATCTGCGTATCCACATTAGACCTAAAGAGGTTCTTAAGGGCTTGTGCCAAGTCCTCAACCGTACACGCTGGCGCCTTTTTAATGAAAATATCACCCTGCTCTGCATTTTCAAAGGCATGCTGAACCAACTCAACAGACTCGGGAAGCGCGAGCAAAAAGCGTGTCATAGAGGGTTCAGTAATGGTAATTATTTTATTGTTTTTGATCTGCTCAATAAACCGAGGAATCACAGAGCCACGTGAATACATCACATTGCCGTAACGTACACAGCTAATAACCGTCTGGTCTTCTGTTAGCTGCCGGGCATAAGACTGCGCCACCTTTTCCATCATCGCCTTGGTCATACCCATAGCATTAATGGGGTACACAGCCTTATCTGTACTCAGACAAACAACACGCTTCACACCGTTATCCACAGCTGCCTTAATAACGTTATCGCTGCCCTGGATATTTGTAAGTACGGCCTGCATGGGAAAAAACTCACAAGAGGGGACTTGCTTTAATGCCGCGGCATGGAACACATAGTCGACACCCGACATTGCCCTGTTAATGCTGTCATTATCGCGTATATCACCAATGTAGAATTTCAGGCGATGATCGGAATACAGCGTGCGCATGGCGTCTTGTTTTTCTTCGTCCCGGCTAAAAACCCGGATCTCTTTAACATCGTTTTCAAGCAGTGCTTTGACGACAGTTTTACCGAAAGAGCCAGTACCACCAGTAATAAGATATATACGGTTAATCATGTTTGAGCCTGTTATAAATATTATTGTTTTTCACCTCATCGGATGGGTAGTTAATCAGCACAGCCCTATATTTACCTTTGAAAACCAAAAGACTTCCCGCCGCTAGCCCAACCAACCCACAACGTGCAACCACATCCCCCATATCGGACAACGACCCGGCTCCACCAAGCACAGTCAATGGAACACGGCATACACTCTTGACTTTATTGATAAAATCAATGTCATATCCTTTCATAGTCCCATCTCTGTCGATGAAATTCAGGACCACTTCACCTGCCCCTAGTTTCTGGACTTGTTCAATCACACTCAGAACATCCCTCTTCGAATTCTTCGTGGCATTATGGGACCAGACATCAAATGCTTTTATCAGTCTTTTTTTCTTGATGTCAAGGACGACTACCACGCTTTGCCGGCCAATTTCGGCGGAAATTTTTGAGATAATCTCGGGATTTTCAACAGCCGCGCTGCTTATTGCCACTTTTTCGACGCCCAAAGCTATGATCTTCTTCGCCTGATCAACGGTGTGGACCCCCCCACCGTAGCACAATGGCATCTGGCACTCGGAGGCAAGGTAGCTGATGCGATGAAAATCAGGCTCAGTCCCGTGCGTCGTGGCATCGATATCCAACACGATTAATTCGTCCGCCTCTTTCTCATTGAATATGCGAACGGCATTAATAGGATCACCTATGTATTTCCCTTCCTTAAACTTTACGGTTTTCACCAACCCCTTGTCCCGCATAAGTAAGCAGGGAATTATTCTTGGTCGAAGCATACTTATATATCCGAGAAATTCTTTAGAAGTTGCACACCGAAATGATGACTTTTCTCTGGATGAAATTGAACGCCATAGACGTTATTACTGTTTACTGCGCAGCTAAAATCCACTCCATAGTTTGAAATAGCAATCGATTGTGAACTGTTTGCGCATTCGAAGAAATAAGAGTGTAAAAAGTAAAATTTCGCCGCATCTTCGAGTCCAGAGAAAAGCGGCGAATCACCAATATTGGTCACATCATTCCACCCCATATGGGGGATCGGCAGATTTTGCGCACCCGTGGCCTCTGTAAATGGTAAAACCTTTCCTCCAATCCATCCTAGACCCGCCTCCGAACCTTCCACACTGGAATCAGCAAGCATTTGCATACCCACACATATCCCTAGGACAGGCACATTTCCGTCCAAGACCATGCACTCTGCGTCTTCTCGCATACCTGAATCATTGAAAGACTTCATCGCATGATCGAATGCACCGACCCCCGGCAGGATCAGCTTGGAGGCATCGACCAAGTCACCCGGTTCATTCGCTACCCTGACGTCAATATGTAGTTTTCTATAAACGTTGACAAAGGCCTGGATGTTGCCAAGTCCGTAATTGATAATTGCGATCATCTAGAAATGTCTTTTTTCAATCCCGAGGGCTTTCAACACATTGAAACCAACGCGTATCAGCGTATACTTATTTCGGTAATCCCTAAAGGTCTTGTTCTCACCATCGAATATTTCCTGAAGCTGGTCGACCGTAATTCCCAACTTATTAGCTACAAATTCAAATTCATTTTTTATAAACTTGTCGTCCATCTCAGGCCTACTGATCCTGTTGATCGCATCTTCCCGAGTCATCTGGCCGGTCATCACCAAGCTGGAAAAATGTGCCCGACGCTTCTCGAAACCGAATTTTTTGGGCAACCAATAGTCCTCGTAAAACCTCGTAAATCGGGACTCATGGTGTTTATGTTGAAATGGTTCCCAATCGAACCGCTCTTTGAGGAGCTTTTCCGCGTCGCTCTTGACGAATGGAACGTAGTTCAGAGGCTTGAAAACTTTCATACCGAGAATGTACTGATAGTAGGCCTTGTAAACCAGCAGGTCGACTATTGGATACGACTTAAGTGGACGACTGCCGTACTTCCTATGGATATCCAAGGTTAGCATCTTGTCAATGCCTGGATAAGCTCCCCACTCCTCAGGCTCTCTACAGCATTCCGTCGAGTAGTTACCGCCGGTGAGTACATATTTTATCTTGTGCTTACGGGCGAATGTATATAGAGCAGAGAAAAATGCAGTATCTTGTGGCTTGTCCTGATCCGGTACCTGGCTCTTCAAATAAGAGAGCTGCAGGTCCTTCATCTCTTCCCAATTGACAACCTCTGTAAACAAATCGAGTCCCAAGCCATCAACGAGCTTTTCTATGTTACCAACAGCCTGATCGGTATTCCACCCTGCATCTACATGAAATAGAAGTGGCCTAAGCCCCATAATTTCCTTAGCAACGTACGCCGTATAGGAGCTATCCAGTCCACCACTCAAACCAATGATGCAGTCAAAGTCTTTGCCCTTACCAACCTTCCTAATGTTATCAGCAACCTGCTGCAGCTCATCTATGTGACCACGCCCATACTCCCAGCTCGGCAAAATAACTTTATTAAAATTCTGACAATATTCGCAGACTCCATTATCATCAAAAATAATCCCTGGATCACTGGTATCCATAATGCATTTCTTACATATTCTGTATTCAGACATCTTATCTTCCGTAGCACTCATTAATCATGCTGAGCATAAGTATGATCAACCAATCTTCTTGACAGCATTTGATAATCGATAATTTCTTTACAAATCATTTCTGACTTATCGCTTACGCTCTTGTGTATTTCCTTATGATTTTCAATATACTTAAACACTTCACAGAGATCATTCTTGCTTTTAACAAGCCAACCATTATCCTTCAAATATGGTTGATGACTTAACACATCATCAAGAATCAAAGCGCATCTTGCACAGATACTCCACTGCATTGTTGCTGATTGCGAGCCCGGCTGCACATAGACGTCTGCAGCACAGAGCAACTCCATTAGATGATCACGCGATTGCCATCCCAAATACTTAATCCTACAATCTTCTTCTATCAATTTTGACGCGTCCTCCTTGATTAAATCGTCAATTACACCAGCTATTATAAATTTAAGATCTTGATCCCTTGTAATAGAAAAACACTCTAGCGACTCAATGAGCATTTTGTTTTTATCTAGTTTACCGGTCTGCAAAAATACAACATCATTATCTGTTACACACATACGGTGCCTACCGACTTCCCTATGCTTTATATACGACTCATCATCATATAAACGCCCACCCAACGGGAAGAATTCTATTTTGTTATCAGAAATTCCATACATCGACTTACAAAATTCAATAGACTCCAAGGATACACAAAGCACCCTTTCAATCGAATCCATGGAATATCTAATAATTGTCCTATAGAACGCCATATGCAGGACATATTTTGAGATTAAATTTCTCGCGCTATTATTATAATCTTCATGGCTATCAATATATAACTTTATGGCAGGATGTTTAACCTTATATCTCCTGACATCTAGTAATGCGCCGGCACATAAGCCATGAAACAAAATAACATCTGGTTCGTTCGAACCTAGATACTCGTATACACCAGGATAAAATCTCAACTTCTTCATTACCGCATGCGGCAAAAACTTTGAGTATGGTAATCTAGTTACAAGTGCGCCATCAGACCCCATATATGTGGATGGTTCCAGGTAACATCTCAAACCATTTTTGTCGTAACTTTCGGTGGAGGCTAGTACGTAGACCTCATGTCCTGCATCCACATGCGCCTTAACAAGCTCATTCTCCTGATAGCCATAACCATCAATGTAGAAACAGGATAAGCAAACATGAAGAACTCTCATTTTAGTTTAATCATAGTTATTAAGTTTCTGGGATCGTTGAAATACTTTCCATATTCGACGAGCTTAGCATCTGGCCAATCCCACCATTTAATACTCAATAATTCACCCACTATATCATCTGAAAATCGTTTCCTTACTTCCCTCGCAGGATTTCCCGCATAGATCGAGTATGGTGGCACGTTCTTAGTAACCACGCTCCCCATCCCTATCACAGCACCATTACCTATAGAAATACCTGCCTTAATGAAAACACCTTCTCCTATCCAAACATCATTGCCTATAAATGTTTTCACTTTGGGTAAATAATCATGTTCTGCAAATTTCGACTTAACACTATCCCTATGTGACAAAAACACAGGGCTAGTCGAGACATATTCGATGGGATGTCTAGCCCCCCCAATTGAGACACGACTACCAATAGAACAGAATGAACCAATGTCACAATTAATCAAGTTACAATCATAGCCGCAAAATGAATGCCTTCTGATTACGGTATTGACAACCGTTGAGCCAGACTCAACCTTTGACGTATGATGGATTACTGATGCACGAACGCAGATACCTCTAAGTTTCTTTATTAACCTGGAATATATTGCAACAACTTTCATAGCCTTAATCTGTACTCATTTACTTGATAAACGCATTTCGCGAATGTAAGTACACTATCACAATTGACAAACACACCCATTAGAGAACCTTATTGATCTAAGAAATTATTTCGATCTATAAAATAGACTCACTCCTACTCATATGGTTCTTATCAACCGCAGATCACTGAATGAATTCGTCCTGTAATAATCAACTTATTCTGATTGCGTAAGATAACATCTAACATACAAAATACTCTCACGGACAACAACCGCCACACCAGCCAACTCCGTTTTCATGCACCCGGCTCCAAATACTCCCACGACATCTTTCTTGAACTCAGGCGTGAACTTGCATCGTTTCCTCTTTGTTATCATGTCTCACATCGTTCGGTAGTATGACATATTAACGAGATACCTGGCAGGATTAAACCTCTTCACTATATTACTGTAGCTTGCTCTCTGTTCTGACCTAGTGCAGTAAGTTGCACTTTCTTGTTGAATCTGCAGACCTATACATGAACAAAATCAACAGACCGATCCCAAAACCATGCGTCAAAATCACCGATGGTAAATCAGCATTAATCAATTGAATAACAGAAATACCAACTACCGTAAACTTTATATTATTAGGAACATTCATTGAAATACGTACAGAAATCTTCAATAAAAGTCCGATAACTATTGAATACATAAATACCGCCAGTGTACCGAGTTGCATGTAACCTGACGCAACATACCCTGCATTTGCAAATGACTCCGCACTCTCAGCCCATCGGCCATAACCTATCAAATTTGGGATTGGTTCTTGATATGGGTAACTAACTAAGTATTTAAAAATACTATTCGACCATATTACATACTCATTATTTTGAAAAAAACTTATATATTCAAAATGATTTAGAGCAACTGAAAAAAACAACCTTGAATACAACGCAACTATAATCACTTTACTTTCATCATCAACAAACATTAACACAACACAAGTAAACAATATCAATACCTTCAAAAGATATGTAGACACGGCAACATTACTTTTGTAAGGAACGATCGATAAAAAGATCGCCATTAATGGATAAAAAACATATTCCTTGTTTCCACTAATAAAAAACAATAACAACTGAATACTTAGTAACAACAAAACAACGCCCAACTTTTTATTTAAGAGATAGTGCGCAACAAGAACTGGGATGAGCATTTTTACGACCCAAATAAATATATATGCAAAAAATGGGGTGCTCGAATAACTTTTAAAGATATCTCGCTTCGAATAAACATCGATAAAATCAAACGACACCAACCCCAGACCACCTTTCAATATGACTATTAGCGTAGCCAAAGCGACCCCACTCCATGATAAAAACAAATATACTTTCTCACTTTGAAAGCTACTATGCATTGCAGGAAGTTTGCATTTAGAAGTGTACCAAATCGTGATTATTGAAAAAGTTACTAAGATGATCAGAACAGAAGACCTATCACCTAAAGCCCATAGTGAAACAATTGGCAAATAGAGAAATATCATTAATATATTTATGGCAAATGCAGTCAATGTATTTCCCTGCATACCCATCATAAAAAAAAGAGATATAACAAGTACATACGAAAGAATAAGCTTTGTAACATCAATCTCCAAGTTAAAGCCTGCAAAATAAAAGTACTCGCTAACATAAAAAGCATATACGAAATCAAGCACCGCTTTCATTAAAATAATTAGCGTTAAATGTATGGTGCTATTTTTAATGCCGTATCTACCCATCACATCTTAAACTCATCAGAGGCATCACCCAAGATCACATCCGCTTTATTACTTCCCACCAAAGAGTACATCCCAACAAGATAGCCAACCAAAACACAGGCAGCTAACACAAGAACCCAGGTCATCCCAAATTTCACCAAGACAATAAAGAGTAATGCAAAAACCAAAAAAGCAATAATTAAGTCTTTCAATAAATCATGCACTATCATGTAGCGAGTTAAACCTGCCATGTATAACAAAACAAGCACCCCCCCCATATACGAAAGCATACTCATAAGTGAAAATAGCAATAGTGCCAAATCTGCAGAACCATAAATATATCCAACAACAATGCCTCCAACTCGTAGCACAAAAAACAACAACTGCAACACAAGATGTGTTTTTTGGGTCTCTAACCCCAAATGAAGTACTGATAGCGGTGAATAGATAAACTGCCAGGCAACCCACAGTGCAGTCCAAGAAGCTACATTTCCTGCCTCCCGCCACTCTGCACCAAAGATATATGCGAACATTTCTGGTGCTATTACTATAAATACGGCAAATGGTACGAATGATCCCCGCACAAGAAAGCGCAACACATTACGGATTAATACAACCAACTCGCCCTTGAATTTTGCCTCGACGATTCGGGGATGTATTGCTAGAGATATCGAAGAACCAACAAGACCAATAGGTGCTGAAATCAGTCGTACAGCAAGCACATAAAAACCTGCAAGTTTCGGGTCGAACAAGACTGCAAACAGCACTGCGGGTGCATGAGCACTAGCACTATTCAATGCAGCTGCCCATGAGTCATAAATCGGAAACCGCCTATATCTCAAGGCAGCCCAGCGTACACCTCGCCAATGTATTGAATAATAACGGGACTTATAGTGAGTAAACAAATTCACAGTTAATCTGTGCAGCCCCGCAAGTTGCCCCAGCAACAGCCCCACAATCAAACCTAAAGGTCCGGCACCAATCAGCCCAAAGCCGAACTGAGCGCCAGCACCGATAAAACCCTGCTGCATTCGTGTTTTGGCAATAACACCGTGCTCACTCTGGCGTATCGCCCAACTGCTCCCAACTTGATACCAACCAGCCGTCAGTACGCCAAGCATCATCAAGCCGGCAACCAGTCCTGAAGGTAGTGCTTGAAGCTCAGCCGGCATAAATGGTTCGACTACCACTTGCACTACAGCCGTCAATAGCGCCACTAGGCAGACAACCATACCTGCCATCGCAACAACATGCATGGCAGCACCATCATATCGCGGCAAAGGCACTGCCAAGGCATAGCGCAAACTGGCCACAACTGTAACCAAGGCTAGGATCCCGCTAAATACACCAAATACCCCAAAATCATCTGGTGTATACAGGCGTGTAAGAAGAGGCAGAGCAAGTAATCCAACTAGTTGGCTCACAGCTGTACCAGACGATAGTACAGCAACACCGCGTGCAAGCCCCTTCTTTGGAAGAAGTCGGTTAAAATGTCGGTGTAATGCCTTCACGTCATTATTTAGCCAGTAGCTGGTTAACTATGATCTGTTGTTGCCCAATCTCTACCACTTCAGGACCCATGATGTATTACCCATTATCAAGAACACGATTAATACGGTCTTGGACTTGTAGTTGAAGAGCATTTTACTGGGTTTTAAGGTCAACAAATGGAATTACAGGCTGAGACATTTACATTGCCCTTCAAAAAGTTCATAACGTTCGCCCGTGTGTGGGCACGTTGTTGTGGCGGCGCCACTAAGCGGAAGCTCCAACTTCTCGCCATAGCGACTCATCCAACCAATTTGTTTAGCAGGAACACCTACCATTAACGCATAGGGTTTAACATCCTTATTTATAACTGCTCCGGCACCAACAAAAGCATACTCACCAATCGTGACACCACAAACAATCGTGCAGTTAGCGCCTAGGGTGGCACCTTTTTTCACCAGTGTGTCTTTATATTCGCTTTTCCGTTCAATTAACGACCGCGGGTTATACACATTAGTAAAAACCATACTGGGGCCGCAAAAGACCCCTTCTTCTAAATAGACATTATCGTAGACCGAAACATTATTCTGGATCTTGCAGTTGTCGCCAATAGTGACTTTGTTTCCCACAAATACATTTTGTCCTAACGACACTCCCTTACCAATTTTAGCTCCGCCACACACATGAGCCCAGTGCCAAACACGTGAGCCTTCTCCAATCTGTGCACCTTCATCAACAATCGCAGTTTCATGACGCTGGTATTTCATCATTAGTACTCCAGAGGAAGGGAAATCGTTTTACCGTCTCTAGCTGAGAGGTATGCCGCGATCAATACCTCCAAAGACTTAAGTCCTTCACGCCCATCAGTCTCTGGCTCAGCTTCGCCACGCAGCACATCAACTACGTTTTTATAATATAAGGGGTGCCCGAATCCATAAACAGACGTGGTTTCGTAATTGGCATTTAGCACATTCTTATCGTAATCACGCTCATCCTCAAACTCCCAGTGTTGTATATCATTCACAGCAACGCCACCAACACGTACAGTTCCCTTATCACCAAGAATGGTGATAGAACCTTCCAGGTTTTTAGGGTAGGTCAACATGGTAACAGCCATCGAACCCAGGGCACCGTTACGCCAACGGACATTTACAACGCCTGTATCTTCCACCTCGATATCTCTAGTCGTACTTGTCATTGCATGAATAGCGTCAACCGGGCCAATCAGCCAATCAATTAGATCCACATAGTGACTAGCCTGATTCATGAAAGCACCGCCATCAAGCTCCCATGTTCCACGCCATTTGCCTTGATCATAATACTCCTGTGGACGAGTCCAAAATACATTAATATGCACCATACGGATCTGTCCGAAGCGCTTTTCATCCATAGCTCGTTTTAACAACTGGAGTGTTGCATTGCGGCGATTTTGCTTAACAACAAAAAGTCGCACCCCAGCTTGGTCGCAGGCACGGACCATGCGAACTCCATCACTCCAACGTGTTGCCATAGGTTTTTCTGTCATAACATGTACGCCGTATTTTGCAGCCAATTCAGTTTGATCTGGATGCAATCCACTTGGTGTACAGATGCTTACGATATCAATTTCTTCACTTTTCAGCATTTCTTCAATATTGATATAAGCTGGTACTTTGTATTGTTCCTTATGCGAAGATAGAACTTGACTGTCAGTATCACATATGGCGACAAGCTCAACATCATCCTGATGTTTCGCTATTGAACCAAAGTGATTCTTTGAAATGCGGCCGCAGCCAATGATCGCAATTCGTACTTTTCTATCTTTAACAGTTTTGTACATATCCATAGCCTTCTATAATTTCTTTATTAGGCCTTACGACCAATCCCCTTATACAGCACACCCTGCGCGGATACAGCGCTTGCATTTAGGCAATTTCTTCCATCTACAACAACCTCAATACCCGCGTCACTTAAGTTAATTTCATTTAACTCACTAATCATGGATGTATGTTCAGTAACAATAAGTACCGCTTTAGCTCCACTCAATGCCTCATTAAGTGAGTTGACTGTATTCTCTGAGGTAACCCACTCATCAAATACACTGAGAACAGCCCCTTTTTTCTCAAGAACCTTTTTAACTTCAAAGAACGGTGATTCTCTAGGATCATCAACATTCTTCTTATAAGCAACACCGAGCACTGCCACCTTTGCCCCCTTTAGGGGAAGTGTTCTTTCATTAAGCAGATCTTGCAGTACAGACACCGTATATTCAGGCATACCATTGTTCGTCATCCTGGAGAGTTGAATCATCTCTGGTATATAACCAGCCCTTTTTGACGCCGCCTTAAGCCACTCTGGGTCAACTGCAATGCAGTGCCCCCCCACACCCACACCAGGATAGAATGGCCCTTTCCCAAACGGCTTAGTAGCCATACCATCTATGATATCGACCACATCAAGAGATAGAACATCACTAATCTTTGCCAGTTCATTAACAAACGCGATATTCACATCACGCACCGTATTCTCCATAGCCTTCACTGCTTCTGCATCTCGAATAGAACGCATCATTGTGACACTCCCAAGCGGCACCTGCGAGACCTTAACACCACCATCTGCGTCTAATGAGAACTTAGGCTGAAGTGACTTTTTAACATCTCTCACATCATACACATCACCACCTAGTATTGAGGCGTAAAATTCTGCCGCCTCTTTCACTCCCACTTCTGACGTTGCACCTACCACACGGGGAATATTCTCGGACGTCCAGAATAGATCTCCAGGATTTACTCGTTCAGGACAGTGAGCAACATGAAAATCCCGACCTGCGGACAGCCCAGATTTTTTCTCAAGAATTGGGATAGCAACCTGCTCACAGGTACCAGGAAACACTGTTGATTCGACAACTACCAAGTCACCCTTTTTAATATATGGAGAAACGGTCTCTAGCGCGCTTTCGAGCGGTGTCAAATCAGGGTCATGATTATGATCGACCGGTGTAGGAACACATATCAGGTAGATGTGACATTCACTGACACTCTCTTCCCTCGTGGTTGGATTGAAGTTTCCACTTTCAATGGCTTCAGCAAGCAATTTCTCTACCACATCGTCTTTGATGTGACTTTGTCCTGACTGTAATCGTTTTACGACACGCTCACTACTTTCAAGCCCTGTAACAGCGTAACCTTTTTTTGCACAAAGAGATGCTAGTGGCAAACCCACGTAGCCTAGTCCAATTACTGCTACTTTCTTCATCTTCCTGTCTTCATTTATGTTTGTTGTCAAAAAACTGTTTTTTAATACCATGAACTACTCAACCGTCACACTCTTAGCCAAATTCCTAGGCTGGTCCACATCCGTCCCCTTTGCTACCGCCACATGATACGAAAGCATCTGCAGCGGCAGGGTAAAGGTAATAGACGGTATCATCCTTAGGCTCTTCGCCCATCTTTCCATGGATATCGTAGCTCTTGAAGCAGGCAAGACTGGTCACAGCATCACCGGAGCATTCAAGCAACCACCCATGGTTATCCCCCTGCTACCTACGCACTGATCTCGCCCTGTCATACTACAGGTGTGGGTATAGGTTTTGGGGTAGGTTCTGCAAAAAGTATTCTGCCAGAATAAAAACTGACTAATTTTGTCAACATCCATGTATTACCATCACTTTGCGCGTGATTATACACGGGTGAATAAATGTGAACTAGTTCAAATTTTGATTGATTTTGGACATAGTCATTAGTCGGCAGTCGTTTAAAGAAGTCGTTAGTCGCTAGTCTTAAGTCCCTAGTCGAAATCAAAAGACTCAAGACTATTGACTTGAGAGATCATATCTCTCAACGCTTCTAGCCAGTGCTGCGAGGCTATTGAGAGTTGTTCACGTGCCGTCATGTGGTACAAAGCACCTGCAAATTTCAATCTCAAGAGTCGTGTCATTCTCTGTGCCCTCCATGGCACTACTTCTGTTAACTCAAAATCCTGGAATTATTAATATACATGTAGGAATGTGAGACTTGGCACTATGGGCCCGGCCACTGCTGTGCATCATGCAATACACGTATTATTTGTATCTGACTCTGGGCTACCCGTTGACGATAAATCACGATGAAGGGGATATCATTAATAACTAACTCTCTTGTCCCCTTAACCCGCCCTAAACGACCTGCAGTCGGATGATTCGACAAAATTGTTTCCGTCGAATTAATCACTCTCAATACGACCTCAATGGCTACAACGGGACTATTATTCCTGGCGATATACTCTTCAATATGGTCAAGATCTGCTGCAGCCAGTTCAGTCCACTTTAGTTGCACGCTTTGCTTCCCATTTAGCTTTTACGTCAGCATGCTCCACCAGACGACCTTCATCGGCGGCCTGTAACCCTTTTTCAACTTCACGGACAAACTGCTCTTCTCGTTCTACATACTGTTTAATGGCATGTGCCATCAACCAGGCGCGAGGCCGATCCATCGATTCAGCCATCTGACCGACGCATTTCAAGGTTTCATCATCTAGTCTTACCGAAACAGCTTTTAAGGCCATTAAGATTCTCCGAGATTCTCTAAGAATCTTAAGTATAGTCTATTTTTGCCGTCAGGAGCAGTCGAAAATCAAAGGTCGGCAGTCGTTAAAAGAAGTCGTTAGTCGCTAGTCTTAAGTCCCTAGTCGAAATCAAAAGACTCAAGACTGTGGACTGACGTGCTCATGCACCATTTGATTTCTAAGTTCATGCATGGTCATCCAGTCATCTGCTGATGAAATCATGCCTAGTCGTTCAGCACGATCAAGGTTGTCGATGGCACTCGCTACGGTTTCCCCTAGCGCCACAAGGGTACCTCTAACTATTCATGAATACGCATCTAAAGTTTCATCAGGTACCCAGCCCAGCTTCTCCGTTGTCTTGGTGGTGTCAATGGCGTAGCGCTGGTCGTGGCCGGGACGATCAGCAACATAGGTAATCAAAGTTGTCGATAACATGCCGAGTGACCACGGTGCCGATAAAACCGTCGTCCCGCGTTACAGATAGCTTCATGCCTAACCTCTAAATAAGAATATTGTTTCTGTATAAGCTGTCCAGCGAACCATTATACTGCAGCTAGTTCGATTTTTTGGTGATGCTCTGCTCAATAACCCCTGACTGGCCAAATAGGCAATAATCTCCTCAACACACTCATCCAGTGGGGCAGCTTCCGTATTCACCGCAATTTCTGCCTGTTCAGGGGCCAAATCGCTTACGCGGCGGCGATCCTTGCGAAAGGGGGGAGATAAATGCCGTGAGGACAATCATTCCAGCATCAGTAAAAAGCCTGGCCATCTCTTCGTTCGCGGGTGGCAGTGGCATATCAAGTCACCATGATTTACTTATAACTGGTCATCAATCTCTGATATTTTCATAGCTCCTTTAATATCATAAATAACACCATTATTTACCATGAAAGTCCTTAATGACTCGGCATTTATAGTTTTGAATTCATCATGTGCCACAGCCAAAATAATAGCACTGTAGTCTGATTGTTTAATCGATGGATCGACCGGTATGCCATACTCTTGATATGCTTCAGCGGTGTCGACCCATGGGTCAACAATATCTACCTGACAGTGGTACTCTGATAACCCATGCACAATATCGATCACTTTGGTATTTCTCAGATCGGGACAATTCTCTTTAAATGAAAAGCCAAGAATAAGAACCTTCGAGTTAACCACCTCGACGCCTTTTGCACACATCAACTTAATCACCTTATCGGCGACAAATGTTCCTATACTCTCGTTAACCAGACGACTCTGGAGCAATACATTGGGCGAATAACCAAGTTCCTGTGCCTTATGAGCCAGGTAGTAGGGATCAACACCAATACAGTGGCCACCAACCAAGCCCGGTCGAAAATCGAGGAAGTTCCATTTGGTGCGTGCAGCAGCAAGTACCTGTTGTGTGTTGATATCCAATAGATCGAATATCTTAGCCACTTCATTGGCAAAGGCAATATTTACATCTCGCTGTGTATTCTCGATTACCTTGGCGGCCTCGGCCACTTTAATACTTTCTGCCAAATGTGTCCCTGCAGTAATGATCTGTTTATAGAGAGCGTCAATAAAAAGTGCTGCTTGCTCTGTTGAACCTGCCGTCACTTTTTTTATGGTGGTCAATGTATTGTTTTTATCTCCCGGATTGATCCTCTCAGGACTAAAACCGACAAAAAAGTCTTTGTTGTAGGATAGAGCAGAAACGGACTCGACAATAGGCACACAAATCTCTTCTGTTGCACCTGGATAGACGGTGGACTCATAAACAACATACCCCCCTTTTTTGATCTTTCTCCCCACCAGCTCAGAGGCGCTCCTTAATGGAGAAAGATCAGGATTATTATTTTTATCGACCGGTGTGGGGACAGTAACGATAAAAAAATTCACATCTGCAAGCACTGATTCATCAGATGAAATAATCAAACCATCTTCTACTGCCGTAAACAGCTCTTCACTCGACATTCCTTTTGTCGAATCAACACCATTAATCAGCTCAGAGGCTCTGCTGCTATTAATATCAAAGCCAACAACTGGATAATGCCTGGCAAACTCAATAGCTAGTGGCAAGCCAACATAACCAAGACCTATAACACCTATTTTTATATCTTTTGCTAAATCCATAAATTTATATTTTTTTACTTACAACTTAGAGGCTTGCATGCAACTTAAGACCCAGTGCGTCCATTACCTTAAGTACGGTATCAAAACCAGGGTTCCGCTCACCAGAAAGTGCCTTGTAAAGGCTTTCACGAGATAAACCAGAATCTTGTGCAACTTGAGACATACCTCTGGCTCTTGCAATATCACCTAGTGCCTTTGCAATGAAGGCCGCATCACCATTAGCTTCCTCCAGACACGCCTCAAGGTATGCCGCAGACTCTTGCGGAGACCTGAGATGCTCAGCAACATCATAGGGAGTTGTTGATGTTCTTTTCATATTGGGATACCTATAAATTACGCGCCAGTTCCAAGGCCATTTTTATATCTTTTGACTGGGTACTTTTGTCACCACCAGCCAATAAAGGGATAAGCCTGGATCCATGCTGTTTAAAATAGACACGATAATCGGGGCCATAATTGATTCTCAGCTCTGAAACCCTTTCGCCAACAGGTGATACATCCCCGGGGTTACCAGTTACCAGCTATCAACCGTTCAACTCTTATCCATACCCGAGCACGAGCTTTGATATCCCATAAGCCATCAATCCATTTGGCATAAGCATCCGTTTTTCTAATTTCCATTACAATGACAACTGTAGCCTTGTGGATACAAGGTGTCAATATTTGAAGGCTGAAGACTTATGAATAATAATCAGGCTCATTCCCGGCCTTCCACTTGATGTTACAACCCAGGCTGGCCTTCTGCTCTTGAGATACCGGCAGGTTTGCCAGTAGTGCCTTAATGGCATCTTCCAGGTCATTTCCAGTTACCGGGGCATCGTTACCGGGGCGGGCATCATCAAATTGCCCTCGGTAGGCAAGTTTATGCTCGGCATCGAAGAGGTAGAAGTCGGGGGTGCAGGCAGCACGATAGGCCTTGGCTACCTGCTGGCTCTCATCGTAAAGATAGGGGAAGTGGATACCGTACTCTTTGATGAATGCTGGCATCTTGTCGGTGCCATCATCCGGTTTGTACTCCACATCGTTACTGGTGATGGAGACGAAGTCGACGCCCTGCGGCAGGTAAGTATCAGCAAGCTCCCCTACTCTGGCGGCGAGGTGTTTGACAAAGGGGCAGTGGTTACACCAGAAGATCACGACCAGCGGTTTGCCCGCGAAGTCTCGCAACGAGACGGTGTTACCGGTGGCCGGTTCGGGTAGTGAAAAATCGGGGGCGGCAGTGCCCAGCTCAAGCATGGTGGAGGGTGTTCTTGACATTGTTTTCTCCTTTGTCGAAAAAGTCGAAAGTCGGCAGTCGGCAGTCGGCAGTCGGCAGTCGGCAGTCGGCAGTCGGCAGTCAAAAGACTAAAGACTAAAGACTAAAAATATCAGCCAAACAACTCAGCATGACTCCCACACCGTACCAACACTAATTCATTGCCTTCGACTCGGTAGATAAGTAAAAAATCGGGCTGGATATGACACTCACGATGGGGATTCCAGTTGCCTTTGAGAAGGTGGTCTCGATAACTCTCTGGTACAGGTAGCTCTTGCTGAAGCGTATTTATCACCTGTTTCAGTCTATCAGTGTCCTTCTTGGGATCCTTAAGAACTTTCTTCAAATCACGCTTGAACTGCCCTGTTCTGCTTAACGTAAGCATCACTCTTTAGCATCATCAAAAAGCTCATCAACTGACTGAAAGTGCCCCTTAGGCTTCTCATGCATAGCTTTTATGGTTGTTTCATTGGGTACTTTGAGTTCTACGGGAAACTCGTGACGAATTACCAGTTGATGCAGGAATATTCGAATAGCATCAGACATATTCATCCCCATGGCCGCCAGAGTTTTCTCCGCATCATGCTTGACGGCCTCATCGACTCTGGCTCGTACAATTTCGGTCTTTGGTGTGGTACTCATTTTCACTCTCCCAACAATGTGGCACGAGCGTGCTACGCAAGTATAGAAAGTATAAAGAGAAGTCGCAAGTCTAAGTCGACAGTCCGGAGTCCAAATAAAAGCCTTAAGATATCAGCAAACTAAAGTTTATTGAAAAACTCTTCTATTAACGGTGCGAAGCACTCTTTGTCGACGAGGAAGGCGTCGTGCCCCTGTAGTGAGGGCAGTGCATGATAGCTGACATCCAGCCCGCTCTCGGTGAGCATTGCGGCTACGGACTGTTGCTGATGGATTGGGAACAGGGTATCGGTCTCTACGCCGATCACCAGTGCCTTCTTGCCTGCACTAAACTGGCACAGGGCGATCAGGCGCTCCTGGTGGTCACCCAGATCGAACCAGTCCATGGCGCGGCTGAGGTAGAGGTAGGAGTTGGCATCAAAGCTACCAACAAACTTCTGTGCGTTGGCCTCCAGGTAGGACTCTATCTGGAACTGTGCGCCGAAGGGCTTTCGCTCCTGCGCGTTGATCATGTCACGGCCAAAGCGCTCGTCCCACTCATCGGCAGAACGGTAGGAGATCAACCCTAGCTTACGCGCCAGACGCATACCTTCCACCGGCTCTTTATCTGCTGGATAGTTTCCCCCCATCCAGTCGGGATCATTTCGTATAATCTCCCGCTGCAGTGAGCGTATACCGATGGCGTGTGGTGTGGCCTTGGCCGCACCGGAGACCACCACCACATTGTGCGTCTCCTCCGGGTAGTGCACCGCGTAGGAAAGTGCCGTCATACCGCCGAGCGAACACCCCACCACTGCACGGACACAGGGGATATTGAGGGCCTGAATCACGGCATGACCCGCGGCGGCGATATCTTCAATAGAGAGATCGGGAAAACTTAGCCGGTACTGCTTACCTGTACGCGGGTCGACCGATGAGGGCCCGCTAGAACCGAAGCAGCTCCCCAGAGAGTTAACACAGATAACGTGATAGTGGTTGGTATCCAGCGGCTTGCCGGGGCCAATCATATACTCCCACCAGCCCGGGGTGGTATCGCGTGGTGAGGAGGCCGCATGGGCAGTGGGTGAAAGGCCGGTGAAAACCAGCACCGCATTGTCTTTCTCTGCCGATAGCTCACCCCAGCACTCATAAGTGATATGTACTTCGGGCAACTCACCACCACGGTGCATCTTCAAAGGACCGGGCAGATTGATGGTGCGGCAGGCTCCCTTGCTACAATCACGGATATCGGCGATTTTGCTCGCCTGTCGTGCGGCTTTTAACATAGAATCTCAGTCGTTACCGCTCCTGCGCATCCTTGCGCCCGCGGCATACCGCCCATCCTGGACATAAGTCCCAAGTCGCTAGTCGGGAGTCTGATAACACTTAGGGCTTAAGGTATTTCATCAGCCCTGTAAGCATTGCGGAAATCTCTCTTGATTCAACTACCCACTGCGTCCCTACCTCACGCGGTACATAACCGATCTCAATACCAATATAGACCTGCGTGAGGAGTTCAGCACAAGAACCCCTGGCGTAATTCAGGAAATTGCGTTTCTCCTTGTCGGTCTCACGCCCGAATCCCTCAGCAATGCTGCTTGGGGCAGAGAGGCCAGAACGTGTGATCTGATCTCTGAAACCATAATCTTTCAGTCCCGCCAACTCCCTGTATATCTCAACAGAAAGTCGAGAAGCATGTTTCCAGACATCCATATCCTCAAATCGCTTTAAAACCTCCATGTTTTACATATTGAGAAGGCGCAGTCTATCGGGTGGAGTTGTTAGTCTCAAGTTGAAAGTCACTAGTCCAAAGTCGACTAAAGATTAGTGACTCCCAACTAACGACTAGCGACTAGCGACTAGCGACTAGCGACTAGCGACTCCAGACTCTCGACTGCCCAGCATGATATGCTGGGCGCATGAAGGTAGTGGAAGTCATTACCCGCGAGGGACATATTGAGGCGGTGCGCCGCTTGGCACGAGAGAGCGGTGCCTCTGACCATTGGCTGGGGCCTGTCAACGAAGACGAGCGTCAGGCGGTACGTATTCTCATCTCACCAGAACATCGTCAGCAACTGCTTGATGCACTGCAGGCACGACTTGGTAGCAGTGAGGAGTCTCGCATTCTGGTTTATCCGCTGGAGATCGCACTGCCACGTAGTGAGGAGACTGACGAGAGCAGTGGTAGCCAGGGTGCTGTTACTACCCGTGAAGAGCTCTATAACGAGATCCACGCTGGGACACGCTTAGATGGCACCTTCCTGCTGCTGGTATTCCTCTCCACTATCGTTGCCACCATCGGCCTGTTGGAGAACAATCCGGCGGTGATCATCGGCGCCATGGTGATCGCCCCCCTGCTCGGCCCCAACCTTGCCCTTGCACTCGGCACTGCACTGGGTGATTCCCGGTTGATGTGGCAGGCATTCAAGACCGGTGTCAGTGGTCTGTCCCTGGCACTCATCATCTCTGTCGCTATAGGTAAACTCTGGCCTAGCGTCAGCTACAGCCATGAGGTACTAAGCCGTACCGAGGCGGGACTCGATACCATTGCACTGGCCTTCGCCTCCGGGGCCGCGGCGGTGATCTCGCTCACTACCGGACTGTCCAGTGTACTGGTTGGGGTGATGGTTGCCGTCGCCCTGCTCCCCCCCACCGCTGTCATCGGCATGATGATTGGCCAGGGCGAATGGCAGCTGGCCTACGGGGCTACGCTGCTGCTGCTGATCAATATCGTTAGCGTCAACCTCGCCGCTAAACTGGTCTTCATGTTCAAGGGGGTTAAGCCAAGGACCTGGCTGGAGAAGCAGCAGGCAAGACAGTCGATGATGAGTTACATCTTTATCTGGATTTTATCACTCATCCTGCTGGTGACGATGATTTATGTGAGGCAGTACATTGGGTAGTACATGTCAGCAAATTGAACATGACCTCTAAACTGCCATTTTTCCCAGCCGATTAGTCTATTGGCGTAAATTTCACCGTCTGATAGAAGTTCTTCAGCTCATTGGGGAAAGGTACTGAATCCTCATCTAGGCCATACAGATAATTTGCACCAACTCGCACAACCAAAGGGCGTGAGCCCTCCTGCCACGCTGGGTGAACACATAAAATATCGTAACCCTTTGTGGGAAGTGCAGACTGCTTGGGATCGACAGCCGAAAAGTCAATTCGGTGGCACACGTTTTCGGAGATATCTATCGTCGAACTCCTGATTGCAACCTTTTCTAGCGTTTTGCGATGGGATTTCTCAGCAAGTTCTTGAACAAACGCTAGCGTCTGTTCTGCACTTAAGTCGCGATACGCGGTTCCCAGGTAATAGGCCTTAACAAAGGCTCGCCCCACACCAGAATCCATGTAACTGATAAAATCGAGGTCTGTTGTAGGAGTGCCGTATTTTACATAGGAGCGGTTCTTGAAGCGATAGTTACTGTTTTGTGGTGCTGCAACAGCAACCCCCTTGCCGTGATAATGCCGCCCGGAATCAATCGATTCATACACAGAGATCCACTTTTTTCGTAACAGCGCATTTCTCTGTACCGGGGAAAGCAACTCCACATGAACAACGCCCGTGGGGGCATTCTTCATGACGACGTTACCCATATACGAGAAGGGGCGAGAAAATACCGTATCACCACCTAATCTCTTACCTGAGGTGGCAATAATGAAATATTTTTCATTTCGATTATGCTTTGCGATCGATAACTGAATGCCTATCCTTACCTGAACCGCCGACATTGATATCTTTGCGGTCTCTCCAAGACTGGCATCCGATACTTGCATACGCTCTGCGGGAATACGACGAACAACATTGAAACCTTTATCCAGCGTAATAATCTCTGGGTGAAATATGTACAG
The DNA here is from genome assembly GCA_039714395.1 of Pseudomonadota bacterium. Lineage (GTDB taxonomy): Bacteria > Pseudomonadota > Gammaproteobacteria > Thiohalomonadales > Thiohalomonadaceae > JAPHSX01. The sequence goes on along the minus strand of JBDLJH010000018.1, from coordinate 23,527 downwards.
ATTTTTTGGCCCCGAGCCATCATCTAGGCCATAGCTATTGATCGATATGTGGTATGGGACTTGATAAAGGGGAAGCTCAAACGCCTTGAAATAGCTTTTTCCACCTTTAAACACAAACGCTGGGGATTTAGCATCGATCTTGTAGCTGCCAGATTCGCCCACCTCAACGATCTGATAGCTGATTTCACTCAACGAGCCGCAACAAACATCGACACTTTTATGTGCAATCACCATTTCCTGATAAGCGGGCGCACACCCCAGCAATGCGGAGAGTAGGGAGATCCCTATCACTCGTTTAGCTCGTGAACGCGACGTTGCTGATGACCACATGATTCCTCCCCCCCACACAAGATAAGATCTTAATTCGAAAATCTTCGCTCTACTGCTTACATCAAGTATTGACAGTATAATCTCGATCAAGGGGTCAGAGTTGTTGAAACATGGATGAAGTAGCCTTGCACCAGAAATATACAAGGCTGAAAAGTGCTCGATATTCCTAAAACCATTTAACGAAGGGCCACTCCCGTTCGGTGCAGCCGGGCACTGAACTTCACTGGAGAACAGGCCCTAAGGGACGAGCCATGGATGGTGAGCGTTTGTAGGGAAGAATAGCCCCTTCTGCAAAGCCCTTCAGCGGACGAAACGCACAGAGAATCGCTCAGCGACAAGCCGTCGGGGATGATTTTGAACACTTTTGCCGAAACAACAGTGTCACCTGCACAGGGGCGCGCCCCCCCCGCATTAGTTCACCCCGTCACGCCAGCGACACAAGCTCCCCCTTTCCTCCTACACCCAAATTGTGTCATCCTTATAACAATTAAGGAAATTAATGGCCATATAAGAACATACAGATATAACAACGGGGGAAACCATGATGAGAGGAGTTGCATCCAATTCGATATCTCGCCGTGCAGCAACGGCCATCACCTTGCTGCTCATGCTCACCCTCAGCCACACCAGCCGTGCGGCCGAGTTGAGCTTTGTCGTCCACCCGATACTGCCCCCGGATGAGACCCTCAAGGCCTATATGCCGCTGATAAAACTCTTGCAGCAGGCCACCGGCCATAGCATCAAATTCGTCAACAACAAAAACCTCTTTGCCCACTGGAACGCGACGCAGCGTGAAGAGTATGACCTGATCCTGGATGGCCCCCACTTTACCGACTACCGCATCCAGAAGAGGCAGTATCAAGTACTGGTTAAGTTTCCGAGCGTGGTCAGTTACACCCTGGTCACCCATAGTGACCTGATGGTCTTCGAGCCCAAGGAGTTGATCGCCAAGCGCATCGCTACCACCCCCTCACCCGCCCTGGGTGCCCTCTGGCTTTACAAGCTCTTCCCCAACCCACTACGCCAGCCGATCCTCATCGCAACAAACGACTCGGTTAGCGCTGCCGAAATGCTCAATCGGGTAGAGGTTGATGGCGCGATGATCCCCACATCCATTGTTGGCCGCTATGACGGTTTTAACAGTATGGAAGCGACCGACCAGGTACCGGCCCCCGCCATCAGTGCCTCGGCGAAGCTGGATCCTGAAACGAGGGAGAAGATAAGGCAGACATTGCTTGAACTACCTAATAGCGACCAGGGGAAGAAGATCCTGGAGGGACTGAACACTGAAGGTTTTGTCGCCACCTCGGCTGAAGAGTATAAGGGGCATGCGGAACTGCTTGAGGGGATGTGGGGATACTAGAGCCGTACGGTTAATCCTCCCGCACTCCCTCCAGTGTGATTGCACAGCCATCAAACAACTGTCCGGCACGATAGAGATTATGCGCCAGCAACTGCAGTGAACCGGCCAGTGATGCGGGTCTCTCCATGACTAGCCTGGGATACGCTGTCGAAGAGATTGAATGATACGATCCACCTCCGGATGATGTTCCAGTGCCGCCGCATGTTTAAGATGCTCGCGAGCGGTATCACTATCCTCTTCCTGCAGGGAGATCTCGGTGAGTAGACAGTGCAACAGGCTGCGATCATTTTGTGTCTTTAGATCGCCGTTGATAGCCACCAGCAGGTGAACCTTGGCTGCGGCGTAACGCTGGTCGGCGACATCTTTGACCCCTTTAAGCCAGTTATAGTAAGCAAGACTTTGCGGGCTGAGTCGTTGCGGCCAGCGTACCTGTTGCAGGGCATAGTTAACTGCGGTTATGTCACCCCGGCGAAAGGCACTAAACCCATACCAGACACTGCTATTGCGCAGCACATCAATCAGCAACAGGGCGGAGACAATAAAGAATGGAATGGCCCATGCAGAGCGATGCAGCGCAATATAAAGCGAGCAAAACAGACAGATAGCCGAGACGATAAGACGCACGTCCGGGTCATACTGGTGTACAAAGCTTTGTAATTTTTTAATCACGTCTACCCCATCAAGAGATCATACATTGTCTGTTGTTATGGCTATAAACATACAGCAAAACAAAAGGGGCCGTAAGGCCCCTTTTATCTGCGATACAACTACTAAATTTACTCAGCAGTTACCGCCTTCATGCTAAGACGGATACGTCCCTGCTTGTCGATCTCAAGCACCTTGACCTTGATGATATCGCCCTCGGAAAGCTTGTCACTTACCTTCTCGACACGCTCATCGGAGATCTGAGAGATATGAACCAGACCATCCTTGCCGGGCAATACGTTAACGAATGCACCAAAGTCCATCAGTTTGTTAACGCGACCCTCGTAGATCTTGCCCACTTCAACATCGGCGGTGAGCTGCTCGATACGACGCTGTGCCTCTTTACCGGCAATGCTATCGACTGAGGAGACCTTGACGGTACCGTCATCGCTAATATCGATGCCTGCGCCGGTCTCTTCGGTGAGGGAGCGAATGGTCGCGCCACCCTTGCCGATCACGTCACGGATCTTGTCGGGATTGATCTTGAAGGTGATGAAGTGCGGTGCATAGTCAGAGACATCTTCACGCGGCTTGGGCAACGCCTTGTTCATCTCACCGAGGATATGCAGACGGCCTTCTTTGGCCTGGTCCAATGCTGCTTCCATAATCTCTTTGGTGATGCCGTCGATCTTGATATCCATCTGCAGCGCGGTGATACCGTCGTTGGTACCCGCCACCTTGAAGTCCATGTCGCCAAGATGATCCTCGTCACCGAGGATATCGGTAAGAACGGCAAATTTGTCGCCCTCTTTGATCAGACCCATCGCCACGCCGGCAACCGGTGCCTTAATCGGCACACCGGCATCCATCATGGAGAGGCAGCTACCACAGACCGAGGCCATGGAGCTGGAGCCGTTAGACTCGGTGATCTCGGAGACCACGCGCAGGGTGTAGGGGTAGTCGTCACCGGTAGGCACGACGGCGGCAACACCACGCTTGGCTAAACGGCCATGACCGATCTCGCGACGCTTGGGACTACCGACACGACCGGTCTCACCAACACTGTAGGGAGGGAAGTTGTAGTGAAGCATAAACTTCTCTTTACGCTCTCCGTCCAGTGCATCAATGATCTGTGCATCACGGGCGGTACCCAGGGTGGTGACTACCAGTGCCTGGGTCTCGCCACGGGTGAACAGGGCCGAACCATGGGTACGCGGCAGAACGCCGGTACGAATGGTAATAGGACGCACGGTGCGGGTATCACGACCATCAATACGAAGCTCGCCACTGATGATACGACCACGTACCGTTTTACTCTCCAGCGCTTCAATGGCCTCACGAACCTTGCCCTCGTCCATGCCATCATCGCCAGCACAAAGCTTATCGACAATGGAGGAACGAATTTCGCTCAGGCGGTCATAACGTGCCATCTTTTCTGTGATCTGGTAAGCCTCGGTAAAGCCGCCAGCGGCCTCGGACTCAACCGCATTTTCAGCGGAATGGTCCTTTTCCGGTGCCTGCCAGTCCCAGGCCTGTGTGCCGGCCTCAACAGCTAGCTCACTGATCGCCTTGATCACGGTCTGTAGATGCTCGTGACCGAACATCACCGCACCAAGCATCTGCTCCTCGCTCAGGCAGTCGGCCTCGGACTCCACCATTAGTACCGCTTTTTCAGTACCGGCAACCATCAGGTCGAGCTTGGACTCTTCCAGTTGTGCCTTACTGGGGCTGAGAACGTAGTTGCCGTCGATAAAGCCGACACGTGCCGCACCCAGCGGACCGTTGAACGGTACGCCGGAGACAGCCAGTGCCGCCGAGGTGCCGATCATCGCTACGATGTCGGCACTGACTTCGGGGTCGAGGGAAACAACCGTGGCAATCACCTGGGTTTCGTTGAGGAAGCCCTCAGGAAAGAGTGGACGGATAGGACGGTCAATCAGACGAGAGGTCAGGGTCTCGTGCTCACCGAGTCGACCTTCACGGCGGAAGAACCCGCCCGGGATCTTACCCGCAGCGTAGGTCTTCTCCTGATAGTCGACGGTGAGGGGAAAGAAATCCCGACCCGTGGTGGCCTTCTTGGCAGCAACCACGGTTACCAGAACCGTAGTATCTCCCATACTGGCCATTACAGCACCGCTGGCCTGACGGGCAATTTCACCCGTCTCCAGTTTGATAGTGTGCTCTCCGTACTGAAACTCTTTCTTGATTGGCGTCACGGCTGATCCCTTCTTGGTTGTTTACAGAAGACCCTTGTATTTACTTACGCAGACCAAGGCTGGCGATGAGTGCACGATAGCCCTCAAGATCTTTCTTCTTCAGGTAATCGAGAAGCTTGCGGCGCTGGCTAACCATACGCAGCAGACCACGGCGTGAGTGGTGGTCATGGATGTGTTCTTTAAAGTGGCCGGAAAGGGCGTCGATATTGGCAGATAACAGGGCAATCTGAACCTCAGAAGAACCGGTATCACTTTCGCTTTTGCCATATTCCTTGACGATATTGGCTTTTTGCTCGTTAGTCAGAGACATTTGGGTACTACTCCTACACTGGTAGTCAAAATGTAAACGCGTATTTTAACCGTTGTACCCCTGGGGGAACAACAGGCAAATACACACTAAGGTTGATCCCTAACTGCCTGCGTTAATCAGGCGTTTGGGACCAATTCGGCCGTCATCAAGTACAGCCCCAACGCCGATGAATACACCGTCGCCGTCACACAGACGCACCCACCCGCTGGTGGGGGCCTGTGGTACCTGAACCGCCTGTCCCTGTCGTACATAGAACAGGCTGTTCTCGGTCAATTTGATCTCTGGATAGTCGCCCAGGGCATGATCCAGTGGTAGCAGGTGGCGATCGAGGCTCTCGGCCCCTTCGGCCTCCGCCTGCTGATGTAACTCGTCCAAGGTGATCATTCCCGCTTCCTGGAACGGGCCAACCTTGGTGCGTCGCAGCTGGCTAAGGTGGGCGCCGCAACCAATCATCTCACCGATATCCTCTACCAGGGTTCGTATATAGGTGCCCTTGGAGCAGTGTACGTAGAGCTTCAGCTCATCGCTACCCATCTCCAGCAATTCGAGTTTATAAATGTTGACCTGACGAGGCTTACGCTCGACCTCAATACCCTGACGCGCCAGTTTATACAGTGGTTGTCCGTTCTGTTTGATGGCCGAGTGCATCGGTGGGATCTGTGAGATCTCACCCTTGAAGTGCTCAAGCACCTCAAGCACCTTCTCCTCGCTAAGGGTTGGCACCTCGCGGGTCTCGATCACCTCACCCTCGGCATCGGCGCTGCTGGTACGCACACCCAGCTTACAGGTACCAATATAGACCTTATCGGAATCGAGCAGATAGGCCGACATCTTGGTCGCCTCACCAAAGCAGAGTGGTAACATACCGGTGGCCAGTGGATCCAGGTTGCCGGTATGGCCCGCCTTGGCGGCCTTGAACAGATGCTTTACCTCCTGCAGCGCGGCATTGGAGGAGATCCCCACCGGCTTGTCCAGAAGAAGAATACCGTTGACCTTGCGGCCCTTTGGAGCTTTACGCCGACGTGCCACAGGCTTTAGTTCTCGCTATTGTCTTTATCTTCGGCCACCGCCTTGTTGATAAGAGCGCTCAATTGGCTGCCCTTCTCAATGGAGTGGTCATATTGAAATCGTAATTCGGGGACGACACGAAGGCGCATACGGTGGGCAAGCTCGCGACGCAGGAAGCCGCTGGCGCTATTCAAGCCCTCAAGGGTCTGCGCCACATCATGGCCCTCACCAAAGACGGTGAAGAAGATCTTGGCAACGCCCATGTCGCGGCTAACCTCTACCGCAGAGATGGTGATCATGCCGAGACGCGGGTCTTTTAACTCGCGCTGTACCAGCTCGGCCAGCTCTCGCTGGATCTGCTCACCAACACGGCGACTACGACTGAATTCTCTTGCCACTTTTTGCTATTCGCCTTACACCCTTAGAGGGTGCGCTCTACCTGAACGCGCTCGTAGACTTCGATCTGGTCACCGGCCTTAACGTCATTGTAGTTCTTAACACCGATACCACACTCAGTACCGTTTTTAACCTCGTTCACGTCGTCTTTAAAGCGTCGCAATGACTCCAGCTCGCCCTCGTAAATCACCACATTCTCACGCAGCACACGAATCGGGTTATTACGCTTGACGGTACCCTCGGTAACCATACAGCCGGCAATCGCACCGATCTTGGGCGAACGGAACACATCGCGAACCTCGGCCAGACCGACGATCTCTTCCTTGAACTCGGGGGCCAGCATGCCGCTCATGGCACGCTTAACCTCATCGATCAGCTCATAGATCACGCTGTAGTAGTGCAGGTCAACTTCCTGCTCGTCGATAACGCGCTTGGCACCAACATCGGCACGGACATTAAAGCCCATAACAATGGCGTTGGAGGCGGCGGCCAGGTTGGCATCGGACTCGCTGATACCACCGACGCCACTGGCGACGATCTTAACCCTCACCTCATCGGTAGAGAGATTGTGCAGCGCATCGGAGATAGCCTCAACAGAACCCTGTACATCGGCCTTAAGCAAGATGTTGACAATACCAACATCGCCCTCTTCCATCTGGTTAAACATGTCATCAAGCTTGGCTTTCTGCTGCTTGGCAAATTTAACGTCACGGAATTTACCCTGGCGGAACAGTGCCACTTCGCGCGCCTTGCGCTCATCAACAACAACAACTGCAGGCTCACCCGCGGTTGGTACGCCAGAGAGGCCAAGGATCTCAACCGGAATAGAGGGACCGGCAGATTCGACTGTCTTGCCGTTCTCATCGAGCATGGCACGGACGCGGCCATATTCGTGACCGGCGAGGACGATATCACCTTTATTGAGGGTACCGCGTTGTATCAGTACCGAGGCAACTGCACCACGGCCCTTATCAAGACGTGATTCGATAACGATACCGCTGGCAGGGCCATCGGCCACTGCAGTCAGTTCCAGTACCTCGGATTGCAACAGGATCGAGTCGAGCAGTGTATCAACACCTTCACCCGTTTTGGCAGAGACATGAACGAACTGAACATCGCCCCCCCAATCCTCGGGGATAACATCGAGCTGTGACAGTTCATTTTTAACGCGATCCGGATCGGCCTCTTCCTTATCGATCTTATTGACGGCGATAATCAGCGGCACCTCGGCAGCGCGAGCATGCTGCACCGCCTCTTTGGTCTGCGGCATTACGCCATCATCGGCGGCAACAACCAGTACCACGATATCGGTAAGGGTGGCACCACGGGCACGCATCGCGGTAAAGGCGGCGTGTCCAGGGGTATCAAGGAAGGAGATCATGCCCTTGTCGGTTTCGACGTGGTAAGCACCAATGTGCTGGGTAATGCCACCGGCCTCGCCTGAGGCAACACGACTGGCACGAATGTAGTCGAGCAGGGAGGTCTTACCATGATCAACGTGACCCATGATGGTAACGACCGGGGCACGATGAATCTCATCACCGCCAGAGACGGCCTGACTGACAACCTCCTCTTCGAGTGCATTATCCATCACCAGAACAGGCTTGTGGCCCATCTCCTCAACAACGATGGTGGCAGTCTCCTGATCCAACACCTGGTTGATGGTGACCATGGAGCCCATCTTCATCATCTCTTTAATCACCTCACCGGCCTTAACTGACATTTTCTGTGCCAGGTCACCAACGGTGATGGTCTCGGGGATGGAGACGTCATGCACAACCGGGGCTACCGGCTTTTCGAATGCATGAACCGGTTCTGAGGTGACGGTAGCGCGACCACGTTTGCCACCTTTCTTCTTACCGCCGCCACGACGGCCAGACTTACCGGCAGCAACGTGCAACTCGCCAGGACCTTTACGGCGACCCTTCTTGTCACTCTTGCCGCCTTTCTTGGCATCAGCCTTCTTTGCATCAGTTTTCTTGGTGTCGACAGCAGGAGCCGGTGCAGCCTGTGCGGCCTCGACTGCAGCCTTCTTTGCCTCGGCTTCCGCAGCTTCCTCGACTGCCTTGCGAACAGCCTCTTCCTCGGCCTTCTTCTTTGCCTCGTCCTCGGCACGCAGTTGCTCTGCTTCCTCTTCCTTCTTGAGGCGCACATCATCAACAGCACGCTGCTCGGCCTCAACCTCCAGCTGCTTCTCCAGCCGCTCGGCCACTTCGCTGTCGATACGCTCATCTTCTTCAGCAACGACTACAGTACGCTTAACGTAGGTGCGTTTCTTGCGCACCTCAACGGTAACTGTTTTGCCCCTGCTATTGGCATTGCCCCCCACCTTTAACTCGCTGGTGGTGCGACGCTTGAGGGTGACCTTCTTGGGTCCGGCATCCGCTTCTGGCTCTACCTTCTCGCTACCGTGCTTATGACGCAGGTAATCGAGCAGCTTTACCTTGTCATCATCACTGACGGATGAATCTGCTGCGGTAGCGGAGACACCAGCATCTTTTAACTGGTCCACGAGACGTTCGACTGGAACCCCAATCGCCTCGGCAAACTGCTTGACGGTAACTTCTGACATCTACTCTATTCTCCTGCCCTTCAGCCTTCTTGCTCGCCTGCAAACCAGGGAGCCCGTGCAGTCATAATCAACTGACCGGCACGCTCTTCATCCATGCCGTCGATCTCCATCAATTCATCTACTGCCAATTCAGCCAGGTCTTCCATGGTCGCCACGCCTTTGGCGGCAAGCGCCTCGGCCAATGTGGGGTCCATACCCTCCATCTCCAGCAGATCCTGCTCGGGCTCGGCACCGCCGTGCTCTTCGCTACTGATCTCTCGGGTCACCAGAACATCTTTAGCGCGAGCGCGTAGCTCTGAGACAATGTCCTCATCGAACTCTTCAATCTCAAGCATCTCGCTCTCGGGTACGTAGGCAACCTCTTCAAGACTGGAGAAGCCCTCCTGCACCAGAATGACGGCAACATCTTCGTCTACGGTCAGGGCATCCCTGAACATGGCGACCAGGTTACCGGCCTCGGCCTCGTTCTTCTCCTCGGCCTGGGCCTCGGTCATCACGTTGAGTTCCCAGCCGGTCAGCTCACTGGCCAGGCGCACATTCTGGCCACCGCGACCGATGGCTTGGGACAGCTGCTCTTCATCTACCGCGATGTCCATGCTGTCGGAATCCTCATCGACAACGATGGAGAGTACCTCGGCCGGGGCCATGGCATTGATCACGTACTGTGCCGTATTCTCATTCCACAACACGATATCGACACGCTCACCGCCCATCTCATTGGTTACCGACTGCACGCGTGAACCACGCATACCAACACAGGCACCAACCGGGTCAATGCGTTGGTCGTTGGAGCGAACCGCGATTTTGGCTCGCAGGCCTGGATCACGTGCTGCACCCATAATATCGATAAGCCCTTCACCCACCTCGGGAACCTCAAGTTTAAACAGCTCAATAATAAACTCAGGTATGGTACGACTAACGAATAACTGCGGACCACGTGGCTCGGAGCTAACCTCAAATAGATAACCGCGTAGACGGTCACCGGGACGTACTGGCTCACGGGGAATAAGGTGTTCACGGGGAATCAATGCTTCGACATTGTTACCCATATCGAGGATCACGCTGCCGCGATCCAGGCGTTTAACCACGCCATTGATTAGCTCGCCGATGCGGTCCTGGTAGGCCTCAACGACCTGTGCACGTTCGGCCTCACGTACCTTTTGTACGATGACCTGCTTGGCGGTTTGGGCGGCAATGCGACCAAACTCGACCGATTCGATCTGCTCTTCAGTGAACTCGCCCGGCTGGATCTCAGGCTCATCTATCTGTGCCGCACCAAGGGTGATCTCGCGCTCGGGATTTTCCAGCACCTGAGTCTCGGCGTCATCCATTACTTCCCAGCGACGGAAAGTATCGTAATCGCCAGTTTCGCGGTCGATGCTGACACGAATGGCTACATCACCACCGTGCTTCTTCTTTGAAGCGGTTGCCAGTGCAACCTCCATTGCTTCAAAAATAATCTCTGCGTCAACGCCCTTTTCATTCGAAACTGCGTCTACAACCAGTAGAATTTCTTTGCTCATAAGACAGCCTCTATGTGCCCCCAGCCAGATCCCATCACTGGGATCACAGAATCAACTATCGACTGAAACATCAGTCGCTTACCATTCATGAATCAGGTGTGCCTTGTCGATATTACCTATCGGCAAACGACACTCATCACCGTCCACTTCAACAACTACTTCGTCGCCGTCTACACCCTGGATCCGGCCCTTAAACTTGCGACGACCACTTATCGGTGCATGCATACGAATCTCGGCCAGATCGCCAACGAAACGCTCATAATGCTCCAGCGTAAAGAGTGGACGCTCCAGTCCCGGCGAAGAGACCTCAAGGGTATACATGCCGCGAATTGGGTCTTCCACATCGAGAACCGCACTCACCTGGTGGCTAACATGGCCACAGTCATCAACGGTGATCCCATTCTCGTGATCAATATATATACGCAGCAGCGAGTGGCGACCCTGCGACATATGCTCTATGCCGACTAGCTCGAAGCCTAAAGCACTTACCGCTGGCTCGACTATTGCCACTATTTTGTCACTGGCCTGCGCCATTTTTTCCCCGGAAACAAAAAAAGGGCCCAAGGCCCATCACATACATCTACAACTGGCCCGGATTATAGCGTTTTAAACAAACTCACGCTATGTCTCATGTCAGAATACTTCACCTAACAAAAAGCCCCACAAGTGGGGCTTTTTGTTGATTTGGTAGCGGGGGCAGGATTCGAACCTACGACCTTCGGGTTATGAGCCCGACGAGCTACCGGGCTGCTCCACCCCGCAATCGTTAAGCTGCGCATTCTACATATGGCCCCTGTTCATAGCAAGCCGCAATTGTCTTTTTTTAACAAATATTTCAGCGCCTTTGTAATAGCTGGCGTAAATCGTATCGGTAGATAAAACCGGGCAGAGCAAACACCAGAAACAGGCACAGACCAATGGCATAAAACTCCCAATCCTGAGGGTAGGTCTCACCATTAAGTTTCTGCTCCATTCCCAATGCTATGGCGCCAACAATGAAAAACAGAATCAACCACTCCAACCAGCGCCAGGCGGCATGCTTAACCCCCTCCTTTGGCTCCAGCACCAGTAATACACGGTCACTCAACCAGGGGAGATTGGCAACAATAAAGGCGATGGCAATGATTAACCAGCTCGATTGCACTGCAGTCATGGAATACTCCGTAAGCTTGTATGAGCCTCTAATAATTAGGATATTCGTTCGAGGATCAGGCGCGGTGCTTTCGAGAAGCGCAGTTAACTCAAATCGTTAATGAGCATCGCAGAAAGTGCCGCAACACCGTAATCGGACGAAGAGACCATTATTAGAGGTTCATGAAAAACGCCCCGGTAACTACCGGGGCGTTGAATAAAACATAAAAGCGGCTTGCTAGCAAACCTGATGAGTAAAGCTACAACCCCATCGCCTGCTTACAGATAACCATCAGCGAGGAGGGAAAGAGGCCGATCAGCAACACCGCAATCGCATTGACACTAAATATCGCTGCCACATCCAGTGAAGGTTTAAACGAAGACCCATCCAGCGGCTTGTCAAAGTACATCAACTTGATCACCCGCAGGTAGTAGAAGGCACCGATCACCGAGAAGATCACGGCAACCGCTGCCAGCCATACCATATCGACATCGACCACGGCCTGGATCACCGAGAGCTTGGCCCAGAAACCGATGAAGGGGGGTACCCCGGCCATCGAGAACATCAGGAACATCATCATCAGGGCAAACCAGGGGCTTCGCTCGTTAAGTCCCTTGTAATCATCCAGCTTATCGGCCTCGAAACCGGCACGGCTCATCAGGATCACCATACCAAACCCACCAAGTCCCATAATGACGTAGACGATGGCGTAGAACATACCTGCAGCGTAGCCCTCCTGCGTACCGGAGAGAACGCCCAACAACAGGAAACCGACATGGGATATTCCCGAGTAGGCGAGCATGCGCTTGATATTGGTCTGGGCAATGGCAACGACATTACCAATGGCCAGCGACAGTACTGCCAGTAGCATCAGGATGTCATGCCACTGAGCCTGTAGACCGCCCAGCCCATCCACCAAAAGACGCATCATCATGGCGAATGCGGCCAGCTTTGGTGCGGTACTGATATAGAGGGTTACAGCAGTTGGGGCACCGTGGTACACATCGGGTACCCACATGTGGAAAGGCACTGCACCAAGCTTGAAGGCAACACCGACCATCAGGAAGACTAGACCGAAGATCAGGATCAACTGATTCCCCTTCCCTTCTACGGCACTGCTTATCTCACCCAGATCCAGGCTACCGGTAACCCCATAGATCATCGACATGCCGTAGAGCAGCATCGCCGAGGCCATCGCACCAAGGATGAAATATTTCATCGCCGCCTCGGCGGCCACTGCAGAGTCACGCTGCATCGCCACCATCGCGTACATGGATAGCGACAGGAGCTCCAGTCCCATGTAAATGGTCAGCATACTGTGAGCGGAGATCATTACCATCATCCCCAGCACACCAAACAGGCCCAGCACAAAGAACTCACCGCGGAACATACCGCGCTCACGCAGGTAGCCACGGCTGTAGAGGAATACCGTGAAGGCGGCAAAGTAGACAGCCATCTTCAACACCGAGGCCATCGGATCAAGCACAAAGGTATTACTAAAGGTCAGCTGGCTCTCACTACTGTAGAGAGAAAGGCTGAGGATGAAGGCTCCCACCAGAGTAGCCTGGGTCAGCAGATAGGTGACAATCCGGCTGCGCTCGCTGAGGAACAGGTCCAGAATGAGAATAAAGCAGACCATACCGAGGACGAACATCTCGGGGATGGCGGGGATAAAGTTAGGCGTCTCGAAATTCATCATGGGGCCCCGTTACATTGCGCCAAGCGGTACTTTGCTGACCGCAATATGTTCAATCAAATGTCGTACCGTGGCGTCCATCACCTCCAGCAACGGTGCCGGATAGAGACCAAAGAACAGTACCGCTACCGCCAGAGTGGCAAGGACAAAATACTCACGAGAGTTGATATCCTGCAGGGCGGCCACCTTATCGTTGGTAATTTCACCAAAGATCACCCGCTTCACCATCCACAGGGTATAACCGGCGCCGAGGATCAAGGTGGTAGCAGCAACAAAGGCGATCCAGAAGTTGGCCTTAAAGGCGCTGAGGATGACCATGAACTCACCAACAAAACCGGCAGTACCCGGCAGGCCGGCGTTGGCCATGGCAAACAGCACCATGAAGCCTGCGAACTTGGGCATCACGTGCACCACACCGCCGTAATCGGCAATTTGCCGTGAGTGCATGCGGTCATAAACCACACCAACACAAAGGAACATCGCGCCAGAGACAAAGCCGTGAGCGATCATCTGCACCACGCCCCCTGACATACCCATCACCGCACCACTAAAGCTGCCGGTGTTCTCGGCGATAGTCCAGGCGATGAAAAAACCGAGAGTGACAAAGCCCATGTGTGAAATGGATGAGTAGGCGATGAGCTTTTTCATATCCTGCTGCACCAGTGCCACAAAACCGATATAGGCAACGGCGATCAGCGACAGGCCGATCATCAACCAGTCGAGGTTGTGGGCCGCATCAGGTGTAATCGGTAAAGAGAAACGCAGGAAACCGTAGGCACCGAGTTTCAACATGATTGCCGCCAGGATCACCGAACCACCGGTGGGGGCCTGTACGTGGGCGTCGGGCAACCAGGTATGTACCGGCCACATCGGCACCTTCACCGCGAAGGCGAGAAGGAAGGCGAAGAAGATCCAGATCTGTGCGGTCAGACCAATCTTCACATCATGGTAGTCAAGAATGGCGAAGCTATCGGTTTGGAAATAGAGGTAGATAAGGGCCACCAGCATGAACACCGAACCGAGGAAGGTGTAAAGGAAGAACTTAATGGTGGCGTAAACACGATTATCTCCACCCCAGATCCCGATAACGAGGAACATCGGGATCAGCATCGCCTCCCAGAAGACGTAGAACAGCATCGCATCGAGTGCAGCAAAGACACCGATCATCAGACCTTCCATAATAAGGAAGGCTGCCATGTACTGAGCAGGGCTCTTTTTGATCACATCCCAACCGGCTAACACTACCAGTACGGTAGTAAAGCTGGTGAGCAGGATCAACGGCATGGAGATACCGTCGACACCCAGATGGTAATTAATTTTAAAGCTGTCGATCCAGGGTGACAGTTCAACAAACTGCATCTGGGCGCTGGTCATATCGAAACCGCTATACAGCGGGATAGACAGTGCAAAGGTGAGTAGTGACACCAGCAGTGACAACACCTTGGCCTGTAGACCCGAACGTCCGCTTCCCGTCAGCAACACCAACAGGCCGCCGATAATCGGCACCCATATCACTAGACTCAGCAGTGGTAAATCAGCAAACATGTAGCCTACCCTTTAAAATTTTTATTACCTGAAAATAAACAGGCTGAACAGCGCCAATAGACCGATAATCATGACGAAGGCGTAGTGATAAAGATAACCGGACTGCAAGCGGCGGACGACTGCTGACAGCATCCCCACCACACGCGCCGAACCATTGACCATAAGACCGTCGATAAGGGTCACATCACCCACCTTCCACAGGCCAGTACCCAGTCCGCGACCACCGGCGGCAAAGACATTGGCGTAGAGCTCATCAGCCCAGTACTTGTTATCGAGAATCTTGTAGAGGAAGCCGAAGCGCTCCTTCATCACCACGGCGATGTCCAGTCCTTTCTTGTGCATCCACCAGGCGGTCAGAACACCACCAGCCGCTAGCCAGAAGGCAGGAGTCATGAAGCCGTGCAGCGCCATCCCCCACCAGCCATGAATATGCTCACCGACTTTTGCCAGTACATCGTGCTCAGGAGCAACAAAGATCGCCTGACCGAAGAAGTCACCGAAGGGCATATCCATCACAAAGATGGCACCGATCACCACCGAGGGGATCGCCAGCAACACCAGCGGCAGGGTGACGACCCATGGGGTTTCGTGCAAATGCTCTTTGGTGTGGTGATCCATCCGCTCTTCACCATGGAACACCATGAAGTACATACGGAAGCTGTAGAGTGCGGTGATAAAGACACCGGCCAGCACCGCGGCAAAGGCAAAGCTGGAACCAGGGAGGGTCGACTCGCCCACCGCCATGATGATGGTGTCCTTGGAGTAGAAGCCGGCAAAGAACGGGGTACCAATGAGGGCCAATGAGCCAATCAGCGAGGTGATCCAGGTGATCGGCATGTACTTGCGCAGACCGCCCATCTCACGCATGTCCTGCTTGTGGTGCATGGCAATGATCACTGAGCCGGCCCCGAGGAACAGCAACGCCTTGAAAAAGGCGTGGGTCATCAGGTGGAACACACCGGCGGCGTAGGCCGAAGCACCAAGGGCCACTGTCATATAACCGAGCTGCGACAGCGTTGAATAGGCCACCACACGCTTGATGTCGTGCTGGATCAGGCCAAGAAAGCCCATGAACAGTGCGGTAATCGCACCGATGATCAAAATGAAACTTAGTGCTGTCTCGGATAATTCATACAGCGGAGACATACGTGCCACCATGAAGATACCGGCGGTAACCATGGTTGCTGCATGAATCAGTGCAGAGATCGGGGTCGGACCTTCCATCGAGTCGGGCAGCCACACATGCAGCGGTACCTGTGCCGACTTACCCATGGCACCGATGAACAGCAGGATACAGATCACCGTCATCATGCTCCACTCGGTACCGGGGAAGATGCTATAGGTAAGATCCTTGTGCAGCTCTGCATTACCAAATACCGCGCTGTAATCGAGACTGTTAAAGGTCATCAGCACTGCCGCGATACCCAGCAGAAAGCCGAAGTCACCCACGCGGTTCACCAGGAAGGCCTTAAGGTTGGCGTAGACCGCGGTCTCACGTACCGACCAGAAACCGATCAGCAGATAAGAGACCAGGCCCACCGCTTCCCAGCCAAAAAACAGCTGCATGAAGTTATTGGCCATTACCAGCACCAGCATGGAGAAGGTAAAGAGCGAGATGTAGCTGAAGAAACGCTGGTAGCTATTGGTACCGGCAAGTGAACCCTCTGGCCAGTTCTCCTCATCATGACTCATGTAGCCAATGGTATAGATGTGTACCATCAGTGAGACGAAGGTGACGACCACCATCATCATCGCAGTCAGCTGATCAACCAGGAAACCGACCTCAAAACTGATCCCCTCGGAGACCAGCCAAGTGTATACGGTCTGATTTAAGATACCGATCTCATCGACAACGATCTGCTTGAACACTACGGCAGAGAGGACAAAGGCGATAGCAACACCAAGGGTAGTAACAGTGTGTGCACCCTTGCGGCCGATACTGCTACCAAATAGACCAGCAATGATCGAACCGACCAGCGGGGCCAGGACAATTATCAGGCTCAGATTGTAGATATTCTCCATTCCGCCCTACCCCTTCAAGGTGTCGAGGTCGTCGACGTTAATGCTGTGCTTATTACGGAACAGCACCACCAGAATGGCGAGGCCAATGGCCGCCTCCGCCGCCGCGACGGTAAGAATAAAGAAGACGAAAACCTGACCCGCTGTATCACCCAGGTAGTGGGAGAATGCAATGAAGTTAATGTTCACTGCCAACAGCATCAGCTCGATGCACATCAGCAGGATGATCACATTTTTGCGGTTAATGAAAATCCCGGCCATGCTCAGACCAAAGAGAATCGCCGCCACCGTGAGGTAATCAGACAATGCGATCATGCCACACCCTCGCTTACGCTTAATTTTCTGTTTTCGCGAATCATTACTTAAGCTCCTCCGACTCGACTTTTACCACGCGGAGTCGATCTTCCTTCTTCACCACCACCTGCTCTTCAATCTTCTGGTAACGGGTACCTGGACGGGTACGCAGTGTCAGGGCAATGGCGGCGACAATGGCCACCAGCAATACTACTGATGCGATCTCGAAGGGATAGACGTAGGTAGTGTAGAGCTGCTCACCCAGCTCACGGGTATTGCTGTAGTCGGCAGGCTTGGCCGCAGGGGCCGCCACCTTGTCGAGACCAAAATTATTACGTCCTACCGCCAGCCCCATGATGCCCACAGCCGTGGCGGCAACAATGCCACCGATTGGCAGATAGCGGGAAAAGCCCTCACGCATGCGAGCGATATTGATATCGATCATCATCACCACAAACAGGAACAGCACCATCACCGCACCGACATAAACCAGTATCAGGGTGATGGCGAGGAACTCCGCCTCCAGCAGCAGCCATAGCGCCGAGCTGGTGACAAAACAGAGCACCATAAACATCGCCGCATGTACCGGGTTGCGCACCGTGATCACCGCACCGGCGCTAAGCACCAGCATCGTGGAAAAGAGATAAAAAAGTATCTGCTCAAAACTCATGCTGTCATCCGTCTATCGGTAAGGTGCATCTTCGGCACGGTCGGCGGCGATCTGCGCTTCATACTTATCGCCCACTGCCAACAGTTTCTCTTTTGTCATCAACAGATCATCACGGCACTCACCGTGATACTCGTAAATGCGGGTCTCAACAATGGCGTCCACCGGACAGGCCTCTTCGCAGAAACCGCAGAAGATACACTTGGTCAGGTCGATATCGTAGCGGGTAGTGCGACGGGTGCCGTCATCACGCTGTGCCGACTCGATAGTGATCGCCATCGCCGGACAGACCACCTCGCACAGCTTGCAGGCGATGCAACGCTCTTCACCACTGGGATAACGGCGCTGTGCATGCAGCCCACGGAAACGCGGCGACATTGGCGCACGCTCCTCCGGGTACTGCACGGTAAATTTCTTGCGAAACAGATAGCGTCCGGTAACACCCAGACCACCGCACAATTCTTTAAGAGTCAGGCTCTTCAATATACGAAATAAATTCATATCAATATCCGATCTTGCCGTTACGCCGCATTACAGCCAGCCAGCCATAATCATTACCCCAACAACCAGCAACCAGACAATGGTAATGGGAATAAAGACCTTCCACCCCAGACGCATGATCTGGTCATAGCGGTAACGCGGGAAGGTGGCACGGAACCAAAGGTAAAAGAACATGAAGATCGCCGTCTTCATCAGCAGCCAGTGGATGCCATCGCCCAGTGCCAGATTCGCCAGCGCCATATCGGGGATCCAGCCTGCAGGGATCGGGCTGAGCCAACCACCCAGGAACATCAACGCGGCCAGCATCGAGATCAGGATCATGTTGGCGTACTCGGCGAGGAAGAACACCGCGAAGGTCATACCAGAATACTCAACATGGAAGCCGGCGACGATCTCCGACTCACCCTCGGAGACATCGAAGGGGGCACGATTGGTCTCTGCCACACCGGAGATGAAGTAGACAATAAATAGCGGGAACAGCGGCAACCAGTACCAACTGAACAGACCATATTCACCTTGCTGTCCACTGACGATATCACCCAGATTAATACTTCCGGCCGCCATCAGCACACCAACCAGGGCGAAACCCATGGCGATCTCGTAGGAGACGATCTGCGCTGCCGAGCGCATCGCACCCAGCAGGGCATATTTAGAGTTGGAGGCCCAACCGGCGATGATCACGCCGTAGACACCGATGGAGGTGATCGCCAGTACATAGAGCAGGCTGGCATCAATATCGGCCAGCACCGTCTCGCTACCAAAGGGGATTACCGCCCAGGCCGCCAACGCCGGGGCCATGGAGAGGATCGGCGCGAACAGGAACAGAAACTTATCAGCACCACCCGGGATGATAATTTCCTTGAACATCAGCTTCACCGCATCGGCGATGGGCTGACCGAGGCCCCACAGCTGCTTACCAAAGAAACCGACGCGGTTCGGACCAATACGGATCTGCATGAAGCCGATCACCTTGCGCTCGGCATAGGTGAAGTAGGCCACCGCCACCAACAAAGGAATGATAATAATGGCGTAGTTCACTGCCGCTGCCAGCCAGGGCCAAATTCCCCATCCCACCAGTGTATTTGTAATTATCTCGAACATCCGGTCTTATCCAGTTGTTGTTATACGTTAGTCAGTTCGACGGCAACAAAGCCACCGCCCAGTCCCACCGTGGCACTCAGGCCGGCAGGCAGGTAAACCGCGTTATCGGCCATGCGCTCATCAATCAGTAGCGGCAGTACCAGCTCACTATCCCCCTGACGCAGCTTTGCCTCGACGGCGGAGGCCAGTCCCGACTTCTCGGCAGTGGCACTATTAATACGAATCTGCCACAAATCTGCATCGGCGGTTGCCTGCAATGGTGCAGAACGACGCACCATGGCATCGACCGAGTAGATCGGCACATCAGCAATGCGCAGCAACCCGGCAGGCAGTGTGCTCATCTCACTCGGCTGCCAGACAGCAGCAGCCACGCTCGGCTCACTACACGCCGCCTTGAGTTCATCACGTACATCTTCAACGGAGTTTTGTTCAAAGCCGTTGAGATCAAACAGGTTGCCCAGCACACGCAGGATCTTCCACGCGGGGCGTGCCTCGCCCGGTGCGGCAACGGCACCGTTAAAGCTCTGCCAGCTGCCCTCGGTATTCACAAAGCTACCGGCTGTCTCAGCAAAGGTGGCGGCGGGCAACAGCACATCGGCATACTCACGCAGGGTATCGGAGGCATAGCTGTTGATGGCGACAACAAAGTCGGTTGCCTGCATTGCCTTGAGTGCGGCATCGGAGTCGATACAGTCGAGTTCAGGCTCAGTGCCGAGCAGCAGATAAGCCTGCATACCTGTCTCACACATCGCCTTCCAGTCAAGACCTGCCGTCTCAGTTGCCGCACCGCCCACACCACGGTGTGGCAGACAACCGGCCAGTGCGGCACCGGCGGCATTACCACCCTCGGCAAGAACACCTACGGTGGCACCACTGAGTGAGGCAATGAGATTGGCAATGGCGCGCAACTCAGCGGCAGCAGGATGACTCTGCCCCCCCTGCCCTATCAATACGCTGGCTTGCCCGGCTGCAGAAAGACTCTTCGCGATGGCACGGTGAGTATCGTTAAGCTCGGCACTATTGATGGCATTGGCCAATGACTGTGGTGCCGACTCGTTTGAGCTCTCAAGCAAGGCCTTGGCCACGGCCAACATCTCGCCACTCAGGTCGAGAGAGATACACTTCTGTGCCAGGGTGAAGGCCATGTCGTAATCGACGGCGTTTATCGCCATCACGCTGGCGCCATTTGCGACAGCGCTTCGCAGACGCTGCGCCAACAGTGGCACGTCTTTGCGAATGTTAGAGCCGACTAGCAGTACTGAGTCGTTCTGTTGCAGCGCGGCGATAGACTGTCCCAAACCGGGAAAGGCTGCCTGCTCATTCTGGTCACGAAAGTCCTGTTGACGCAGACGATGATCGATATTATTACTGCCAATACTGCGCATCAACTTCTGCAATAAGTAATGTTCCTCATTGGTAGCGCTATAGGCCGCCAGTGCACCAAGCTTATCGGCATTGATCTTTTTCAGACCTTCAACTGCGGTGGTAAGGGCGGTATCCCAGTCACACTCCTGCCACACACCATCTTTCTTGATTTGTGGCTTGCTCAGACGCTCCTCATGATCGAGAGCGGTGTAACTGAAACGGTCACGGTCGGCGATCCAGCACTCGTTTATCGCATCGTTATCACGTGCCACCACACGCATCGCCTTACGGTCGCGGCTATCGATGCGGATGTTGGTACCAACACAGTCGTGCGGTGAAATGCTCTCATGGGACTGTAGCTCCCAGGGGCGCGCAGAATAACGATAGGGCCTGGAGGTCAGCGCGCCAACCGGGCAGAGATCGATAACGTTACCGGAGAGTTCGGAGTTGACGCTATGTTCCATGTAGGTGCCGATGTGCATATGCTCACCACGACCCGGTGCGCCCAGCTCCATCACCCCACCGATCTCCTTGCCAAACCGCACGCAACGGGTGCAGTGAATACAACGACTCATGTCAGTGGCAATCAGAGAACCGAGGTCGGGGTTACTGACCACACGCTTGCTCTCGGCGAACTGCGAGACATCGTTACCGTAACCCAGAGCGACTTCCTGTAGATCACACTCACCACCCTGATCACAAATGGGACAATCGAGCGGGTGATTGATCAGCAAAAACTCCATCACACTACGCTGTGCGGCAATAGCCTTGGGCGAACGGGTAAAGGCCTTCATCCCATCGCTAACAGGAGTGGCGCAGGCAGGCATCGGCTTGGGTGCCTTCTCTACCTCGACCAGACACATACGGCAGCTCGCCGCGATGGAAAGTTTGCTGTGATAACAAAAACGCGGGATCGTGATGCCAGCTTCATCTGCTGCCTCAAGCAGCATCACCCCATCACGGGCCTCAATCGTTTTTCCATTGATCTCGATGTTTACCATCGTCAGTCTCGACTCTATTTAATTCTTATGGTGCGAATAGGTAGCAGACGGGTTTAGTCGTCCAGCATGCATTTCTTGTGATCGATGTGGTACTGAAACTCATCACGAAAATGCTTCAGGAAACTCTGCACCGGCATCGCTGCGGCTTCGCCCAGCGCACAAATAGTATTGCCGGTAATGCGGTCGGCTACCCCATTGAGCTGTTCCAGGTCTTCGGGGCGGCCCTCTCCATGTTCAATTCGGTGTAGTACACGAGCCAGCCAGCCGGTGCCTTCACGACATGGCGTACACTGCCCACACGACTCTTCAAAGTAGAAGTGGGAGAGACGCGCCAGCACCTTGACCATGCAGGTGGTCTCATCCATCACAATCACCGAACCGGCACCGAGCATGGAACCGGCCTTGGCAATGGAGTCATAATCCATGTCCATCTCCATCGCCACTTCAGCAGGCAATACAGGAGTAGAACTACCGCCGGGGATCACCGCCTTGAGGGTGTGACCGTCGCGCACCCCACCGGCCATCTCCAGCAGCTTGGCAAACGGGGTACCCATCGGCACCTCGTAGTTACCCGGCTTATTCACGTGACCGGAGACACTAAAGATCTTGTTACCACCGTTGTTCGGCTTGCCCTGCTCGAGGAACCACTGGCCACCATTTTTCAGGATCACCGGAACAGAGGCGAGTGACTCGGTATTATTAATCGTTGTCGGTCGGCCGTAGAGACCAAAACCAGCGGGGAATGGAGGCTTGAAACGCGGCTGTCCCTTCTTGCCCTCAATGGATTCAATCAGTGCGGTCTCTTCGCCGCAGATATAGGCACCAGCACCGAGGTGGGAGTGGGCATCAAAGTCAAAACCACTGCCAAGGATATTCTTGCCCAGCAGACCGGCAGCGCGAGCCTCTTCCAGGGCCGCGTCAAAACGCTCATAGGGCTCCCAGAACTCACCACGGATATAGTTGTACCCCACGCTGGCACCAATGGTGTAACCGGCAATGAGCATTCCCTCGATCAGCTGGTGTGGGTTGTAGCGCAAGATATCGCGGTCTTTGCAGGTACCGGGTTCACCCTCATCAGAGTTACAGATGATGTACTTCTGCCCTTCGACGTTGCGCGGCATGAAGCTCCACTTAAGTCCGGTAGGAAAACCCGCGCCACCGCGTCCGCGCAGTGCCGATGCCTTCATCTCTTCGATGATTTCGTCTGGCGTGATCTTGTCCTTGAGGATCTTCTCCAGCATCTCGTAACCGCCGTTGGCACGGTAGGCTTCAAGGGTCCAGGAGTTATCGACATCCAGGGTACGGAAACAGACTTTATTGCTCACTCTTCCATCCCCCTCTTAATCCAGACCATCGAGAATGGCGTCGATCGATTCCGGCGTCAGGTTCTCATAGTAGCTTTTGTTCAGCTCGAACATCGGTGCGTTGACGCAGGCCCCCAGACACTCCACCTCTTTAAGGGTGAAACGCCCATCCTCGCTGGTCTCACCCATCTTGATGCCGAGACGCTCCTGCAGATGGTTAACCACCTTATCGGAGCCACACAACATGCAGGAGATGTTGGTACAGACACAGATCTTGTGCTTACCAACCGGCTTGTGCTCATACATCGAGTAGAAGCTGGCCACCTCATAGACGGCAATGGGATCCATATCGAGATAGACGGCAACCGCCCGAACCAAATCCTCGGTCAACCAACCACCGTTCTGCTCCTGGGCGATACGCAAGGCGGCCATTACTGCCGACTGTTTCTGCTCTGCCGGATATTTGGTGATCCAGCGATCAATATCGGCACGCGAGTCAGTGCTCAACAGTTCTATCAAATTCTCAGACATCAGCGGTC
>JBDLJH010000017.1:0-76367 GCA_039714395.1 Pseudomonadota bacterium | reverse complement strand
GCGATAAACTACTACCGGCAGTGGAGGCATTTGCCCCGCAAATGATCTTTATCTCCGCCGGTTTCGACGCACACATAGAAGACGAGATGTCCGGGCTTGCGCTTCACGACGCAGACTATCTCTGGGTAACCGAGCGCATCATCGAATTGGCGGCACACCATGCCAGGGGGCGCATCGTCTCGATGCTGGAGGGAGGTTATGCCCTTAACGCTCTGGGGCGCTGTGCCACACAACACATTGGGGTTCTGATCGGCGCCCCCTTGAGACCCTGAATCCACAGGGGAAATTTTCTCTTAGCCCCTCATCACGATGCAGGTTCACCGTAGAGGCTACCGCGACGCAGCAACACCTTCTCAATCTCTACCGCTACCAGCACCAGTGAGGAGAGGGCAAAGCAGACGCCCAGATCAAACATCGGCAACGGCTGGGTCTTGAAGATCGGGTTCAGCGCGGGAACATAGATCACCGCCATCTGCAGGCCGACGGTAAGCAGCACCGCACCCAGCATCGGCAGGTTACTGGTAAGCCCAAGACGCCATAACGAGATCCGCTCACTGCGCACCGCCAGCGAGTGGAACAGCTGCGAGATAGTCAGCACGGTAAATACCACGGTCTGCCAGTACTCCACTCCACGGGCGATCGCCCACGCCTGCGAGGCGATGGAGACCCCGCCTACAAACAGCCCTACCCAGATAATATGCTGCCACATGCCCTGGGCAAAGATGCTCTCCTCCGGATGACGTGGCGGACGCCGCATATTTCCCGGCTCCCCCGGTTCGGCGGTGAAGGCGAGTCCCGGCAATCCGTCGGTCACCAGATTGATCCATAAAATATGAATTGGCAGCAGCGGTATCGGCAAGCCAAGAAAGGGGGCGAGGAACAGAGTCCAGATCTCACCCGAGTTGGAGCTCATGGTGTCCTTGATGAACTTGCGAATATTATCGAAGATACGCCGCCCCTCGCGTATCGCAGTAACAATAGTGGCAAAATTATCGTCCAGCAGTACCATGTCGGCGGCCTGACGTGCCACATCAGTTCCCTTCTTGCCCATAGCAATACCGATGCCGGCACGCTTCAGTGCCGGGGCATCGTTTACCCCGTCTCCGGTCATCGCCACAAACTCACCGTGTGCCTGCAACGCCCTGACGATACGGATCTTCTGCTCCGGGCTAACCCGTGCATAGACACACACCGCCTTTACCCGTTCACTAAACTCCTCATCGGAGAGTTGCTGTAACTGCGGCCCGGTGATCACCTCCGCACCACCCTCAACGATCCCCAGGCGACTAGCGATAGCCATCGCAGTACCGGGGTGATCGCCGGTGATCATCACCGGCGTAATGCCGGCACCACGACACTCGGCCACCGCTGCTTTCGCCTCGGGTCGTGGCGGGTCGATAAGTGCCACCAGGCCAATCAGGGTCAGCTCCTGCTCCACCTCCGTCAGCTCTTCAGGCAGCCCGTCAAAATGGCGCTGGGCCACTGCCAGCACCCGGTACCCCTCAGCAGCCAGCACCTCGGCCTGAGCCAGCACACGATCTCTATCCAGCGCCCCCGAACCGGTGGCACAACGCTGTTCAGTGCATAGCGGCAACAGCGCCTCAGGTGCCCCCTTCACATAAGCGATCACAGCATCGCCCTCGCGGTGCAGAGTGGTCATCAGCTTACGTGTGCTATCGAAGGGGAGCTCTGCCAGGCGCGGCAGCCTCTGTTGTAAATCAGATTTAAGGTAACCCGCCTGCTCGGCGAAACGATAGAGTGCCATCTCGGTCGGTTCACCCACCGCCCTATCCGCCTGCACGCTTACATCGTTGCTCAGGGCGAGGGGCTGGCCCAGTTCCCTGGCGAGTATAGGGTCAGGCGCCCTCCCCTTCCCTCCCACCTCACTGCCAGCCAGTGAGTCATACTCCTCACCATCAATTAACAGCCTCTCCACCGTCATGCGATTTTGCGTCAGGGTACCCGTCTTATCGGCACAGATGTAGGTCACCGAACCGAGGGTCTCCACCGCAGGCAGATTACGCACCAGACTTT
This sequence comes from Pseudomonadota bacterium, assembly GCA_039714395.1. Lineage (GTDB taxonomy): Bacteria > Pseudomonadota > Gammaproteobacteria > Thiohalomonadales > Thiohalomonadaceae > JAPHSX01. The sequence continues at coordinate 74,333 of JBDLJH010000017.1, read as the reverse complement.
TCCGGCGGCTGAGTTTGCGTGCACCAAAGGCCAGCGAGATGGTGACTACTGCAGGCAGGGCCTCGGGGATCGCGGCCACGGCAAGGCTGACAGCGGTAAGGAGCATTAGCACCAGTGGCTGCCCCTGCAACAGGCCGGAGACAAACACCACTGCACAGATCGCCAGCACAGCCAGGGCGAGATAGCGACCAAAAACCATCAAACGCTGCTGTAACGGGGTCTTTACCCCCGGCTCCTGCGCAAGCAGTCCGGCGATACGACCCAGTTCTGTCTGCATGCCGCTGGCCACCACGACAGCGGTTGCCCGACCACGTGTTATCGAGGTGCCCTTGAACAACAGATTGCGCCGGTCACCCAGCGGCAGCATCTCTTCTAGCAGCGGCTCGACCATCTTCTCCACCACCTGCGACTCACCGGTGAGAACCGACTCATCACACTGCAACTCAACCGCCTCGAGCAGACGCAGATCTGCCGCTACCAGATTGCCCGCCTCCAGTACCACCAGATCACCCGGTACCAGTTGGCTGGCGGCAAGGGACATTCTCTCACCACCGCGCAACACCACCGCCTCCGGTGCGGCCATCGCACGTAGTGCCGCCACCGCACGCTCGGCACGGTACTCCTGGACAGAGCCGATGATGGCGTTGAGAAGAAGGATCACCAAAATGGCGATGGCATCCTGCGGTTCACCGATGATGCCGGAGATCACTGCCGCGGCCATCAGCACCAGAATCATAAAGTCAGTGAACTGCCCAAGGAACAGTATCAGCAGTGAGCGGCGATGGCCCTCGACAAGGGCATTCGGCCCATATTCCAACAAACGTGCCGCGGCCTCTGTCGAGCTCAGTCCAACATCTGCGTCGCTGCCAAGGTTAGCCACAACCTCATGAGCTTCAAGGCAGTGCCAATTAACGGTGCTCTGTTCGTTCTGCTGCATATTCAAGGCTAGAGAAGCAGGATAATCAACACAGTAGCCCCGGCAATCAGCAGCGACTTGATGCCGCTCCACAACCACGAGGTGCCACCAACACGCCCGAGAAAAACTCCCAGACCAAAGATGCAGAGAAAGGCCGTAGCGATCGATGTCGGAAGTGGCGCCCATGGTAGAGCAGTTCCAGCACGGGCCAGCCACAGCGGGGTAATAATAATCAGGGAGAAAGATAGCGGTGCAACGCCATTGACCAGAGCGATAACCCACGGCATTAATCTGGCCGCGCTGGCATGGGCACTGTTCGAGAGATCGGTAACCATCGCCCCCTCCAGCTCAGCGAGCGAACGTCGGCGTTCAGCAATCTCACTCAGGTAAGCGCTGGTCAATCCGCTAACACCCAGGGCGATCGCGGCCCCAAGACAGGCTCCAATGACCACGTTCAGTTCCGTGCTGCCAGTAAAATAGAAGCCAGTAACGAGGCCGAGCATGGTAAGTGCCCCATCGAAACCATTGACCACAAAATAACGCCGAATGATGGCACGTGAGTGCAACAGTTGCAGCCATAGGTGGCGTTGTCTGAACCCTGTCATCGGCATCAGCGCTTAGGCACTCACCCTGCCGCCTCACTCTCACCGGCAGAACCACTATCCCCCTCCACCACCACCTCATCAATGCTGTGCAGAGAGGCACCAAACTCAGTGATGGCCGTCTGGATACGATCAAAGTCGATATTCTCACCTTCAATCTCCACCTGCAGGGTCTCGGTCTTATCATCCATCTCCAGCACCGTTAAACTGACCCTGTGCCTGCCCTGCTCGGCCAGCACCCGACTGAACTCAAGGGCGTTGGGGTGGTGCGGCTTAAGAATATCCAGCACCAGTCGCTTTAGCAGAACCATGTCACCTCCCATACACTGTTTTATCTTTAATTATTCTCACCTACACACTATGAATTTAGCACTATCACGTTACAAACTTTCATGGCATGAAGATGCCTGGCCGGACTATTACTGTAGGAGTCTGAAATGGACTCGGTGACACGGCTGCAATACATCACGCTACAAAGAGATCAACTAACACATCATCATAGTGATCATAAAAACTGGAGTATGAAGTCAGACCCGGCCCTGCATAAATTAGCGAGGATCCCAGTGCAAAATTTACCGCTTCCTGATAAGACGCTTTTTTTTTGAAACGCCGCCATCCTCCAGGCTTATCGCAGTGGCGGCATTAAGGCTGGTATCGTAATACCAGCGCTCTATCAACAGCGGTTGTACTGGCCTCTGAGTACCGACCTCACCACCACGCACGACTTCAACCGAACTGCTTCGCGCATATTCATCACGCTCACGCCGTTGCGGCTCGCCACATTTCTCGATCACCACAAAACCAGGATCGCCCACCTGTACTGCATCAAAACAGTCGGCATAAGCAAAACCCGTAAAGCCCAGTGTAATAGTAAATAGAATAACTATCTGTCGCATCGAACATCCCCGCAACGCTTATAGAAGCTATTTTCAGCATAGTACAGGCAAAAAAAAGCACACCTAAAAAGTGTGCCTTTCTCATTAATCATAGAGCAACTAGCGGCTATGGAAACCCCATACCGGGTTCAACAGCTGGTCCAGCCCCTTATAATCTACCGGTTTGGCAGCAAGCAGACTCTTCTTCTTAAAGCGGGTCCTCAGTGCCTTACTCGCCTTGAGTCCTTCCTCACTCAACATCGCCTCAGCGATCTGCTTGCGTAGTGGCTCGCTAACCCTGGGGCTGACACTAAAGGTACGCTCCGGGTAGCCGCGCTTGGGAGAAGCAATCAATTTCATCTCAGCCTTATCTTCATCCTTTATCTTTCCCCAAAGTTTGTCACGTAGCACTGCTGCCTGTCCGCGATTGCTCTTCAAACAGCTAACCAACTCTTTAAAGCCCTGAGTACGGATCAGGCGAGGCTGTTGCACCGGGTTGGGGTAATAGGAAAGAAAGGCCATGGTCAACATATTGGGCGAAGCGAATGCACAAACCCTGGCGTAACCACCTTCTAGATCCTTAAGTGAATTAAGACTCGACTCCTTGTCTGCCGCGACTACAATACGAATGGTACCGGGAAAACGAACAATAGGGGTGTGATCCATATTGACCATACGCCAGCCCGTCAGATGAGGGCCATCGAAGAGCATGTCATATTTATCCAGACGCATACGCACTGAGTACTCGATAAAGTTGGCTGCAGGCTTAATCACAAACTTCTTGCCGGTAACCTTTGTCAGGTAGTTCATCAACGGCGTATAAAGCTTGAGGGTCTCCTCTTTGGAGTGCGTCGGTGCAGTGGAGAAGATGATCTCATCATCTGCCGCATAAGTGGCTGTGGTTAACAAAAATAGTAGTGCTACGATAAAACGTGCATAAACTCGCATATCGACCAACCCCCTTTCCTCTTTAACTCGGTATTGTGATGGTGTTCCGTGCAATTGCACTGCACCTTATGTTTAGGGACAGCTTGCCTTTTTCGCCTTCCTATGGCAAGTATCATAAAATTATTACCATGTTCTAATGTTTTACTAACAAGATTGAATTCTCACCGTAGCATCGTAAGTAATGTAAACTTTCATCTCACAACCTTCACAAAATTTATGAAAAAACGATATTTACTACTCTGCTGCCTACTAGCACTTTCTGCCTGCGACAGCCCCCCTGCCAACAGTGGCAAACCACCACACGGTAAACGTGCTGTTGTAGTGGAAACGGCTGTTGTGCAACGTGGTGATATTACCCGCACCATCGAGCGTAATGGCAGCCTGCGACCTCACCGGGAAGTGCACCTCTCTTTGCAGCAGGAGGGACGACTGCTGAAACTGCCTTACCATGAGGGAGATCGTGTAGAAAAGGGAGAGTTGCTGGTTCAGTTAGACGACACACTGCTACGCTCACAACTAAGGAAGAGTCAGGCACAGCGCCACCAGGCAGAACAGGATTTAAAACGCATCAGGCGCCTGCATAATAGTAAACTGGTCGCCGAAGATGAACTGGCCCGTGCCGTCACGGCTCTGGATATAGCTCGTGCGGATGAGGAGGAGTTAAAAATTCACCTGCAACATTCCCGCCTCCTCGCCCCCTTCTCCGGCCTCATCAGTGAACGCCTGGCCGAGCCCGGCGACTCCTTGCCTCGCTATCATCACGTACTTACCCTCATCGATACCCGCAGTCTCTATACAGAACTAAAGCTATCAGAGATGGTACTGGCGGGCTTGCAGGTGGGTGACAAGATATCCCTGTCCATCGATGCCCTGGGTTCACAACAGTTCAGTGGTACGCTTGAACGCATCCATCCCGTGGTCGACCAGACCAGCCATCAGGGCACCATAGAGGTAATGCTTAACCCGCCTCCAGCCGGGGCACGACCAGGTCAGTTCTGCCGAGTGCAGCTACTACTGAGCAGCAGCAACCGCCTGCTGGTACCTCACAATGCCCTTCGCCGCGACACCCTTGGTGAATTTTTATTCATCATCAACAAAGACAATAAAGTCGAACGCCGTGCCATCATCAGTGGCCTCCATTTCGATCAGCAGGTGGAAATAACCGATGGCCTGATCGCAGGCGAACGCATCGTTACCCGAGGCTTTCTCGGCCTTAGCGAAGGGAACACGGTAAAGCTGGCGGACGATAAGACCACGCCATGAGCCTTCGCCCGACACTGCACGGCGGTGGCCTCGCCGCCTGGTCTATTCGTCACCCTGTCGGCGTCAGCATGATCGCTCTGGCGGCCGTGGTGCTGGGCCTCTTTGCCATGGCCCGTCTCTCGGTCGACCTGTTACCGCATCTGATCTACCCCGATGTCCGTGTACGTATCCTCGACCCCGGTGTCCCTGCCGGCATTATGGAGGATCGGGTAACCCGTCAGTTGGAGGAGCAGCTGGCGATCACCGAGGGGGCGATCTCGATACAGTCACGCAGTAGCGAGGGGGGCAGTAGTGTTGACCTCAGCTTTGCTTACGGCCATGACATCGACCTGGCACTACGCGACGCCAGTACCCGCCTTGATCGCGCCAAGCGGTTTCTCCCCGACACCATTCAGCCACCCGTAATATACAAACGCGACCCCTCCCAGATACCCATCGCCGAGTTCGTCATCAGTGCCGAGAATATGAAGGCGGTGAGACTGCGTGACTGGGTTGATTACGACTTCTCCAAACAATTTCTTAATCTACCAGGGGTGGCCGCGGTGGAAGTGGGTGGCGGGGTAGTGCGCGAGATCCTGATCGAGCCGGATCAACACCGGCTCACCGCCCTTGGAATAAAATTAGATGACCTGATCGACACACTACATCGTGCCAATCAGGAGCTGCCCGCCGGGCGCCTGACCACCACTCAGCGTGATCTCAACACCCGTACCTCGGCACGCTTTGAGAGCATTGAGGCGATCCGCCACTTTCCCGTGCCCCTCCCTGACGGGGGTAATATTGCCCTGGAGGAGTTGGCCCGCGTTAGTGATGGTCACAGCGATGAGCGCATCAAGGTGCGTCTTGATGGCACCCCTGGGGTCAAGGTATCGCTACAGAAACAGCCCAGCGCCAACACCGTGGAGGTGGTCGATGCGGTCAAGCAGCGCCTGGCCCAGCTGCAGGAGCAAAAATTGATTCCACCGGGGATCACCATCCGCACCGTCTCCGATCAATCGATCTATGTGCGCAACGCCCTCAACAATGCCACCCTGGCGGCCCTCAGCGGCACCATGCTGGCGATGCTGGTGGTGTTCCTGTTTCTCGGTGATCTGCGACGCACCCTGATCATCGGCAGTGCCATCCCGCTGGCGGTGATGGTCACCTTTGCCCTGATGGGGCTGGGGGGACTCACCTTCAACATCATGACCCTGGGTGGCCTGGCACTGGGGGTGGGCATGCTGGTCGATAACACCATCGTGATGCTGGAAAACATACAACGTCACCAATTGGCCGGAGAGGTTCGTACCGAGGCGGGAACCGAAGCGGCACGCGAAATTAATAGTGCCATCGTCGCCGCCACCACCACCAATCTTGCCGCCATCCTCCCCTTCCTCTTCATCGGTGGCCTGATCGGACTGCTGTTTCGTGAACTTATCTTTACCATCTCCGCGGCGATACTCGCCTCCATGGTAGTGGCACTTACTCTGGTACCCGCCTGGGCGGTACAGCTGAAACTTGGTAATCCCGGCCTGATTAGCCGCAGTATGAGTCACCTTATCACTCGGCTACAAACTGGCTACGGTGCGATACTTAGTCGACTACTACACTACCGTGTGGCACAGCTTTTACTGGTTACCCTCCTGCTCGGTGGTCTTGCCTTCAGCATCATGCAATTTAGCTCTGCCCGCGAAACCTTCCTGCCCAGCATGGACAGCGGAGAGGTCTCCATTAGTCTTTCCACCGAACCGGGGACGCCACTTAGTGAAATGGACAGCCATGTGCGCCGTATTGAGGAGTTACTACAGGCGCAGCCTGAAGTAGAGAATGTATTTAGTCTTGTTGGCGGCTTCATCTTCGGGCGTACCGAACGTGAAAGCACCAATCGAAGTTCGATCACGGTGCAACTAACTCCCCGTGATCAGCGCAATACCAGTAGTGATGAGTGGATTGCACGGATGCAAAAGCGTATCGCGGCCGAGTCTATTGTCGGACTCAAAGTGCGTATGCGCACCCGAGGTATTCGCGGTATCAACATGGGGGGCGGTGACGATGACATCAGCCTGCGTATACAGGGCCCGGAGCTTGAAGTGTTGCAACAAAGGGGTGACAAACTCATCGCCCAACTACGCGGCACACCGGGACTGCGCAATCTGGAGCACTCCGCAGAGGAGCTGCGCCAGGAGCTGAGCATTCGTATCGACCGGCAGCGGGCCGCCACCCTCGGGATTGATGCACAGGCCCTGGGACGCACCCTTCGTCTGGCCTTAACCGGAGAGACCATTAGCGACTACCTTGAGGGGGATCGCGCCTACGACATCCGCCTGCGCCTCCCCTACTACGAAACCGATAGCCCTTTGGCACTGGAGCAGCTAATCCTGCACGCTGACAGTGGGCAGTCTGTTCGTCTTGCTGAGGTGGCCAAAGTAACGCTAATTGCCGCCCCGGCTGAAATCCGCCGAGATCGTCAGCGACGTATCGTCGAGGTAAGTGCTTCGCTATCTGGCGAGCTAAGTTTCGGCGAGGTCTACCGTGAAATACGTAAACGTACTGCCAGCTTCGAGTTACCCCCTGGCTACACCCTTTACGATGGCGGCGAATACGAGACCCTGCAACAGGGCAAACAAGCTAGCCAGTTACTATTAGGACTGGCCCTGTTCCTGGTATTCGTAGTGATGGCTGTGCAGTACGAATCGCTACGCAATCCGCTGGTGATCATACTGGGGGTTCCCTTTGCGGCGGTCGGTGTCGGCCTGGGCCTGAGTATTAACGAACTGCCACTCTCCATGCCGGTGTGGCTGGGGATGATCATGCTGGCCGGGATCGTGGTCAATAATGCCATTATTCTGGTTGAGTATTTCGACCTGGCGCGCGCCTCAGGCTTAACATTAGATGAGGCCGTGCTGGAAGGTGCACGACTGCGTCTGCGTCCCATACTGATGACCACGCTGACCACCGTCTGCGGCATGTTACCGCTGGCCCTTAGCTGGGGAGAAGGGGCGGAAATGCTACAGCCACTGGCTATCACTCTGATCTACGGACTGAGCATGTCACTGCTGGTAACACTGCTGCTGATCCCCCTGCTCTATCGCCTCATTCGAGGCTGAGTCGACTCGCACGTCTCTCCAGTTGCTGGATCTCGGCGATGTAACCGGGGTAATCGAGCGGACTCTGTAACAGTCCCTGCGGGTCAGCAAACAATACAGAAACCACCTGACGCGGAATCAGCGGTGATGCTGCACCAAATCGGCGCCCCAGACGTGCCACTATCACTGCAGCAGAAGGGAGTGCCCCACCTTTCAGTAAACGCTGTGAGGGCAATAATGACGAGGTATCACTAGCTGCCTGCCAGCTGCCATCACGAAAGAAACGATAGAAGGCCTCACCCGTCAGGCGTGCAGCGAGACGCTGGGAGACACTATCATTCACCGCCTCAGACCAGTCGAAAAGACCCTGTGCCACATAGGCATAATCTTCCAGGGTCGCCGCCACCAGCCCCGCTCCATCGGCACCACGCAGCCGCCAAAGCTGCTCACCATCCCACAGCGACTGAAGATAACGCTGCAATGCCTCACCCGCTTTGCGATAGGCATCCCCCTCTGTACCTGCCGCCTCAACACCTCGGGCAAGGGCAGAGAGCATCAGACCATTCCAACCGGCCAGACGCTTCTCATCACGCGGCAATGCACGCCTGTCACGCTGCTGTAGCAAGGTGCCACGGATATTTGCCATCCATTGTTCCGCTTCGGCCAACGGTAGATGCAAGGTTTCGGCCAGCGTCGTTGCATCCATAACAGAAAGTGGTAACTCACCAGGCCAGCCATCACTGCCCTGTAGACGCCAGGCAAGGTCAAATACACGGCGCTCAGCTAAAGATAACAAATCATCAACCTCCTGCCGGTTCAACAGGTAATAGCCACCCTCCTCCCCCCGGGCATCCAGGGCAGAAAGACTGGTGACGTAACCACCTCCGCTATGGGAGAAATCACGCAATACCGCATCCAGCGTATCCATTCCCACCCGTCGCCACTTATCACTGTGGTAACGCTGTGCCGCAGCAAGAAAAAGAGTGGCAAGCTGGGCGTTATCATAGAGCATCTTTTCAAAGTGGGGCTGCTGCCAGGCAGGGTCTACGGTATAGCGAAAGAAGCCGCCGCCAATATGATCGCGCAGACCATTATCGGCCATCTGCATCAGGGTCAGCTGTAGAAACTCATCCAATTCCCCTTCAGCAGGCAGTGACATAAGTGACTGTAGCAACGGTACCCGAGAAAACTTCGCACCATCACCAACGCCGCCGGCCAGCAAGTCTGCCTGAAAAAACAGTGTTTCAAGCAGGGACTGCTGCAACGCACTCACCATCTCATGCCGCGATAAAGTAGGGGCAACTGGCAGCTCGTGCTCCAGTTTCTCAGCGGCTTCCGCTGCCAGGCGTGCAAGCCCGCTACCCTCATTCTCCCAACGCACCTGCAGGCGCTTGATCAGCGCAAGAAACTCATCGGCGGGAAGGTAGCCGCTGCCAATCAGCGGATGACCCTGCGGGGTAAGAAAGACATTTAATGGCCAGCCGGCAACACCACGCGTCTTCTCAACAAATTCTATAAGGTGGGCATCGAGTTCAGGATTGAGCTCACGATCCAGCTTCACCGTGATAAATCCGCTATTGAGCAGGCTGGCGATCACTTCGTGGTTAAAGCTCTCACGCTGCATGACGTGACACCAGTGACAGGAAAAATAGCCACTGGAGATGAAGATCAGTTTCTGTTCGTGCTCAGCACGAGCCAGTAGTTCTTTATCCCATAGCTGCCATTGCACCGCATCATCGGCATGCATCGCCAGGTAGGCAGAGTAGTGATCGCGTAACGGGCTGTCTGCGCTGCTGGGGGCGGCCACGCAACAGAGCAACAGAAAAAACAGTAACTTTACAGGCATCGCATCCCTCGTCCGTCATTCAAGCATAGCGCACGACGAGGGCAAAACGGTAACAATGAGACTATCGACTAAGGGCCCTGTTTATCATCAGGGGAAAGAGCGGCCTCTTCATCCTCATAGCGATCAAGCTCTTCATCCATATCCTCATCACTATCGAGATCATATTCCGACTCATCTTCCTCAGACTCGTCACGCTGCTTGGTAAAGTAACGTGATGCCAACAGGCCCAACTCGAACAGTATCCACATCGGCAGAGCCAGCAGCGTCTGCGAGATGATATCCGGCGGGGTCAACAACATGCCGATGACGAAGGCACCGACAATAATGTAAGGGCGTTTCTCCGCCAGGCTCTCCGGCGTTGCCATACCCGTCCAGATAAGAAGAATGGTAGCGATGGGCACCTCAAAGGCAACACCAAAGGCAAAGAATATCTTTAGCACGAAGTCGAGATACTCACTGATGTCGGTCATTACCGTTACCCCCTCCGGGGCGACAGCGATGAAAAATTTAAACATCAACGGGAACACCACGAAATAGGCAAAGGCCATGCCTGCATAGAACAGCAGAGAGCTGGAGACCAGCAGCGGCAAAACCAATTTGCGTTCATGCTTATACAGTGCCGGAGCGACAAAGCCCCACATCTGATGGAGGATGTAAGGCATTGCGGCACAGATAGAAAGCACCAGCGCCAACTTCATCGGCGTAAAGAAAGTACCCGCCGGCTTGGTGGAGATCATGCTGGTGCCCTCGGGCATATACTCCAGCAACGGGGTAGCAACAAGATTGTAAAAGTCGTTGGCAAAGTAGAACACACCACAGAAGACCAGCAGCACCGCAATCACCACACGCAACAGTCGATCACGCATCTCGATCAGGTGCGAAACGAACGGGGCCTCACCATTAGAACGAGTATTCTTTTCAGGATTTGCTGTCATTGTCCTGCTGCTTTTCCTCGCCAGAATCGGTGGATGTCTCGGCAGCGGCGGCGTCGTTACTGTCGCTTTTTACCAAATAATCGGCGGGCTGACTCAGGGAGTCGACAGTCTCTTTGGTCTCCTCTATGATCTCGTGCAGACCAGCACTATCTGCCTGCTCTTTAAGAATTTTTTGTAGATCCTCAGCCTTGAGCTGCTTATCGATGTCTGCCTTCATCGTCGAGACAAAGCCACGCATACGCCCGAACCACAGACCGGCAGTACGTGCGACCGACGGCAGGCGCTCAGGACCGATCACGATCAGCGCGACCACGCCGATAATGCTCAGCTCCCAGAAACCGATATCAAACATCTATTATCTTCCAGAGGTGAGTTAGAACTAATTAAACTTTGTCTTTCTCACGGGTGGACTCACCCTCGATGACTTCGCCCTCTTCCTTCTTCTCGATGGAAGACTGCTTCTCACTTTCACCCTCATTGACGGCATTCTTAAAGCCCTTTACTGCGCCGCCCAGATCGCCTCCGATATTCTTCAGCTTCTTGGTGCCAAATAGCAGCACGATGATGGCCAGTACAATCAATAATTGCCAAATACTAAAACCCATTACGAATTACTCCTCTAAATTATTGAAATCCCGGTAGGCCACTGCCACCGAGTAGATGTAGATGTAGATGAAACACTACCTGACCACCACCCGGCCCGGTATTGATGATAGTGCGAAAACCACTATCCAGTCCCTGTTCTTCTGCCAGCCGTGGCAACTGTCGCATCATATAGGCGATCAGCGCATCGTGCTCTTCAGTAAGACCATTTAGGCTCTCAATATGTTCCCGTGGGATTGCCAGCAGGTGTACCTCTGCCTTGGGGGCGACATCCTTAAACACCACCATTTTGTCGTCTTCGTAGACGATATCGCCGGGGATCTCGCCGTTAGCAATTTTACAGAACAGACAGTCGCTCATGAATCCTTCCTGTTCGCTTTTTCCTCAAGACCAGAGAGACCGAAACGGCGTTCCAACTCATCCAGTACCTGCTGTGGCTCCAGCCCCTGCTGCTTAAGTAGTACCAGGGTATGAAACCAGAGGTCGGCGACCTCGTAGATAATCTTCTCGGCATCACCATCCTTCGCTGCCATTACCGTTTCGGTCGCCTCCTCGCCAATCTTTTTCAAAATTGCGTCGAGGCCTTTGCTATAAAGCTTGGCGACGTAGGAGCTATCCGGCGCAGCGGACTTGCGCTCCTCCAGTACGGCAGCCAATCGATTCAGTGTATCGCTCATTTGTTATAGATCGCCTTGGGGTCTTTAAGTACCGGTTCCACAGATTGCCACGAATTGCCATCGAGTTCATTATAAAAACAGCTGTGACGCCCGGTATGACAGGCAATACCGCCAACCTGTTCGATGGTCAACAACACCACATCCTTATCGCAGTCGGTACGAATCGATTTCACTCTCTGCACATGGCCCGACTCTTCACCCTTGTGCCATAGCTTATTGCGCGAGCGTGAGAAGTAAACCGCTTCGCCCCTCTCGGCAGTCAATGTCAGTGACTCGCGATTCATAAAAGCAAACATCACCACCTTACCGCTCTCTTCCTGGGCGATTACCGGCACCAGGCCGTCATCGCCCCACTTGATTTCATCGAGCCAGTTGCCACTCATGCCTGCGGCTCCGATGTAGACTCTTTTGCCGGAACGAACAGAATGGCCATCAGTGCAAAGGGGCCCATTAGTAGCACCATAAAAGTCCAGAACCCCATATTCAGTTTCTTGCGTCGCGCCAGCCACAGGGTAAGAACAAACGAGACTACAGTTACCACTAACAATACACCCGCTAGTGTCTGCATTCTTTCAAAATCGGCCTGACTAATACCCAGCTGTTCCAGCAGCATCAATTGCTCATCATTCACAGACGAACCTCAATCCCGGCATCGGCCATGCGTCGTTTTGCCTCTTCGATACTGTACTCTCCGAAGTGGAAAATACTGGCAGCGAGTACCGCCTCGGCATGACCATCTTTAACGCCATCCACCAGGTGATCGAGATTGCCAACACCACCCGAGGCGATCACCGGTACATGAACTGCATCGGAAATAGCCCGGGTCAGCTCAAGATCAAAACCAACCTTGGTGCCGTCACGATCCATACTGGTCAACAGGATTTCACCGGCACCGTAATCGACCATTTTTTTTGCCCACCCGATGGCATCGATACCGGTCGGCTTGCGCCCACCGTGGGTAAAGATCTCCCAGCGGTTCTCTTCACCCTCTTTGCTTACCTTTTTTGCATCGATAGCAACCACGATGCACTGCGAACCGAACTTCTCCGCTGCCTCTTTAACAAACTCGGGGTTAAACACGGCAGCGGTATTAATACCTACCTTATCCGCACCGGCGTTAAGCATGCAGCGAATATCTTCAACCTTGCGAATGCCTCCTCCCACGGTTAACGGAATAAAGACCTGCGAAGCCACCTGTTCAACCACATGTATCATCGTCTCGCGATCATCGGAAGAGGCGGTAATATCAAGAAAGGTGATCTCATCCGCGCCCTGCTCGTCATAACGCTTGGCGATCTCTACCGGATCACCGGCATCGCGAATTTCAACAAACTGCACGCCCTTAACGACGCGCCCGTTGTCTACATCAAGGCAGGGAATAATACGTTTGGCTAAAGGCATGGCTAAAACTTCATCGGCACATCGGGGCACAGCTTATCGGCCAGTGCCTGCCCTTCGGCAAAGTCCAGAGTGCCCTCATAGATGGCACGCCCGGTGATGGCGCCAGTAATGCCCTCATCGGCCACGGCACAAAGTGCCTTCACATCATCGATATTGGTGATGCCGCCCGAGGCGATCACCGGGATGCTGATCGCCTGTGCCAGTTTCACCGTGGCCTCAACATTAACGCCGCTCATCATCCCATCGCGGCCGATGTCGGTATAGATGATCGCCTCGACACCATCCTGTTCAAAGTGTTTTGCCATATCGATGACATCGTGTTTGGAGAGCTTGGACCAGCCGTCAATGGCAACCTTACCGTCTTTGGCATCAAGGCCGACGATAATGTGGCCGGGGAACTCCATGCACAAATCGTTAACGAAGTGTGGTGCATTGACCGCCTTGGTACCGATGATGACGTACTGAACCCCGGCGTCGAGATAGCTCTGTACCGTCTCTTCGTCACGGATACCACCACCAATTTGAATCGACAGTTCAGGGAAGGCCTCGGCAATGGCATGTACCACATCACCATTAACCGGTTCACCTGCGAAGGCACCATTAAGATCGACCAGGTGCAGGCGACGTGCGCCCGCCTCTACCCACTGCGCGGCTATCGCTACCGGATCGTCAGAGAAGATGGTCTCATCTTCCATGCGTCCCTGGCGAAGACGTACACACTTACCATCTTTCAGGTCAATGGCGGGGATCAACAACATCGTTCACTTCCTCATCAATCGGTCGCGAGACGGGGTTCGCGACTGTTACACATAATTATCTTACGGCCGTCGTAAGCAGCACCACTTAACCAATATTAACCGTTGCCATCCCACTTAAGGAAATTGGCATAGAGCTGCAGCCCCACATGCTGACTCTTCTCCGGGTGAAACTGTGCAGCGAAGATATTATCGTGGGCCAGTGCAGCAGCAAAATCGAGGCCGTGATGCGTGCTACCCGCCAGATAACTCTCATCCGCCGGGCTGACGTAGTAGCTGTGTACAAAATAGAATCGGGCATCCTGTTCGATACCCTGCCACAGCGGGTGCGCCATCTCCTGATGCACCTGATTCCACCCCATGTGCGGCACCTTTAGCGCCGCACCGCTATCGGGGTCGGTGAGGTCATCGCCAAAGAAGCGTACGTGACCTGGCAGGATACCGAGACACTCGGTACCACCATTCTCTTCACTGGAGTCCATTAACGCCTGCATACCGATGCAAACGCCGAGGAAGGGTTTGCTCTTGATCGCCTCGCGGATCACCTGATCCATACCCAGGCGTTTAATCTCGGCCATACAGTCGCGTATCGCACCGACGCCGGGAAGCACCACCCGATCGGCGGCCAGAATACGCTCTGGCTCGTGGGTAACGATAACCTGATCGACACAGGCGGTATGTTCTAGGGCCTTGGCTACGGAATGGAGATTGCCCATACCATAGTCGATCACTGCCACACTGCTACTCATGATGAACTCTCTGGAACGTAATTCAGATAAGGAATCGTAGGCGTGCTACAGACTGCCCTTGGTGGAGGGCGTCATCCCCTGCATACGCGCATCGGCAGTCAGTGCCTCACGCATCGCCCGGCCAAAGGCCTTGAAGACGGTCTCGGCAATGTGATGGGCATTTTTGCCACGCAGATTGTCGACGTGCAGAGTCACCTGGGCGTGATTAACAAAGCCGTGGAAGAACTCCTGCAGCAGATCCACATCAAACTCACCGATGCGTGCACGCGGATAATCAACGCGATACTCAAGACCGGGACGACCGGAGAAGTCGATCACCACACGTGACAGCGACTCATCCAGTGGCACATAGGCGTGGCCATAGCGGCGGATACCCTTTTTATCGCCAGCGGCCTGAGCAAAGGCCTGGCCGAGGGTGATGCCGATATCCTCTACCGTGTGGTGGGCATCGATGTGCAGATCACCCTGCGCCTTAATATCAAGGTCGATCAGGCCGTGACGGGCCACCTGGTCGAGCATGTGCTCAAAAAACGGGACGCCAGTATCGAATTTGCCCTGACCGCTGCCGTCGAGATCGACAGTAACCTCAATCTGGGTCTCCAGGGTATCTCGTTTTACCGTGGCTTTGCGTGCAGCCATGGGATCCTCTCAGCCGTTTAGTTGATAATAAATAAGAGGGCATAGCATACCCCTAACTCTCTGCCGTTTAAACAACGGTAATCACCGAAAATCCACCCCGATATTGCATGTGGGGGTAATTTATTGGACGATTCGGTATTATCACCCTGATAAATAGGGCAGAAAATACTCCATGCTTAAGCCAGCAAACGACACTATGGTCCAATCAGAACGGGTTAAAGTCGCCTGTAACGATTGCAACCTATTTCAGCTCTGCCTCCCCGTGGGCATTGATGCCAATGAGCTGGAGGAGCTAGACAGCATCATCAAGCGTCGCCGCCCGCTCAAGCGTGGCGAGCACCTGTTCCATGTCGGCTCACCCTTTCAGGCCATCTATGCGGTACGTTCCGGCTCCATCCGTACCTATGCCCCCACCGAGGACGGCCATGAACAGGTCACCGGTTTCCACCTGCCCGGTGAGCTGCTGGGGCTGGATGCCATCCACCTCAAACATCACCCCTGCGCTGCCAAGGCAATGGAGACTACCAGCCTTTGTGAGATCCCCTTCGACCGCCTGGAAGAACTGAGTACCCGCCTGCCCAGTCTGCAGCACCAACTGCTAACGATAATGAGCAAAGAGATCCTGCACGACCAGTCTCTATTAATGTTATTAGGTAAAAGAAGTGCCGAAGAGCGTCTGGCGGCACTACTACTCAGCCTCTCCGATCGCTACCAGCGCCGCGGCTTCTCACCCACCGACTTCTACCTCAGCATGTCTCGCAACGATATCGGCAACTACCTGGGACTGGCAGTAGAGACCGTAAGCCGCCTCTTCAGCCGTTTCCAGGAAGAAGGCATTCTCATCGTCCAGCGTAAGCACATATACATACAGAACCTGCCCCAGCTACGCATCATCGCCAATAGTAAAGGCAGTGGTGCCAGCCAACTTCCGTAATACCTATATAAGGTAGAGCGCTCTTTGCGCTGCTCAAACTCCTCAATTTCTGCGTCAAATGACCCGTTAATTGACAAATATCAATGTATTCGCGACCTCTTTTCGTCTAACATGCCCGGGCCTACGTAAAAACTTGGGGGTTTTCGACGATACGGGCTGGTGCTGTCAGTAAAAATACTTCATTATTTTTATCAGGTTATGAGCTATTCCTATAATCTGGTTTAGAAATAAACTGACACTCACCTCGGCTCTCCATCGAAAAATGGCTATACGCTCGTCGCGTATCTAGTCAAATCTTCTCTTTTTCATGGCAAATTTAATTTTTAGCAGTATCCGCGCACCTTGTGTGTGTAATAAATCGGGTTTGGTTTCATCATTCAGATGGTGAGGGCATAAACCCAGAGAGACCTCTGAGCACTATCGGTTCATCTGGGATTTGTTCCTCATACTCAATAATGGTGTTGCTCCCGTGGTAGTGGACGTAGACACCCCCCTTGGGGAATAACTATTTCGCAATAACAACAGGAGACTACTCGTGGCAACGACACAAGTAGAAAAATATAGCTTCGACGTCGTACGGTGGTTCACCGTTATGGCCGTCGTTTATCTGGTCGTAGGCACCCTGGTGGGTGTCTACATTGCTTCGGAACTGGCCTGGCCATTCCTCAACTTTGACATTGCCGAACTCACCTTCGGTCGTCTGCGTCCGCTGCACACCAACGCGGTCATCTTCGCCTTTGGTGGCTGTGCATTGATGGCCACGGCCTTCTACTCAGTGCAGCGCACCTGCGGTGTGCGCCTGTGGAGCGACAAGCTGGCATGGTTCACCTTCTGGGGCTGGAACCTGATCATCGTCTCTGCGGTTATCACCCTGCCGCTGGGTCTGACCTCTGGTAAGGAGTACGCCGAGCTGGAATGGCCTATCGATATCGCCATCGCGCTGGTGTGGGTTGCCTACACTGTGAACTTCGTGATGACCATAGCCAACCGCAAGACCAGCCACATCTACGTCTCCAACTGGTTCTTCCTGGGCATGATGGTGATGATCACCTACCTGCACGTGGTTAATTCCATGGCCATCCCGGTCACCCTGTTCAAGTCCTACTCCATCTTCTCTGGTGTACAGGACGCGATGATTCAGTGGTGGTGGGGTCATAACGCCGTTGGTTTCTACCTGACTGCCGGCTTCCTGGGCATCATGTACTACTTCGTACCGAAGCAGGCCAACCGCCCGATCTTCTCCTACCGTCTGTCGGTTATCCACTTCTGGGCCCTGATGTTCGGTTATGTATGGCTGGGTGCTCACCACCTGCAGTACACCGCACTACCAGACTGGACCGGTTCACTTGGTGCCGCGGTATCCCTGGCGATGATCATTCCTTCATGGGGTGGTGCTATCAACGGTATGATGACCCTCTCCGGTGCTTGGGATAAGCTGCGTAACGACTACATCCTGCGCTTTATGATTATGTCTCTGGCCTTCTACGCCATGTCCACCTTCGAAGGTCCGGTCATGTCAGCCAAGACCGTTAACGCCCTCTCTCACTACACCGACTGGACTGTTGGTCACGTACACGCCGGTGCTCTGGGCTGGGTTGCCATGGTTGCCGCTGGTGCCATCTATCACATGGTTGAAAAACTATGGGATACCAAGATGTACTCTGCCAGCCTGGTTAATACCCACTTCTGGCTCGCGACCATCGGTACTGTGGTTTACATCACTGCAATGTGGGTCTCCGGCATCATGCAGGGACTGATGTGGCGTGACTACGATGAGTTCGGCACCCTGACCTACACCTTTGCCGAGTCCGTCTCCGCGATGTATCCGTACTACGCCATGCGTGCCATCGGCGGCATGATCTACTGGTTGGGCGGTGCAATCATGCTGTTCAACGTGGTAATGACCATCCGTCAGGCTTCCAGTCAGCGTAGCTCTGCTACCGCTGCTGCCTAAGCCGATAAGGAGGATTAAGAATAATGTCTGATCAAATTCATTCAACCAAGTTGCAGGACAAGACAGAGCGTAACGTCTTTCTGATGATTTTCCTGCTTGCCATCCTGGTGGCTATCCCGGGCGCAGTGGAAATCATCCCACTGTTCTATCTCGACGAGACCATGGAGCACAACCAGCACCCTGAGATCGTATGGGAGCGTCAGGCCGGCCAGACCCTGGCCGACTGGAAAGCCGGCGACGGCGTCCGTCCCTACACTGCTCTAGAGCTGGCAGGTCGTGAGATTTACATCCGTGAGGGCTGCTACCTCTGTCACTCACAGATGATTCGCCCCTTCCGTGATGAGAAAGAGCGCTATGGTCACTACAGCCTGGCCTCTGAGTCGATGTACGACCACCCCTTCCAGTGGGGTTCCAAGCGTACCGGTCCGGATCTGGCTCGTGTTGGCGGCAAGTACTCTGATGACTGGCACAAGCGCCACATGATCGCCCCGCGTTCAGTGGTACCTGAGTCGGTCATGCCCAACTACCCGTGGCTTGAGAATGCCACCGTTGACGGTAGCCACATAGCTAAGACAATGCGCGCCATGAAAATCGTCGGTGTTCCTTACATCGAGGAAGATTTTGCTACAGCTAGCAGCGTGAACGGCACTTCTGAACTGGATGCTGTCGTTGCCTACCTGCAAGTTATGGGCACCATGGTTAAATTCGAAGACAAGGATTACCGCAACTAATGGGTAGCCTGCTGGAATACTTCCAGACCGATTGGGCAGCGATGACGCTGTCCGACTGGATTGGCACCTTAGTCACCATCGGCATTTTCTGCCTGATGGTCTGGGCTTATGTGTTTGCATTCCATCCTAAGAACAAAGAGAAACTCGAGTCGCAGCGTCATCTACCCTTTGCGGATGACGACGATATGATCGAAACGGAGAACAGAAAATGAGTGACAAAAGCAATCCGTATGATGCTCCGGATACCGGACACGTGTGGGACGAAACCCTTCGCGAGCTAACCAACCAACCGCCAAAGTGGTGGATGATCGGTTTCTACGCCAGTTTGGCCATAGTAGTCTTCTATATCATCTGGTACCCGGCTATCCCGCTGGTCGACAGCCACACCAAGGGTGTCGCCGGCTGGACTGCCATCAAGGAGTACAAGGAAGACCTGAAGAGCATTGAAGCCAAGCGTTCTGTATACGAGGACAAGCTACCTGGCATGTCTGCCGCTGCCATCCTTGGTGACGAAGAACTGTCTACCTACGTTCAGCGTTCAGCCAAGGTACTATTTGGTGACAACTGTGCTGCCTGTCACGGAACAGAAGGTGCCGGCAATCAGGGCTACCCTGTACTAGCTGACAACGACTGGCTCTTCGGCGGCAGCATTCAGGCCATCGAGCAGAGCATCATCGCTGGTCGTAACGGCAACATGCCGGCACACACCATGTCTGATGATGAGCTGAACAAGCTTGCCGATGCCATTATTGCGGGTAATCCTGGTAGTGAGCCACTGTTTAGCGCTAAGGGCTGCTTTGCATGCCACGGTGCCGACGGCAAGGGCATGCAGGCACTGGGAGCCGCCAATCTTACCGACAAAATCTGGCGCTTTGCCGCGGCGGATCAGCGTGAGAGCGTGAAGCACACCATCATCCATGGTATTAACTTCCCCTCAGACGCACAGACCCGTAACGCGGTTATGCCAAAGTTCGGTGGCGGTAAACTCAGCGACACCGAGATCAAGAAGCTTGCCGTATACGTCCACAAGCTGGGCGGTGGTCAGTAAGCTCAATTGTTGAGTCATCAACCTGTTTGGGTCGACTACACCGTAGTCGACCCACCACTAAGAGGGAAAAACTATGGACTCAGTAGTAATTGCTTCAATTTTATCCGTTGTAGGAGCCATCGTGATTACTGTTGTACTTGTTCTCCGTGTGATTAAGTTAATTAAAACTACTCACTCAGAAGACTGAACAATTACACCGGCATTCTCGTCGGAGAAATGACTAAAGGGGGAGGAATTAATTTCTCCCCTTTTTATTCATTAGGATGTGCTAATATACATCATCTGTTACACCTCTAGTTCCCAGTAATACCGATAAGGAAATCTCGGCTCAGTGAATTGCTGAAAACGCCTGTCAGGTTTTTTCACCAATTTTCTTGTTAATAATTCGTAAGCACTTGTATCAGGAGATCAATGTGAGCAATAACGCTGAAAGCACTCAGCAACCTGCTGAAGAGCTTTATGAAGATATTGGCCACTGGCATATCAATACCGGTGACGAGACGATTCATGCCAAACGCATGCCCGGCACGTTCCGTAATATCAAATGGCTCGCCGCCTCGACCTGGCTAGTTTTCTTCCTCGGCCCCTATCTGCGCTGGGGAGATCGGCAGGCGATTATCTTTGATATCCCGAACCGCAAATTCCAATTTTTCGACATCACCATCCTGCCACAGGATGTGTGGATGCTATCGCTGGTACTACTGTTTTTCGCCATCCTGCTATTTGCAGTCACCGCCGTTGCTGGTCGGGTATTCTGCGGCTATTTCTGCTTCCAGACCGTATGGACCGACATCTTTACCCTTATCGAAGAGAAGCTGGAAGGCAACCCGGCACAGCGACGCAAATTAGAGCAAAGCCCATGGGGTGGCCGGAAGATCGCTATCAAGGGAATCAAACACCTTATCTGGATCGCTATTGGTATCTTCACCGGTATTAGTTTTACTCTCTGGTTCGCCGACGCCTTTGAAATGTGGCAGGCCTACGCCCATCTAAACGTTGATATCGTTGCCTGGGCAGCCATTGCCACTTTCGCCTCCTTTACCTACCTCTTCGCAGGGCTGATGCGTGAGCAGGTCTGCTTCTGGCTCTGCCCCTACGCCCGCATTCAGGGGGTGATGATAGATGCCGAGAGCATCGTTCCGGCTTACGACTACAATCGTGGTGAGCCTCGTGGCCGCCTGAAGAAAGGAGAAACGCAACAGGGCAAGGGTGACTGTATTGAGTGCAACCAGTGCATCGCCGTCTGCCCTACCGGTATCGATATTCGCGAAGGCCAGCAGGAGGGCTGTATCACCTGTGGTCTCTGCCTCGATGCCTGTGATTCGGTGATGGAAAAAATCAACAAACCGGTCAGCCTGATACGCTACTCCTCCCTGGATGCACTCGAGGGAGTACCACACATCCCACTGTTGAAGCGCCCGCGTATCCTGGTTTATCTCACCATTCTTGTCCTCGCGGTCACTGGTATCTTTTATGGGCTGACCCACCTCGGTTCATTGGAGCTTAAGGTAATCCACTCTCGCTCACCGCTGTTCATACAGATGAGCGACGGTACCATTCAGAATAAATTTGATCTGAAGATTCTCAACAAACTCGATGGCAAGGTAGAGGTCACTGTTAGTGCAACAGGGCCGAAGGGACTGATACTGGTCAATGCCGATAAGCCCATCAGTCTCAAACCGGGCAGGCTTACTTCTCGCATTATGTTTGTTAAGGTACCCAACGAGAACCTTACTGATAGCCGTGTGCCGCTCACCTTCACGGTGCAGAACAGTAACAACCCTGAAGATTCAGCAATCTACAACAGCGCCTTCTTCGGGCCGAAACGTTAACATGGGCAAACAAAGCAATAGCAGCATAAGTTGAGGTAGCAATATGAGTTTTTTGAATGGATTTATGGTTGGGAGTTTTCTGTCTCAAGATAGCAAAGACGCTAAAAACAACCCCTGGGTATGGGGAGGGGTCGCGTTTGTCCTCACCGTACTTTCCGTTAATGTCGCCTTTATCGTAACCGCAATAAAAACAAACCCTGGTTTAGTCGATGAGAATTACTATGAGAAGGGCCGTTACCACGATGCGAATTACCAGAAGAAGATGGAGACACGTAACCGCCTTGGCTGGAATATATCACTGCAAACCGCTGAAACTATCACTCTGAACACCCCTACTAACTACAGCGTGAGCATCGTTGACCGCGTCGGTAATCCACTCAAGGATGCCAAAGTCACCTTGCACGCCTACCGCCCCTCAGATGCCTCTGCCGATTTTTATGCCGAGTTATCCTCCATTGCTGATGGTGTCTTCCAGAACAAACTGCAGCTGCCACTCAAGGGGATCTGGGACATCAATATCTCCGTGACTCAGGGTGATGAGACTCTGGAATCCACACGTCGCGTCACCGTGGTGGCAAACTAAGCCTGTCTTATCCAACATGAGTGATCAACCGGCCACAGAGGCAAGCTGCTTCCACTGTGGCTTACCACTACCACCCACAGAGCAATTCGTTGAGCAGATAGAGGGCAAGGATCGTCACTTCTGCTGCTTCGGCTGTCAGTCAGTCTGTAAGGCTATCTACGACGCCGGCCTTGACGGCTTCTACCAACGCACCCCCGACGGTACTCTACTCGCCCCACCACCTGAACCGCCACGCGATATCGCCCTGTTTGACCTCGATGAGGTGCAGGAGGAGTTCGTGCGTGAACTCGGTGAGGAGCGGGAGATACACCTGCTAGTAGAGGGCATCCACTGCGCAGCCTGTGTCTGGCTTATCGAGCGTGGACTCGGAACCATGCCAGGCATCATTCGCGCCCAGGTCAATCTGGCCAATAAACGGCTACTGCTACGTTGGGACAATCGACAGACAAAACTCTCCGACATCATTAAGCGCCTCAGCGACATCGGCTACGCTGCCGTACCATTCGATCCTGAGGCCGCAGAGGGCACCATCAAGAGACAGAACCGTGCCCTGCTGTTCCGCATGGCGGTGGCCGGCTTTGCGATGATGAATTTGATGTGGATATCCATCGCTCTCTATACCGGGGCCGATACCGCCGATGGCGGCCAGTTCCGCTCCATGTTCCACTGGATCGGTTTTGCCCTCGCCAGCCTCACACTTTTCTACTCCGGCTCAATCTTTTTGAAAGGGGCATGGGCAGGGCTGCGCCATCGTCACCTCACCATGGATCTCCCCATCGCCATCGGTGCCACCTCTACTTATCTCTACTCCACCTACGTCACTATTAGCGGCAGCGAGGTCGGCGAGGTCTACTTTGACACGGTGGTTAACTTTATCTTCGTGATTCTGGTCGGACGTTTTCTTGAGGCGATGTCGAAGCGCCATGCGGTTGCGGCAAGTCAGCGCCTGATGGATCTGCAGCCACGTATTGCCACCCTGCTGATTGAGGAGGGTGAGAAGATCGTACCGATTCGCAGCATAAAGCCCGACGATACCGTTCTGGTGAGGGCGGGTGACAAGGTGCCCGTCGACGGCATTGTAGTTGAAGGGCAGAGCAATATTGATGAGAGCATGCTCAGCGGCGAGTCCGAACCGGTACATAAACAGTCCGGTGACAAAGTCTCTGCGGGCACAGTGAATCTGTACAGCGCCCTTACTCTGCATGTTACCGGTACTCTGCGTAATACCTCTCTGGGCCGTATCATCGCCCTGGTAGAGGAGGCCCAGGCGTCCAAGGCACCGATACAATGCATGGCCGACCGTATCGTTCCATGGTTTGTGATGGCAACCCTGCTACTGGCCACTGTTACATTCCTGATATGGGTCGGCAGCGGCTTTGAGCTGGCACTAATGGCCGCCACCTCGGTACTCATCATTACCTGCCCCTGCGCCTTCGGGCTCGCCACCCCGATGGCCATTGCCGTGGCCGCCGGACAGGGCGCACGCAACGGCATTTTGGTTAAGAACGGCGAGGTACTGGAGACCCTCTCCCGTGTCAGCCACTTCGTTTTCGATAAGACCGGCACCCTCACCACGGGCAGCATGCAACTACAGCAGGTCGTCTCAGTCGATGGCGAGGATGAGGACGAACTACTGCGCCTTGCCGCCATCGTCGAACGCTATTCAGAACACAGTATCGCTCAGGCCATCGTTAAAGCGGCCGAACAGCAACAACTTAATTGCAGCAACAGCAAACCGGAAAAGTTCAAAAGTCTGCCCGGTCACGGTGTGAAGGCGATGATTGAGGGCAGGCGTATCACCCTCGGCACCATCGCCTGGTTGCAACAGAACGAGATAAAAATAAATCAGGGGCTAACTGAACAGGCCCAACAGCTGGAGGAGAAGGCCAACAGCTGCATCCATATGGCCGTAGATGGCAGACACCTGGCACTACTCGCCATCGCCGATCAGTTACGCCCCGACGCCCAGCAACTGATTACGGGGCTACGTAAGGCAGGCATCCGCATGACCCTGCTCAGTGGTGACCGCAGGCGTGTTGCAGAGGCCGTGGCAGAACAGCTCGGCGGCATGGAGGTGATCGCCGAGGTACTGCCACAGGACAAGGATCAGGTGATCGCCGATCTACAGGCAAAAGGCGAATGGGTCGCTATGGTGGGGGATGGGGTTAATGATGCGCCGGCGCTGATCCGTGCCAATATCGGCATCGCCGTAGGCTCAGGCACCGATGTCTCAATGGAGAGTGCCGATATAGTGCTCATGCAGGATGAACTCGACAAAGTGCGACTGGCAACGCTCCTGTCCCGCCGCACCCTTCGCACTATCCGCCAGAACATTGGGCTCTCACTGAGCTATAACGTGATTATGGTTCCGCTGGCGATGGCCGCCTTTATCACCCCGCTATTCGCTGCTATCGCTATGCCAATCAGCTCACTACTGGTCATCGGCAATGCCGCGCGAATCCGTACCCTGTTCCGGGACTAGATCCTCTATAATCATCTTTTACAAACTGCTACGGTAATAAATAGTGGAAGTCATCTACAGCCTCATCCCCAGCATGATCTTCATTGGCCTGATCCTGGTTGGTATCCTGATCTGGGCGGTGAAACGGGGACAGTATGAAGACCTGGAGGGCGATGCCCATCGCATCCTGCTTGATGAAGATGACGATATGATGGGAGGGGATAAAAAGAAGGTCGACCGTCGCAACTGGCCTGATGCGGATGATGACTAGGCCCTGCGCATTATCCTCCTCACCATTGCCCGTCGAGATTAATTTACGATAATCCCGCCCTGTTCAATCAGGGGTTTGCGCAGAGAATCAAAGCGCCCCGGCTGTGTGTACTGCAACACCTCCTTACCCTTTTCATGAAGTATCAAATCCAGGCCGTAGTCTGGATAGAGCCAATGCTCAACGAGGCTTTCACTATCTTTTTCACGAATACGCTCGGCAGGAGTGCCAAAGCGGGCCTGCACCAGTTCGGCACTAAGCTGCGACTTGGGGATGTAAGTGAGGCTTGCAATAGGCATAGAGGCAAGACTCAATAAGTCCACATCATCCAGGGTCACCTTGCGGCCACCACTGCCCAGTGTGGCTATACGCACGCCACGCTCATAGAAGCCATTAAGCTGTTCCGGCGTCAACTCCATCACCAGCACCACACGCGCTCGCAGGCCACTTAGTGTAATGCTGTCAAAGTAGACCTCGACCACCTTGTCGCCATCATCGCGGGCAAACATGCTCACCTCATAGAGCTCGCGAAAACGATTCTGAGCCTCAAGTAGAGTGCTAGTTCCCAGCTCCAGACCGAAGACGCGACTCGAACCCTTCGCTGTCTTTTCTATCTGCCACGGCAGATAGGGTTCTGCCTCCTGAACGCTCTTACCCGGAAGCAACATACCGATCCCCAGTGCGATAAGTGAAAAAAGTAATACGCCCAAAAAGATGTAACGTTCCATAGAGTTCCACTCGTAAAGATAAAAATGACCGGTTACCCGGCCATCTAAATTAAGATAAATATTGCTTATTCTGCGACTGGCTTCGGGTACTTATCGACTAACCACTGCGGCACTACACCGGTCTTCGCCTTATGCATTGCATCCGACTCCATAACGATCAACACCAGAATAAAGACCAGAGTCGGTAAGGCCGCGACACCACCGAAAGCATAGTGGCCGGGCTTCAGCTGCGAAGCATCCCCCCCCACCGATAGCAGCAATCCCGCTATGACTAGCCCAAGCAGCATCAACATACCGATAAAGAGTTTGCTGCGATGAGCACAGAGCTGCCAGTGACAAGCGCTATACCAGCTACCACTGTTCAATTTACTGCGTGCACGAATCATTAAATAACTCAGTACCACAATGGAGATGGCAGGAGTAACCAGCATCACCCAGGGGTAGGTCTTCGCCAAACCCAACAGGCCAACAAAGACCAGAATATGGTTGGTAATCAGGTTAATGAGAAAGATCTCATGGGGGTGTTTGGCGTCAGTCATCTCCGCCTCGCTAACTTCATAGTGCATGATCTTCTGTTTCTCGTTGTCGTACGCTAAAAATAGCTAAAATTCGTCGGCAAAAAGTATCACCTTGAGCGCTACAAATCCAGCCAACAGAACGATACAGTTTACCTCGACCATGGCATAAGGTAATAATGCTAAAAAATAAAGGGTTTGAAAATGAAATATCACCTCCTGACGACATTTATCGCACTCCCACTGTTTGGTTGCAGCGGTAATACACTTATTCCCTCACATAGCGATCAGATCAGCGTGGACTCAGTTCCCGTTGGCGCCTCAGTACTGGTTCTTGGCGAAGCGATGGGGCAGACACCGATGAGCTTGAGCACACGTGATGTCTTCCCGCAGAGCTTTGAGCTCGAGAAGCAACACCTCTATGGCCGAATACAACTCACCTATCCCGGCTGTGAGCCATTTATTACCACCGTCAGTAGTCGCATTGTCAGCGATGGACTGAAGGCCGAACTCGATTGTGTCGACAGTAATGTGCCGCAGGAGAAAGCTAGTGTTAGCCCACAAGCAGAAACACCGCCCGAAACAGAACCGAGCGAGTTAAAACAGCGACTGCAACAGTTAAAAGGCTTATTCGAAGAGGAGTTGATTAGTGAACAGGATTACGCCGAAAAGCGCCGCCAGTTGTTAGAGCAATTGTAGACTGCTGCGACCTAAGTCGCAGCGGGTATTAGCTTAGTAAGAAAGCAGACGGATGTAACTAATATGATCAGCAGATTTCAGATGACTAGGGTGCAATCTGCAACCAGAATGTCACCGGACCATCATTAACCAGCGAGACCTGCATATCGGCACCAAAACGACCAGTCTTAACAACAGGGTGTACGACAAGGGCCCGCGTAACAAAGTAGTCGAAGAGCCTGAGCCCCTCATCAGGCGGGGCAGCGGTAGTAAAACTGGGACGGGTACCCTTACGGGTATCAGCGGGCAGGGTGAATTGTGGAACCAGCAACAACCCCCCCTGGATATCACGCAAACTGAGATTCATCTTATCGTCTGCATCGGGAAAAACACGATACCCAAGTAGCCGCTCCAACAGGCGATCAGCCTGCGCCTCGCTATCCCCCTTCTCCACACCCAGCAGCACCATCAAGCCCCGTTCGATGCTCCCGACGATCTCACCATCAACACGCACGGTAGCCTCGGAGACCCGTTGCAATAATCCAATCATGCCAGCAACTCAGCGAAGTCATCAGTGGCCTGCATCAGGGCATTGATAATCCCCGGCTCGGAGGCGGCGTGACCCGCATCACCAATAATCTTAAGCTTTGCCTCAGGCCACGCCTGGGAAAGTTGCCAGGCGCTCTCCATAGGACAGATCACATCATAACGGCCCTGGACGATAACACCGGGAATGCCGTGCAGACGCTCTGCATCACGCAGGATCTGATTCGGTTCAAGAAAACTATCATTAACGAAGTAGTGGCACTCAATACGCGCCAATGAAAGCGCCGTAAAGGGATCACCGAAGTGATCGATGACTGACTCACTAGGCTTTAAGGTAGCGGTTCTTCCCTCCCACAACGACCATGCCTTGGCCGCCGCCATGCGCGCCATCTCATCTTCACCGGTAAGACGTCGGTAATAGGCGCGCAGCAGGTCATCATGCTCTGTCTCGGGTATAGGGGCGAGAAAATCCTGCCAGTAATCGGCAAAAAGGCGGCTCGCACCCTGCTGATAAAACCAGTCGATCTCCTGCGAACGGCAGAGAAAAATGCCGCGAACGACCAATCCAAGTACTTTGTCTGGATGGGTCTCGGCATAGACAAGACCAAGGGTAGAACCCCAGGAGCCTCCAAACAATAACCACCTGTCGATCTTCAGGTGCTCGCGAATTAGCTCCATATCAGCGATCAGCGCCTGGGTGGTGTTGTTCTCCAGTGAGGCATGGGGCGTAGAGCGGCCACAGCCACGCTGATCAAAGAGAATAATGCGATAGCGCTGTGGATCGAAGAAACGTCGGTGATAGGGCTCGCAACCCGCCCCCGGCCCACCATGAACGAATATCACCGGGATCCCAGAGGGATTACCGCACTCTTCTACATGCAGGGTGTGTGGCGACTCTACCGCCAGGCTGTGTTGAACATAGGGGGAAATATCGGGATAGAGAATATGCATGGGTAAGGTGTGCTCCGCACTATCGTCTTCCCTGCATCATAGAGCCGCGACCAGACCATTTCCAGTCGCCACCTCAAGAACAATAGTAAGGGAGTGGAGAGACCATTAGGCCTCCCCGCCCGCCACGCCTTAGAGCTGCTGCAGGTAAATCTCCACACGACGGTTTTGAGCCCGTCCAGCCGTGGTGGCATTGTCGGCACGAGGCTCAGTCTCGCCACGACCGACCGTCGTCACCTGCGTAGAGGCAACACCCTGACTGATCAGGTAATCACCGGTGGCCTGGGCCCGGCGCTCAGAGAGACGCTGGTTGTAATCCGAAGCACCTTTGCTGTCGGTATGACCCACCACGCGGATACGCTGATTAGGGTCGTTATAGAGTACATCAGCCACCTTGTTGAGGGTTGGCTTGAACTCTGGCTTCACCTCATAGCGGTCAAAATCAAAGGAGGCCTCGGAGGAGACACTGATGCGCAATAGATCCTCACGTACACGCTCCACCTCCATCTCACTGGCATCACGCTCAGAGGCGATCTCCCGCAGTTTCTCTTCCTTCTTGTCCATTTGGTTGCCGATGAGGCCACCCGCAGTGGCCCCTGCAATCACTCCTATAGCCGTTTTCTGTCTAGACTGCTTACCCGTATTATTGGCAACCACACCACCAAGAATGCCACCGATAATGGCACCCGCTACCGCCTTATCGCTTCCACCATCATCTGTCTCACTGGTAGTAGCACAACCACCCATGGTCAGCGCCCCTAGCGCCAGAAAAATCGTCAGCCGTTTCATTCCATTATCTCCAGTTAAAAAAACTCACCACATTATAGAGTGTAGCAACGCAAAATGATTCAACCGCCATCACAACTCGAATAAACGCGGCACAGCAATAGAGGCTAAATACCGGGGCTTATCCCGGCGCTCTTTTATCCGTTTTGTTGCCCTGTATCAGGGACGTACGTAACTATACCCCTGCTCCTGCAACTCCATAATACGCAGCACCCCGGCAGACACCACCTGAACTCCCTCACTCAACACCATCGGTTTACCCTGCTTCTTCGCCACCTTCTTCATCGTATTGCCACAGGCACTAAAGACGATCTCCTGCTTTGCCAGGCTACTCACGCGCTGAGACTGCTTCGCTCCACCCACTAGCATCGAGAGGCCAGGGCCGTAAGCGACGATCTCGATACTCACATTATCCATGCCCAAAGCCTTTTGTAGATTCACCGCATTATTCATGGCGATGGTCTGGGTACGGGCATCGTCACTACTCACCTGAATCACAACCTTGTGTTGACCGGGATTATGCTCGTTATGGGCCGCCTGGGCATTAAGGGAAAACAGCCCGCACAGGGCCAGTACGGAAACAACAGTCTGGAAATAACGCATGGTCTCGACTCCTCATATTAGTCACCACTGATAAATACCTACTATTTACCTTGGTAATTAAAGTCCATGTAAATCAGGAAATCGACCATCTATTTTGTAAGGAATTTCATACCGATACTGCTTGGTCTAGAGCACCTGGCGAAACGAGCAAAAAAAAACGGGGCATATAGCCCCGTTCTCATTTAAGCCTTGTTGCGACCTTCTCTCTTGCGGTCACTCTCGGAAAGCACCTTCTTTCGCAGACGAATGTGGTTGGGGGTAACCTCCACCAACTCATCATCATCAACGAACTCCAGCGCCTGCTCCAGAGTGTGAACCTGGGGCGGAGTCAGCACCTGGGCCTCATCGGTACCCGAGGCACGAACATTGGTCAGCTGCTTGCCCTTCAGTGCATTAACCACCAGATCATTGCTGCGCGAGTGCAGGCCGATAATCATACCCTCGTAAACCTCAGCACCATGGCCGATAAACATACGACCACGCTCCTGCAGGTTGAAGATGGCATTGGTCAGCGCCTTGCCTGGGGCATTGGCGATCATCACACCATTCATGCGGCTACCGTAGTCACCTCGCTTGAACGGGCCATAGTGATCAAAGACACTATAGATAAGGCCGGAACCCTGGGTCGCAGTGAGGAACTCGGTACGGAAACCAATCAGGCCGCGTGCCGGCATGATGTAGTCGAGACGCACACGACCGTGGCCGTCCGGCACCATGTTCTTCAGGTCACCACCACGGGCACCCAACTTCTCCATCACGCCACCCTGATGCTGATCTTCCACATCAACGGTCACCTGCTCAAACGGCTCCTGCGGCTCGCCATCGATGGTACGGATGATAACCTCAGGGCGGGAAACACCCAGCTCGAAGCCTTCGCGGCGCATGTTTTCGATCAGTACAGAGAGGTGCAGCTCACCACGACCGGAGACGCGGAACTTGTCCGGATCAGAGCCCTGCTCAACACGCAGCGCCACGTTGTGAACCAGCTCCTGGTCCAGACGCTCTTTAATCTGACGAGAGGTAACGAACTTGCCGTCTTTACCGGCGAAGGGTGAGTTGTTGACCTGGAAGGTCATGCTCACGGTCGGCTCATCAACGCTCAGCGGTGCTAAAGCCTCAACGGCCTCGGGGTCACACAGGGTGTCGGAGATATTCAGCGGATCCAGACCGGTGAAGCAGACGATATCACCCGCCTGGGCCTCATCGACTTCAACACGCTCCAGCCCCATAAAGCCATACAGTTGCAGGAGACGACCCTTGCGACGCTGACCATCGGTATCGACCACGGTCACCGGGGTGTTGTTCTTAACACGACCTCGGGCGATACGACCAATCCCAATCACACCTACATAGCTGCTGTAATCAAGCTGCGAGACCTGTAGCTGGAAGGGGTCTTCAAGTTCAACCTGAGGTGGATGAACGTTATCAACAACAGACTGCAACAGAGGAGTCATATCACCCTCACGCACGTCAGGCTCAAGACCGGAAAAACCACCCAGGCCCGAGGCATAAACAACCGGGAAGTCGAGTTGCTCATCGGTAGCACCGAGGCGGTCAAACAGGTCAAAGGTCTGATCCAGCGCCCACTCAGGACGCGCCGCAGGACGGTCAACCTTGTTCACCACAACGATGGGCTTAAGACCACGCGCCAGCGCCTTCTCGGTAACAAAGCGGGTCTGTGGCATCGGGCCTTCAACCGCATCGACCAGCAGCAGCACCGAATCAACCATGGAGAGAACGCGCTCCACCTCACCGCCGAAGTCGGCGTGTCCGGGGGTATCCACAATGTTGATGCGGTATTCGCCCCACTTAATGGCGGTGGGCTTGGCGAGGATGGTAATGCCGCGCTCACGCTCCTGGTCGTTGGAGTCCATGGCACGCTCTTCGAGCTGAGCGCGCTCACCAAGGGTGTCTGACTGCTTCAGGAGTTCGTCAACCAGGGTAGTCTTACCATGGTCAACGTGGGCGATAATAGCTATGTTACGAAGATTCTCAATCACAGGGGTAATTCCGGTTAAATGGGGCAAAATAGGGCGCGATTGTACCTGAATGCGCCACTTTCCACACGAAAAAAAAGTCCCTGCTCGATCTCTATTAAATCATGGCTGTTTAGGCGACTTCATTTCCTTAAGAAAACGCTCCGCCTCGGAGTGCCCCCTGGCCACCGCCTTCTTTAACCAGATACGCGCCTCAGCATGATTCATCTCCACCCCAATACCCTCGGCGTAGATCACCCCGAGCAGATACTCGGCATCCACCATCCCCTGCTCTGCCGCCTTTTGCATCCACTCGGCGGCAGCCACTGCACTAATCTCCTCGGTCACCAACAGATGGGCCAGGTTGAACTGCGCCTCGGCCACTCCTTGCTCCGCCGCCTTCTGATACCAGTGCAGTGCCTTGTCGATATCACGCTTTACACCGATACCATTATCGTAGGCCGCCCCCAGATTGAGCTGCGCATAGGCATCGCCCGCTGCCGCCCCTTTTTGCAGTGTACTCAAATCAACGCTCTCAGCCGTCGCCACCGATAGCCATAGCGCCAGGCAGAGAAAATAAAACCAGCTATTCTGCTTCCTCACCCATTGAATCCTCTTGTTTCTTACCCTATAGATAACTAGTGTCAGGCAACCGATGAGATGATCACATCCTCTATCCACCGCCTCACGGCTCACCGCCATTTCGTGGTGTATAATCTGCGCCACATTGACCCCATCGGCAAGGATTTACGTCACATGAGTAGCAACAAAGCCCCGATTCGCATGACCGAATACAGCCACGGCTCCGGCTGTGGCTGCAAAATCGCCCCCAATCTGCTGGAGGAGATCCTCAACAGCGGCTTTGCCATGGCCCTCGATCCCAAATTACTGGTAGGCAACGATTCGCGTGATGACGCCGCCGCCTACGATCTGGACGATGGTCGCTCGGTGATCAGCACCACCGATTTTTTTATGCCCATCGTCGATGACCCCTTTGAATTCGGGCGCATCGCCGCCACCAATGCCATCTCCGATGTCTACGCCATGGGCGGCCAGCCGCTAATGGCCATCGCCATCTTCGGCTGGCCCATCGACAAACTGGGACCGGAGGTGGCCAGTAAAGTAGTCGACGGTGGCCGCGCCGCCTGTGCCGATGCCGGCATCCCGCTGGCCGGGGGCCACTCCATCGACTCACCCGAGCCCATCTTCGGCCTCGCTGTGACCGGCATCGTGCAAAACAAGCACCTTAAGCAGAACAGCACCGCCGAGGCAGGCTGCAAGCTCTACCTCACCAAGCCGCTGGGCATTGGCATTCTCACCACCGCGCAGAAGCAGAAGAAACTAAAACCCGAGCATGAGCGTCTCGCCACCGACACCATGAGTCAGCTCAATAAAATCGGCGCCGCACTGGGCGATCTCGAAGCCGTGAAGGCAATGACCGACGTTACCGGCTTCGGCCTGCTCGGCCACCTGCGTGAGATGTGCGAAGGCAGTAAGGTGCACGCCGAGATCGACTACAGCGCCGTGCCCAAACTGGAAGATATAGAAGAGTACATTCATCTCGGCTGCTCGCCCGGTGGTGCCCAACGAAACTTCGACAGCTACGGCCACAAGGTTGGCGAAATGAGCGATATCCAACGCACCCTGCTGTGCGACCCGCAAACCTCCGGTGGTCTACTGGTGGCACTCGACCCGGCTGCAGAGGCTGAGTTTTACGCCATCACCACGGCGGCAGGTTTAGAGCTTAGCCCCATCGGGCAGCTGCTTGAGGCCGGCGACGGCCCACTTATCACCATCAAATAAATAGAGCCGCCCATGTCACAGGAACTGCCTCAGGTAGAAGATTTCCGCCGCCTCGTCACTGAGGATGTCCCACTGCTCGACGTCCGTGCCCCCATTGAGTTCTACCAGGGTCACTTTCCCCACGCCGAGAACCAGCATCTCATCGACGACGACGAGCGTGAGCAGATCGGCAAGCAGTACAAACACCTGGGGCAGGACGCCGCCATTGACCTCGGTCACGAACTGGTCACCGGCCAGAATAAGGCCGAGCGCATTGCCAAGTGGCAGGCCTTCGCCGAACAACACCCCACTGGCGTGCTCTACTGTTTTCGCGGTGGCATGCGCTCGAAGATCAGCCAACAGTGGCTCTATGAAGAGACCGGCATCCTCTACCCGCGGATCAAGGGCGGTTACAAGGCGCTACGTCGTTTTCTCATCGACGAGTTAGAGGTGAGCAGCCAGGAGGTCAAGCCGATCGTTATCGGCGGGCGCACCGGCGTCGGCAAAACCCTGCTACTGCATAAACTCTCACCGATGATCGATCTCGAAGGGCTGGCATGGCACCGTGGCTCCGCCTTCGGCAACCACGCCACCCCGCAACCGCGTCAGATCAGTTTCGAGAATACCCTCTCCATTGAACTGATTAAGATCCGCGCCGCTGGTAACCCCGCCTTCGCCGTGGAGGACGAGCACCGCAACGTCGGCTCCTGCTTCATGCCCGACAACATTCGCGACAAATTCCGTGACTCGCCACTAGTCGTCCTCGAAGCCACTCTGGATGAACGGGTCGCGATCACCCATCAGGAATACATTCACGAGTCACTGGCCGAACACGTTGCCATTTATGGTGAACAGGAAGGTTTCGAGAAGTGGGGCGACTCTCTGCTCACCAGCATCGACAAGATCAAAAAACGCCTCGGCGGCAGCCGCCACGAAGAACTGCGCAAGGTAATGGAAAATGCCATCCGCCAACAACGTGACAACGGCGACGTAGAGGCCCATAGAGAATGGATACACGAACTACTCGGCAACTATTACGACCCGATGTACGACTACCAGATCAAAACCAATGAAAAACAGATCGCTTTTAAGGGTGATAAGCAGGCTGTTATCGAGTACCTCACCCAGCAGGGTATTCAGTACCAGCCGTAGCACCAATCCCTGTGTTCTATAGGGGTTTTCAATGTCACAGCACAGGGGTATGCTCAGAACTCAAGGGAATGAGTAGAGGGCATGGCAATCACCACCTCACCCTAAAGTCACTCCCCAAAGAGCAGCTCCGTTAGCAAATCCTTTTAGGCTCTGTTTCAAGAGGCTAAATGATTGATTTGTAAGGTGCTGGATTTTTGTGCGTTAAGGAATCATAGAATATGGGAATGTGTATAGCGCTTCATAGCGTATCGGATATAAACATTAATAAAATACTCGAGTCACCGCCTTTGATTTGGAGGCTTATTGCGGCCGATGATCCTGATATATATTTAGAGGCCGTAAGAGAAAATACAAAAAAAGGGTTTTTATCCAAATGGTTCGCCAAAAGCAAAATCAATGATGCTATTGATGCCCCAGTTCTAGAATTTACCGAAGGTGAAAATATCGATGATGATTTAGATAAATCATGGCAAGGAATACACTACTGCCTTAATAAAACAGAATATGATGCGGAGCCACCAATGGATTTTATTACTCTTGGAGGAGAAACTGCTGGTGATATTGAGGTAGGTTATGGGCCAGCAAGACTAATTGACAGCTCAACAGTAAAAGAGATTGAAAAAATAATTTCAAACATAACTACAGAACAGCTTTACCAAAACTACAATCCTAGTGAAATGGATAAGCTCGATATATATCCAAACATCTGGGTTAGAGATGGCGCAGAGGGATTTGAATACATCTCAGAGTACTTTGAGAACTTGAAGACCTTTATAGCAAACTGCTCTAAACATAATTTGGGTATGGCTGTATATCTATGCTAAATACACTCTACACAAGCACATTAAATCATTCGCTAGCGTTAACTGTAACGCTCCTTATGTAAGCGTTATTCACAACAGGTGACAAATGAATGTCCGTAAAGAACAACCTTCTGATATAGAGAAGATATGGGAAGTAAATTCAGAGGCATTTGAAACGGAAGTAGAGGCTAATTTAGTAGACGCACTTAGAAGTAGTGGCTGTGCTTATATTTCATTAGTCGCAGAAACTGAACACAAAGTAGTTGGGCACATATTGTTTACACCAGTTGAATTATCTGGCTATGAAAATAAATTAAAAATTATGGGATTGGCACCTATGGCCGTATTAAGCCAATATCAGAACCAAGGAATTGGTTCTAAACTAGTGAAAGCAGGGTTAGAATATTGCCAATCGCTAGGTTACGATGCTGTCGTTGTTTTAGGGCATCCACATTACTACCCTAAATTCGGATTTATTCCATCGGTGAAATATGGCATCAAATCAGAGTACGAAGTCCCTGATGAAGTATTTATGATTCTGGAATTAATTCCAGAATCTTTGAAAAATCATAGAGGTGTAATTAAGTACCGTGAAGCATTTAGCAGCGTATGACAATCGCTCGTTGAAATGCCTCATCGCTATACGGTTCGCACCCCACAGCTTTAGCAAAACATGCTCATTGAATAATCGAGAAAAGACCCCATAATCTGTAAGATGGTAGAGGGGGGGGTAATAACAATGTTTCAGAAGGACGAAAGTGAACGACGGCAGTGTCCACGAAAACTTGTGGATATCAAGGTGTCGTTGTCCTGTGGTGATGCCTCCGCACCAGCCCACACTGTCTCTGTCTCTGACATTAGCCTGAGTGGTATAGCTATACATTCAGAGAACCTGGTTCTCCAAGTGGGTGAACAACTCTGCCTCTGCCTTTCACCAAAACCCGAACAGTGCAGTCGCGATCACATAATTGAGGCGACTGTGGTTCACTTAAGGCAGGGAATGATCGGGGTTCATTTTGACAGTGTTGGTGTGAGCATCCTGAAGGACATTCAGCAATTACTGAGTGGCGAGCGCTACTTCTAACGGTTTATTTACGCGTCATCAGGTAAACCGTCTCCTGTACAGGAATTCCACGCGGCCCCTCGGCATCCCACGTACCCTTCTTTTCTATACTGAAGTGCTCTCTATAGAGTGATTGCACCTCGCTCTCCTCTACGCTGAAGGGTGGCCCCTCAAGGGCGCCCTGCGGGTAGTGCATGGTAACCAGCAGGATGTGTGCTCCAGCAGGCAGCAGGGCGGCCATATGTTTGACGTAGTCGGCCCGCATCTCTGGCGGCAGGGCGATAAGGGCGGCACGGTCGAAAACAGCATGAATCTGTCCCAGATCCTGAGTAGTGAGCTTGAAGTAGTCTCCGGCGAAGAGGGTAAGCTGCTCAACACTGTACTCGACGAAACTCTCAGTCTCGTTAACGCTGGGCTC
This sequence comes from Pseudomonadota bacterium, assembly GCA_039714395.1. GTDB lineage: Bacteria > Pseudomonadota > Gammaproteobacteria > Thiohalomonadales > Thiohalomonadaceae > JAPHSX01. The sequence continues at coordinate 37,250 of JBDLJH010000017.1, read as the reverse complement.
GATCTCATTCTCGTGGAAGAAGGCCTCCACCGCCTTGCGGCTCAGCTCGATACCGAAAACCGGGTGACCCTGCTCACGCAGCCACAACATATCGAGGCTCTTGCCACACAGTGGCACAAACACCGGTACCCCAGCGGGTAGACCCAACTCTTCCCAGTGGGAGGTAAGGTAGCCGTTGATCTCCTGCTGATGGAAGCCTATCTGATCCTGCTGCCACCGTTCGTGCCAAAATTCGTGCTTCAAACTTGCTCTCCCAGTATCGTCATTATCAGGGTATTTATATCGGATTATGGCCTAATCTGACACCCGAGCACCATCTGGGGTGCACAAACTATTCCGTCTTACTTGATCCATATCATGTCACACCACTTGATCTATTAGTATTTTCTAATATACTGATGGTGCTTGCTCATTGTGGTAGCAGTGATGCAACACTTATCTTCTCCCCCCGATACAGGAGTCACTACAATGTGCATCCGAGCTGGCAGTAACGAGCTGGAATCAGTAAAGAATCTCATGGGTATGAGCCTGATGGCCGTTATCGCAGAGTCACTTGATACCGATATTGATACCATTGAAGAGACGGATTATCTGGTCAAAGACCTGCATATGAACAGCGAAGGCAAACGGCAAATAGAGTTAATGATCGCCGATGTATTTGATGGGCTAAAGGTAAATCTTAATACGACACCTACGGTAGGTGCCTTACTCGACAAGGTTGTGATGAGCGAGTTTGCCATTGAAGGTGTTAGTGAGTACGTCGGTATCGAGTCGCCGTCCCTCGCCCATCACGCCGCCTGAGTTACTCCTCACTAACGCTACCTGAAGGGCAGACATTTAGTGTCTGCTCGACAGTGCCTCTAAAGCACACTGGCAAACAGTGCCGCAAACCAACCATGCCTTTTTAGCGGGTGGAAGCCGAGACTACCGCCCGCATAATCACAAACTTGGCATTGGAGGCAATCTGTTCACTATTACCAAAAATCTTACTCAGCACCTTGTGATAACCGAGGTGACGATTACCGATCACCCACAGCTCACCGCCCTCGCGTAACACCTGGCGTGACTGTTGGAACATACGGCGTGCAATCTGGCCTCCCACGGTACTGCCCTGATGGAACGGCGGATTACACAGAATGATATCTGCACTGGCTTTATCAAAATCACTTAAGGCATCACCCACATAAAAGTGGACCACGCGCTCCTCACCCAGATTGTGAGAAAAGTTCTCTCGTGCCGAAGCCACCGCCATGAACGACTCATCGACAAAGTGCAGGCGTGCCTGTGGATTTCTCTCTGCGGCAATAAGGCCAACAACACCATTACCACAACCCAGATCCACCACCACCTTATCGCCAATATTTTCAGGCAAGTGCTGTAGGAACAGACGCGTACCAATATCTAGGCTATCGCGGGAGAAGACGTTGGCATGGTTGCAGATGCGATGTGTCGTCCCCTCCAGCGAATAACAGACCGGATAGGGACTCTCCCCCACTGAGTCCTGATGCTCAGGCTTCACAAAGATCAGCTTCGCCTTCTTCTTCGCCAGCGAGGTGGTGGTCGGCCCCCATAGCCGTTCCAGCATTTTCCATACAGAAGAGGGCAGCGCCTTCACCATTCCTGCGACAATGACCTGCGTCTTTTCTGTCAATAACGGCGCAAGGCGAATGAGTTCATCCTCCAATAGCGCCAGCGTTTTGGGTACCTTAATAAGAATCAAGTCCAGCGCTGCCTGTTGCCTGGCTGGCACATTCAGTGAATCAAAGAGCTCAACACTCTGTTCTTCGAGAGTATTGGCCTGAAGGTTCATTTTAGTGGCGGCATGGCAAAGCCAGGAGTCCGAGAGTGACTGCGGGCGATAACGACTCAATGCCACGGCCAGCGCACCAAAGCTGTCATTAACGATAAGAATGCGCGAGCCCGTATGGAGCAGCGACTGCTCCACCAACGTGTTCAGCAGGTACTCATCCGCCGCATCCCAGGCACGCAGCAACTCCCCCTTACGTTTCGGTAGGCGCGATAAAGCAAAATCACCCAGTGTGACTTGCATGAGATTGTTACTATTAGGATTGCTGACTGACATGGTCCCCGCCGGGGAGAAGGACGGAGAGGGGATCCCCTCTCCGCTTAATAGCTTATTTGATATCAACCAGTTCGATGTCGAACAACAGGGTTTCATTACCACCGATCTTGGGTGGTGCACCGGTCTCACCGTAGGCCAGCTCAGACGGGATAGCGACCTGCCACTTGGAACCAACCGGCATCAGCGGTAGCACTTCCTGCCACCCCTTTACTACACGACCGAGAGCGAAGGTAGCCGGAGAACCACGCTCATAAGAACTATCGAAGACGGTACCATCAATCAGGCTGCCCTGGTAATGGGCCACCACGGTAGACTCCAGGGTAGGCTTCTCGCCCTTACCTTCGGTCAGCACCTTGTACTGAATACCGCTGGGCAGTGAGACGACACCCTCTTTTGCCTTATTCTCGGCCAGGTATTTCTCGCCTGCGGCCTTCGCCAGCTCACCCTTGGCGCTTGCCTTGGCGTTACGCTCCTCCATCAGCTTCTTCGCGGCCAGCTCTAGTGCGGCACCCATCTGCTCTTCGCTCAGTTGCAGGGGCTTATCATCAATAACGTCACGAATAGCCATCCCCATGGCAAGCTCATCAAGCTCAGTCATCCCCTTATTCTTCATGTCCTGGGCCATCAAAACACCAACGCTATAGCTGAATTTCTCAATATCACTCTGCAGTGCAGGCCGTTGTGGAGCGGTGGCAGCCTCTTTGCTGTCGTTATTACAGCCACTCACCCCAACGAGTACCAGTGCACTCACCAGCAGGACAAAACTTTTGTTAATCACAGACATTTCTCTTCCTTATCGTTTGTATTGGTATGAATATATTCAAACTCTCAATAACGCACCATCTTGGACGTAGAGAGCGGTAATTTCAAGCCTCAGCAGAGTGCTGTTGCGCCCGCTCATCAACGCAGCGGGTAATGCTACTCAGGAGTGCCTCGCGCACCACAGGCTTCTCTTCCACCGCATCCATTCCCGCCTTAAGATAGCTCTGCCGCTCGTCACTCATCACACTGGCGGTAAGACCAATAATCGCCGTGCGCCCCCATCCCTGATCATTGGATGCACGAATTAAACGCGTCGCCGCCACACCGTCCATCTCCGGCATGTGTACGTCCATCAGCACCACATCAAAACGCTGCTCGCCCATACGTTCAATAGCGATGCGGCCATTCTCTGCCTCTACCACGTGGAGGCCCTGCTGTTTAAGCAGCGAGCCAACCGCCAGACGGTTGATCGGGTCATCATCCACCAGCAACACACGGTATGGCTGTATGCCCCTAAGATCGGCCAATGAGGAATTGGTCTCCTCCACTGCAACCCGTGATAACTCCACCTCAAGGTGGAAATGACTGCCCTGCCCCTCAACCGAGCTGACCGTCAATTCACCGCCCATGGCATCCACCAGTCGCTTGCTAATAGCCAGGCCCAGGCCTACTCCCTTGTTAATGATGCGCTCCGGGGCCACCTGCTGGAAGGCATCGAAGATTGTTTCCAGTTTGTTGGTCGGCATACCGATGCCACTATCGACAACGTCGATCTGCAGGCAGTACTGGCCGTCATCAACAGGCCTCCCCCCCACGGACAGTTTGACCTCACCCTCATGGGTAAACTTGGCCGCATTACTAATCAGGTTAACCACTACCTGCAACAGGCGAGGTGCATCGCCGTGCAGCATCCTGGGAAGCTCGTCACTCACCTCGGAGATAAAGGCGACCTTGCCTTCCTCAAACAGTGGCTCGCTAAGAATCTGAATATCGATCACCCAGTTAAAGGTATCGAAGGGGACTGGATGTAAACTCAGCTTGCCCGCCTCGATCATGGAGATATCGAGCAGGTCGTCGATCAGCATCAACAAGTTTTTACCGGAACGCTCAATGGTCTCCAGGTAGTGCTGCTGCTGCTCATCCAGCGTGGTGCCCTGCATCACCTGCACCATTCCCAGCACACCATTCATCGGTGTACGGATCTCATGGCTCATATTGGCAAGAAACAGGGTCTTGGTACGGCTCGCCTGTTGCGCCTGCTCTAATGCCGTATCCAGCTCTTTAACACTGCTGGCAAGGTCCCGGTTCTTGGTCTCCAGCAACGCCTCATAACGCCGCATCTGTACCGTGTAGATACGTGATAACAGGCTGCCGATAAACAGGCCGAGTATGGCGGTATAGAGGGTGTTTTCGTTCAACTGCAGGTCTGAAAGTACATTGCAGAGGAAGATGGTGGACAGTGCCATCACAGTCATCACCATGCCCGCCGCTGAGCCGAGCATGATATAGGTGACGAAGATAACGAAATAGAACCAGATGATACGAAACTCATCATTCACCACAAACAGCAGGGCCGAGACAAAACTGGCAAATGAGAGCAATAAAAAGGTGACGGCAATAGGTGTGTAGTAAGAGGGTGATCGGCGTAGCAGCAGGAGCAATACTACCGAAAGTGCAGAGTAGACATAATCGACCGTGCTATGGATCGGCCCGATATCGTTGATGCCGAGGTCACTAAGCAGGGCAAAGAAAAACGCAAAGAACGCCGCGATCAGCATGATCGCGTTAAGTATCCTGAACTTAAACTCCATGGCGAGCGACGATTCATCGAAGCTAAGGCCACTCTTTAACAGATTTTTCATGTGCATGAGGCTAGCTACATGGAGTCCTTATTTTCCACGAGACTGGTGTGGATATATAGGTGGAATGGGAGAAGCGGCTGCTATTATAGTGCAAGCAGGACAAAAACACTGCTACCTCATCTCCACAGCCCCCTCGGCATTCACCATGGCCACCTTTTCACCACGGAAACTAAAGCTAATGGCACGAGCCTGTCCCTGCAAACAGAGATCTGCGTCGGCAAACGCCTGGACAAAGCTACGCCGATGACCCGGTGAGTAGTACTCCCAGGCACGACCAAGGCGCAACATCAGAATCCCGCCCTGCTCGCTGATAGTGGCCAGCGAGCGTGCTTTATCCCGCACCGCCTGGGCAGCTTTGCGGTCACACAACATCGGTTCAACGCTGGTGGCCTGGGGGGTATGCGGCTTTGACCCCATATGCGACTTCGGCTCCAACTGAGGCCGTGGCCTCGGTTTCGACTGCGGCCTCGTTGCTTCTCCTGCTATCTGATCCACATCTTCCAGAGCGACCTTCTCAGACCGATCAAACTCTAGCCATGAGGGGCTCTCTCCCTGCTGCAGGATCAGAAAAAGCAGTCCCATCAAAATCCCCATAACGAAGAATGCCAGTACCCACACCCGAGAAATACCCCGTCGGCGACGTACACCACAATGGGGACAAACGGCGGCCTTCCCATCTATAGACCTGCCACAAGTTTCGCAATTGATCTCACTCATGCGTGTTCTCCATACATCACCTCACGCAACCGGCTATCTTCTACTCAATCAGGGGCTTAATCGCCAACTCATAATGTTCACGCTGCTTTGGCGAGAGGCTGGCAACATTACCATCATTGGCGATCATCAAAATCACCACACCGTGGGCCACCACCGGATCTATTCCGTGCTCGGCACAGAGCGCATCTATTGCCTGAGGGTTCTCCTCACTCAGCAGAAAGAGTTTTTGCAGATTCATACCATCTCCATCCCATGTGGGGGCTATTGATATATTCATCATACCCCGATGCGATACTCAGACCCATATCTAAGGGGCACGATTGCGTGCTGGCATTGTCACTACGGCCATAAATCATTACCCTGAGAAGCCATAATAACGAATGGAGGCTTGAGTGCCGCACAATCTGCTTCACCGGGGTATTACCTTCTTCCTTCCCGCAGGCCTGCTATTCTTGCTGATTGCTCTGCTCTCGGAACATGAGGCCTCTGCAGCACGCCTCAGCTCGCTCGCCGACATCTACTACTACGTTGCTGTAAGCTTTGCACTGCTGCTCGGCTGGCGCTTCGACCGCAGCCTACTGGTCTTCACCACAGTAGTCATCGCCCTGGCGATCTGGCTACTCAACCACTACGGTGCACGCGGCGATGCCATCGGGCGCATCGTCACCGATGTGGTGGCTGTGCTACTACCGCTCAACCTGTTACTAATCACCCTGCGTAAGGAACGCGGTACCTTCACCCTGCGCGGCCTGCTGTGCTGGGCCATTATCCTTGTGCAAGTACTCTCAATATGGCTGCTGTTCCACTATCAACGCTACGACTGGTTAGGACTGGTCGATTCCACCTTCATCAGTAGCACTACACTGGAAGACCTCAAGCTGCACCAGCCGGCGCTACTCGCCTTCGCTGCCGCACTCCTGGTCAGTGGCTACCGCGCCATTCGTAAGCAGCATAATCCACTGGAAAATGCCATCTTCTGGGCCACGGCACTACTCCTTTACACACTATTGCAGGGCTACGCGACAGCGCTCACCACCGCACTATTCTCCAGCGCACTGTTAATACTGATCGTCGCGGTGCTGGAGATATCCTACACCATGGCCTTTCGCGACGAACTCACCGGCCTCACCGGTCGCCGTGCCCTCAACCAGGCACTACTCAAACTGGGCCATCGTTACACCATCGCCATGCTTGATATCGATCACTTCAAAAAATTTAACGACAGCTACGGCCACGATGTTGGGGACGATGCACTGCAAATGGTTGCCATGAAGATGAGTCAAATCACTGGCGGAGGAAAAGTTTATCGATACGGTGGCGAAGAGTTCACCGCACTCTTCCCAGGTAAGGACACAGACAGTGCCTGGCCACATCTGGAACTGCTACGTGAGAACATCGCCAATTCTGGCTTTACCGTCAGGGAAAAGAGGCGCCCCGGCGAAAAACCGGAGAAGGCGCGAAAGGGCAGTGACAAGCAGGTACAGATCACAGTCAGTATCGGTATCGCGGAGAGGAAAGGGGATATTCGTGATCCCGAGGCTGTCATCAAGGCCGCCGACAAGGCGCTCTACAAGGCGAAAAAGGCGGGGCGTAATCGCGTTGCATCCTGAACAACCATGATCAGTCCCACATCACTTCGCTCTTCTGCGCCACTGAAGCCTCAAGCATTTTAATCAACGGATAGGCCCGGCGCGACAGACTCACCAGCAGCTCATCCCCCTCTACTCCAGAAACTTCTGCCGGCTCTGCACCCAGTGCCACCCTCAGCTGTTGTAAGGCCTGCGGAATATCCTCGGGCATAATGGCACTGGGTACGGTGCCACTGTGGCCCATCTTTTTCAGCAGGCTAACGGCCACCTCTTCAAACATAGAGAAGTCACCTGCGGCACGGCTATGGAAAGTTACAAACACAATTTAGACATTCCTGTGGTAATCAATTATCGTCTTTGCCAGTTTTAACTCTAAACCATCACCCATAGGCTAGCGAGATCACCATGGCGATTGAAAAAAACAGTGTTGTCACCCTCGAATATACCCTGCAGGACGATAAGGGCAATACCATCGACTCCACCGATGGGCGTGACTCGTTCAGCTACATTCACGGCACCAATACCCTGTTCCCGGCCTTCGAGGCCAAACTAGAGGGACACAACTCAGGCGAACAACTCAAATTCACACTCAGCCCGGAACAGGCCTACGGCGTGCGCGACGAGCGGCTGATGAAGACGGTGCCCCGTGAGCGTTTCAACACTGGCGACGAGATCAAGGTCGGCATGTCGTTTAAAACCGGCAAAGACGATGATGAGGTAGAAGTAATTGTGGTGGCGGCCGATGACAAGGAGGTGACTATCGACGCCAACCCACCACTAGCGGGTGTCACCCTCAGCTTTGATGTCGTGATCACCAATGTTCGCGATGCGGGTTCCGAAGAGCTGGAGACCGGCAAGGTAACATCGATTGACGAAATCTACTCGCAGTAGACCACTTAGGCGGCGTAGGGCCTGCCGTCGGGGTCTTTGCTCTTCATGCTTAACATGATGCCGTGCACTGCTGACATCAGTGTATGGGCCAGAATGGCCATTAGCGGGCCAAGAGCTACCCAGGTGGAAAAATTGGCCTGTTGTAGTAATGACCAGCTGATCACGTTCACCTCATAACCCAGCACAAACATCATTCCACTGTAGAGGCTGCTGAGAAAGAAGTAGACGAAGAACGTACTCGCCGAGGCCAGCAGATGATGGTGTACAAATTTGTCGCTACTGCTTACCAGCAAGAGACTGTAAAGCACATAGGCCAACAGGCTGTAGATAGATATATTGATACCGTAGAGGCTGAAATCCGCCAGGCCGATAAAGTGCACATTGACCACCAGCACCAAAATCAGTAAATAGACTACTGCCGCCTGCCATTCTCTTTTAATCGCACCCACTACCACCCCCCTCACTTACTCAATCTGAATTTATACTGATACTACCTCCCCTTCTGCTGTCCCACAACAAGCCCTCAAATAATGCCTTGATACCTGTGAGACGCCTCTTCATAATCGGGCGTTCGCAAAGAATATTAATGACGCCGCCCCGTACGGGCCAGGCCTGGATACGCCGTAAACGACGCATCGAGATGAACGTTACCGTAAGTGAATTAATTGTAAAGTACCTGCAGCGACTGGGGATAGACACTATCTTCGGCATGCCGGGGGCACATATCCTGCCCGTATACGACCGCCTGTATGATTCTGGCATCCAGAGCGTGCTGGTGAAGCACGAGCAGGGCGCCGCCTTCATGGCCGGCGGCTATGCACGGGCCTCGGGACGGGTATCAGCCTGCATCACCACCGCCGGGCCGGGTGCCACCAATCTGGTTACCGGCATCGCCAGCGCCTATGCCGACAAGCTACCGGTACTGGTAATCACTGGTGAGACCTCCACCAATATCTTCGGCAAGGGCGGGCTGCAGGAGAGCTCCGGCGAGGGTGGCAGCATCGACCAGCTCTCCCTTTTCAAGGGCATCACCCGCTACAACCGCATCATCGAACGCACTGACTACCTGGCTCAGGCGCTTAACCGCGCCTCGAAGATCCTGCTCTCCCCCAACCCCGGCCCGGTGCTGCTCAGCTTCCCCTTCAATGTACAGAGTGAGCTGGTGGACGATGCGATCCTCGATGAGATCGTCACCACAAAGCGCCCGCGCCGCCTCAATGGTGCCTCACACTCCACCGCCGCTATCGCCGAGGCGCTGCTGGCGGCAAAGCAGCCGATCATTGTCGCCGGACACGGCTGCATCCGCTCGCAGGCACAGCTACTGGTCTCACAACTGAGCGAATCACTGGCGATCCCGGTGGCCAGCAGCCTCAAGGCCAAGGGGGTAATCGACGAACAGTCCCCCATGTCACTGGGCAGCCTCGGTGTCACCTCCAGCGGCCACGCCTACAAATATCTGGTGGACCACGCCGACCTGATCCTGTTTCTTGGTGCCAGCTTTAACGAGCGCACCAGCTACCTGTGGGAAAAGACGCTACTCGGCAACCGCACGCTGGTGCAGATCGACAATGACCCTGAGCAGTTGGACAAGGTGTTCGAGGCCGACATCGCGGTGCAGGGCGAGATCAACGAGGTGCTGCATGACCTACTGCGCCACCTGGAAGGCAAACAACGTGACAGCAGTGAGGCCAAACAGTTGATTGCAAGTTTGAAGGGAAGCGACAACAGCGATTATGCGATCTTCCAGTCCGGCTTCTCGCTGGTAAAGAAATTCTTCACCGAACTGGAACAGGCCTTCCCCAAAGATGCGGTAGTGTTCGATGACAATATCATCTTCGCGCAGAACTTCTTTCAGGTGGCCAGCGGTAACCACTACCATCCCAACTCCGGTGTCTCGTCACTGGGGCATGCCATCCCCGCGGCCATCGGTGCACGCTTTGCCGAGAAAAAACCGACCTTTGCCATCCTCGGCGACGGTGGTTTCCAGATGTGCTGTATGGAGATCATGACGGCAGTGAACTACCGCCTACCACTCAACATCCTGCTGTTTAACAACAGCACCATGGGGCTGATAAGGAAGAACCAGCATCAGCATTACAACCAACGCTACATTAACTGCGACTTTATTAACCCCGACTTCGAGGCGCTCGCCAAATCCTTTGGCGTTAACTATCGAAAACTTGAGACCGAGGCCGACGTGGAACAGATGTTCGCACAGGACGACCTCAGCGGCGCGATCAACCTCATCGAGATGGTGATCGACAAGGACAAATTTCCCAACTACTCATCACGTCGCTAAACGAGAAATAAGCGATGAGCCACAATTATGATGTGACACTGGCGCAGCTGCGGCAACAGCTCAACACCGAAAACGACAGGCAAAAACGCCTGGCAATCTATCACCACGCCATCTCTCTGACTGAAAATCAACTGTGGCAACACCCGGATAACAACAAGCTACTCACAAAGTATCAGCAACTATTTGTAGAGCTGGAGAAACTCCGGGCCAAAGATAGGACTCTTCACAACTTCATCATTGTCATCCCGGTAGCAGACCGTCCACAACACCTGGAGGCCTGCCTGGGCAGCACCCTCAGACTTTGTGAAACCTTCGGCTACGGTGGCAAAAGAGAGGGACACTACAGCAAGATCTCCGTACTCGTCGCCGACGACAGTCGGGAACAACACAACATTGAGCGCCACCGCAAGATCGCAGCGGATTATGACCATCGCGGTCTCACCACCCTCTACTTCGGTCAGAGCGAGCAACTGGCACAGCTCGACAAACTCGATGATAAAACGCGTGCACAGCTGACACCGATCATCGGCAATAACCCGGTCGATGCCTTCTACCACAAGGGCGCTTCGATGATGCGCAACATCGCCTACCTGAAACTCAATGAGATGGTTGCAAACAGGGACAATACGCTCATCTACTTTATCGACAGCGACCAGGAATTCCAGGTCAAGGTGCAGACTGAAGCGGGGGAACGTAATCTCTACGCCATTAATTTTTTCTACCAGCTCGACAAAATATTTAGAGAACGTGACACCACCATCCTCACCGGTAAGGTAGTAGGTGACCCGCCGGTCTCCCCCTCCGTGATGGCCAGTAATTTTCTTGATGATGTCACTGCTTTCCTCTCCTTGATTGCCAACACCAGGGCCAATGGTGCCTGTAGCTTTCATGGCAATCAGGTACAAAACAGTGACGATGCAGCCTACCATGATATGGCTGACCTGTTTGGCTTCAAGACAAAAACAAACACCTTCAATTACCAGTGTGCTATCACTGGCGAACATGACCACACAAGCTGCTTTGCCGATTTTACACACAAGCTGAACCGCTTCTTCGACGGTGAGCACCCAACGCGCAAAAGCTACTACGAACATCAGCTACTTGCCGACACCATCAACCCGGCGCGTACCATCTACACCGGTAACTATATATTTCGTGCCGAGGCGCTGCGCTACTTCGTCCCCTTCGCCACTTTAAAACTACGGATGGCCGGCCCTGTGCTTGGGCGCATCATAAAGTCGGAAATAGGTGAAAAATTTGTCTCCGCCAACCTGCCTATGCTTCACAAGCGCACAGTGGATGAGATAGGCCACTCAGAGTTTCGCCCTGGCATTAATCGCAAGCAGCAACGTGTCGACCTATCTGTTGAGTTCGAACGGCAGTTCTTTGGTGATGTGATGCTCTTTTCCATGGAACAACTTACTGCACAGGGCTACCCCGCCATATCGTTGACAACGAAGCAGGTAGAGTCTGTAGTGCAGGAGGTCGAGGCGCAGATGCTGCGTAACTACACCACCAAACACGAACAGATCGTGGAGAAGATAACGGCCCTCAGGTCACTGTTTGAAGAGAGCGAGCAGTGGTGGCAACAAACAGAGGCCCTGTCTCAGTCTCGCGCCGAGTTTAGCCACTTTGTCACCAATATGGAATTCAACTTTGGTGATGAGGCAAGCGGCTACAAACTGATTCACTCAGCGGGACATCAGGCACAGCGCCGGCACGATATCATTAACGCCATTATTCATTACCGCAACGACCGTAAGACGTGGGAGTCTCAACTGCAGTGAACGTCTTTATTCTCAATACCGGCCGCTGCGGCTCCACCACCTTCATCCGCGCCTGCCAGCACATCACCAACTTCAGCGCACTGCATGAATCACGTAGCGGTGTTATTGGAAGTGAACGCCTCAACTATCCTCACGATCACATAGAGGCAGACAACCGTCTAAGCTGGTTGCTCGGCAGGCTGGACAAAGAATATGGTGATAATGCCTTCTACGTGCACCTGAGCCGTGATCGTGAACAGACAGCTGAGAGCTTTGCACGCCGTGCCGAGTTCGGCATCATGCAGGCCTATCGAGAGGGGATCTTACTAGAGTTGCAGGCTACGCCAACAGCTCATGTAGTTGCACTCGACTACCTCGATACCGTCGAGGCAAATATCGAACACTTCCTGAAGGACAAATCCATGAGGATGCCGTTCCAGCTGGAACATGCCAAAGAGGACTTTACTAGCTTCTGGCTACAGATCGGTGCCGAAGGAGATTTGGAAGCGGCACTGGCAGAATGGGAGACCTGCCATAACGCGTCAAATTAGCTACACTAAATTAAAACATCACCACAATAATTTTTCGGCTGTATTTAGTCTCAAATTAGCTACTTGCGGCTATATTTCTGCTACGCGAGGTGACATCAACCGAATCCTGACTTAAACAACACTATTCGTTTGCTTCCGCCACAGGATCGAAACTACCCTTACCCCCCCTATAACCTGGATATAACTCGCCTTATAGTCACTTCTAGAAGATACTGTTGAAAAACTCCATCTTTGAGTTACCACCGAAAATATTGGCCACTTACACAATTAATAAATCCAACCTAATCAGGAGTCAGTGGTTGCGTAGTGATATCCATTTATATCGCATCTGATGCAATCAACATTCAGTCAACATTGTCTAATTGATTTCTTTGAACTAATAAATTTGAGATTTCTCTCATTATGTCACCAGCATCAACAGGTTTACTGATATAAGAGAAATCAAGTTCAGAAGCCTCATCTGAATTAATTTTATCGCTATAGCCTGAACACATAATCACAGGTAGTTCTGGGCGGATTGTCTTCAACTTATCAACCAGCTCCTTCCCCGTTATTTTTGGCATGGTTTGATCGGTAATCAAGATAGAGAACCGGTCAGGATCCTCCTTAAACAAATTTAAGGCTTCTATACTATCAGTAACATAGTGTGATTTATAACCATATTCTTTTACTAACTCTGATATAAACACAGCCAGCATCTCTTCATCATCAACTACTAAAACTTCAGATCCATCTCCAACAGGAATCTCTGACAACTCATCTGTTAAATCACTCTTCTCAGTGATTTCATTTGGAATAGGGGGGAATAATAAGCGAAAGGTAGTCCCTTTTCCGGGTTTGCTATCCAGTAAGATATGTCCATCGTGGTCTTCCATAATGCGGTAAATGATAGAAAGCCCCATTCCCGTTCCCATACCAACATCTTTGGTTGTAAAGAATGGATTGAAGATGTTTTTTATTATCTCAGGTTCAATACCTGAACCTGTATCGCTAACACTTAATTCAACCCAGTCTCCACCAATAGGTTTGTATGATACGGAGTCCTCTGCATCTAAGCCATGAAGCTCATGCAGTCGAACGGTTAATTTACCCACACCATCCATTGCATCACGTGCATTGATAGAAAGATTCATCAATATTTGTTTTAACTGAGTTGGATTCATCAGCACACTAGGTAGATATGGATCAATTTTAGTTTCTATTTCGATTGAGCTGGGTAGAGTTGAACGTAGCGTGTTAACGTTTTCTAATATAAGAGTAGATATATTTAGTGGCAAATTGTCGGCCTGTTCGCTTCGACCAAAAGCGAGCATTTCTGCAACCAATTTGGTGGCACGGCCACTGGCAGTCTCAATACTACGCATATATTCCAGAAGTTTTTCATCTCCGTTATTAATACACTTAGTTACTGCAAGCTCTGTGAATCCGTTGATAACCCCTAGCAGATTGTTAAACTCGTGTGCGATCCCTCCAGTTAGATGGCCGAGTGACTCCATCTTCTGAGAGTGCAGAAGCTCATTTAGTAGCTGTTCTTTTTCCTTCTCTGCTTGCTTGCGTTCGGTGATATCAATGACAACACCTTGATAGCCAGTGATATATCCTTCAGCATTTCTCTCAATCGTAGTACGGTCATCAATCCAGTAAATCTCCCCCGTTGGCGAGACAATACGATATTCTTGAGTGAATTCATCTACTCCAGCACTAGAATATTTTTCCACCTCCTCGCCAACTTTCTGAATATCATCAGGATGCACAATTTCTATGAATGAGACACCACCAGATATTAGTTCCTCGGCTGTATATCCAAATTGATTCACATTTCTGGAAACAAATTTTACCGGCCACCCCTTAGTTGCTTTCCACTGAAAGAGCACTGCTGGACTTCTCTCAACAACAACATTTGCCTGTTGCAACTTTTGCTCTGCCTGCTTGCGCTCGGTAATATTGATTGCAGAGACCATGGTTCTGCCAGAATTTGGAAAAAATGAGATGTTCAGCAGCGCCCAACCCCTGTGACCCTTTAGAGTCTTATACTGAAATTCATAGTTATCTGGTGCATCCTCTCCATGAAGGCGTTTCAGGTGGTATTCCTGCATCCGTTCTTTATCCGCCTCAGCCACCCATTCCAGGAAGGAGTGACCGATAATTTCTGACTCGTCAGCCTCTGCGAGCTGGGCGAATGTGCGGTTGACCAATGACAGGGTACCGTCGGCCTCAAGCACAGCCATCCCTGTTCCAGTTCGTTCGAAGAGGTGGCGGTATTGCTCTTGCGCCTGTTTGCGCTCGGTAATGTCGTGGATAATTGAGTAGAGAAACTTCTGGCCCTCCATGGGAATTGGATTGGAGTAGACTTCCACGTCGCGGACTTCTCCCGAAGCAAGCCGGTGGCTAAAGTTGAAGTGGTTTTTTGATTCTTCCTTGGCTCGCTTCATCTCGACGTCGATCTCATCTTTGCTCATGACATTGATGTCAAAGATGCTCATCGTCGTCAGATCGGACAGTGAGTACCCATAGTATTGGCAAGCACCCATACTAGCGTCGATTATCCTGCCATCATCGGGATTGATAAGCAGCATGACAGCCAGGTTCTCGGAGAACATCAGCCGGTAGTGAAGTGTGTGATCCTCTGAAGCAGACATTCTGACCTCATCTTTAAACTGTATTCCTCCAGTATAAGGAAATACTCAGTCAAATATAGGCCTTTGTTGGTAGCATGTAAGTTTGTGTATAGTGCATTTTTGTCTATACAGATTAATCTAGAGGTGTAACCGTCCTTATTTGCTTCCCAGCAGAGATCTACCCTGCTTCATACCCACCAGCTGACTTAACTACCAGTATTAGCTAGAATCAGCCGCCAGGAGGCTACGTGCCCATGGCTTCTGTAAATGAGATGAATAACCAAGCTATTATTGTGCAGAATAACTGTGCATTGGAATATCGAATAAAGCGGCTTTAACTTTCTCAATGTCCAATGGCTTTGCCAATACAGAGTTCATTCCGGACTCAAGGTAAAGCTGATGTTCATCCTTAAGTACAGCTGCGGTCAGGCCAATCACAGGCAACCGGGCAATGTCAGGATCAGAATCTTCTCGTATGCACCTTGTAACTTCCATACCGTTCAACTCAGGCATATGGATATCCATTAGCACAACATCAAATGTCTCTTTGCGAATCAATTCTATGGCTTGGTTACCATTGTTCGCAGTCGAAACCTGAAACCCCCTATTCCTTAGTAATAGTGCAGCTCCCATTCGGCCTATATCATCATCATCTACTACTAAGATATGCTGATCATTCAGAATAGGCATGTCACTCTTCAGCGTAACAGTTTTTATCTCCATTTCCGCCCTTTTCAGCGGTACCTCAAAATAGAAACAGCTACCCTTACCTAGCTCCGATGTCACCCAGATACGACCTTTCATCTGGTTTAACAGCTCACTTGATATAGTCAGGCCCAATCCAGTCCCGGCATAACGCTTGGAATAGCCATCACTAACCTGGACAAATCGGTCGAATATATGCTGTTGTTCTTCAGCAGGGATGCCCTCACCACTATCTTCTACCTCAACCCGTAGCAATAAATTTTCCCCTTCAAGCTCCCTGAGCTTTATGGTAAAGCGGATTCTACCTTGCTCCGTAAATTTCACGGCATTACTTAGCAGGTTGCTAGTAATCTGAATCAGGCGCGTCAGATCGGTAAATACATGAGTATAACTACCAACCTCAATCTCGCTATAAAATGAAAGACCCTTCTCTTCAGCCAATGGTAGGAAGAGATCCAGGCAGTGCTGCGCCAGGTCTTCAATCGGGAAGTTAGCCATAGTAATCTCAATCTTACGTGACTCGATCTTGGCCAAGTCCAGGATATCATTGAGGATAAGAACCAAGCTGCTCGCCGAGCGAGTAATCGCCATGGCATACTCCCGCTGTTTTTTATCAAGCCCGCTGTCGAGTAATACCTGGCTCATTGATACTACACCGTTCATGGGAGTGCGGATCTCGTGACTCATATTGGCCAGGAATTCTGATTTTGCTTTTGTAGCAGACTCTGCTGCCTCCTTTGCCATGATGATTGATTGTTCGGCTTGCTTGCGTTGGGTAATATCTCGCACTACTGCCTGTAGAACATCACGCTCACCCAACCTCATGGCAGTGAGCAGAACCTCGGCAGGAAATTCGCGGTGGTCATCAAACCTCCAATGCATCCATTCAAAGAAGTTACGACCTTCACGAAAGGCCTGTTCAATTTTCTGCTGTGCCGCCTGAACGGACAGAGAACCATCGGGCTGTGTTGGGGGTGATAACTCAGATGGATGCAGTTTGCTGAATACTTCTACATCGGAACAGCCAAACATCTCTATTGTGGCGGGATTACAATCGAAAAAACCCCGTTCATCTAGCAACATAATGGCATCGCTACTAGCTTCGAACAACGTCCGGAACTTGGTCTCACTTTCAGCCAACTTTTTCTCTGCCAGTTTATGTTCAGTAATATCCCGTAACGTACCTGCTATCTTGAGAGGTTTGTTGCCTGTCCATTCTGTTACATGGCCCTGAAAATAGATATAGTGTATATCCCCATCAGGTCGAACAATTCGGTATTCAATTTTACAGTCGGCAGAAGATTGCAAAGATTCCTCTACAACCTGAATCACTGCTTCCTTATCTTCCGGGTGGATATGTTTTAATACCTGTTCAAAACTAGTAACTTGCTGGAAAGGACAATCAAGTATTTGAGATGTTTCTTCAGAGCAGCAGGCAGCACCATCCTCAGAATTCCACTTCCAGTTTTTCACATGAACCATGAATCCCTCCCTGTTAATAGTATGTCAGGTGATGCAACACATGCATCTAACGCGAGATTATAGCAAGTAAGGCCCGCTTTCTGGTTTACGTTTTTTTGGAGTAGTTAAGGTCTGTTCAGGGGTGCGGTTTTTCACACAAAAAGTAGAGCGTCATCTCTGTATATCCATTTCAGTGTGCCTATTCCTGCGGAATAATTACAACTCCTGACTACTTATTTATGCTTAAGATGGAACAACCACGCTCGGTATTGACATAACGGTGCACCAGCCCTGGGAACTGTGCCTGCCACATCCTCACAATCTCTTTTTCATCTGGCCGCGCTGCATCATCCATAAAAATCACGCAACCATCAGCCAGTTTATCGAACAATAGTGGCAGAGCGGGATAGCGGGAGTGCTCCTGAATAAATCCGGGGGGCCCGTCGATTACCAGCATATTGATGCCCTTGTCAGGGAGCGCCTCGATGGCATACCAATCATACTCTGTACCTGCCACTGCGTACCTCTGTAGTGGGGCATCGATCACAGTCGACTGTTGCTGCAGCCCGTAACGGGCAACATGCTCGCGTGTCTTCGCAGCATACCCCGCACCATTCTCCAGGCTAATCACCTCGCCAGCACCATTAAGTTCACAACAGCGTGCCAGCATCACCGTAGTGAGGCCGCTACTACACTCCACTACCGTGGCCGGCTTATCCTCCAGACAATGTTCGACAATAAGCTTGAGAAAATCAGGACTAGCCGACCAGTCACGCGTATAGGGCATGCCTTGACGCAAATTCAAACGGTCACGCAAGAACTGATATGACTCAAACTGATTAAACAGTCCACGCACCTCGTCCTTAACAGACAGTTGCATCTGCACCTGGATCTTCCGCTGACCTTTCGTAGCCGAAAACGAACGATAGAGTAGCAATAACTGTGCTATCAGTACCGCAATCAACAGCGAAAGCAGCAAAGTATCAATAGTCATTATATGGCATTACTCCGCCTTCAGCACAAAAGAAAATTCTATTGTAACGCGGTATAGTGGGATGTGAAGCCGGATCGAAAGAAAATGCTCTGATACTGCTAAAAGTCTCATAGTCTTATCTCTCTAACGGTAGACTGCATCGCTCATATCATTATCTCCACGAGCAAATAAACATACATTAATTCTCATTAGTCGAATTCGCAGGCATGGAAGACATCTATAACTTACCCTCCATTAACAAAGATTTTCTTCTAAAAATCGCTGATAATCATCGGGACTCACAATATGAGTACCATCACAGTTAAACTGCATACGAATAGCCCCCTTAGTAAGGTTAATAGCAAAGTTTCTTAAATAGAAGTCAGGGAGTTCACGAAGGTCATGCAGACGAAGAATTATGCTTGTAATCTCATCCTGTGTAATTGGCTCCCACTGCTCATAATAGCTGCCATACAACTTCCTGAAATTAGCTGGTAGTGAATCAAAACCTGGATCCTGTCTCACCGCACTAAATAGATTATTTATCGTATCAATCTTATTTGCGAACGATATATGTGGAAAATGACGGTCGATATATCCAGGCTCGACCAGTTTATTCGCTGGGTGGAGTGCCTCACAAAACGGATCGAAAATAGAGCTTGTTCGTACCTCGCCATTATTAAACCCGACAAACACCTGGAAAACACTCCTGTTAATCATCAAATCCACCAGCACTGACTTCAACTCTGTGAGAATAGGATCGATAACACTGGTGTAACGTTGACGAGTAAATGTGGATTCTCGAAGGGAAGGATCTCCTTTTATGCTGACATGCAAATTTTTTCGGTTAACACCAGTGACATCAATCAGACTCTCTCTCAGCAATAACTCTTCGGAGCGCTCGCTCATTAAATAGTTAATCTTCTCCGCGAGTTTGTTATCATTCTGTACCAAACCAAGGAAGGCTTGCTTATCCACCCGACATAGACGCGTCTTCACATTGGCCTTTGCGGAGGCATTGCGGCACTGATCATTAAGCAGAGCCATCTCACCAAAACAGTCATCCTGACCGAGCCTACAAACTTCTTCCTCAGTGGTAAATTTACGGATAGAGATTGAGACGATGCCAGTATCAATGACGTAGATGCACTTGGCACTCTCTCCCTCGGAAAATATCACCTCCCCTGCATCAAACTCAATCTCACTACCAAGCGCCTTGATTTTCTCAAATTCATTACGGGTTAGAACATCTAGAATTCCCGACCGCACATCCATGTTATCTCCTTGATTTCTTATCTCAACACTAACTAATACTACGCGCACTTTGAGATGGCAGCACACTGCAAATTACATACATCATTATTCGCCAAACCATAAATCACAAACTGGTACAGTTTACACTGGCAAGATGTATTACTACTCGATTAGTCCTTAATGACCGCAAACTCTGCCTCGGCTGTTGACTTATTGATACGCACGTTCATTTCACAATACGCCTCGTCAATAGGCGGGCTCTCTCCACAGCTACAACAGGAAACAATCTCGGCGAAATAGACCCCCGCACGCACCTCAATAAACTGATCGCCCTCAGCAAACTCAATGACCGTTACGCCCAAATCTCCGTCATATACGGTGTTACCGTCATCGATCACATCATCCAAAGGTAAAACATCCTTTCTGAAGCCTTCCATTTCACTCTTAAATGTTTGCTCAAACGACTCGGCATTCCAGTCTCGCAATGAATCTAACATCTTAGCCATCGTATTTAGTCCAATAACAATTCAATTTTCACCGACATAGAGAAACACCAAAATCATGCCCTAATCAGCAGTATCTAACTTTGATCTGGGGGTATTGCGATAGTTAAGCTGCAGACCATTTAGAAAATTACGTAATATCTGATCTTTGCACTCACGGTAGTGTTTATGTCCCGGTTTGCGAAAGAAAGCGCTCAACTCATGTTTACTGATACGAACATCACTTAATGCCATAATTTCAAGAACATCCTCAGCCTTCAGATCCAGGGCGATTTTTAACTTCCTTAAGATTATATTATTTGTTAGACGCTGTTCAGGCTTGGGTTGTGGGCCTTCTCTTTTACCGCGCCTGTCAATAATTAGGCCATTAAGGAAAGTCGCCATCTGAGTATCATTAAGCGTCTGAAACTCAGGCTCATCATCCTTCCTCAACCAGTCACTAATATGCTCTCTTGTTACTGAATGATCTGCCTGAAAAAATATCGCAACCATTTTTGGATCACTGAAGTCAAAGGCGTATCGAATACGGCGCATAATGTCATTATTATTCACAAATACTCTCTTCTCTATTTTTGTGCTGAGGTCTATAGCAAAGAAGCTGCTGGATACCTGATCGTCGTCCGTCTATGTTACACATTCCCTAAGACCTGCACTTTACTCAATTGCCCAGCCGCGATAACAGCTCATCTGCCTCTACCCTTGTCAGATATCGCCATGGGCGTGGAACCAGACCCGGAACCTTTTTCCGATAACGCTCATATATCTCACCGTGGTACTGCACCAGTTTACGCTCTTCAAGACGCGACCCGACTATAAAATAGAGGGTTAGCATTATGGCGCTAGTAAGCATAATAGGATCCATCTCCCGGCACCAGATCAGCACTATGGCCATGGTGTACCAGGGATGCCGTACAAATCGGTGAAACTCACCAATCACAAACTTTTCCTGGTCTTCTGCCTGAGAGTTCCTTTCCCGCCACTGCCGCAACCCCATAAACTCCGCCATATCGTAATAACGCAGAGAAATAATAAAAGCTGCAATAGTAGCCATGATAATGATAGCCACTAACCAGGAAATAGCGGGCGACCAGTGCCACAATGCCTCGCCTCTCCAGATGTAACTGAGAGCTATTATCGGAATAATAAGCAAACCTGAAAGAATATTGAAGACAAGCCGATACGCCGGCATGAACCTGGTTAAATTGCGTGATACCCAATATTTGAGTGTAAGCGATGCGGTAAGTGAGTGAACAAAAAAGAATCCAAGCCAGAGTAATACAATGGTAACTATGTGAGTATGTTCAACTGTATTCATGATAATGGTGAATGGTTACTTAAAGACATATTCATACTTCGTATGCTTCACAAGAATACTGGGGTTACAGCGTAAAATCACGCACACAGCATGACAACGTTTGATTTTAGTCAAAACTAGTGCGACTTTACTCGAATGTGTAGCTATGATTCTGTTTGGCGAAAGAGAGGAACCCAGCGGCTTTAACCTGCTCTTCGAACTGCTGCCAATTGTCACCGTAGTGCATCAGTACCATTTTACTCTTCAGACTATCCGGCAATGTGCTTAATTCATCCAGTGAAGCATGAACTCCACCGGTAAAGAACTGACAGTCGTGAAAGATAAGCTCCAGCTTGTAACGCTCATCAAACTCGATTAAAAGGTCTGGGTCGAATCGGGTGTCTGAGGTGAATAACACACGCTCATCAAATAGCACTCCGCAGCTCCAGAAGGAGTCACGCCACGATTTGGCGTTATCTGGGAAGTGTTTGGTGCGCGGCATTTTGATATCGAGGTCACCGAGCCGGGTCTCCCATGTCTCACGCTCGATATCTGCTGCCCGTGTCGGACGAACTATATTCCAGAAATCAGTAAAACCCAGTGGTTGTCCATTATTGACCTCGGAGTAGGCACTGCCGCCACGTAGTGACTGATTCCAGAGGATCGTTTCAAACTCTTCGTTAATAATGATATTTGGTCTTTTACCGGTAAGGTAGCGGTTGACCATCATCATCTCTTCAAGCCCACCGATATGATCGGCATGGGTGTGAGTGATGAGAAAATTCTCTATCTGCGCTGGCTCTATATGCAGGTCATGCAGTGCCTGGGGGGATTTGGTGCCGCAGTCTACCAATAGGTGCTGATCGCCCTTCACCACCAGAATATTGGTCTGGTTCATTGTGCGGCTAAAGGCGGAACCGCAGCCGACGAAGAAAATCGTCAACTCACCGTCGTTAAATAGCTTGAATAACCCTGGATCTTTTGACTCTTCTCTCATACTTCCCTCTGAGGATTTCTTCGGCATAAAGCATAATTCCCATTAGCTGCTTGCCCGCATCCCTCTATCTATCTTGCCAATCTCTCACATCTGTATATGTTCCGCCACGCCCAATTCAAAGGTGCCATCTGAAAATTTAGAACAAAATGGTGCACTGCTCCAAATATTAGACAAGGCGTAACGCAGTATCTGCGGTAATTTCCAGGAAAATATTGTCAGTTCTGTCTGCTTCATTGAGCAGTCTCTTCATTCGCTGAACATACTAGCTCTTGTAATGGTTCTTATAAAGCCCTCTTTTTGTGCATGAGCCTGCTTTCTTAACTCCCTGTTAGTCGATTAAACGGAGGTTACGCATGCGATTCACTGTAGCCAATAGCTCAAAGACTCGAGGCATCGCCAGAGTACCCATGATATAGGGAGGCAGCGTATCCAGGCCCTGCTCACGAAGACTATTACATAGCTTGTACATTCCCTCAACAAGATCAGGGCTATTGTCGGGACTCTTGATAGCCTCTCTATAGTAATGAATGACAAGATAACCGATGGTACTGAGCTGACCGTTGTCCACTAACTGCTCGACACGGCTCAGGTCAATTTCTGTCGCACCATAGCGCAACAGACGCCTGTCCAGAGCCTGTATCCGCTCGCTCTTGTTGCGGTAACGCGGGTTAAGGGATTGTGGCTCTACCCTGCGAATACTCTCCACCTTCAGTGAGGGGTAGGCTGAATCTTCGGGGTTGATATCACGAGCCAGCCGTCGCGCCTCCATGGTGACATCCCTGACGAGATAGTTATCCATCATGATGACGGTATCGGCCACATCAAAATAATCCCCCGATCCACCCATCACCAGGGTGACCGATACGCCACACTCCGTATTAAGATCCTTAATGCGGTAGAGCAGCGGTGTGATTGGCTCCCTGTCTCTAGAGACCAGTGCCTGCATCCGTTCATCACGAATCATAAAATTGGTGGCCGAGGTGTCCTCGTCGATAAGGAGCGCCTTTGAACCCGCTGCCAGTGCCTCCATGATATTGGCCGCCTGCGAGGTGCTGCCACTGGCATCCTGAGTCGAGAAGCGGTGGGTATCCCGCTGTTGTGGCAGGTTATTGATAAAGGGAGAGATATCGACACCGGTAATGGCCCGTCGATCCTCCGCCCGAATCTTAACCGCGGTGGGATCACTGACCACCTGCTCACGACCATCACCGGGAATGTGATCATAGACTCCACGCTCAATTGCATGCAGCAGTGTCGACTTGCCGTGAAAGCCACCCCCAACAATGAGGGTCACCCCCTGAGGGATACCCAGCCCACGTAGCGGTCCGGTGTGAGGGCATTGCAACTCAACAGCGAGTGACGCCGGTGAGCTGAAAGGGACGGCATCAGGAAGCGGGTGCTCATCTATGCCACTGCGGCGCGGCAATATGGCGTTGTCGGCGATAAAGGCAACGAGCCCCTTATCAGCAAGCTGTGAACGCAGTGCCTGCTGATCCTCAACCGAATCGACATGCCTCTCAACACGGAAAATAGCATCACTAAAGGGCTCAAGTGCAGCCGTGACTACGGCAGGGAGCTCCTCAAACAGCATAATGATCGCCTGCTCAGCAGCAACGGAACGCCCCTCGGCAGGCAGCCCAATCTGCATCCGCACCTCAATACTGCCCCCATTGACCAGCACCGCATTGCGCTCCAGAACCTGCTGGCCGTAATCAGCGATAGAGACCTCACCACTGCGCCCCGAGCCGCGTTTCCCTTTTGTCCCGCTCCTGATGGCCGTGGCAAAGCTGCGACCGATAAAGTCCTCCAGTGCGATGGTGCGGCAACGGTTACTAAATAACGCTAGTGGGATATTGGCCGTTGCCGCAGTGATAAGGATGCGGCAGCGAGAGGGATCGGCGAAGGAATCACCCTGCACGTGATCGATACGCAGCACATAGTCAGGAAACTGGAAGTCCCCCTCAAGTACCTTATAAGCCTTATAACCGTGCTGGTTTATTGATTCTAACTGTTTTCTTAAGTGCTCCATCAGGCATCATCTCCAGACTCATCCCTATGCATATCAATATAGTAGATAAGGAGAAAAAAGGAGCCGTTATCCGTATTGCACTAATAAGCCAGGCATCATTCACTCTTTAGCTGAACCAAAGCAGTTTGATGCTGGTAAAAGAATAAGATTATGACCAACGGGGCACCAAGCGTATCCGCCAATATATCTTTTTGTGCATCCCAGATATCACCTTGTGAACCCAGCATCGCAATGCCCGCTTGTGGGTCAGCATATACCGCATATTGCCATTCGATAATCTCATACGCACCGGCAACCGTAACAATCGCAAAGATCGGGAACAGAGAAACAATCCAGCGGCTGCGCACCAGTCTTTTAACCATCAATACTTCGGCAATGGCATAGGCATAAAAGCCAACAGAGAAATGTGCAATACGATCGTAATGGTTGCGCTCAAATCCAAATGGTTCCGAGACCCAGTCAAATGGGACTCGTTCAAACGTATAATGACCACCGATGGTATGTAACAGAATAAAGACTGACATCAATATATAGCTGGTATTAGAAAACTGATATTTTCGCGATATCAACATCAATGCCCCAACGACCATTAATACTGGGATATTCTCTGCCCACCAGACCGCCCGATCATAGGGCGAAACAGCTAACAAGCCGAATACCATTAAATAAATCGCCAACAGCGACAATGGGATTGTCCAGGATGTTGGTTGCAGGTTTATTCGTTTCATTCTCAAATTCTATCACCTAAACCCTTTAAGTGATCCCTCAAACTCTGGCCCCTTTAAATTATCGATAACAACATATGTATATTGCTGCAACCGCAGACATTGGCTAATCTGGCCCTGTATCACCAACCGGATCACCGACCATATGCCGAACAAGACAGCGCTAAACAGCAGTCCGCTTAGCCACCCCCTGCGCTTTAGCTGGAGGGTAATCAAGGCATTTAACGCCAATCAGGGGCTACTGCTTTCTGGTGCACTCGCCTACTACACCCTGCTCTCCATCATCCCTATTTTCACACTATTGCTGGTAGTGCTGTCCCACGTCATTGATGACACGACATTGCTGTATCTGATCAGGGAAAACCTGCAGCTCTTCGTACCCGGCCTGACCGACCTTTTGCTGGAGCAGGTCAGTAAATTCATCGAACATCGCGCCGTTATCGGCTGGGTGGGCATTCTGGTGATGCTTTTTTTCAGTTCCATGGCCTTTACCATACTTGAAAATGCCATGTCGGTGATCTTCTTTCACCGCGTCGAGATCAGGCGCCGCCACTTTCTGGTCTCCGCCATCATCCCCTATCTCTACATCATGCTTGTCGGTGTCGGTATTTCCCTCATTACCCTGGCCAGCGGTGCCCTGGAGTCGCTCGATAAAACCAGTATTACCCTTTTTGCCTGGCAGATTGCCATGGATGATATTAGCCACACCGCCATCTATCTACTCGGTATCTTCGGGCTCATGGTGCTGCTTTCTTCCATCTATCTGGTAATGCCGGTCGGTCGCATATCCCTCAGCCACGCGCTGGTCGGTGGCACTGTGGCAACCCTGCTGTGGGAACTGGCGCGCCATCTACTCATTTGGTACTTCTCCACCCTGTCTATCGTCAACCTGATCTATGGCTCACTCGCCACAGGCATTGTCGCGCTGCTGTCACTGGAGGTGGCAGCGATGATTCTGCTATTCGGTGCCCAGGTAATTGCCGAGTATGAAAATTCGTTCCTGAGCGGCGAGAAGGCCAAAACGCCTGAGACCATGCACACCTAAGAGCGTAAAAGGCACCGGCCCTAATTCGGAGGGCAGAATTAGCAGATTTCCCCCAGCAAAACTGTCAACTACTATACTCAAAATTACCGCAAATCCTAAGGAAGAACGGCAAATTTAGGTCTACACTTAAAGGATGTATTTTTGTAATTTTTTGGAGATGAGAAGTGAGCAACGACGCAAATTTTAGCATGCCCAAGGTTTCCGCTGACCGTACAGATCAAAAACTAGCCAAGCCAAAACTGGTCGAGAAGCTTGGCAAACGTAAGATCTTTACCGATGCCAACTACCCCTATGAAGACAAAATGAACCGTGACGAGTATGAGAAGCTCAAAAAAGAGCTTCAAATTGAGATACTCAAGATGCAGGGCTGGGTGAAAGAGACCGGACAACGCATCGTCATTCTGTTTGAAGGTCGCGATGCAGCGGGTAAGGGTGGCACCATCAAGCGCATGATGGAGCATATGAATCCACGTGGTGCTCGTGTAGTTGCACTGGAAAAGCCGAGCGACGAAGAACAGGGGCAATGGTACTTCCAGCGCTATATCAAACACCTTCCCACCCACGGTGAGATCGTGCTGTTCGACCGCTCCTGGTACAACCGCGCCGGTGTCGAGAGGGTAATGAACTTTTGCAAGCCAGGGGACTACCTGGAGTTTATGCGCCAGGCACCAGAGCTTGAGCGGATGCTGGTTCGTAGCGGTATTAAGTTCTTTAAACTCTGGTTTTCGGTTAGTCGCAACGAACAATTCAGACGCTTTCAGCAACGCCGCCATGACCCGCTCAAGCAGTGGAAGTTAAGCCCAATCGACCTCGCCTCACTCGATAAATGGCGCGACTATACAGAGGCGAAAGAGGCCATGTTCTTCTATACCGACACAGCCGATGCGCCCTGGACCGTGGTTAAATCAGACTGTAAAAAGAGGGCCCGTATTAACGCGATGCGCCATATCCTTAACAGCCTCGATTATCCAAATAAAAATAAAGAGATTGCCATACCACCAGACTCACTTATCGTCGGTTCGGCCACCCACATCTACGAAAAGGGCGAGCACTTCCTGGACAAGGCGCCAAAACAACCTAAGGAGAAAAAATAATGCACCGCACCAAACATGCTCAGGAAATCACCAACCGTTTTCGCGAACTCGTAGAAGACGCCGGTGACTCCCTTGGTGCTGAGCACTATGATGAACTTTCATTGCTAATAGAGGCGGGGATTGATTCGGCCCTCGTCGACATTATGGAGGAGACCGCGAACAGCCTTGAGAAGGTCGCTCATAAGATACGACACTCAGCTGAATTTTTTGAACCATCTTAAGAAAACGGTGTGGATGGATTTATAATTAATTCTGCTATTGGTAGTAATCAATAAAAGGGGCGGTGACAATTGCGTGTGATATGAATTCACGCTTGTCACTGCCCATTTTTTTTCAATTTCCTTTTTTACTCAGTAACTCGAATAGGCACCATAATGTGTGCATAGGGTGTGTCCTTCCACATCACATAGGGGCCACCGTTAAAGGGATCATCCGATATCCCCTTCATCGCCTCCTTAGGTGCAACAATCATTAAGTGAGGGCCTTCCTGAACCCATACATCACCGTTTTTTGGGTCTGTAGCCGCAGGATTAGAATTACTTACGTGTGCATCACCCTGTAGCATGTATGAAATACCAATACGATCAGTATGGAAATCAGCACCCGTTCCCGCCGCCTTCATCAGTCTCGTCCACACCGGGTCGTTACACATAGGATGGTTGTCCCCGGGTCCAATACCGGGCATACATGTCCATCCGTTCGAGCCTTTCTTTAACATCTTCCCGTCAACATCCATTACTGAGGCGTTATGACTGATGCCGGAATGGACCGCACTCTTGGCACGATCGATTTTATCCGCAGCAGATTCACCAGCATAAGAGTTTGCCGAGAGGAATAGAACCACAAGAAAAAGAGATAAATTACGCATAGTTTCGCTCTCCTTACAGTCTCTGCGTCAATATTGGCTCCCTGCCAGACGCATGAGCGCAGTTATCCAACCACGCCGGAGATTAAACCATAGTATTTTCCTAGGTAAT
The DNA here is from genome assembly GCA_039714395.1 of Pseudomonadota bacterium. Taxonomy (GTDB): domain Bacteria; phylum Pseudomonadota; class Gammaproteobacteria; order Thiohalomonadales; family Thiohalomonadaceae; genus JAPHSX01. The sequence continues at coordinate 9,055 of JBDLJH010000017.1, read as the reverse complement.
AGCAACCTGAGAAGGCCATGGGACTGTAGTCATTTGCTGATATGGCAGTAAGCATCGACGACGATGAGAAATTGAAGCAGCCCGATTTTATTTACATTTTGCCTGTCCCAATTCTTGCCGATCTTTACTAACTACATCAATCACCCTGACTACGCCTCCATTTATGCCATGCTCGGAAAGTATCATGCAGAGGTAGCCGGCATACCCGTCGCGTCGCGTACCCTTGTCAAAGACTCGAGCGACCAATGAGGGGATTGCAATATCTTGCCAGGATGCATCGAAGACTATCTCCTCTGATTTAACTTCATGTAGCGCCGCGTCTAGTTGTGACTGGGTGGGAGCTGCTACCACCATGGTGCTTATCACCATAACTACGAGTGTGAATAGTACTCTTACCATCACCTATCCTCTTTGGCATTAACCTTAAAGAAAAAGGGGGTAGTACCATTTAATCTACTAATGGCACTGCCCCCTTTCATTGTCTCGATATGAAGCTAGAACTCCCCGGTGGCACCCGCCTCCAGAATTTGCATCAGGTTATTATTAACCTTTGCAGCAATCTTCTTCAGCTCAGGTGGTAGAGGTGTGCTGTTAATCAACATATCAAGATTCAACATCATCAGCCATTTCTTTCCATCCTGATCCTCTACCAGTGCAATACGGCAGGGCATATAGGCTGCAAAGATAGGGTTAAACTTCACCATCTCATGGGCATCCATGGGATTACAGAACTGGAAAATCTCCAGCCTTCCCGATGCAACCCCTCTGGCCTGCAACTCCTTCGACAGTGGTTGGTGTGCGACAAACTTCATGTTTACCTCAACCGCCTTCGATTTGAGCGCCTCAATGGCATCATCGGCAGAGACACCCTCGGCAAGTTGCTGCTTGATCACCGTCTGCTCAATTGAAAACTGCATCGCAGCCGGTTTTACCTTCTTCTCCGCCGCAGACAGGCCAAGACTCAAGGAGAGAGAAACAAGCAGGAAAAACAGGGGGGAAAGTTTATTCACCATCATATCCTCTAAAAATATAAAAGAAACACTATAGACCAGTGGTAGAACTCTTTCTACGCTACTTCCTGTCAAAGAGAAAACAGGACAAGGAGATTTTCCTTCATTTCAAATGGTCAAGGCCTGTTTCGTCCTTTCACACCTGGTTCCTGGTTCCTAGCTACTTGATTTACTTATTAATTATAGGGCGGTTGCCTTATAAGGGGACTTTCTTATTTACGAGACAAATAATACTTCTTCGACAATATCCAGGCGCCCTCTTCCACTCTCCTTAACCTGGTAAAGAGCGTTGTCGGCACACTTCAATATGTGATCAATATCACCGTGACTATCGGATAAACGTACTGCACCGGCACTGGCGCCACAAAAACTATTTAATCCGTAGTTGGCTGCGTATGGTCTCTGCTGCTCATTAAATAAATGTATAATATTTTTATACCACTGCTCAATTTCATTACTCGTGTAGTTCACCACAACGACAACAAATTCATCACCTCCTAGGCGTGCACAGATATCGGTTGAACGACAGTTAGATTGAAGTGCAGAAGAGAATATTTTCAGCACCTGATCTCCCATGGCATGACCATACTTATCATTGCACTTTTTAAAATCATCGAGATCAAATTGAATCAGGTAACAGGGCGTTCCTCGTTTGGTCAGCTCCATAATGTAATCCACTTTCTCATAAAAGCCACGACGATTGAGTTGCCCTGTCATCTCATCAGTCAAACTGAGATGTTTTAACTCATTTTGATGATTCTCAATTTGATCCATTATCTGGTTTATTTCTTCCATAACCGTGCTGGTTTCTATTAAACCGGAAATGGTTTTTTCATTATTACGGAAACCATTTCTTAGCGTGTATAACTCGTCCTTGATAAGTTCAAGATCACGCCCAAAGAAACCAGAGACACGGCGCGTCATACCGAAAAAAACAAAGCCAACAATAGTAAAAAGAACCATTGTGCCGACAGCAAAAGCCGTAAACATCGGCACCATACCTTTGGGTTCAATCATCATATGCAGCATCCAGTCACTTTGCGGAATCTGGATACCCTCAGGCTTTTCATAAGACGAGTGATTATCATGACCGGCATCCGCAATATTAATACCGCGCCCATCCTTCACCAACAAATGACCATCATCTGTCAGTAGTGTAGAGACTTGTTCCTCGATCACCTTAATGTCAAAACTAACAAATACGGCACCTATAATTTCACCGTCATCATAGACCTTGGATAGCACATCAAAGTGGCGCATATTATCATTCTCATGATGAACCGGTGGCTGGGGGATATACTCTCCTGCAATTACACTCTTAAAATCACGAATACAGGCCTCACCCATCATCAGGTTTTCACGCTCTCCAAGGATGGTTCCATCAGGTAGTATTAGAGATAGGCCGATACTGTTAGGAATCAAACTACGTAGTCGCACGGCCCACCCTTCTGCCAATTCGACCTGCTTAAAACGAAGCATATCAATAAGCTGATATTCAGTTGCAATGCCATCGACCAGACGTTGGTAGATAGTGAGCTGTTCAGAAATGCTCCTGGCAATCAGCAGGCGCTCAGCATGCTCACGCTCACTACGGTAACTTTTCTCATATTGCACCCCGGCATACAGGGTAAAGGCCACCATCAGTCCAATCGCGACAAAGAGAATTACCACATTGCGGGTGGTTAGATTGCGAATACTAATTGGCTGTCGAACTCTTTGTTTCATACTGTGTATTCATTCACCGTAATTAATACCCTTAGTAAAAACCATGCTCAGGTTTTGCCCCTTTGGTTTCCAGTCACTCTGGATAAAACCGGTAGTCCTGTTCCTCATCAAGGCCAGCCTAACGATTATTGCAACACACTGGATGGTGTAGTGGAGATTAGGCGGTGAGACTTGATGCTCTCCATGCATAGTGATCATATGAATCATCCTTAATCAATCTGTTAGTGATTGATTTCTATTAAGGCCACTATAAGTTAAAACCATGGTCTGTTCACGGTTATTAGAATATAAGCAAATATTGCTCTTTGACTCGGTTTTTCGCCAAATATTTACTATAGTTTATAAGGTTAATTTTCGTGGAGGAGAAAGGAATGATAACGGTGCGGTGTTCACTCTATGCTCCACTCTCTTTCCTCGCTCTTCTGGTGCTCCTCCAGGTCTGTTCCCCGCTCTTTGCCGAGGAGCAGGGCGCTGTCGATGCAGATATGAACTTTCGCGTTACCACCGATACCCAGCCCTCCAGCAGGAGTGATTCAGACTCCTCAGCCGATCACCGCAAGTTTCGCGAGCTGCAGCAAGAGTTTAGCCACGGCAGTGAAGTGACAGAGCAGTGCCTTGAATGCCACACCGAGAGCGGTAAGCAGTTCATTGAGTCGATTCACTGGACTTGGGACTACACCCACCCGGTCACCGGACAGAAACTGGGTAAACGCCGGGTAATCAATAACTTCTGCACCAATTCCCGCGGCAACGAGGGGATGTGTGCCCAGTGTCATGCCGGTTATGGCTGGAAGGATGAAAGCTTCGATTTTAGCAAACAGCAGAATGTAGACTGCCTCATTTGCCATGACCGTAGTGGCACTTACTACAAGACGCCCAACAGCCCAGGCAATCAGGCCTGTACCGTTATGTTCGAAGGCAAGGCCCCGATAGACCTGGCCGAGGTGGCGCAGAGCGTTGGTCTGCCAGGGCGGGAAAATTGCGGAGCCTGCCACTTCTACGGCGGGGGTGGCGATGGGGTTAAACATGGCGACCTCGACTCATCGCTGAAACACCCAAACCGGCAGCTCGATGTGCATATGGATGAGCAGGGCCTCAACTTCAGCTGCACCAACTGCCACATCAGTAGCCGCCACCTTATCAGTGGCAGCCGTTACAACGTCATTGCCAGGGACACAGAAGGGGCGGTGAAGCCGGGGCTACGCCGCGATGTGAACAGCTGCGAGTCGTGCCACGGCACCGCACCACACCCGGCGGCAGAATTTATCGGCGCCAAGCTTAACCACCACGTGGCGCGTGTGGCCTGCCAGAGCTGCCACATTCCCACCATGGCCCGCGGCGGGGTGGCCACCATTACCGAGTGGGACTGGCGCACCGCAGGAAGATTACGGGATGGTGCCGGCTACAAGGAGAAAAACTACACTCAGGGTGACGGGGCCCATCGCGCCACCTACAAGTCGATTAAGGGGAGCTTCACCTTTGCTGAGGATCTGGTGCCGGAGTACGCCTGGTTCGATGGGCAGATGATCTACACCACCATCGACACGCACTTCGACCCGGCACAGACACCGGTTCCCATCAACCGCTTCAACGGTTCTGCGGATGATTCCGCCTCACGGATCTGGCCCTTTAAACTGATGCACACGGTGCAGCCCTACGACAAGGTCAACAACACCCTGGTCTACATGCACCTGTGGGGAGACGACGAGCAGGCATTCTGGGGCAACTACGATTTTGCCCAGGCGATAGAGCGTGGCATGGAAAAAAATCAGATCCCCTACAGTGGTGAACATGGCTTTATTGAGACCGTCTCCTCCTGGCCCATTACCCACATGGTCGCGCCGAAGGAGAACGCCATCTCGTGTAGCGAGTGTCACAGCCGTGATGGTCGGCTGGCGCGTCTGCCGGGGGTCTATCTGCCGGGGCGCGACCGGCGTGAGTGGCTGGATCTGCTGGGAATGCTCCTCATTGCGGCCACACTGCTCGGGGTGTTCGGCCATGCCGGACTGCGTTATCTTGCTGCCCGGAAAAGGAGAGTGTAATGGGACTGCATCGTGTCATGATCTTTAGCCGCTTTGAGCGTTTCTGGCACTGGGGGCAGGCACTGCTGATCTTTGTGCAGCTCTACACCGGTTTTGCCATTCACGGCAGCTATCAGCTTATCGATTTTGACAGCGCCGTGCTCATACACACCGTCGCTGCCATGGCCCTAATCGTACTCTGGCTGCTGGCGATATTCTGGCACCTGACTACCGGTACCTGGCGCCACTACATGCCGACCACTCAGGGCCTGTGGCAAGTAGTGCGCTACTATGTTTACGGTATTTTCCACGGTGAACGCCACCCTTATCACAAGGCCTACTGGCGCAAGCACAATCCGCTGCAGGCGCTCTCCTATCTCGGCCTTAAACTGCTGCTGTTCCCGGCAGTGTGGCTGTCGGGGCTCGCCTATTTCAGCTACTTCCTGTGGCGACCCGATGCCTCTGCCGGGGCCATGCTGGAGGTGGTGGCTCTGGCACACATTGCTGCGGCCTATGCCATAGGTGCATTCGTCATTATCCACCTCTACCTGCTAACAACCGGAGAGTCTTTTATCCATCATCTCAGACCGATGTTAAATGGCCATGACGAGGTTGAGCTGACCGAGGCGGAAAAGGCTTACCTGGAGGAGCAACACCGCGGATAAACTGGGATAAACTGGGTCAGAGAGCAATTGTTTCTAATATACTAATACCCAACCCAATACACACCTGGCTCTTCTTCTACCCTTGGCCTTCCAGGCTCGCCCATTCTCGTCTGCCGTTGAGTCATCTCTTCAATCTTGTCTTTAAAATAGGAGCGACCAAGCACCAATTCGTGATTAAGCGATTCCCGTATCTCATGCAGCGTGTCATTTTCTACATGATGACGAAACAACTCACGATAGGCTAGTTGCCGCTCCTCCTGACTATTCCCTAGCTCCGTATACAAGGGGTGTTTCTCGATAAGAGAATCATCCTCGCCTTGTGCATTCGTATGATAACTCGACCACTTATATTCTCCCGCATGACTCACCATACTGGCACGTATTGGGTTTAGCTCTATATAGCGCATACACGCGAACAGATAAGCATCACTATCAATGAGACTGGACTTGTAACGCCCCTCCCAGAGAGTACCGGAGCGCTTGTAGGTTTTATTGATGAAGTGAACATAGCGACGTCCCAGAGCCTGCATCATTTGTGAGATCCCATGATCCACCATCGGAGTCACCAGCAAGTGAACATGGTTAGTCATAAGAACATAGGCGTGAATACGACAATCGTACTTTGCCGCAGACTCACGTAGGTCATCCAGGTAGCGTCGATAGTCTTCTTCGGCATAGAAACACGGTTCGCGGTTATTACCGCGCTGAATGACATGCTGAGGAACACCAATAAGATTAAAGCGGGGCTTACGTGGCATCATTCACCTCCGTGTGAATTTATCGCATTGAGTTATTACGAAATGTCTGTAGATATATTAGCAACTGGGTATATTAGAAACAATTGCTCTCTGACCCGGTTTTTTTTTAGGGTTCCAGCCGTTTGGGTTTGCGGGGGGGATTTATGATTTGCATACCGGGCTGGTTCGGTTTGGGGCGCGGGATTATGATGCGGTTATTGGGCGGTGGACGTCTAAGGATCCGATTCGGTTTGATGGGGGGGATGCTAATCTTTATGCCTATGTTTTGGGGGATCCGGTTAATTTTGTAGATCCAACCGGACTTGTTAACCTAACGAGTTTAGCAATAAATACAGGTAGTTTTTTATTAAGTACAGCTAGTGCAGTTGTTGGGGTGGTTGGTATGGTTGGATCGATCGCAGGAGCTCCAGTTACGTTTGGAGGATCTACGCTTGCTTTTGTGCCTGCAATGGCCGTGGCTGCAGGTGGAATGTATAATATGGCTAATGCCGGAATAGGAATGATGAACGCTCTATATGAAACAGATTGTCCTGGCGCAGCTGAATATGTAGCTGGTTCTCTCGCTGGAAATCCTGGAGCAAGAATTGGTAAAATTGCTGATACATTTGGATCTACTTCTGGTGCGGCAAAAGCAGCAATGAGTCCTAAATCGATAGAAGACTTTCTTGATATTGCTGGCTGGCTAGAGTCGTCATCTTCAGAATATGGTAATAGAGAATGAGGGAGGATGTATGAATCTTCTTCTTGTTGTAATTGAAATAATAGTGATTTTGTTTCTTTTATGGTTATTAAAGCATCTAGTTCGTTTTTATAAAGGTGTATTAAGAGAACGGGAGAAAAAAACTGCAATATTAACGTTAATGAAAGTTGCAGTACCATTGGCAATATTGGGGGTATGTGTTCAGATTTTCTTTGTTGCCATGTTAATGATGAAATAATCGGTGAATTCAGGTTCCAAGGCCCGTAGCTCAGATTAGCGCAGCGTAATCGGACGTATGAATACAAGGATAAACAAATCAAGGCACTTCCCCTCACTCGCAGCCCGCTCAACGGCCTACTACAGGGCACCACGCTGGATAACATCACCACCAGCCGCGTGCACAACGGTTTTGGCGAGCTGCAAACGCAGACCACCACCGTTATCGGCACGGCACAGTACGGCACCCAATATCAGCGCGACAAACTGGGCCGTATCACCCGTAAGGTAGAGAGCCTCGAAGGGGTTAGCAGCGTCTACGACTACGGTTACGACCTCGCTGGACATCTGGAAACGGTAAAAGAGAACGGCACGCTCGTCTCCACCTACAGCTACGATGCCAATGGCAACCGCCTGGGTTACAACGGTCCGCTGGGGCTCGCCACAGCTAACTACGACGCCCAGGATCGCCTTATCAGTTACGGTAATGCCAGCTACGCCTATACCCCCAACGGTGAGCTAATCGCCAAAAGCCAGGATGGCGCTCTCACTCAATACGGCTACGACGTACTGGGTAACCTGATGCAGGTGGTGCTGCCGGGTGACATGACTATCGACTATGTGATTGATGCCAGTAATCGCCGAGTCGGAAAAAAGGTCAACGGGCAACTGACACAGGGCTTCCTCTATCGCGACCAGCTTAATCCGATTGCTGAACTGGATGGAACCGGGAACGTAGTCAGCCGCTTTGTTTACGGCAGTAAATCCAATGTGCCGGATTATATGGTGAAGGAGGGCGTTAGTTATCGCATCCTTTCAGACCATCTTGGCTCACCGCGTCTGGTAGTGAATAGTGCTACCGGCGAAATCGTGCAGCGCATGGACTTTGATGAGTTTGGTAATGTCATCAACGACACCAATCCCGGGTTCCAGCCGTTTGGGTTTGCGGGGGGGATTTATGATTTGCATACCGGGCTGGTTCGGTTTGGGGCGCGGGATTATGATGCGGTTATTGGGCGGTGGACGTCTAAGGATCCGATTCGGTTTGCGGGTGGTATGAATGTATATGGGTACAGCTACAGTGACCCAATAAATTATATAGATATGAATGGCAACATTCCGCTTCCACTGGTTACGGGATTAATTGGAGCGGGTATTGGTGCATACAATGCTATAGCATCTGGTAAAAATGCATACCAAGTACTCGCTGCAGCGTCAGTGGGGTTTCTTTCTGGTGTAACAGCTAATCCTGCAAGGCTAGTGGGTTCAATGCTATCTGGTGCTGGTTGGGGTGTAGTGGGTAGTGTTACAGGTCAGTTTGCAGGTGACGGTAGTTTGCTAGGAGAAATGCTAAGTGGGAACTTTGACTGTTTTGATATGAACGATCTCGCTTTGTCAACATTTGCAGGTGGTATTGGGGGTGTGAGCGGTAATGTTGCCGGATTGCATACATCACTTTCTGGGTTACGCAGTAACGTAGGTGCTTATATGTCTAGAGGGACGGTAGCGAATGCGGCATTTGGTAGTTCGATTTCGGCGGCTACCACATCGGTATTTTGAATATGAGCCTAGTGGGTGTGTTTGCAGGAATACTTGTATTGCTGTGTTTAATTGCAGGCATTACCTCGAAGGTAATATGGTTCAGACTGTGCAACGGATTGCCGAGGGAAAAATATATAAAAACTATCTTTCTTAATGAGCTGTATTCTTCTGGTGTTTTTCCGAATGCCATGTGGTTGACGTCATATGGAAAGAAACTTAAATTTTATTGGAACGTGGCTATTGGGCTCACCTTTCTGTCTGGTTTAGGTTTGATGGCGCTTGCGGCTCTACACTCCAATTGATAGCCAAATAATCAAAGGGGTCAGGGTCTGAGGCATCCCCATAAATCCAACTGTAATATCAATGAGTTAACACTTTTTTTACCCTTGTAGGGAACATGCATGGTGTTTTGCTATCA
>JBDLJH010000016.1:0-76743 GCA_039714395.1 Pseudomonadota bacterium | reverse complement strand
GGCGCAGGGCAAAAAGGCCCCGGCCAAGCCCCCTATCAAATTACCTAAGTTTGTCAGCTTTATTCGTCAGCCACATTGTGTGTCATTCCGCATTAAGGGGGCAGCAAATACAGAACCCTTTGAGTTTCTGGTGGTGAATACGCATCTTCTTTACGGAACCAATAAGCATGAGCGGGAATGGGAGTTCAGAGCGTTATTGGAGTGGCTCACCATTCGGGCGAAATATATCGATAAACTCTATCATCCTAATATCTTGTTACTTGGCGACTGTAACCTTGATTTTGACAGTGTCCCGCTCATGCGGGAAGACATTGACACGTTTTTGAAGGGGTTAAATAAATCAGTGCTCAAAAGCAAGAAATCTGCAAATGCAAATTTTCCACTACTCTCTGAGCATCCTGTACATGGGGTATTGAAAACAGCTCTACGGCAAAAACAGACCTACGATCAAATTGGCTTTTTCTCAAATGACTCTAGGTTGCCTAAGGCCGATGATAATGACACGTCAGGAAGCACAGTAGGAGGCTATGACTATGGCGTATTTAACATTGCCAACCTGATTGCGAATGCACTTCATGGTAAAGATATTGATCAAGTGACATCAATACAAAGGAAAGCGATCTACAAAAAGGCGGAATTTGATATCAGCGATCATATGCCGGTGTGGGTACGTCTCAAGCTGCCGGAGTAATCCCTCTTATATTCCGATAACAAGAAACCAACTATAAGACATTTATTACAGGGAGTAGGGAATATGCAATTAGATATGCACTATTATGGCACCTATGCGATGGCACGTGCTGCAGGAATGAGCAAGGAAGCAGCGACAGTGGCGGCCACAGCAGCACAGTTTGTTGATGATAATGCGCATAAACAGACCGCAGAGCTCAAGGATGGGGCACGCATTGATAGTCAGGCAACGGCGCATCATGCAGCAGATATTAAGAATATTGACCGAGAAGACCAACGACGGGTATGGGTTCCTTTCCACTTTTTACCTGGCAATGAAGGAGACAGTTACACTGAGCGTCTTATCTGCCGTATGGATAGCCCTATAGCGAAACAGATGGTGAAGAGCAATATTGCTCGTGCCTCAGATTCTCCCTTTGCATTGGAGTTGATGGGTATTACGGCTCATGTTTACGCGGATACCTTCTCTCATTATGGCTTTTCTGGCATCAGCTCACGATGGAACCGGGTGCATAATGACAGCATTAAGTTGCATGAGCTCGAAGACGATATGTATGACTACATAAAAGGGAAAGCCAAGAGGCACTTTAAGAAAAATGGTGACCAGGGCGGGTTGTTTGAGAATGTGAAACGCTGGGTTGTCTCATTCGGTGGTGAGACTCTCTCTGGAGCATTGGGCCATGGCGCCGTGGCCACCTATCCAGATAGACCTTATCTACACTGGGATTTTGACTATGAGCATCCCGATAAACATGCTAGCAATCGTAACAATTATGAAACATTCCTAATTGGTTGTGAAAAACTGCATGGAATGTTTGCCGACTTTTTGCAGCAGTCACCGGAACATTCCGACTGGGACGGCGTGGCCTTTGGTGATATCAAGGATAAAGTTAGTGGGGTGCTGGAAGTACAGGCCGACAAACAGGGGCGTATTAATGCCTGGAATGCGGCGGCTAAGGCGGGTGACATATATTGTGGAATGAAAGAAGAGATCCCTGTGTATGACCCTTGGCATCAGGAGTGGTCTGATATCTGCTGGTTGGATGACTCTTCAAAGGTAATTGATTTCAAGCTCTATCGTTACTTCCAAGCCGCTTCCATGCATCGAAATTATGTGCTGCGTGAATTACTGCCATTGCACGGTCTGGTGGTTCAGTAATACAAAGTTCAGGACTGGGATCGTCATTTATATTCTGGGGATTGGATAGTTTGAGTGGCGGGAATTCCATAACCATTCGCCGTGACTGTAAGGGCCATGTTTTAAGAATGGTTAAGACCGTGTGACAGGTGTGTAGCAGATGGAGGTGAAATTGAACTTTCCTAGGTTTTGGTCTTTGTGACGTTATATAGAGTGTTAACAGGAATTAATTTCAATTAACAGATGTTATGTGTAATAGGGAGTTATTATGGACGAAATAAAGATAGCACTCGAGGCCATCAATATATATCAAACACAGTATTCACTGGTAGATAATTTATGGGGCTACTTTAGTGTTGTATCGCTAGCTATTATGGGTTTTGTCATAGGTAGCAAAAGAGCAACACAATCACTTAAAGAACCCTTTGCCATTGTGCTGGCATATTTAGTTTTTTGTTATGGCAACCATAAAGCGTTAGTGGCTGGCCAGAAGCAGCTTGAACAATTATACGAAATCACCAATAAACTAGCTAATAATGTTGAATGGATAGTAAGTTCACTAAAGCCATTTAATCATCAGTTGGTGTCAGACTTTCATGTGAGCATAATTGTTGCTGTTGCTCTTGGTATACTAGCAGTGTCCTGGATGCGCTATAAATCACATAAGTCCACTGAAGAAGAACGGCATCCTTCGTCGGTTGTCTCTTAGCGGAGAACTTAGGCCAGAAATACGATCACACATGTTATGGATGATGAAGTTAATAAGTTAATCGGATTTATAAGCGATAGTGAGAAGAATAGCAGTCTGAATAAGCTATTCGGGGGCGCGAAAGCTGAAAAAATGCTGGTCGTTGCTATGATGCTGTTTGGATCTATGGCGGTATTGATTGCTGCGCTCGGGATTTCCCCAAAATTGGCGATTGTATCAGGAACGGTTTTTATATTCCTTACTATCGCTCATTTTCTCTCTCAAGTTATATCAATTTATTCAATTTTTAGGAATCCATTAAAACTTTATCTGGATGGGCTAAAAGAAAGAGAAGCCCAAAGAGCTGAGTATGTTAGAGATCTTTCTAACTTTAGCCGTAGTAGTTTAAGGCGCGTATCTGAATTAATGGAATTGGACAACGATTTCTTTATCGAAAGGTCTGCATTTTTAGTAGGTTCCATTAAGAAAGTTGGAGTTGTTCCTGCAGGATTTGCTATATATTATGCCGCGCATAAACAATTTGAACTACAGTCACATTCGTGGGTTCCTATGTGGCTAATGGCATTTGTCCTGGGTGTATATATGGGAGCAATTATTCTTGAGAGAGTGTCAACCAAGATAAAATCTCAAGTTGGGTATATCAATGAAGCCATAGAATATTCAGACAATAATTTTAACTCAACAAAGCGCTTCAACCGGAGTTTGAATGTCGTGCGGAGGTAATACCTACAAACCTCCGCACCCCTGCCGGGCGCATTCTGTAAGGGTTTGAAAAAGCCCGTGGTAGATGAAATGGGGTTGGTGGTAGATGCCGCTAACGTAAAATATAACCTATAGGTTAATCTCTTGAGGTACGGACACAACCTATAGGTTATCAGGTAGTGTCACTGGGACAGATACTTCTGCGGCTGAAATACGATGATATAATTCAAACTTGAGCTGACAGTTTACATAGCTAGTTTCATTATCATCAGGCACCCGTTTAGTCTCAAACTAGAAGTCGATATACGGGACTAAACTAGTTTAGTTCTCAGTATCCCAAAATCGGATACTCACGAGTGAACAGGCAGAAGATTTGCTACATTCTAATGTTAACCGTCTGTTCTAAGACCAGCCAGTTCCTTGGAAAACTGAACGAGAATGTATTTTTTGAATGCAATCAAACTTTCTTTGTTAGCTGATATTCCTTCCATTTGGCCATGTAATGCTTCTCTAACTTCATTTAATAAGTAAGCAGGATTGACTCTAATTCCTCCTGGGGCTAGCTCAACCGTTCTATCGGACTCTAAAGATATTTCAGCCCCGTCTTTAGCTCTAGCCTCATGCACTACCCCATTCCTAAAGGCCTCGTAAAGTTGCTTAGCATAATTTTCAGTTGAAAAGCTGGGTAATCGATTTTGACAATAGAGCTTGAATCTCTCTCCCACTCCAAGGTTTGGGTAGTCTATCTTACCGAGAGCATCTATTGCACAAAGCACTAATAGACCTGCTGCAAAGCCATGTTTTTCATCTATCAAATACTCAGCAGGAGCCAGGTAGTAACCATCAATTCTTCGACAGTATTGGTCTGGTAGTTCTCCTTCTCTAAAGTCCATGTCAGCAAATGCTAATTCGGGCGCAAAATATAGGAACTCTCCGATCTTCATATGTGTTTAATACCGTATTCAGCGGCACCTCCGAGTTGAATGACCTTATGCCGGTAGTAATTCATCGAGATTCTTAGCCTTTGGTTTTTCATTAAATTTCGGTGAATATGAAAGTATTAGAAGGAACTCCAATATTTGCCTATCCATGTCATCTGAGAGCTGGACAAACTTTATCGAATGCCATTGTAGCCACCACGGCTTATTTTTATGTGGTGATGTTTGGTCATGTAGCCGAGCTTTGACCTTTCTACTGGTTAAACCTACATACAAAGCCTCGCCAGCTTCATTAAAATACACATAGACTGCGCCACTACCATCATCTCCAAGTTTACCTTTGGCCTCGAAGATGTCTCGTGTTTTTGCTTCTGTACGGTCCTCAAACCATAATTTAGCTATATCAGAAGAAGCACCCAGTGACTTTCTCAGTGTGCTGGTAGGTATGTTCATGCTAATTCCTTTTAAGGGCATAATAGCTACTATACGGACTCTGTTGGCTCTGTATATTTAGGTAAGGTATTTCTGGTGCAATTCAGCAATTATTTGTTTCGATATAACATTTCATAATCCCTGTCTCATAAATAGGATTAGCAAATGGGAACGTCTCTATGTGCTCTGTCTATCCAACGAATAACATGGAAATAGGTCCGGTATATACTAGGTGCAAACTGGAGACATTTGGTTCTCTACAGGGGGAGGATAGCTGTAATTTTAAGCTGCCTGAACTGTCTGAGTACATCTAGACTAGCAGTATGATGTGTCAGTTAGTGTCTGAATTACTACAAATCAGACTAAGGGTGTAAGGCAACGATTACGCGCTAACTCTGATCCACTACTCGCTCAAGCAATTCACCGACGCTGCACTCCAGGTACTCACAGATCTTATCTATAGTATCAAGATCGACTTTAATCGCGGTTTCTTTATATAGAGCAGCGATCTTATGCCGGTGTAGTTTCGTTCCCTTTTCCACGTCAGAAACCTTCAATTTTCTCTCACCAAGAATGCGCGACAAATTGCAGCGGATCACTTTGTTATCCTCTTTTAACTTCCGTTAAGTGTACCTTGTGTCTGAATTTCCTACAATTTGTTTGACAAACGTACATATTACCTCCATAATGTCAGTAATTCGTACATTAAGTACGAATAAAGAACGTTAAGGAGATGACTATGAGTTACACATACCTAACAACGCAGGAACTGGCCGACCGTATCAAGTACAACGCTCGGACCATTCGTAATTGCCTCAAGGACAGTGTGCTCCTTGAGGGTAAGCACTACATCCGCCCGTTCGGGGGGCGTAAGACCCTTTATATCTGGGAGACCATTGAGAAGGACATGGCTAAGGCCGTCAGCTCACTGGCTATCCCTATGGCGGGAGGGGGTGTCTGCAATGGCTAAGGTCAATGTCCGTAAGGAGACTGGGAAGCTCTATTTTGATTTCCGGTATAAGGGAGTTCGGTGCCGTGAGACTACCGCGCTGGATGAGACGCCTGCCAACCGTAAGATGGCAGAGACTGTTCTCAAGAAGATAGAGGCGGCAATTACCCTGGGTCAGTTTAACTATGCTGATTTTTTCCCAAACAGTCAGATGGTCGCTCGGTTTGAGGATAGGAGTCAGCGACTGGAAACGCATCACGCCAGTCTGGATGGCGTTCCTACCGTGGTGGAGTTCAAGAAGGTATGGTTCGGGGAGATGACACCTACATGGCGCTACAGCTATATCAAGAGTGTCACTAACCTGTATGGCACCCACATCATTCCCGAATTCGGGGATAAGGTGATCAGCCACATCACAAAGGCAGACATTCTTGCGTTTCGGGCAAAACTCGCCAAAGCATCCCCCGAAACAGGCAAGACCAGAGCCCCTTCAACAGTCAACAAGATCCTAAAGGTCTTCCGACTGATGATGAGTGAAGCAGCCGATCGGTTTGATTTTACCTCACCGTTCACGAATGTGGCACTTTTGAAGGAGCCAAAGACGGATATTCAGCCTTTTACGCTCGATGAGGTGAGCCTGATCCTCAAGCACGTACGGCCTGACTTTAGGGACTACTTCAAACTGCGGTTTTACAGTGGAATGAGGTCTGGAGAGGTAGCAGGGCTGCGGTGGCAGTACGTCGACTTTGAGCGCAATCAGCTCCTAGTGCGCGAGACCATCATTGATGGGCGAGTGGAGTACACCAAGAACGACGGCTCCCAACGTGAAATTGATATGACTACTCCGGTGATGGAGGCTCTACGTGCTCAGCAGAAGGTCACCGGGAAGGGGGACTACGTCTTCTGTAATCGCGAAGGCGAGCCACTGGACAATCACAATGTCTGTAACCGCGTCTGGTACCCATTGCTCAGGAGGTTGGACCTTAGGAAGCGGCGTATGTATGAGACGCGTCATACCGCAGCCACCTTCTGGATGGCGGCAGGGGAGAACCCTGAGTGGATTGCTCGGCAGATGGGTCATGTGAATACCGAAATGCTGTTCAAGGTTTACTCTCGTTTCGTACCCAACCTAACGCGACAAGATGGCTCCGCCTTTGAGCAGATGCTGTCAGCACAGCCCCAGCGCAATGAAGGAGGTGAGTCATGAATCGTAACGTTATACCGTTTCCGCAGCAGAAGAAGGTGACTATTGCCAGGGTATCCAAGGTACCGTCCTATGTACGCAAGCTGGCCGCTTCACTGATGTGGACGATGCAGATCCATGAGGGGCTAGCATTGGTTTTTATCATTGGAGAAGGGGATGAGTACTCCAATAAGCGTGCTATAGAGACATGGTTGATGACTCATTACACGGAAGAGGAGGTTAGCTCCATGGAGTCCCCTTTAAGTAGCCTTGGATCTTCACTGGCGAATCACATCACAGAGCATCACTACAATAAGGAGGCATTACCATGCTGAATAGATACAGAAACGAAATGCTGATTACATTTTCTGTAGAGGTATTTATGTGCCAGCATTGCACCACAGGGAGTGGTCTGGGCTACTGGGAACTGCGCCTCCTCTGTGGAGGAGCTATGATCGACGCATTCCACTGGGACAAGGCTGGATGGCCAGTAATCGACTACAAGGCTAATGATGAGGTTCTGGTTGGCGGGCGCTGGAGTACAAATGCCAAATCCCGGTTTCAGGTTGTCCGATCAACAGTAGTTATGCGAGATGCAGCTAATGACTCACTCTATTCCACTCATCTGCAGATGGAACTGGAGTTTGGTGAAGAGTCTGCGCGTAAAGGTAACCAATAGTACCAAGAGTAAGGTAGGGGGATTAACCAGTATCTCCCTATTATCGAATACAGTGAAAAGTTCAAACCTAATCTGACAGATTAGACGCCTGTACTCACTATAATTTAACAGCCAATAGGTTTCAAACTAGCCATAAGCAGTCATATAGGGGGCTGTGTTATAATGCCTCAGGAGGATCCAAAGCGGAATTTTAGGATTCCCTTATGTATTTGGTTTTTTTACTCTGCCCCCAAAGATTGAAGTACAGCTAAAGGAAATAAGCTATCAATATCAATGAAACACCTTACATTCCAATACTAAAATGGAAACGTGGTGAACACAGAGCGCTTGAAAAACTTGATGCTTTTGTCAAAAGCAAGATAACTCCCTGCATGGAGATTAGGACCGAAAAGGAGCATGCAGCATTACATACAACACTGACTAATTTTTGGACTAATACAGGGATTGCAGATTACGCATCTCCTGAAGGGACGGTTTCAGGGTGGCGACTAAATGGATACAAACTAACATTAGAAAAAATTGAAGACGGAACTCTATCTCTTTACCCTGCATTAAACCCATTCGACCAAGATTTAATAAACGACGTAACAATACTTCCTCTTTTACAAAAAATGACTACAGTCGTTTTTAGGATTCGCATAAGTGGTGAGATGACAAATGCGGAAATAATAAATAAATGCAATAAAGTTAGAAATATAGTTGTTAGCAACAAAACATTTGTGGTTATGCTCGATTTCAGAGTCGCGCCAGAAAACCCAAGTGATGGAGTGTTAGAAAAAATTAAAGATTTAATACTAAGCTTTAACAAAAATGGATTTGAATCTGTATATCTAGCATCAGGTGCATACCCAATTCAAATAGATGTAGGACAGTCCCGTTTTGCACGATGGGATAGACATTTATGGGAGGCGGTTAGCTCAAAGATTGACGGGTTTAAAATAGGGTATTGCGATTACACTGTAGTCTCGCCGTTATGGGAGGAAGGCCCAATGATTCGCAGAGGTAAGGTGGCTATACGCTACACAGTAGATTCTGAATGGTTAGTATTGAAAGGGAATGATGGAACCAAGGGTGAATCCATACGACTGAGTGAGTTAATGATCAACCTATTCAAAAATGATTTTCGCGATGAGACATACTCTTTTGGGGATAAGTTGATAGCAGATCGAGCAAACCCCACATTACCACTAGAGCAAAAGAAAGGTGGGGGTGAGACACATTTATTAGAAGGCGTGAACCACCACATTAGCTTTGTAATTAAAGAAAATTATTCTATTTAAGCAGCCTCTGCCGACAAACTCCTAACCCTTGACTGAAGAGCTTTGACAACTACTTCTTTTAATCTCTCAAGAGAAAGAGTTTCTTCCATGACCTCCTGAAGCCTATATAAACTGAGGCTTTTTTTACCTCTAACAAGGCCTTCATCTGATAGAGCGTCTAAACATTCCTGCTTGGTCAATAATTTTGCCAACTGTGATGGGACAAGCTTAGGATTATTTCCAGCTTGACGCATTTCTACAAATGGGTCATCTACTGATTTAGGAACTAGAATAACCCCCCACCAGGACGGTATTATTTTCAATGCTAAGTCGAGGTGAGTTTCTGCCGTTACAAGCGTTATCTTATCAAATACTCGTATATACCTAGAGCCTTGGTTTACCAATCTTTTTAAACTATCCTTTTCACTTTTAATCTCGTAACAATGCATTGCTTCAACATTTACCAAATCTGCTCTTGCAGCACCTCCGCATAAGCGAAGTTCGTCTAAAAACAACTGCTCTTTTTCACCTGATTGAGGAGAGTAAAGATAACTCTCAAGTGCTTGTTTTATGTCGATTTCTAGCATTTAGGTTTCAGGCTTATCTATGTTTGTGATATTATGAAAATGATATTATATACTTTATAGAGTATATACGCTTATGGGTATTTGACTACCCTCCTAAGGGGCAAAGTAAGGCACAAGTGAGCAAACAAAACAACACTTTGAGCGTAGGAGATGCTTTCGAGCTACTTAACTCTAATGGCTATCCCCGAGCTTTTGTAGAAAAGTTTCTACCCGAATGGTGGGACAACAGCCTTTTAAAAACGAGCTCTGGCGCCTTGCAATTCGCCTTAATTATGAAGCAAAGACTTGGATTAGAAGTTTTTTTCACCGAGGACGGCTCTTTGCGCCTATCGGAAGAGTCTTTTGCTGTAAGATTTAAACACCGAAAAAACACACATCAAGACGAACTCTCTGTTGTTAAAAACTTAGGCAAATCAGCCGCCTCAATAGCTAATCATATAGCTTCCGAGTATTTGGTGCTTCCAAATTCACCTTCAGATTTGAGAAGTTATATACTACATAAAACCAATCAAACCGAAATAAATTTGGAGGGCCTTCTGTCGGTCTGCTGGTCTCACGGGATACCTGTCTTGTTTTTAGACACTCTACCAAGAGGTGCTAAACGAATGACCGGCATGATAGTAAATCATAATGGAAGACCTTCCATTATTCTTGGGTTCAGACATAAACATAAAGCACGTCAACTCTTCGTATTAGCACACGAATTAGCTCACCTTATACTTGGTCATGTTGCTGATGAAACGCTTTTAATTGATGAAGACCTGGATTCGGAGATTGAAACACTTAATGACGAGGTTGAAGCCTCTCTAGATGCTGAAGAAGTTCAGGCTGATAAATTTGCTCTTGATTTGATTAGAGGGAACCATGAGCTCTCTTTCGCACACCTAAAACTGGATCAGCCAACAGAGTTGGCGGTATTTGCCATGAAGGAAAGTGAGCAGTTTGGGATTGATGCCGGGCACATCATAGTTTCATATGCATTTGAAACTATGGATTGGCCAACAGCTAACACTGCTATGAACTTTTTTGAAAATTCTGGCGATGCTATTAACTGTATAAGAAATGTTTTATCAGAAAAGGCTTTGCTAGAAAATATAAGCGAAGAGGCTCGCTCATATTTAAATATACTGCAAGGAATATAAAGGATTAGGAATATGTATTTCTTAGACAGTGATGTAGTAAAGAAAACAGCGCAATATGATTTATTCAATGAGCTTGTTGATTCTTATGAATCCGAGACTCATAATTTTTATGTGTTGCCAGAGTTGAAGTTCCAGTTGCACTTAAAAAACAAAGATAAGTCAGTGAAGAAACTTGGAAGTGAGGGCGCGTTTGCTGCGCTATCTACATTTTTAGATTCTGCATGCGAAGTAGATTCTATACCTACAGGAACAGCAAACGAAATACTAACTTTAAACCAAACTGATCTTGATATTGGAGAGCAGACTTTATTGGCAGCTGTATCATCATCTGATGAAGGAAAGATGATTTCAGGAGATAAACGAGCTTTTATATCAATATCTAAAATTGACCACCTTTCATCTATTGATGATTTATGGCCTTATTTAATATGTTTTGAAAACGCATTACAGAAAATAGTTCTTAGCCAGAAACCATTTGAATCTATTTCTCAGAAAATAAGGAATCATCCTGATGCAGACAGCTCCATCAAGATTTCTTTTGGGGTTAGCTTCCCAGCTGATATAGATTCAGTGATGCAAGCATTAGAAAGCTACATAAATGATTTAGTAAGCAAGACCTCTGGGAAATACTTAAAATCCTAAAAACAAAAGGGGGCGGTGACTGATAATTGGGGTCATAGTAAAAGCTCTAAAGCTCCATTGTTGGCCGTTTCCTTACTTTATAGCCACTTCATAGCCAGCTGGGATTGCTAATTCAGAATGCACTGTCCGAGAGCGACTGTGGATTCATCCGATTGATGCAACCCAAAGCGGAACAACTAAATTTCGACGAGTTGCGGCTCGTCGGTTGGCTAGACTGAGTCTTCAAGGCTGGGCTAGATGTGGCTTAGCCTAGATTACTTGTCTTCGTCGTGAGCATCTGGGTTGTCCGCATTGAGCAGCGTCTTGTCTGGTACCTCTCGCTTGTGCAGTCTTGAGCTAGGGGGAATCGGCAACCGACGATTGCGCTTTTTGCTTGCGCGTTCAGCCTTTCCTAAAGGGTGGTCGAGGAAGTGCTCTTGGAGCGTCCTCTTGAGTGCAGGGTTGCTCGTGGCCTTCACTTGCCGTGTAAGTTCGACTCGATCAACAACCGTAATTTTATACTTGCGGGACTTGTTTGATGCTACTTCAATCATAGCTCGGGCCTTAGTGGAGAGTTCCCCTGTAGTCCAAAATTCAAATTCGTGTTTGCATTTGCGCCAGAATGGCTCCTTTTCGGCAGCCTTGCGAATAAGCGGGATGCGGTCATCGAGCCAGCGCTTGACCAT
The DNA here is from genome assembly GCA_039714395.1 of Pseudomonadota bacterium. Lineage (GTDB taxonomy): Bacteria > Pseudomonadota > Gammaproteobacteria > Thiohalomonadales > Thiohalomonadaceae > JAPHSX01. The sequence goes on along the minus strand of JBDLJH010000016.1, from coordinate 65,028 downwards.
CTCGTCAGGCACTGTACCGGTAGGCTTATAGCCCTTGCACTCGATAAACCGGACGGACTGGTTGATGTGGTGAACCAGAACGTCGACTTCAGCGGGTCGACCCTGCTCGTCTCGTAGAATCTCGTTTAACTGGATACTGGAGTGCGGGCTGCGGCACCGAACTACTTCTGCGACTAGGTATTCAAACAAAGCACCACGCAGGTTGGTTGCTGCTCCTTCGATGTGACTCAGCCGTACAAAGACCTCGTCGACCATTTCGATGGTTTCGGCGTACGGATACACGTTGCTCAGTAGATCTGTCAGTTCCCTGAGTGCTTTCGCCACCTCTAAGCCGAACAGGTTTGATGTCGTTGCTGGGATAATACCCTCAGATTTTGCCAGAAAGAGTGCATCTGGCTCATAACCGTCTGCGACAAAAAATTGTAGGCAACGTCCCACCCTCTTAAGACTACGCAGTGTCTTGCATTTGTTGATGAATGGCTGAAGCTCCTTGGCTGAAACGTTGACGCCGAGCAGGACGTCGCAGACTACAAAACCAGGGCTGGGCTTGTCACTGGCCCACTGGCGAAGTGGTCCAAGATACGAGGGGGCGGACAAGTCCCAGTTGAAGGTTCCAACTTTTGGCTGCCTGCCATCTTCATCTCTAAGCGCCACCTTGTGGTAGCTAACGAGCCCAAGGTTGCGTGCCCAATCCTTGATCGCACATAGGAGTATTTCTTCGGTGCGCAAGCGGGCGCGCATTTCCGCTAGCTCGTACGACTGAGCGGCGGCTTTCTGAGAGAGTTCCACACATTCGCCAATCCCAGGCACCTCGAATGTCTGCACCAGACCAGCAGTCTTCAGTCTGTCGAGGATGGTGGCCGGCGATAGGTGGCCCTTCTGTGCGATAGGAGCCCCGCAGGCGATGGCAAAGTGTGCAACCGGCATTACACCGCCGCGAGCGAGTAAGGCTGCCAAACCTCCGCCGTAGGAAATGGTGTGTTTGAGTAGGTCACGGGTCAATGCATCCCAGAAGGAAGGTGATGCGTAATCTGTCTGGAGGTAGGCGAAGCGGGCGTTCCGGGGGAAAGGAAGGTATGCCAGCTTCTTGATGGAGGTGGAGCGCGAAACCTTTTGTCTGGCATTCACTGATGTTAGACCGTAGTCACTTACCAACGCCGCAACTAGCTCCGAGGTGATGCACGGTCCCATTTTCTTAAGCGTATCTTGAACTATGTCAGTCATGATGTTTTGGTCGTTGTCACACTGCGCAATTTATAACACATAATTACGTGTGTTCACTATCAAACTTAAGTCCAGTCCACAGGGCCAGTAAACATGAGGGATTACCAGGGCGTGCTAACAACCTAGTCGCGATTGGTGTCACAGACACCATGAATTTGAACGGGGGGAAGTTGAATTGGGGGACACTGAATGTTCGCTTCTGGCACAGCCTGTGTGAAAACGCGGCAGCTGTTTATCATCAGTTGTCTGCTTCAAATATAGAGCCGTGCGCGATTTACTAGCCGTGGCAAGGATAAGGGCCTATAGGTATACCACTGGCATCATCTGAAATCCCACCGGGCTTAAAAAGGCTTACAGGCGGTCATTTTCTGGTTTTCACGCGGCTTGGGCCGTTTACTGACTATAACAACACTAGCGCTTCAGTTCCGCTGTAGGGTGTTTGCAGCCAGCCCATTAGCTGACTCTCCTAGAAAACTAATACAAGCTCTAGGTAGAGGCTTCTTGGATATTGTCTGGAATCTATTTTTTTGGGGAACGATGGGTTGGAACGACGGATGATTTGTACAGCGGTATAGGAAAGGCTGGAATAGTGAACGGGTCGTTTTTGACCTTTTTTCGGGCTTTTGAAAAAGTGAGTTTTCAAAAGTGGTCACAGAATGGTCACAGGATGGTCACAGAGCAAAACAAAAAAGGCCTAGCCGAAGCTAAGCCTTTGAGTAATATGGTGGCTATACCTAGATTCGAACTAGGGACCCCATCATTATGAGTGATGTGCTCTAACCAACTGAGCTATATAGCCTTTTTGAAATTGCTGACTTTGTGAACGGGTCAATTGTAACAAAAATTTTTTGACCCTGTCAGAGAATCGTCAGACTGAATTCTCCTTATGAGTGATATGCTCTAACCAGCTGAGCTATATAGCCATAATTTTGAAGGGCGCAATTTTGCGGTGTTGCGTCCCTTCTGTCAAGCCCGATAAGGGCTGAATTTAAACGTTGAAGCGGAAGTGCATTACATCGCCGTCCTGTACGATGTAATCCTTGCCTTCGAGGCGTAGTTTCCCCGCCTCTTTTGCCCCTTGCTCGCCGTTGCAGGCGATGAAGTCGTCATAGGCAGTTACCTCGGCACGGATAAATCCTTTTTCGAAGTCAGTATGGATCACTCCAGCCGCCTGGGGCGCGGTGGCGCCGATGCGTACGGTCCATGCCCGCACCTCTTTGACCCCTGCAGTGAAGTAGGTCTGCAGGCCGAGCAGGGCGTAACCGGCGCGAATTACGCGGTTAAGCCCCGGCTCATCCAGGCCCAGCTCCTCGAGGAAGACCTGGGCCTCTTCCTCGTCCAGCTCAACCAGTTCAGATTCAATGGAGGCACAGACAGCGACGACCTCGGCCCCCTCAGCGGCGGCATGTTCACGCACCGTATCGAGGTGGGGGTTATTCTCAAAACCATCTTCGGCGACGTTGGCGATGTACATGGTCGGCTTGATGGTGAGCAGGTGCAGCTCGTAAAGCCCGGCCAGATCATCCTCATCGAGCTCCAGGGTACGCACCATTTTGCCCTCATCGAGTCCGGCCTTCACCTTCTCAAATAACACCACCTGCGCCTTGGCATCTTTGTCACCGCTCTTGGCGACGCGTGAGACGCGCTGTATGCCCTTCTCCACGCTCTCCATGTCTGCCAGCATCAGTTCGGTATTAATGACCTCGATATCGTCCAGTGGGTGTATCTTGCCGGCGACATGTACCACATTATCGTCTTCGAAGCAGCGCACTACCTGGGCGATGGCATCGGTCTCGCGGATATTGGCGAGGAACTTGTTACCCAGCCCCTCGCCCTTGGAGGCACCGGCGACCAGCCCGGCGATATCGACGAACTCCATGGTGGTGGGCAGCACGCGCTCGGGATTAACGATCTCGGCCAGCTTATCCAGACGTGGGTCAGGCATGCCTACAATACCGACATTCGGTTCAATGGTGCAGAAGGGGTAGTTCTCGGCCTGGATTCCCGCCTCAGTGAGGGCATTGAAGAGGGTGGACTTGCCAACATTAGGCAGGCCAACGATACCGCATTTAAATCCCATGATAGTGCATTCCGTAGTGCGTTAAGTCGTGATGAACTACTGAGTATGTAGTTGGTTCATCGCCTTTTGTCGATCGCCGCTTACAATCAGCGACAGGCTGTCGAGGGCCTTATCTACTGCGCCTTCTGTTAGCGCCTGATCGATAGCCGGGGCCTTACCCAGCACGTAGCCGGATACCTGGCTGGCATGGCCGGGGTGGCCAATGCCCAGACGCAGGCGCTGAAACTCCTTAGTGCCGAGCTGTGCGACGGTGTCGCGCAGGCCGTTGTGGCCGCCGTGGCCGCCGCCTTTCTTCAGGCGTACCGTTCCCGGGTCAAGGTCTAGCTCATCGTGGGCGATAAGGATACTTTCAGTATCTATCTTGTAAAAACGGGCCAGCGCAGCGATGCCCTGGCCACTCTTATTCATGAAGGTCATGGGTTTTAACAGCCAGACCTCCTCGCCATCGATACGTCCCTTGCCCACCTCACCGTGAAATTTATTTTCACTCTTAAGGTTGATGCCGTAGGTGCGTGCGATAGCGTCTACAAACCAAAAACCGGCGTTGTGCCGCGTTCTCTCATATTGCTGGCCGGGATTCCCCAGGCCAACGATAAGTTGAATACGCGACGACAACGCCGGTTCTCTAAGCGAACGTTTAGGTGAGGGCGATTATTCGCCTTCGCCTTCGCCCTCGGTTTCGCCTTCAGCGGCTTCGCCCGCTTCATCCTCAGTTTCGACGACAACGCGAGTTTTGTGGATAGCGGCAACAGACTGGTCATGACCTTCACCGTGTAACAGTTCAGTCAGTTCAACGCCCTTGGGCAGTTTGATCTCGGTGAGATGAACCACCTGCTCCATCTCCACGTCGGCCATATCGACTTCCAGATACTCAGGCAGGTCTTTAGGCAGACAGAGAACCTCTACCTCAGTAACGTTGTGGGTGATTACGCCACCCTCTTTCACACCGGGAGCTGTGTCTTCGTTGAGGAAGTGCAGCGGAACGTTCATCTTCAGCTTCTCTTTATCAGAGACACGCAAAAAGTCGGCGTGCAGGATAGCGATCTTGGCTGGGTGACGCTGCAGGTCTTTGAGTACTGCCTTTTCCTTCTTACCATCGACATCGATGGTGAGGATGTGCGAGTAGAAGGCCTCGTTCTCCAGACTGTGAAGCAGCTTGAGGTGATCAAGGCTGATGTTCATGGGATCTTTGCCTGCACCGTAAATGATGGCAGGTACCTTGTTCGCATGACGCAGGCGGCGGCTCGCACCTTTTCTCAGGTCATTACGGACTTCGGCACTCAGGGTGAAGTCTACATTGCTCATTGTGTTTCTCCAGTTTATATCAAAGACGAACAAACCACCCGAAGGTGGTCTATTCACCGTCAACCGCGACCAGGTGACGGCACTAATAAGGCCTCATGGCCTTAATTCTGTTACCGCTTATGCGGCGTCAGTCCATATAAAGTGAACTGACCGATTCGTCATTGTTGATGCGGCGAATAGTTTCAGCCAGCATCTCTGCCAGTGAGACCACGCGGATGCGACTGCATGCACGGGCCTCGGGGCTAAGCGGGATGGTGTTGGTAACAACCAGCTCATCCAGCTGTGAATTCTCAATATTCTCCACCGCCGGGCCAGAGAGCACCGGATGGGTGATGTAGGCCTTTACCTTGGCGGCGCCGTGCTCTTTCAGGGCATTGGCTGCCTGACACAGGGTGCCGGCGGTATCGACCAGGTCATCGATAAGGATACAGCTGCGATCCTTAACATCACCGATAATGTGCATTACCTGCGCCACATTGGCCTTGGGGCGACGTTTGTCGATGATTGCCAGATCCGCATCATCCAGCCGCTTGGCCAGGGCACGGGCGCGAACCACACCACCGACATCAGGCGAGACCACCATAATGTCATCGCCCTGGCTCTTCTGGCGCCAGATATCGCCCAGCAGAATCGGTGAGGCGTAGACGTTATCCAGCGGGATATCGAAAAAGCCCTGAATCTGATCTGCGTGCAAATCGACCGTTAGCAGTCGATCTATTCCGACGCCGGTCAGCATGTTGGCGACTACCTTGGCCGTCAGTCCAACGCGCGCTGAGCGCGGGCGGCGATCCTGGCGGGCATAACCAAAGTAGGGAATGACCGCGGTAACGCTGCGGGCCGAAGAGCGGCGAGCCGCATCGACCATCACCATCAGCTCCATCAGGTTGTCGTTGGTCGGGGCGCAGGTGGGCTGGATGATGAAGATGTGCTTACCGCGCACATTCTCCAGGATCTCAACCATAACCTCGGCGTCGCTGAATTTTCCGACGATGGCCTTGCCCAGAGGCATCTCAAGGTAGGATGCGATCTCCTGCGCCAACTGAGGGTTGGCGTTTCCCGCAAAGACCATCATCTCAGACACATGAAACCCCTAAACAGACGTGGGCCGACATATACGGCCACTGCTATTGGAATGCGGCTGGGTGGCAGGATTATTCAGCCTTCGGCTTTTCATCCTGCAATCCGCCTCCGTTTTACAATATAAATACCGAAAACGTACTACTAATATGGCTGGGGCGGCAGGATTCGAACCTGCGCGTGACGGGATCAAAACCCGCTGCCTTACCGCTTGGCTACGCCCCAATAAACTTGTGTTGAACTATTGGCTTTCATGCTATCGGCCTCTGCCGGAAAACCTATAGTTCAAAACTCCGCCAGCCTTTTATGTAAGGCTGAACGGTTACTGCCTTTTGCTACAAATCCCCGCCATTCGTCGGGAAGCTGCTGGTAGACCTCTGTAGCCCGGTCTTCAGTTTCGAAGGCGGCAAAAATACAGCTGCCGGTACCGGTCATTTTCGCCTCAGCGAATTGTTCAAGCCATCTCAGCGCCTGAGCAATTTCAGGGTAGTGGCGCGAGGCCACGGGCTGACAGACATTTCTGCCTTCCCCTGCGAGAAAGGCGCGTATTTTGATGGCTTGGCAGTCCCGTGTCAATTGCGGATCGGAAAAAATCTCTGCGGTGGAGACCTCTACCGGCGGAATGATCACCAAATACCATGGCTCCGGCAGATCTACAGGCTCCAGGATATCGCCCACACCCTCTGCCCAGGCTGCATGGCCATGGACAAATACAGGTACATCGGCACCCAACTGCAGTCCGAGCTCTGACAGCGCCTCTAGCGCCAGATTTACCCCCCACAGCCGGTTCAGAGCGACCAGTACGGTGGCGGCGTCTGAGCTGCCACCGCCGAGTCCTGCGCCCATGGGCAGGCGTTTCTTTACGCGAATATCGGCCCCCAATTTACAACCACTATGCTGTTGCAGCAGTCGGGCGGCACGCACCACCAAATCCTGCTCTGCCGGCACACCGGGTAGCTCGTTGAGGCGGTGGATTGCCCCGTCCTCGCGAATATCGATGCTTACCTCATCGCCATAGTCGAGAAACTGAAATACGCTTTGCAACAGGTGATAGCCATCTTCACGCTGACCGGTAATGTGCAGGAAGAGGTTGAGTTTGGCCGGTGCAGGCCAGGGGATACTGCTCAACCTTCACTCTCCGCTTCTGTGGCCGGCAGACGCTGCCAGCTGCTGATCACCAGCTTCACCTTGGCGTTGTGGTTGTTGATGAAAACCTTACGCGGTAGCTCAACATCGAGGTGCGGCTGGTAATCAATGAATTCAATCTCCCAGCCAGCCTGTGTGAGTTGTCGCAGTCTGCCGTACTGATCCAGGGTTTGCTGGAAATCGCCCGGTGCGGGCAGTCCCAGTACCCAGTAGCGCAGGGCCGCGACCGGTATCTTCCAGCCGAATTGCTGGTACAGCAACAGCTCCGGATTGCTGGAGCTGAGTGTTTCGCCTTCATCGGTGATCAGCATCACCTGTACGGCATCGCCATGCAGTCGCATCGAGCCCTGGCCCAATGGAGCGGTGATGTTGAGTGAGTAGCGATCGCGGCGTTGCAGCCACTCCAGACTCATGTGCCAGGCCTCGTGGTCGTTCTGTACTGCCAGACGACCGGATAGTTGCCAGTGACTGAGCTGTTTAAGCTGTTGCTGGCGCAGTTGCCAGCTCTGCTCGGGGGCTGTGTCGGGCAGGGGACGTGGCGGAGTAGGGTTACAGGCCACCACCATCAGCAGTAGCAGCGGGGTGAGGCGCATCATGGATTGAAACGTTGGATGGTCTGTTGCAGCACCTTGTGGTCAGGGGCAAATTTGAGTGCTTCCTCCCAGACGTGGCGTGCCTTGTCCTGTTCGCCGGAGGCCCACAGGACCTCACCCAGATGGGCGGAGATCTCAGCGTCGCGCACCTTGGAGGCGGCACGGTTTAAATACTCCAGTGCCTCGTCCAGGCGGCCCAGGCGATAAAGTACCCAGCCCATGCTATCGAGAATAGCCACATCGTCAGGGCGTTGCTTATAGGCACGCTCTATATAGTCGTACGCTTCCTGATAACGATCTGTACGGTCGGCCAGAGTGTAACCAAGGGCATTGAGGGCCTGGGTATTGTCCGGGTCGCGCTGCAGGATACGCTTGAGGTCGCGCTCCATAATATCGAGGCGGTCAATCTTTTCGGCGGTAAGGCCGCGGGCGTAGAGTAGTGTGATGTTATCGGCGAAAAGCTTGAGCCCCTCATCATAGATCTTCATCGCCTCCTGATATTGCTCGGCATTGCCTAGCAACTCCGCCTCAGCCAGGTAGAGTTGCACCCGTTCATCGTCATTCTGGATTTCCAGTTCACGCAGGTAGGTGCGTGCCTGTTCCATTCCCCGATGTTTGGCGATGAGGCGCGCCGCCTGTAGTTGCGCCTCCAGGTAGCGATCCCCCTGAGCGATAGAGCTGAACCACTCAATGGCCTTGTCATCTTGCTGGCGTGCCTCGGCAATCTGCGCCAGGGCGAAGCGGCTCTCCTCTTCACGCTGGCGGTGGTGCAACAACTTATTGAAGTTGGCCTCGGCGGAGTCCAGGTCACCCGCCTCAAGCGCCAGTAAGCCCAGGGCGTAGACCACATCGGCATCGTTGGGGGTCGCCTTGCTGAGGCGGATGAACTGGTGCCGTGCCTGCTTGAGTTCGCGTGCATCGACCAGCATACGGGCATAGGTGAGGCGTAACTGGTGGTTATCGGGTGAGAGTTCTACCGCACGTTTCATGCTATCGAGTGAGGCACTTACATCCCCCAGGGCATGCAGTACACGGGCCTGTAGTAATAGCCCCTGGCTGTGATTGGGCTCATTGTGCAGTAGTTGTTGCAAGATTGAGCGAGCGGCCTCCTTGTCGTCGAGTTGGTTGGACAGGTGGGCCTGGGCATAGAGGGCGTGGGGGGCGTTGGGTTCGCGTGCTACCAGCTCAGACATGGTAGTGAGGGCGCGCTCCTTGTCGGGGTCACTGGCGAGGAGCGTCGCCACAAGAAGGTAACCGTGATTGCTGTCCTGGCGCTGATTTTGTAGCAGTTTTTCCAGGTGTGGGCGGGCCTGGACATTTTCACCTGAGGCAATCAGCAGGGCGGCGGTCGATTTATGGGCCTCGTCGTTGCCAGGTTCTAGCTCTACCCACAGGCGTGCGGCATCAAGGGCAATGGTGTTCTCACGGGCATAGATGGCGACGCGGGTGGCACGTCGTGCCAGGCGGTAGTCGCGGGTACGCTGAGCCGCATCCAGATAGGTGGCAGCAGAGAGACGTAGTGCCCCCTGCTGCCCGGCAAATTCGGCCGCCAGCAGCTGATAGAGCAGCTTGGGGGTTAACTCTACGGCAGGGGGTTCAGGCTGCGGCGTGGGTGTGGTAGCGGTATGGGCAGTGTCGTCGCGTACTGGGGTGGTGGTACACCCGAGCTGTAGAATTAACAGGGCTGACAGCGTGGTCGCCAGCAGCGACCGGTACAAACTTATCATCAAATTCTCCGTGTTGCCCCGCAGGGCGTGTTTGGAAAACTATACCTGATTTATTACCGATATAGGTGAGATCTGCCATGCCACTTGCCATTAATACCCTGTCTAAAGCAAAATGGCAGGTCATTAATGATAGTAACTCCTCGATTTTATGACACTGTTTGCACTAGGCATCAACCACAAGACGGCCCCCGTAGAGATTCGGGAGCAGGTTGCCTTTACGCCGGAGAAGTTGCCGCAGGCCTTTAGTGAGTTGACGGCCACCAATGGTGTCAGTGAGGTGGCGATTCTCTCCACCTGTAATCGTACCGAGCTTTATTGCGGTATCGAGGGCGAAGACAGTGCTGTGGTGCGCGACTGGTTCAGTCACTTTCACAACCTCAAGCTGGAGGATGTGGAGCCCTACTTTTATGCCCATCCGGATCGCCTCGCGGTGCACCATATCCTGCGAGTGGCCAGTGGCCTCGATTCGATGGTGCTGGGTGAGCCACAGATCCTCGGCCAGATGAAGCAGGCCTATAGCACCGCCAATGATGCTGGCACGGTTGGTCAGCTGCTCAATCGCCTGTTTCAGCACACCTTTAGCGTGGCCAAGCAGGTACGTACCGATACGGCCATTGGGGCCAGTCCGGTCTCTGTGGCGTTCGCCGCCGTGTCGCTCTCCAAGCAGATATTCAGTGATCTCTCCAGGCATACCGCACTGCTTATCGGTGCCGGTGAGACCATCGAACTGGTGGCGCGTCATCTGCACGAGAGCGGCGTAGGGCGCATCATTGTCGCCAATCGCACGGTGGAGAAGGCCCATAACCTGGCCAGTGAATTCGGTGGCTATGCCATTGCGCTGTCCGAGATCCCCAATCACCTGCATGAGGCCGATATGGTGATCTCCTCCACCGCCAGTCAGCTGCCGATTCTGGGCAAGGGGGCGGTGGAGACAGCGCTGAAAAAGCGTAAACATCGCCCGATGTTTATGGTCGATATTGCAGTGCCGCGCGACATTGAGTCCCAGGTGGGCGAGCTGGATGATGTCTACCTCTATACCGTCGATGATTTGCAGGAGATCATTCAGGAGGGCTTGCGTTCACGCCAGGAGGCGGCACAGCAGGCCGAGGAGATCATTGACACCCAAGTCACTCACTTCATGAGCTGGCTACAGTCGCTGGGCGCGGTCGATACCATTCGTGATTACCGCGTGAATATTGAGATGATGCGCGATCAGGTACTGCAGAATGCGCTGTCGCAACTACAGAAAGGCCAAAACCCCGAGCAGATTATGCAGGAGTTGGCACGCCAGCTTACCAACAAACTTATGCATGCCCCGTGCAGCAATATGAAGCAGGCCGGTTACGATGGTCGCACCGAGTTGCTGCTCGCCGCCCGCGAACTTTTTAACCTCAAAAACTTAGACAACTAATTCCGTGAAACCCTCTATTCTCAGCAAGCTGGAGAACCTCTCCGAGCGGCTTCAGGAGATCAGCGCACTGCTGTCCGATGCCGATACCATTAAGGATCAAAATCGTTTTCGCGAACTCTCTCAGGAGTATGCCCAGCTTAAGCCGGTAGTTGATACCTTCGAGGCGTATCAGGGGGCAACAGATGACCTTGCCACAGCCGAGGAGATGATGGCTGAAGACGATGCCGAGATGAAGGCGATGGCGGTGGAGGAGATGAAGGCGGCGAAGGAGCAGTCTGAGTCGCTGGAATTCGAGTTGCAGAAACAGCTGCTGCCCAAGGACCCCAACGACAGTAAAAACGTCTTCCTTGAGGTTCGTGCCGGTACCGGTGGTGATGAGGCCGCAATCTTCGCCGGCGACCTGTTTCGCATGTATTCGCGCTACGCTGAGCGGCTGCGCTGGCAGGTGGAAATTATCTCTCAAAATGAGGGGGAGCACGGCGGCTACAAGGAGATCATTGCCAGGCTGGTAGGTCAGGGGGCCTACTCGCGACTTAAATTTGAGTCGGGGGCACACCGAGTGCAGCGGGTACCCGAGACCGAATCGCAGGGCCGCATTCATACCTCTGCCTGCACCGTTGCCGTAATGCCTGAGGCCGATGAGCTGGAGCACATCGAGATCAAATCTTCCGACCTCAAGGTCGACACCTTCCGAGCCTCGGGTGCGGGTGGTCAGCACGTTAATAAAACCGATTCTGCTATTCGTATTACCCACATCCCCACCGGTTTTGTTGTCGAGTGTCAGGACGAGCGCTCACAGCATAAAAACCGAGCCAGGGCGATGTCGGTACTGCAGTCGCGAATACATGCCGCGCAGGAAGAAAAGCAGCAGAGTGAACAGGCTGCCGAAAGAAAATCGCTGGTTGGAAGCGGCGATCGCTCCGAGCGCATCCGCACCTACAACTATCCGCAGGGCCGCGTCACCGATCACCGCATTAATCTCACCCTGTATAAACTTGATGAGATCATGGCGGGGGATATGGATGAGGTGATCGAGCCGCTGATCAACGAGTATCAGGCGGATCAGCTGGCGGCGTTGAGCGAAGAGTGAGGAAGTGAATATCGAAGGGGGCGCGCAAATAGGATTTTAATTTGCGCAGTCGTTTTTATCGATCTGGCTCATAGGAATTATACTGAGGCATATCCCCGCAGATCTCTTCCCAGTTCGCTTTTGAGGTGACAAAGATGTGAGCTAGTGGCCTCTCTTCTATATCGGACTCTATGGTTCCTAATCGCACGCGAACTTCATTGGGCTTTGTTTCAGTCTTGCTCATAATAGGCGAGCCACAATGACGACAAAAATATTTCGTTTGTCCGGGAGAGGATTCAAACCCGGTTAGCTCACTCTCTCCTGCGACTATGGTGAACTCCTTTGCGGCAACGATTCCGTTGCTTGCAAAGGCACTGCCTTGCGCTTTCCTGCATTGGGAGCAGTGACAATAAACGATATTCTGTATAGGGCCCGTTATTTCAAAATGAACTGCACCACAGAGACAGCTTCCTTTATACATTTCAGTACCTCATTTTTTTTGATCTAGAAAGCAAACCGCGTTGTTGCATATCTGTCTACTAAAGGTAGTGCTATGCTAGCTTTTGTATTCACATTTTACTCAATCGATAACCCAATTAATGGATTTTGCTGAAGCAAGTTTTTCACCACCACTGTTTTCAACAGTAGCCTCAAAGAACAGTTGTCGTTTTTTCTTTTCAATAAATTTCGCGATTACATAAATATACTCAACATCGGGCGCTACAATCTTGCTGTATTTTAGTTCCATATGCCGGGTAAAGTTTGGTGGTGACACCAGTAAACTTAGTGGCCCAATGGTGTTGTCTATGGCTGCAGCTATGATCCCACCCTGCATATTGCCGTAGGGGTTTAAATGTTCTTTTAATATGGGAAATCTGTTTTTCAGGGTTTCTGTTTTTATATCATAATTAATAACTTCCCCCTTCATTACATCGAATACTGGCGGAGGAAAATCTATTTCATTAGTTCGTCCTTGAAGTTTTTCTTCTATTAGGGGTAACAGTTCTTTGGGGATTCTATCTTTATCTATCATGGTCAATCCCTTTTATTTTGAAAGTTAAAAGACTGAGGTTTAATTTATTTTTAGATAGAAAATCGCGTTGTTACATCGCTATTGACTAAAGGTAGTTCTGCATCATCTCTAGCAATAGCCGTACAACGCCGCTAACGAATAAAGCGACGCCGATTGAAAGTGCTATTGAGAACAGTGCATCACGTCGTCCCAGCAACTTTAGCATCACCGCAAAGGTGGAAATGCAGGGCACGTAGAAGGTGAGGAAGATGAGAAAGGTGGAGATCTGCACCCAGTCGAGTAGACCGGTGAGTTCTTCGCTACCTAGAGCCTGGAAAATCATTAGCAGTGATAGCTCTTTGCGCAGAATGCCGAAGAGGATCGGTATACCCAGCACTATCGGTAGCCCCAGCCACCAGCCGGTGATCGGGGTGAGCAGGGTGTTGATAAGGGCATCGGCCTGGTAGTGCTGTAGCAGGGCCAGAAAAATGCTGCCGCCGATTAGCAGCGGGGTGACGATGGTAAGGATATCGCTGGTGCGCTCCCAGGTGCTGTGCAGTAGTGGCCTGAGTTGTGGCAGGGCGTAGCCGGGAATCTCCTGCACCTGACCGGGGGTGGGGTCGGGGTAGCGGCGTGTTAGCAGTTTGCCCATCACCGCTATGATCACAATAGTCAGGGCGAAGATGGCGAAGACGCCGATACCCCCTAGATATTTGCCGGCCAGCGCGAGGATGATTGCCGAGCGCGCCGAGCAGGGGACGAAGGTAATAAGTAGCGAGGCGACCACCCGCTCGCGACCACTGCTGGAGGCGGCGGCGGCGGAGATCGCAGGTACGTTACAACCAAGTCCCAGCAGAAAGGGGACGGCTATGCCACCGTGCAGGCCGATGTGGTGAAAGCCACGGTCCACTACGAAGGCGATGCGTTGCATGATGCCGACCTGTTCCAGTGCCACCAGTAGCATGACTAGCGGCAACATATAGGGAATGACAATGCCGGTGAGGCCGATAAGGCCGTCGACCACGGCACGCCCTACCACCCCGGTGGTGGTATCGGGTTGCCACAACTCGGCCATCTCGATAAGGCGTGCCGCGGTTATTGAATCGAGCCAGGTACTGACTTCAAACACCACAAATAGCACCATGGCGAATACCGCCAGGCTGCCAATGAGTCCCCAGTGGGGGTGGAGGAAGAACTCATCCAGCCAGTACTGCCAGCGTGAACCTTCGCTGGGTGCACCAATGCGGAGGACCTGTTCGGCCAGGGTGGCTGAGCGGTGGTGGCGGTCGGCGTGTAGCTCTTCGTGCAGCGGGCGAGGCAGGATATGCTCGGCATCGCGGCGTAGCTGAGTTAGCTCAGGCATTAGTTCGGGAAAGTGCTGTTCGATTTCCTCCAGAAAGTAGGGGTCGCCGGCGGCTACCTGCATCAACAGGAAGGGGTGGGGAACGCGAAAGGCGGTGTGCAGATAGGGACGGCGCAATATCTCGCTGAGCGGCCCTAGTGCCTGGCAGATATGTTTACTGGCGGTCAGGTGCAGCGGGCAGGCGCGCTGGCGTACCGCATCAACAGCGCTCTGGAACAGTTTACTCAGGCCGTGGCCCATTAGCGCGATGGTTGGCACTACCGGTACACCGAGCTTTTCGCTCAGCAGTTTGGTGTTGATGTGTATCCCTTTATCGCGAGCCTCATCCATGCGGTTGAGGGCGATCACCATGGGGCGAGCCAGCATCGAGAGTTCCAGGCTGAGCTCCAGATGATTCTCCAGCGCGGTGGCATCGACCACCTGAATTAGCACATCGGGCGCGGCAAGTGGTACTGCAGGCCCCTCCGCCTCGTGAGTGGCGACCATTGGTCGGTCATTACCCCACATCAGGTATTTCAGTGCGACCTCATCTTCGGGGGCCATGTGGTGCAGGGAGTCGATGCTGGGCAGGTCGACCAGACTGGCCTCATCCAGCCCAACCTGCACCGTACACTCTTCATATTCACGGTCGGTACCGGCGAGTACCCCGGTATGGATGGAGGTGGCAGAGACCGCCTTGAACAGGGTTGATTTGCCGCTGTTGGGCTTGCCGATGAGTGCGATACGCAGGCGTTTGTCGCCGCGAAACAGTTGTTCGCTAATGGGGATGGAGATCTCGACAGGGGCCTTTTTCATGCGACCATTATCCCAGCTTGGTTGGGTGTGACAAGCGTGTGTGGCAGTTAATGAATAATGGAGTGGTGCGGGAAGGTAGCAGTGAGGGTATGGAAAACGGCTGGCGGCCTTGATTGCCGCCAGCGCAGATTTGCTATTTTGTGTCGAGGAACCCCAGGATCTTTGCCTGGTCACCGGAGACCGGGCCATCCATTACATCAGCCACGGTTCCACCCATCATCCAGCCCATGCGACCGGCCTTCATGTTGGCCACATAGGTCTTGCCGTCTGATTTCTGATAGACGGAGATGGAACAGGGCATCATCACCGAGGCATATCGGGCATCATCATCGGCTAGAATTTTATAGGCGTACTCGGCATTGCATAGCTTGATCACCTTGACTGGCAGGATCTCTTTGCCAAGGTGTTTCTTGATGCTTTTGTGAATGGCTGAAGGGTTCCCCTTGCTCTTCATAGGAATGACCCAGCCAGCTGCCTCGGCGTTGGTGATGACCTTGTTAACGGTCTCATCGAAGCCCAGTGGACTGACGCGTTCCTCAATCATCATGCCCTTCATTGAACAGCCCATAGCCATTACGGCGAGGCCGGAAAGCAGGGTGGTTTTGATCAACTGTTTCATTCTGTTCTCCGTGTAGTGACAACTGCATTTGGTGAAAAAAACCCCTCTACTTACAGTGTAGTCAATTAACCGCGGAATATTAGCGTTTCCTAACGCATATTTATTGTGATGAGATGAGCTGGAGAAATGAAACGGGGGATTAATTACGTGTGGCTTTCGCCAGAAAACGATCCAGCTCATTGGCAAAGTTGCGCCGATCGGTCTGGTTCAGTGGCGGCGGTCCACCGGTCTGAATGCCGCTGCTGCGCATGGTGTCCATGAAGTCGCGCATCGCCAGGCGCTGGCGGATGTTCTCCTCGGTGTATCGTTCACCGCGTGGGTTGAGGGCTTCACCGCCCTTCTCAATGACCTCTGCGGCAAGGGGGATATCGGCGGTGATCACCAGGTCGCCGATGCCAACCTGTTCAGCGATATAGTCGTCGGCCACATCGAAACCACTACCTACCTGCTTGGTAGAGATAAAAGGTGAACGGGGCACCTGTATAGATTGGTTGGCAACCAGGGTCAGTTGTATCTTTGTTCGTTCGGCGGCACGGAACAGGATCTCCTTGACCACCACCGGGCAGGCATCGGCATCGACCCAGATCTGCATGGTGTTACTTCTTTTCGGAGGCAGCAGCAGTGGCTGCTGCCTCGGCCTGTTGTGCGGCGACCAGTGCCGGAGTCTCCATGCTGATGCGTCCGAGTGCACCGGAGCGGATGTCGTGTAGCAGGATCTCAGAGGCCCGGTGTAGATCGATGCGGCCGCCGCCACGCAGGCAGCCGCGTTTACGTCCCACGATCTCTACCAGTTCGATGTCGCGCTCAGGCAACTGTTTCAACTTGTAGCGTTCCATCACGGCCTCAGGGTAGGCCACTAACAGATACTCGGCGGCGTAGAGTGCGATATCTTCAAACTCTATCGCCGTGTTTTTTATCGCACCGGTCACCGCCAGGCGGTAGCCACTGTTTTGATCTTCGAAGCGCGGCCATAAAAAGCCGGGGGTGTCGAACAACAAAATGCCGTTGCCCAGGTTGATTTTCTGCTGTTGGCGGGTGACGGCGGGCTCATCGCCCACCTTGGCAATGGTCTTTCCCGCCAGTGAGTTGATCAGGGTCGATTTACCGACATTAGGAATTCCCATGATCATGGTGCGGATAGGTTTGAGTGCGGTATTGCGGTCAGGAAATAATTTGTTCGCCAGCTCCAGCACCTTGCGAGCCTGTCCCTTCTGCGTCGCGGTCAGTGTCAGCGCCTTGACCCCCTTCTCCTTTTCAAAGTGATCCAGCCACGCCTGGGTCACCTTTGGGTCGGCCAGATCGCTTTTATTCAGGATCTTGATGCAGGGGCGATTTTCACGCAGCTCAGAGACCAGCGGGTTTTCACTGCTGTAGGGAAGTCGCGCATCCATCACCTCGATCACCAGATCAATTTGCGGCATCGCCTCTTTGATCTTTTTGCGCGCCTTGTGCATGTGGCCGGGAAACCAGTTAACCGCCATCGGAATTCTCTGTGCTGTGGGGGTGACCATTGTACCTAAAGGCTAATGGATGATGTACCCGTTAGTGGCTGACCGTATCGGTCTTAACTGTTGTTGCTAATCAGGCTCTCATCCTCGATGACTTTCATGCGAAAATAGGCAGATGTCTATTATTGATGATGCCATTGCGGCGGCGAGCTTACGGTTTGTGGAGTCTGACTCTGCGCGGCTGGATGCGGAGTTGCTGCTGTGTGCGGTGTTGGATAAGCCGCGTACCTATCTCTACACCTGGCCGGATAAAGCGTTATCAGATGATGAGAGTCAGCAGTATGAGGCGCTGATTGTGCGACGTGTAGCAGGGGAGCCGGTGGCGCATATTCTGGGTGCGCGGGGCTTCTGGACACTGGACCTGCGGGTGACGGCAGATACCTTGATCCCGCGCCCTGAGACAGAGTTACTGGTAGAGACAGCACTGACTCACCTGCCAGAGTCGGGAGGCAGGGTGGTGGACCTGGGCACCGGTAGTGGTGCGATTGCCCTGGCGATTGCCTCGGAGTGTCCCGCCTGTGAGGTGGCGGCGGTAGAGCGGAGCGAGGCGGCGCTTGAGGTGGCGCGGGAAAATGCACGGCGCAACGGTCTTGATAATGTGAGCTTTCATCACGGTAGCTGGTATCAACCGCTGGCGGGACAGCGTTTTGCCCTTATCGTTTCTAACCCTCCCTATATCTGTGCTGCCGATCCCCATCTGCAAGAGGGCGATGTGCGCTTTGAGCCGATCACGGCACTCGCCTCGGGGGCGGATGGCCTGGATGATATTCGGTTGATTATCGCTGGGGCGCAGCAGCACCTTGAGCCTGGTGGCTGGTTATTACTGGAGCATGGTTACGATCAGGGTGAGGCGGTGTGTGCCCTGCTGCTGGAGGCGGGTTTTGAGGCGGTGGATGACCTGCCCGACCTGCAAGGGCACGGTAGAGTGGCCGTGGGGCGGCTTCTTCGTACTTGATAATTTCACCGGCCGGTCTAGGATGGGTACATGGGGAAAGAAACCAGTGAACTGGTCAAACACCGTGAGATTCGTTTTTGCCACCTTCATCCCGACACGCAGCAGGCACACTCGGCCAGCTTGTTGCTGAGCGGTGTGGAGGGGGTTCATCTGTTGCGTCCCCACGACTCCTATCTACTCGATGTGAGTTACGATATTACCTGCCTTAACCTCAGCCTTATCGAAGATGTGTTGATTGATCTCGGTTACCATCTGGATAACAGCCTGATGGTGAAACTCAAGCGCGCCCTCTACTACTACACCGAGGAGATAGAGCGGGCCAATCTTGGTATCGATGAGTGTGGCTGTGCCGACCGGCAGGTCTTCATCAACCGCTACCAGAAATTGCGTCACGGATGTCGGGATCAACGTCCTGAGCACTGGCGCAATTACCTCTAGACTCTCCTCTGGGTTAGAATCACAGCACATTTATTTTTCGGTACACCCTTTTGAACGACGAACAACTGCTGCGCTACAGCCGCCAGATCATGTTGCCTAATGTAGATGTTGCCGGGCAACAGCGGCTGCTCGATAGTCGTGTGCTGATTATTGGTGCCGGTGGGCTGGGCTCCCCTGTGGCGATGTATCTGGCCGCTGCCGGGGTGGGGCAACTAACTATCGTCGATTTCGATGAGGTGGATCTCTCCAATCTGCAACGGCAGATCCTCCACAGTAGCCACGATCTGGGGCGCCCCAAGGTGGAGTCGGCACAAGCTACTCTGGCAGCGATCAACTCAGAGGTGGCGGTTACGGCGATTAACGCCAAACTGGAGGGAGATGCGCTGTTGGCTGAGGTGGGGAAGGTCGATGTGGTGGTCGATGCCAGTGATAACTTTGCTACCCGCTTTGCGGTGAACGATGCCTGCGTGGCAGCGAAAAAACCGCTGGTCTCCGGCGCGGCGATTCGCATGGAGGGGCAGGTCTCGGTTTTTCATAATGAGCGCCCAGAGAGTCCCTGTTACCGCTGTCTCTATCGAGATGAGAGGGAGCTTTCCCAGACCTGTAGCGAGAATGGTGTGCTGGCGCCGGTAGTGGGTATTATCGGCACCATCCAGGCCACCGAGGTGTTGAAGGTGCTAATGGGCATTGGTGATACCCTTGATGGCCGTCTGTTGCTACTCGATGCACTGAGCATGGAGTGGCGTAGTATGACGTTGCGCAAGGACCCGGCCTGTAGCTGTTAGCCAGGTCATTAAATTTAATTTAAGTACGAGATCGAACAACTATGTCCCTGGTGACCCTGCCAATAACCCTGGTGAATAAAATCCTTACTCACGCTCAGCATTCGCCTGAGAGCGAGGTCTGCGGCCTGATCGCTGCCCGTGGTGGGGTACCCGCTGCAGTCTATCCCATCGCCAATGTGGCCGATGTACCAGAGAGGCTTTTCGCCATGGACCCTGCGGCGCAGATTGAGGCGATGCGCCAGATGCGCGAAGGCGATGAGGAGCTGTTTGCTATTTACCATTCCCACCCCCACGCCCCGGCCCGGCCCTCGCAGCGCGATCTGGAGGAGGCGGCCTACCCGCAGGCGCTCTATCTTATTGTGTCGCTCGATACTGAGGGCGTGCTGGAGATGCAGGGCTTTCGTTTGCATCACGGTGAGGTTGAGAAGGTCGACCTTGAGGTGGCATAGCCGGAATTAACTTGCACCTGCGCCGCAGCGGGTTAGAATCGCCCCATTATTGAATAACTACTCAGGAGAAGAGCCGTGGCCGAGACAATCGATGAGTTGACCATCTCATACACCGAGGATGGTATTGAGACCACCAAGGAACTGGATAAGAAAGTGCTGTCGAAGGGTGCGTGGTCCACCATTATCTACCGCTACCAGGACTGGGATCGTGCTAAAGAGGAGTACGGCAAGGAGAAGTACACTATTCGCCGCTACCAGAAGCGTAATGGCGAGTACATGCCTAAGTCCAAGTTCAATATCTCCAGCGCCGATCAGGCCAGAGGGATTATCGCGGCACTGCAGGAGTGGACTAAGGACTGAATAATATCCATGACAGCTCGGGGTGAATTTCTTCTACCCGGCGTCTGCCAGGAAAACGCCCCACCCGGGGCGTTTTCTCGTTTAAGCCCCCTTTAAATACTATACAAACGTACTATGTTATTAATGTAGGCGGGTGTTTATAGTGAAGCCCGTCCTGGCTGAGCAGAGGGGCAGTGATATGGGCCAACATGTAGGTATAGCCAAGGCATCGCATCTTTTTGGCATTGATCGTCACGATCTGCAGCAGATGATTCGCAACGGCGAGCTTCATGCCTTTGAGGGTGAGGTAGATATGGATGAGTTGCGCCTGCACTATCCGACGATAGCTATCGATGAAAACCTGATGGTCGAACGGGTCAAGCTGATTCGTGGTGCCGCCTTTGGGCGTCGGGTACGTGAAACGGTGATGCCGGATACCGATGAGCTACAGATCAAGTTACATAAGCGTGATGTGTCACTGGGGGTGGCGCAGCTGCAAGTGAAGAAGTATCGCGGCTGTATCGAGGAGCTGGCGCAGTTGATGGGCGAGCTCAATCGTGATGCCACATCTGATCAGAAAGAGATGATTGGTGTAATCAACAGCTGGTTGCTGGATAAATTAAGCTCCTGAGGTGGGTCGAAGCGGATGGAGTACCTTATTAAGGTCATGCCGAGTGGACACGAGTTTCATGCGCTGGAACAGGAGACCCTGCTGGATGCTGCACTACGCTCGGGACTTAGTGTTGATTTTAGCTGTTCCAGCGGCAGCTGCGGTAATTGTCGAGCGCGCCTGCTAGAGGGGGAGTTGGGTAAGCACGACTTTCAAGACCATCGCCTTAGTGAAGCGGAGAAGGCCCAGGGGCTATTCTTGCTTTGTACCGCTCATGCTGCCGGGGATCTGGTGATTGAGGCGGGGGAGGCAACATCTACCTGTGATATTCCACGCCAGCAAATAAAAGCGCGTGTGAGTAAAACCCAGGAGGTAAGTGAGCACTTGCGTATCTTGCAGCTACGCACCCCGCGGAGCAGTCCATTACGCTTTCTTGCCGGGCAGCACGTGGAGCTGACACTTCCCAGTGTTGGTAGCCTTGATAGCAGTATCGCCAGTTGTCCCTGCAACGGTAGTCAGCTGCAATTTCACATCCCCTATGAGCCAGAAAACCCTTTTGTTGAGCAACTGTTTACCGGGCTTCGTTACGGCAGTGTGATTGAGGTGGATGGGCCTTTTGGTGAGATGACACTGGATGATGACTCACCGCGCCCGCTGCTGATGGTGGCACAGGATCATGAGCTGGGGCCGATAAAAAGCTTGATCGAACATGCCATTAATCTGGATGTTACGCAGCAGGTACGCCTGATCTGGCTGGCCCGTGACGGGCAACACTATCTGGATAATTTCTGTCGCTCCTGGGGTGAGACACTGGATGATTACCGTTATTTTTCTCTGGCCTATGATGAGGGGGAGTTGGATGAGGCTCAGGTGGTGTGTGTGCTGCATACCATTAAAGAGGATATCGGCACACTGGTTGATTGGGACATCTACGGGGCCGGCTCTGGTGATTTCAATCAGGCACTGCATCAGGGGCTGATAGGGGCTGGTGCTGATCAACAGCGGTTATTCTTCCCTGCTCGCCGTTCCTTCGGGCATCTGTCGCGCGAGGTGGCTAGCGGTTAACAGAAATAGGGAATAAGGGGTATATTGTGTAACTGCAGAAATTTTCACACTAAAAAGACAATAGATAATAAGTCCCGGGGGAGCCATGTTACCGACCATCGATCCACTTTTTCTCAATTTTCTCTATGCTGCTATGGGCGGGTTTATGACCCTTTTCTTTATGTGGTTGGGTTGTAAGATCTTTAATCACATTGTCTGTTTTAATATCAGTGAAGAGTTGCATAAGGGCAACGTGGCCGTAGGGCTGATGATTATGGGAATCTTTATCGGTATCGGTGTGGCACAAGGGCTGGTAATAGGGCTTGGTTTGAACTGATGCACCGTCAGGGACTATTGTTGCTGCTCTGCCTGGGAGCCCCGTTGTGGGGTGCCCAGGCGGAGGGTGAGTTGCCTGTTCACTCCAACAAATGGAGTGATAAGTACGACAGCCACTTCCGCAAATACACCAAGCGATATTTCGGTCCCTACTACGACTGGCACTGGTTCAAGTCACAGGCCATCGTCGAGTCCAATCTCAAGCCTGGGGCGAAGAGTCATCGCGGTGCGGTCGGGTTGATGCAGATCCTCCCCACTACCTTTGCTGAAATTAAGACATTGAATCCGCACTTTATAAATCTGGAGGAGCCACGTTGGAATATTGCCGCGGGTATCTATTACGATCGAACTATCTATCGCAAGTGGGATTTGCCTTCGGATCAGGACCGACTCTATCTAGCTTTTGCCAGCTATAATGCCGGCTATGTACGGATGCGCCGTGCCTATAAGCGCACACCGCAACCGGTGGAGTCGTGGGAGCAGGTCAAGCCCATGGCCCCACAGGAGACCCGCGATTATGTGCAGCGTATTCGAACCCTGATGGACTCAGATACGCCTAAACCGCGTAGTCGCCTGCGCGGCATCGCCAAGTTATTGCACAAACGCGAAGAGGCATCGTAACGCTGTTTTGAGGTGTAAACTCTTGCGAGTTACGAGTTTGAAAGAATATCTTTGCCGATCAGGCTATCGTGTATCCAGCCGGTAAAAGTCTTGCCCTCTATCCCCATCAGTAGCCATCGTCCCTCTCGCTTTAGCGGCAGCAATACGTGCCCCTGCAACAAAGTGGTAAGTACCTTGTGCTTGGTGCCGGGGCCTTTGCGCACATTGGCCTTGGCTGGTTGAATGGTGGTGGCTATACCGATCTCTTCCAGCCGCTTCTCATTGAGTAGTGTCTGCATCAATTGACGGGCATCGTCATTGCCCTCGGCAATCAGGGTGCGTAGCAGTAGACGAGCGTCCTGGTGCCCGTCACGGGCGGCCTGATGGTAGTAGCTGATGGCCAGCTCCATGTCGCGGCGTACAGGACCCTCGCCCAGACCGTACAGCATGCCCAGGGCAAAGGTGGCATCGGTGTGCCCCTGACTGGAGGCAAGTTCCCACCAGGCGATGGCCTTATCGTCATTAATCGCAAGACCGTAGCCGTTGTGATACATCCAGCCAATTCCATACTGGGCATCGGCATCACCTGAATCTGCACGGGGACGCCACAGGTAATAGGCTTCGGCGAAGTTACCCTGCTGGATGGACGTAGCGATCTTTTGCCTCTCATCAATGTCACTGGAAATTTCTGTTGTTAGCGCCTTTTCCCCGGTAATGACCGGGGAAAAGGCATCTCCTCTGTTAATGGGGGCGGCAGGCATCGGTGGGTAGCCGGGCCAGTAAGGGGGAGGGGTAGCATGAACCGCTAGTGGCAGAAGCACTAGTAACAATAGTCTGAATAGATGGATGGTGAGACGGCTCATGGTGCTCTCGGGCAATGTAGTACCGCAGGGTACGGTAATTGTTGAATAAACGACAGGGTGCTAGCTGCAATGAAAAAGGCCCGTGCAGTCACCTGCACAGGCCTTTTATTGGAGCGAGTAAGAGAAACTTACTTGGTGCGCTGCTCCATCATGGCACGCTGCTGCTCCATGGCCTGCTTCTGAGCGGCCATCATGGCTGCACGCTGCTCGTCCATACGCTTCAGCTGGGCTTCGTAGAACTTCTGCTGCTGTTCCATCTGAGCCTTCATCTGCTCCTGGGTAGGGGCATTGTTATAAGCAGGAGCGGCATAACCGTTGTTGCCGTTATAGCTGTTGTTGCCGTTATAGCCGTTATAGCCGTTATAGCCGTTATAACCGTTGTAGCCATTACCAGCACCGTTACCGTAGACATTGCTGTTACCGTTACCACGGGCAGAGCTGCTCATGCTGAAGTCGAAGGCACCGTCGGTGTTGCCTGCGCCGTTGCCCCAGCCATTACCGTTGCCGTTGCCGTTGCCCCAGCCGTTGCCGTTGTTGTAGCCGTTACCGTTACCCCAGCCGTTGTTGCCCCAACCGTTGTTGTTGTTGCTGAAGGGACCCCACCAGGCGTTAGCGGCGGTGGCGGTGAAAAGGGTGATTGCTGCGAGGATTACTTTAGTTTTCATCGTTTGGTACTCCGTCATTTTATAAAATGTATTCTGCTAATAATTATGAACAGTAGACAGGAGACACGAATCAAGACGTCGTAACACTCCCCCAATGTCACTGCTTGGAAATGAGTTTATTAGTATATTCTAATTTTGTCAAGTGGTTCCTTCCTGTCTGTGCAAGCATGTGGTAGGGCTGCTAGACTGCCGCCGGTTTTGATTTGATCGCCCTGCCGCCAGGCGGGTGCTGCGCCCCTGTTTAGAATGAGGAGAGTTCTGTGTTTGATAGCAATGAATATTTTGATGGCAAGGTGAAGTCCATTGCCTTCAAGGCCGGTAGCGATGCCGCGACCATTGGCGTGATGGCCGCCGGTGAGTATGAATTCGGCACCAGCCAGCAGGAGACCATGCAGGTGGTTAGTGGCAAGCTGAGCATACTGTTACCCGGTGATAGCGAGTGGAAGAGCTTTGGACCCGGTGATCAGTTTATTGTCGAGGCGAACCAGAAATTCGGTGTAAAGGTGGAGGAGGATAGCTCCTACCTCTGCATCTACCGCTAGGCGCTCTCTGCAGCTTGAGACAAAGAACGGGGCGTTAGCCCCGTTTTTTTATGGTGCAGGGCTTTAACCTGCGTGGTTTTGCAGCTTTTCCTGTTTGATGGCGTTTATGCGCCGGCGGTGTAGCTCTTCACCTACGGCCTTTCCGCTGAAGCCGCTGTCGACTACTTCTCGGGCGCTGATCTGCATCGCTGCATGGTAGGCGCGACGAAAGAGGCCGGGTTGCACGAAGTGTTGATCCTCAAAGCCGGTGCGCCCCCGTGAGTCGGCCTCACAGGCGAGCAGGAACTGCTCCAGGCGCTCCGGACGACGGAAGGCATCAGTGCGCTCCAGCAGTTTGAGCAGGGTGGCGGGGCGCAGTTCGGCGGCGCGGTGGTAGTTCAGATGTTCGCGGGTGACCAGTATTGCCAGTTCGCGGTACTCCTTCGGTATACGTAGTCGATCGCACATCTCTTTTACCAGTGGCACGCCGCGTGCCTCGTGTTCGATATGCTTTGGCCATTCATCTGCAGGGGTGGTGCCTTTTCCCAAGTCGTGCACCAGGGCGGCAAAACGCACGAGTCTATCGGGGCTTAGCCTTGCAGCCTGTTCCAGCACCATCAGGGTATGGATGCCACTGTCCTCTTCCGGGTGGTGCTGTTTTGGCTGTGGCACTCCAAACAGGGCATCCAGTTCGGGGAAGATGCGAGCCAGTGCTCCGCAGTTGCGCAGTACCTCAAAGAAACGTGCGGGACTCTCCTCTCCGAGGCTGCGCTCCAGCTCCTGCCATACCCGTTCGGCGACCAGCGCATCGACCTCACCATTTACCACCATTTTTTTCATTAGCGCATGGGTTCCGTGGGCGACTCGGAAGTCCCAGCGGGCAAAACGCGCGGCATAACGGGCGATGCGCAGGATGCGTACCGGATCCTCTATAAAGGCGTCGGAGACGTGGCGTAATCGACCGTTTTCCAGATCTTCGCGGCCATTAAAGGGGTCAATGATGTTGCCATCGCTATCCTGTGCCATGGCGTTGATGGTGAGATCGCGCCGAATTAGATCCTCTTCCAGCGTTACCTCGGGTGAGGCGTGGAACTCAAAGCCGTGGTAACCGGGGCCGGTCTTGCGCTCGGTACGGGCCAGCGCGTACTCCTCCTTAGTCTCCGGGTGGAGGAATACGGGAAAGTCCTTACCCACTGCCTGATAGCCGAGCTCCAGCATCTGCTGTGGCGTGGCACCGACGACCACCCAGTCGTGATCCTTGGGTTCGATACCCAATAACGCATCACGCACTGCACCACCGACCAGATAGATCTTCAAACTAAAACTCCAGTAAGACGTTGATAAGGGAGTGATTATAGACTCAGAGGCGTAGAGTTTTGTATCGCCATTATTTAATGGCGCGATACCCCGGACCGTGCAACGGGCGAATTGGCTTGTATACTTGTTCATATTACTCAGGCTTTTCAGGAGAAAAATAATGGCATTCACCACACTGAATCCGGCCAGCGGTGAGACTCTCGAAGAGTTTCCTGTGTGGGATGAAGAGCAACTGGAGGCCGCGCTAGAACAGGTCGCCGTGGCTACTGGGGGATGGCAGGCCAGCAGTATGGTGGAGCGTAGTGAGTTGATGCACCGCGCCGCCGAGATATTGCGTGCAAGAGCTGACGAGCTGGCGGGATTAATCACTCTGGAGATGGGCAAGCTTCTGAAGGAGGCGAGGGCAGAGGTGGAGAAGTGTGCCTGGGTCTGTGATTACTACGCCGAACAGGCCCCTGGATTCCTTGCTGATGATGTCATTGAGTCGGACGCGGGGCGCAGCCTCATTGCTTATCAACCGCTGGGTACGGTGCTGGCGGTGATGCCATGGAACTTTCCCTTCTGGCAGGTATTTCGTTTTGCCGCACCGACCTTGATGGCGGGTAATAGCGGGGTGTTAAAGCATGCCTCTAATGTGCCGCAGTGTGCACTGGCAATCGAGTCGGTATTCCGTGAAGCGGGTTTTCCTGATGGGGTTTTTCGTACCCTGATGATCAGTGCTGCGCAGGTCGAGGGGGTGATTCGTGACCCTCGTATTCATGCTGTGACCCTGACCGGTTCAGAACCGGCAGGGCGTAAGGTGGCCGCCACTGCCGGTGAGGTGCTTAAACCCTCGGTGCTGGAGTTGGGTGGTTCCGATCCGTTTATTGTGCTGGAGGATGCGGATCTTGATCTGGCAATAGAGCAGGCAGTGATTTCGCGCTTTCTCAATTGTGGTCAGAGTTGCATCGCCGCCAAGCGCTTCATTGTGGTCGACAGCATTGCCGATGAGTTTGTCTCTCGCTTTGCCGCCGAGGTGGAGGGGTTGATGGCAGGTAATCCCTGTGACCCCGCTACCAGTCTGGCACCGATGGCACGCGAGGATCTGCGTGACGAATTGCACAAACAGGTGGCGGACAGTGTGGAACAGGGGGCGGTGGCGGTCATTGGTGGTTACTCGCTAAAGCGTGATGGCGCTTACTATGCCGCGACGATTATCGATAAGGTAGCACCGGGACAGCGTGCCTATACCGAGGAGTTGTTTGGCCCTGTCGCTATTGTTATTCGCGCCCATGATGAGGCCGATGCCCTGCGCATTGCCAACGACTCCGAGTTTGGTCTGGGCGGGAGTGTCTGGACTCGCGACAGCGCACGAGGGGAGGCGGCGGCACGCAAGCTGCAATCGGGCAGCGCCTTTGTTAACGGTATGGTTAAATCGGATCCGCGCCTCCCCTTTGGTGGTATTAAAAATTCGGGTTATGGGCGTGAGTTATCACTATTCGGCATTCGCGAATTTGTTAACGCCAAGACTATCTGGATACGCTAGGAGAAATAGGGATGAAACGATTCACACCTTTGTTGCTGTCACTATTTTTGTTTTCACCAGTGAGCATATGGGCCGCGCAGGAAGGGGCTCTGGATGAGGGCCTGGTTAATCCCGGTCATGTGGAAAAACCTCACTGGTTTAAAAGCTCTTTTCTCGATCTACGCGAAGATGTGGCGGAGGCGGGCGAGGCGAATAAGCGGGTACTGCTCTACTTTTATCAGGATGGCTGCCCCTACTGTGAGAAGCTAATTAATACCAACTTCGCACAGCGTGATATCGAGGAGAAGACACGCCAGAATTTTGACGTGGTCAGTATCAATATGTGGGGTGATGCCTCGCTGACCGACCTGCAGGGGCGGGAGGTGACGGAGAAGCAGTTTTCGGTGGGGCTTAAGGTGCAGTTTACCCCGACCCTGCTGTTTCTTGATGAGGCAGGAAAAGTCGTACTGCGCACCAACGGTTATTATCCACCGCATAAATTCATTGCGGCTCTCGATTATGTTGCAGAGAAACGAGAGGGTGAGTTGCGTTTCGCAGATTACCTGGCGGCGCGTAATCCACAAAAGGCGAGCGGGCGACTGCATATCGGTAAGGCTTATATCAAGCCTCCCTACGATCTACAACGACGCATCGGAGATAGGCCGTTACTGGTGTTGTTCGAGCAGCACGAGTGTCCTGCCTGCGATGAAATGCACGGTGAAGCCTTGCGCCGCATCGAAAGCATTAAGTTGCTAAAACAGTTCGACGTTGTACTATTGGATATCTGGTCGAAACAACCACTTACCACCCCTGACGGGGAAAAACTAAATGCTAAGCTGTGGGCCAGGGAGCTGGGTATTCAGTACGCCCCCAGCATGCTCTTTATCGACGATAAGGGCAGTGAGGTGTTCCGTGCCGAGGCCTATTTGCGTCCCTTCCATACTCAGTCGGTGTTGGAGTATGTTGCGTCCGGCAGCTATAAAAATCAGCCGGAATTTCAGCGTTATGTGCAGGATCGTGCCGACCATCTGCGTGAGCAGGGTATAGAGGTGGATCTCTGGCAGTAAGTCATTAGTCGTTAGTCAGGAGTTTAAATCCAACACTAAAGTGTGTAATTCAGACTTGACACTGACAGTTAGTGTCAGATGAACTCATGACTTACTTCAGCTTTCGGCCCAGACTGTGTGAAAACTAGTGTTGACTGATTAATTACGGTAAGACATTCCGTGCCTTTCTCAATCCCCACCTTATCCCCCTGGATTATCAGTCGACTCCCCTCAATGCCCCTGACATTCTGATGAATGTAACGCCTATTATTTCTATCCATACACAAAGATATCCAGTAACAGGTAGGCAGCGAGAATAATCGAAATCCATAACACCATGCTACCCGTCGGCCAACTTTCAGAGAGGTGATATTTGGCAATGGAGGATTGGGAAAATGAGTGACGAATCTTGTGCATGGGGGCAACTGCCGCAGTCATCATCGATTCTCTTGTATCGCGAAAAAACACCAATCCCTGGTGAATACCGGCAGGCAGGAATTTTCGATAAATCCACTCCACATCCAGATTGGTTGAGCGCAATTCAGGCGGATGTATTCCCTTCACTGTCATCCAGACGAATGCCAGCGCTGCGAACATAAGCAATTGCAGCTGCGCCAGTACATGGGTCGCATCGTATGGCCAGTACTCCATCTCCCAAGGTAGCATGGCATAGAGATATTGTGGTTGTACGCCGATGAAAATACAGATTGCTGCGGCTAGCCCCATGGCAATCAACATATTAATGGGCGCCTCCTTGGGACGGAGCCCTGAATCGTGAGCAAAGAACGCAAAGTAAGGTATTTTTATTCCAGCATGGTGCAATACGCCTGCAGAGGCAAATAGTGCAAGCAGCCAACCATAGCTATATCCCTCATTCAGCAGTGCTGTCATCACCATGGACTTGCTGATAAATCCACTGAATAGTGGGAACGCGGAGATCGAAAGAGCCCCCACAATACAGAATGTAGTAGTTTTTGGCATTGTCTTATAAAGTCCCCCTAAATCCGAGGCTTTGATGTGACCAACGCGATACAACACAGCGCCCATACTCATGAACAGCAAGGATTTGTAAATTACATGGCTAAAAGCGTGTGAAACGGCACCATTCAGCGCAAGCGCGGTTCCAATGCCGATCCCCGTAACCATAAATCCAAGCTGATTAATGAGGCTATAGGAGAGTGTTTTTCTGAGATCATTTTCAATGACCGCAAAGAAGATCGGAAAGGACATCATGATGAATCCGATATAGACCAGTATCTCTTCACCTGCGAATCCCCGGGCTAATGCGTAAACCGCAAGCTTGGTCGTGAATGCCGATAGAAATACTGCACCAGTTGCCGTCGCCTCTGGATAACTGTCGGTAAGCCAAGTGTGCAAAAAAGGAAATGCGCATTTGATTCCGAAAGCTATAAAGATCAACCAGCTCCCTATACCCGTAAGGCCAATATGCTCAAATGCCAGTGAACCTGTCGCCTGATAGTGCACCAATGCACCAGCCAGCAGGAACAGGCCTGACAAAATCTGAAAGACCAGGTAACGCATGCCAGCATCAATGGCTCGTTCCGTACCGCGCGCCCAGATAAACACGACGGAGCTTACGGACAAAAGCTCCCAGAAAATGAATAGTGTAATCAGATCCCCGGCAAACACCGCGCCCAGAGTACTCCCAACATAAATCAGTCCGGAAACCTCCTGTTTGGTGTCGTTCACTTGCAATGCGAAGAGCGTTGCGAGAAAACCGGCAAGGCAAAACAGGTAGCCAAAGATCAGACTGAGCTTGTCCGCTCGTAACAGTGTTAGTTCGATATTCAGTACTGAATAGGTAGAGAGAATTCCTGTGTCAATATTCAGCCAGATATGCAACGCCGCAGCGACGGGCGTTGCTATCAGAATAATTTTACGAACAGGTCCCCGGATTCCCACCACCAAAATAGCTGCAAGGAAAAACAGAACGAAAGGTGGTATTTCACTCATCGTAATAATTTTCCTTTCGCATAACCAGTTTGCGCAATATGTTTGAGAGAACAACCAACAGGACGTAGGCCACAAAGCCGTAAACAGCATAGAAAGCCGGGATTTTTTCCCATGCCATCGTCGTGTGGCGATGGATGATAAAGTCGGCGATGACCAGGATGATGCAGACTGCATAAAAGCCTTTTAACAGACGTTCTACATTCCTGTGGTTATCGAATATATGCGCTTCTTTATCTGTCTCTGACATTTCAATGCCCTCCGGCAGCCAGGGTTGCCAATTGATAAAATGGATCCGGATAGAAGAACAGCAGAATGCATGTCACTGATGTGATCATCATCGCCAATAATATTGTTTTTGGCGCCTCTTTAATTTGAGTATAGTGCTTACCACTGGAAGGCTTACTAAGAAAGGCGCGAACAGGAATAGGCAGCAGATAGGCTATATTCAATAGCGAGCTAAACATCAATACGCCGAGCAGCATCAACTGCCCCGTTTCGACGGTTCCCAAACCGAGATACCATTTGCTCCACATCCCGCCAAAGGGGGGCAGACCGATAATGCTCAAGGTGCCAATAAGAAATGCTGCAAAAGTGATCGGCATGGCCCGGCCCAGCCCGTTCAGCTCACTGATCAATTTTTTATGGGTCACAACAAGAATCGCGCCGGCGGCAAAGAACAGGGTTATCTTCGCGAAGGCATGCATGGCGATATGCATGGAAGCGCCAATAAGGCCGGCCTTGCTGGCCAACATGGCACCCAGTGCAATGTAGCTTAATTGACTTATGGTGGAATAGGCCAGACGTGCCTTGAGATTGTCTTTAGTCATGGCAATCAGGGATGCCAACAGGATGGTTGCCGCCGCGACCCAAATCAAGCCGCCGGTGACATCATTGCTTAGAATGAAATCTGAGCCAAATATATAGATAGTCACTTTGAGCAGGGTAAAGACACCGGCTTTAACAACGGCCACGGCATGCAGCAAAGCGCTTACGGGAGTCGGTGCAACCATTGCTGCGGGCAACCAGCGGTGAAACGGCATCAACGCGGCCTTGCCAATACCAAAGAGAAACAGGGCGTAGAGCAGACCGGCCCAGGCGGGATCAAGTTTACCCGCTAAAACGCCACCTTCCTGAAAGGTGACGCTACCCGATACAGACCAGGTGATGAGTATAGCCAACAGGAATAGACCAATGGAGGTGCCCAATAGTATGCCGAGATATGTTCGCCCCGCCCTTTTTGCTTCGGCGGTGTCGGTATGGGTTACCAACGGATAGGTTGAAAGCGTTAACAGCTCATAAAAAAGAAACAGGGTGAAGAGGTTGTCGGAAAATGCGATGCCCATGGTACAGGAGATGGCAACCGCAAACGCGACGAAGAATCGCGTTTGATTTTTTTCATTATGACTACGCATATATCCAATGGCGTAAATCGATGTCACGACCCATAACAGACCGGCAACCAGTGCAAACAACATTCCCAACGCCTCTATCTTAAAGGCGATAGTGATGCCTGGTAGCGGTTCGGCAACCGTTAGAAAAAATTCCTCCCCATTAAGAAATTGATTTGCGATGATCACGACTAAAATCGCAACCAGCGAAGCAGTAACCAGCGTCACTCCTTCTCGCAAATTAGGATTGCGTCGCGCTGCAAAAATCCCGACCGCACCCAGCAGTGGTAAAAGCAGGGTTAGCAGAAGCAGTGTTGTCGCACTCACGGGGCCGCTACTCCTAATACCTGTGCGGCGCGTTCCGCAACCCCTACCGTCAATTCGGTGTCCAGGCCAAAATAGACATTGCCTAAAACCAGCAGCCAGGTAGGAGCCAGCAATAGCATTGGCACCTCTTTTACTGCAAGGTTGGTTTCCGTTGCCGGTTTAAAATAGAGCGCTTCAATCAACTTGCCCATGTAGACCACGGCGAGCAGTGAGCCGGCCAGAATGACGGCAACTGATATCCATGCCTCCTGTTCCAGCGCCGCCAATACCAGATACCACTTACTGACAAAGCCGGCCGTCCCCGGCACGCCGATCAAACTCAAACCGCCAATGACAATGGCGCCAAAGGTCCAGGGCATCTGTCGCCCCAAACCATGGATGTTATCCAGGCGACAGCTGCCGATGCGATAAATAATGGCGCCGACCGCCATAAACAGCGCGCCCTTCATCAGAGCGTGATTAAACAGATGAATGATGGTCGCCGTCACGCCCATCGCCGAAGCAAAGCCGATCCCCAGCGCCATATAGCCGATTTGCGCCACACTGGAATAGGCCAACAGTCGTTTTATATTTGTCTGGTAAATGGCGTAAATCGAAGCGATGACAATCCCGGCAAGACCGGATAAAACAAACAGATCCCCCGTGGGTGTGGTCGATACAAAACCATCGGGGAAAACGGTGAACAAAACGCGCAGCATCACATAAACCGCTACTTTGGTCGCAGTAGCGGCGAGAAATACGGTAATCACCGTTGGCGCGTAGGTGTAGGCGTTGGGCAGCCAGAGATGGAGAGGAAACAGCGCCAGCTTCAGCGCGAAACCGATCATGATAAAGGCGAAACCGGTGTGTACCGTCTTGAGTCCAGAGACCTCGGGCAGTCGCTGCGCCAGATCCATCATGTTCAAGGTGCCGGTTTGCGAGTAGATCAGCCCCACACCGATCAAAAAGAAGGTTGCGCCAAGCGTCCCCATAATCAGGTATTGGTAGGCCGAAGTTAGCGCCTGACGCTTTCGCCCAAGACTGATCAGTGCATAGGATGAGAGTGAAGATATCTCCAGAAAAACGAATACGTTAAAAATATCACCGGTTTGGGTAATGCCCAACAAACCGGTAAAACAGAGTAAAAAAGCGCTATAGAAAAGCGGGATCTGCTGTTTAGGTATCTCTTTTTCAACGCTCAACAGGGCATAGGGCAGAGTGAGCGCGGCGATACCGGCAACAATCAATGCCACAATGGCGTTTACTGCATCGATACGATACTCAATCCCCCATGGTGGCGCCCATCCACCCAGTTCGTAACTGATGGTTCCATCATAAACAACTGTCCATAACTGCATGCCGGCGAGTATGGCGCAGATCAACGTCACCATGAGCGTTAGCGCCCAGGAGATTCGACCCCGCGGCAACATGGCGGCGATCGGGGCCGCGACGAGGGGAATAACAACCAGCAGTATACTCAGATGCTCCTGCATCATAATGAATGATCCTGCTCATGTATTTCGTCTTCCTCAATGGTGCCGTAGGCCTCCTTGATGCGCACAACCAGTGCCAGCCCAAGTGCGGTGGTGGCGACGCCAACCACAATCGCGGTAAGGATCAACACATGGGGCAGAGGGTTGGAGTAGAGTTCAACACCTTCGGTAATGATAGGCGCCGCCCCCCCGACCACAACACCTATGCTGATATAGAGCAGAAAGACTGAAACCTGAAAGATATTCAGGCCGATAATTTTTTTGACCAAATTACCGCGGCTAATGACGGTGTAAAAGCCGACCATCATCAAAAAGATAGCAATCCAGTAGTTATAGTGGCTAATAATAAAATCCACTAGGGTCGCCCCCTGCCTGCAAAGGCGAAAAAGATGATCAACATAACGCTAAAAACGGTCATTCCCACACCGAGTTCCACTAACAGGATTCCGAGGTGTTGCCCGGCGATTTGGTTACCGGCCAGTACCGAGTAGTTGAGATAATTGCCCCCTGAAAAGAGCGTGACAACCCCGACCCCCGCATAGATGAGCACTCCAAGGCCGGCGAGAATGCGTAGGACTGCCGACGGAATGACCTGTTCCGCAGCATCCAGCCCAAATACCAGAGCATAAAGTATGATGGCGGTACTCAGAATGACACCTGCCTGAAAACCGCCGCCGGGACCAAAATCGCCATGGAACTGCACATAGAGTGCAAATACAATAATCAGTGGAATCAGAGATTTTGAGACGACCCTAAGGACAAGATTATGTGTCATTTCCCTCTCCTTCGTCTCTCCCGGCAGTCGGTTTTCGGCGTCTGCCGCCAAGCAACAGCAGTACCGCAATGCCCGCAGTAAAAATAACCACCACCTCTCCCAAAGTATCGAATCCACGATAACTTGCCAACACCGCTGTCACGATATTTGGCATCCCTGTTTCCGGGACGGATCTTTCAATATAGTAGGGTGCCACATGTATTTGAGACGGCGCTCCGGGATCACCGAATGGGGGTATATCCAGGGTGCCGTAAACCAATGCGGCACCGGTTGTAATGACTACCGCCAACGGCAACCAGGGGCGATGGCTTACAGGTTGTTTTTCATTATGATCTTTGGTCAGCGCAATCGTTGCCAGCATCAGCACGGTCGAGATGCCCGCGCCGACAGCCGCCTCGGTAAAGGCCACATCAACGGCATCCATAACAATAAACATGACGGCGGACAGAAAGCTGAATATTCCAAACAGCATGATAATGGCAAAAAGATTTGTCATACGGACAATGGCCACTGCGGTAATTGCGAGAAATGCCAACAATATTATGTCGATAATAACGTCAATCAAGACCTGTCCCCGGCGGCAGTGCTATCCAGTTTTGGTTTAAGGCCGCCGTGCATCGCTGCATTTGCCAATACATGTGAGGCGGTCGGGCTGGTAAAAAAGAGGAACAGAAAAATCAGCGCGAGCTTGAAAGCGGCAAGACTCAGCCCGGCCTGCAGAGCTAAACCGAGCAAAATCAGCATGGCGCACAAGGTATCGGTGATTCCCGCAGCATGCTGACGACTGTAAAAATCGGGGAATCGATGCATGCCGATAGCGCCGATCACACCCACCAATCCCCCACTGACAAGAGACAACCAGCTTAGAATATCGATGATCACTCCTGGCGACCCACTAGTCTACGTCTACCTTCACCGGTTTGGTGTCCGCATCCTCGGATGAGTGAAAATCTCCATAAACAACCAATTTCAAAACCGCCACCACACCAATAAAATTTATCAATGCGTAGACCAAAGCAATATCCAATATATCCATTCGCCCCGACAAAAAGGCCAAAACTGCGATGAGTAATACTGTTTTGGTACCAAACATATTAATCGCCGCAATGCGATCATAAACAGTAGGGCCCATGAGCGCCCGTGCAAGCGCTAGTCCCAGAGCGACGAGAATCGCCAAAGATGCAGCGATATACATCAGGTTGCTTTCCAATAACATGTTAGTTGGCTTGCCTGTTGATGAGCTGATCCGGGATGGCTTTGGCCATATTTCCGGTGGAAAGATCGTCAGCTGCCTCCTTTGTCAGCGCATGGACAATGACCCTCTCTTTTGTGAGTTCTACACTTACAGTCCCAGGTGTCAAGGTAATGGTATTCGCATAAATAACACGCCCCAGGTCGGTTTTTTGGGGTAACGGAATTTCAATCAGCCGCGGGCTGATTGATTTGCCGCCAGATGTCATTATGCGTTTGATCACATCAATGTTTGCAATGACAATTTCTCGCAAAATGTAAGCAAAAAAGGCCGGTAACTGTGAAGAGAGATGGAGAGGATAGCTTTCATGATCGATAACATTCATACGTTTCATCAAAAAAATGGTCAACATGACGGATGCCAGCCCCAGCCCAAGCAATAGGGGGTCAAAATGCCCGGACAATAAAAGCCAGAATGCAAAGAGAAGTACGCCGTAACTAAAAACCATCATATAAATTCAGATGTTACTGATTCCACTAGAGCCTGCAAGTAAAATAAGTTACCGGTTACTCTTGGGGCAGTCAACAGTATGGATGTGAATGGCCGCTCTTGCCCATCCATGGGCTACATTGCTCCTGTACATCCACATCGTTACTCTTGCCCCATAACTTGCCGTCCAGCATGCCTGCGCTTCTGCCAGCATCATCTTGATCATCGCACCTGCTCTTTAAAAGCTAATGCGCTGGCGAGCCGGTCACGTACTGTCTGCCACTCCAGCCCGCAGGGGGCTCCTCCACCAGGATGCAATGGCAACCAAGTGTACCCAGTACACGCAGACTGGCATAAATGCGATGGGCGTATTACGCGGGATTGGTCAAAGTATAATCGCTGAATATCGCCTTCTAGTCAGCTTCGGCAAACCATGTCTGAAGCCACTCCGGTTCTACCCGTCCGGTGGCCTCATCAGCTCCAATCAACACTTGATAAGGGCGATCTGGCTCACCGAGATCACTTAACACAGCTAGCACCACTGAAATCCTCGTCTTCGCTGTAGTAGCTCTGTGTCACCAGAACTGGGATACCCGCGCTAGACCGTTGCAGGTGTCCTCTATCGCCAGATACTCTGTGGCGGGCAGCTTGAGTCGCTTCAATACCCAGAGATAGACCGAGGGATCGGGCTTTTTTACCGGTGCCTGTTCGGCCGCACCGATCACCTTGAGCCAGTCCAGCATCTCATGCTCCAGGGTGGCATCGAACAGCACGATGATGTTGGCCATGCTGGTGGTAGTGGCGATGGCCAGCCGCAGCCCGGTCTGGTGCGCCTTGTGGATTAGCCGCTCTGCACCGGGGCGCAGTTTGATCTCGCCAGCAGCTATCATATCGGCATAGTGCGCAGTCTTGGACTGATGAAGATCCGCGATCCACTCATCGAAGCAACTACGATGGAGCTGTGCCGAGTAGTCTTCCACAGGATAGTGACGGATACGCTCTTTGCCCCCCGAGACAGCCAGCAGTTCACGGTAGCGCTCCCGGTTCCAGTGCCAATCCAGACCTGCTACTGCAAAGGCCAGATTGAAGGTCTTGCGATGGATCTCTTCGGTCTAGGCCAGAGTGCCATCCACATCAAAGATCAATGACTGGAGACTCATGCATCAGCCTCCAGAGCCAGGTAATTGATACTGAGCCGTTCGTCGGCCACGGGGCGGAACAGATTATCGGCAAAGGTGACGTGGGCCGGATGTTCCCGATAGCTGTCGATCACCGCTGGGTGGCAAAAGCGCACCAGCCAGATGTAGCGATAGCAGCCCCCTCCTTCACGGCCACACACAAACATAACCTCATAAATACAATAGGTTACAGCGTCTGTGCGTTTTTTCAACTTATGCTCCAACAAACCTACGCGGCACTTTAAATGTGCATATCGCTACGCTAGCACAGCCAAAGTCCCGCTCTACAGTTTGCCGGTTATCGTCAACGTTGAATAAATTGATGGAATCGGTAAGGAAGTTTATGTCATTTGCATCCCCATTCCCCGGCAGTGGTGTTTCACTTGCCAAAGGATAAGGTGATCAGGTGTTGGGATCAGTTATTTAGGTCTCATAATGAATAAAAAGTGGGGCTATATAGCTTTCTATTTAGGCTGCATACTAGGGGTGATATCTGGAGGTCACCTCTCATTTCTACCCTTATTAAAATCATTATTTCCAGTAATTGGAGGTGAAATGCTGTTAGCACTGTATGCCAGCATTTACCTTGTTTTGTTGGCGTACTTGGTATGGTGTCATATTTCCTTTTAGCATGGTCCATTTTGGGAAATATTGCCTCAATAGCCCGTTGGTGTTCTCGTTAGACCTACGCTGCCATAGGGCATGAGGCCCACAGAAGTATACTTTTATATCGGTCGTGAGCGTGAAGCGCTTGTGGTCAGCCATCTCTTTCCCTCGATCCCACGTCAACGACTTGTAGAGCTCTTTAGGTAATTTATGAGCATGTTTAATAAGTGCGTTGATGACTGTTGGGTGTCTTTGCTATCAACCTTGACCAGCATCAGGTAGCGGGAGTGACGTTCGACGAGTGTCGCAACCTGGCTCTTGTGACTTCCGAACACCAGGTCACCTTCCCAGTGACCTGGTACAGCGCGATTTTCTACTGATTCAGGGCGTTCACTAATCGATACGGTGTCAGTGATTCTGCCGTGATCGAGTGTTTTTTGTGTATGGTGGCGCGACCGACGCAATACTCTTGTACGCCTTAAATACTGCGATAGCTCTTTTTTCAAAGCACCACGGGCCTGAATATAGAGACTGACTGTCAGATCAAGTCTGAATTACTACAACTAAAGACTAGCGACTAAAGACTAACGACTTTAAACTCCCTTCATGGAACAACAACAAGCCACCCCACCTACTCTTAAGCGCGCTTTCAACCTTCCTCTCCTTACCTTCTATGGCCTGGGCACTATTGTCGGTGCCGGTATTTATGTACTTATTGGTGAGGTGGCGGGAATTGCCGGTATGGCTGCGCCGTTTGCCTTTTTGTTGGCATCGATATTGGCTGCCTTCTCGGCCCTCTCTTATGCCGAACTTGCCGCCCGCTTTCCCTTTAGTGCCGGCGAGGCAATTTATGTGCAGCAGGCCTTTGGCCGACGTGAACTGTCGCGTCTTATCGGACTGCTGATTGTCGCAATCGGTGTGGTCTCCAGTGCTACGCTGGTACGTGGCTTTGTCGGTTACTTCCAGGTATTTGTGCCACTGGATGAGTGGATCATTATCTGCCTGTTAGTGCTTCTGCTTGGTGCGCTGGCGGCGAAGGGGATCAGTGAATCGGCCTGGATAGCGGCGGTTACCACAGTGATTGAGGTGGTGGGGTTGCTGTTGATACTGACTGTTGCCGGGGAGCACTTCAGTGACTTGCCCGCACGTCTGCCTGAGATGTTGCCAGGGACAAACGGCGTGACAGTAATGGGTATTGTGGCCGGTGCCTTCGTCGCCTTCTACGCCTTTGTTGGTTTTGAAGATATCGTCAATGTGGCCGAGGAGGTGAAGCAACCAACTCGCACCCTGCCACGAGCTATTATTTTATCTTTAGTCATTTCTACTTCACTGTACATGCTGATTTCTACGCTCGCAGTATTGACCGTAAGCCCGGGTGAGTTGGCTGCCAGTACTGCCCCACTGGCTCTGGTCTATGAGCAGGCCACGGGGAGAGAGCCGTTATTCATTACCACTATCGGTCTGGCAGCGGTAATTAACGGTGCACTTATCCAGATCATCATGGCCAGCAGGGTACTCTACGGCATGGCAAGGCAGGGGTGGATTCCAGCGTTCTGGGGCGAGGTTAATTCCATCACTCGTACCCCGCTTATTACGACACTGCTGATGAGTCTGGTAATCCTGCTAGGGGCACTGTGGTTGCCGCTACTTACCCTGGCGGAGATCACCAGCCTTATTACCCTCTTCGTCTTCGCCATGGTCAATCTCTCGCTGTGGCGGGTAAAAGGGAGAGAGCCGGTGGTTGTAGATGCCCCGAATTTTCCCCGTTGGATGCCGTTGTGCGGTTTTCTCCTTTCGACATTATTTATCCTGTTCCAGCTGTGGCACTGGATGTCGTGAGGGTACAAGGTGATTGAGTGGCTGATCTATCTGGCAACGGGCGCTTTTGCCGGGTTGCTGGCAGGATTGCTGGGGGTAGGTGGCGGCCTCATCATCGTCCCGGTACTGGCTCTTAGCTTTACTGCGCAAGGGTTTGCCAATGAGGTGCAGATGCACCTGGCGGTGGGGACTTCCCTGGCTACTATCATCTTTACCTCGCTCTCCTCGGTTTATGCTCATCACCGCCGCGGCGCAGTGGAGTGGCCTGCGTTTCGTACGATGGCACCGGGTATCATGCTGGGGGCATTGCTTGGAGCGGTGATCGCACACTGGCTTCCAACAATCGCCATGCGTTATCTATTCGGCCTGTTTGAGCTGTTCGTTGCATTGCAGATGGCACTCAGTTTGAAACCGGCCCCGCATCGTGCACTACCGGGAAACTGGGGGATGAGTGGGGCCGGGGTGGTAATTGGTTTGCTATCTGCGCTGGTGGGGGTTGGGGGGGGCACACTCACCGTGCCGTTTCTGCTTTGGTGCAATGTGGTGATTCGGCGAGCCATCGCCACCTCTGCAGCCTGCGGTCTGCCGATTGCTGTGGCCGGCGCAGTCGGCTTTATGATTACTGGCTGGAACGAGAGCCAGTTACCTGAATGGAGTAGCGGTTACCTCTACTGGCCGGCGTTACTGGGTGTGGTGACTGCCAGCGTGTTATTTGCGCCGCTGGGTGCGCGACTGGCCCATAGCATTCCATCGTTAGTGTTGAAACGGCTCTTCGCCCTGTTGCTGTTGGGGCTAGGCTTGCGTATGTTGATCGTATGATGAGTTATTCATTATCTAAAAGTCTTTATTACCGATGCGAAAGATAAAACAAGCGCTTATAACTCTGCTATGGCTGGGGCTACTCCCCTGCCAGCTATTTGCGCTAACCATCAGTGAGATTTACTTTGAGGGGAATGAGGTAACGCAAGACAGGGTATTGCGCCAGGAACTACTCGTGCATGAGGGCGAGGAGGCCGATGCCAAATTAATAGAAGATTCGCGTCAGGCGATGATGAATCTTGGTCTGTTCAAGTCGGTGACTAGCCGTTTGGAGGAGGGTGACAACGGTAGCCACCTTATCTTTACTTTAGAAGAACGCTATTTTTTCTTGCCAATACCGCTCGTTGGCGCACGAGCTAAAAATGGTAACGTGGCGGATGGCTTAGGTAGTATTAACTATGGGCTTGAACTGCGGCTTGATAATGTAATGGGTTTGAATCAACGCCTTAAACTTAAATATGAGAAAGAAGATTTTGAGGATGCAGGTAGTACGGCTAGCAGAGAGACTTCAATAAAATATGATATACCTCGTCTTATTGATACTCCCTATCTATTGAATATGCAGGTAAAGCAGGTTCAACTTGAAACAGAAGAAGTTGATCTTGATGTTGTTATAGGGTCATATCGCAGAGAGGAAATGAGTGGTGGATTTTATCTGAGCCGGTGGTTGAAAACTGAATCGATAGGACATGGCTGGATGGCTGGCGGAGGACTTAATGTTGCAACACTAGAGTATTCTGATCGGGTGGGAACAGCAACTTCATATAGCGACGCTCAGACGATAGCTTTGAGTCTTGGGCTTAGTTATACAGATATTCAAGAGCACCCTTACCACCGTGAGGGTGAGACTTATGGGTACTCCATCTCTGTAGCCTCTACACAATTAGGTTCGGATAATGGTTTTACCCACCATGGACTATTTTATCGTAGTTATCGTCCTGTTCAATTTGCCGACAGTAATATAAACACCCAAGTTAGACTCAATGTCGCGAATGGTGTGGGCACCACTTATTCAGTAGGTAATTCCGCACTGTTGCGTGGTTATGATAATGACTACGCCACGGGTAATGCCATGTTACTGATGAATCTGGAATATCATCAACATCTTAGTGGATATAGACAGTTGCGTGGTGTTGTCTTTGTCGACGTGGGTAATGCCTGGGCGTCCATGGCTGATATGGATTTAGGTAATATGCCAACTGGAGTAGGTATGGGTTTGCGCTGGCGGGTGCAGTCCTTTGTTGATGTAACACTGCGCATGGACTACGCTCGTTCTCTGGATAGCGGTGAAACCAAATTTATTCTTAACTCAAACGCAAGCTTTTGAGCGATTTGTTTCTATCCTACGGGAATGCGGGGTGGGGGACTTTGTCAGGTTTATTGTGGGTTATCAGTCGGATAAATGACTTATAAGAAAATGAGTATTCTGTCGGTGGGAGCAATGAGGTTATTAGGGGT
The DNA here is from genome assembly GCA_039714395.1 of Pseudomonadota bacterium. GTDB lineage: Bacteria > Pseudomonadota > Gammaproteobacteria > Thiohalomonadales > Thiohalomonadaceae > JAPHSX01. The sequence goes on along the minus strand of JBDLJH010000016.1, from coordinate 23,131 downwards.
ATTATTGATGATGGCTTTTATGCTGCTGCAGAGCGGTAAAGTGTTGGCTAAGCAGCAGAGTCTGTTATCAGGTAGTTAGGCGTTTGATATTAAATACGACCTTATCAGTATCCTGCAAACTTTTTCGCGCTACACGGTAAAACAGTGTGTTGATGCCGAGACATCCTACCCTAGTATCTCTCAATTCTGGCATGAAGGTGAATGCCAGGCCAAACGTAGGGGCGTTTTGCCCGAACTTACACTTGGATAATAAGCTGCTCCAGTGACTGGGAGATGGTGCAGGGGATGGGGCGTATTTATTATTACGGCAAGAAGCACCGTGGTGATGTGCACCTGCAAATTCTTAACCCTCACAATCTGCCACAATCGATAATTTTTCGTATTAAGGTGCATCACCTTGGCGAGTGTAAAGAATAGCCTTTTATTCGAACTTTGCCCTGTTGAAATAACAATTAAATACATTTTGTGAGCCGGCATCAGGCGGTCAAAATCCACGTCATGAGGTAAACTAGGCTCTCATTGTAGAACGGTGGGTGTGAGGATGGTCAGTCGCAAGTGTCGTGAGGAGTTGCGTAGAGAACGTCAGCATAGTCTGAAGCGTTATGAAAAACACCGTCGCCGTAATCTACTGGCCGAGGCGGGTGTGCATCAGTTTGTGGTGGTATTGGATCACCTTAAGGCGGGCTTTAATGTGCCCAAGATATTTCGTAGTGCCGAGGCCTTTGGCGCGCACGAGGTACACCTCGTCGGTATCGGTCCTTTCGACCCTTCCCCGGCCAAGGGGTCATTTAAAAATGTCCCGGCACGATTTCATGAAACGTTTGATGATTGCTATCAGGCTTTGCGCGAACAGGGGTATCGTCTGTTTACCCTGGAACCTGAGTGTGGCGGTCCATTATCTGAGGTTGAGTTACCCGAGAAGAGTGCCTTTATTTTCGGTCATGAGGAGATTGGGATCAGTTTTGACCGTGCGAATTATCCAGAGATCCGTTGTATGCATATTCCGCAGTTCGGACAAATGGAGAGTCTCAATGTCAGCGTTGCCGCTTCGATTGTGATGTACGAGTATGTGCGTCGTCTGCCGGCAAAAAAAGAGGCACTGGTATAAACACTAACCACCGGTCATCGACATAAAGCGAAGGGCTTGTTCGGGCTTGTCGGTAAATTCGTGGCGCTCAGGCTTGCTGTTGATAGCGCGAATTATGTGCTGCTCCAGCTCATCGTCACTGATGCCCTCACGCAACAGATCACGTAGCGGGTAGTTGTGCTCCTGGCCCAGACACATGTAGAGAGTCCCATCCACCGACAGGCGTACACGATTGCAGGTATCGCAAAAGTGTTGTGACATCGGTGTAATAAAACCGATCTTCATATCGCTGTTGGCCAGCTTCATATAACGTGCAGGGCCACCACCATCCATCACCGCAGGTACCAGATCGTAGCTTTGCATGAGCTGATTTTTTACCTCCTGCAGACTGAGGTACTGTCCCTGTGCAGAGCGTCCTGTACTGCCCATCGGCATGGTCTCGATAAAGCGCAGGGTAAAACCGTGCTGTAGACAGAACTCGAACATATCCTCGAATTCATCATCGTTTACCCCCTTCATCGCAACCATGTTGATCTTGATGGGGGAAAAGCCCTCGGCCTTGGCAGCCATTAGTCCGTCGATCACTTTTTGCAGTTTGCCTCCACCGGTAATCCTGGCAAAACGTTCGGCATTCAGGGTATCGAGGCTGATATTCAGTCGTTGCACTCCGCCCTCGCGCAGCACCCTGGCATGACGTGCCAGCTGCACGGCATTGGAGCTGAGTGAAAGATCATCGATTTCAGGCAACCGCCCGAGTCGACCAGTCAGCTCCCCCAGCCCTTTGCGTACTAGCGGCTCACCACCAGTGATACGCACGCGCCTCACCCCGAGTCGTCCAAAGGCGGCGATCACCCGTTCGATCTCATCAAAGCTGAGCCAGGAGTCGGGGGTCTCGAAGTCTTTGAATCCCTCCGGCATACAGTAGAAGCAACGCAGGTCACAACGATCCGTCACCGAGAGGCGGATGTACTCGATATTACGCCCGAAAGCGTCTGAGAGAGAGTGTTTCATATTGAACCACTATAGAGGCGAAATCAGGGAGGGACAAGAAAGCGCTGTGGTTACTTACTAATAAATGGGGGTGTGTACCACTAAGGTGGTATACGTTGATAGATTACCCCTAAAAGGGGTAGCGGATGAAGCGGATCATATACCGCGTTAATTTGCACTGCAGCATAAAAAAGACACACTTAAAGTATGCCTTTGAATGAACTAAGGACTGCCTACTGATCAGGGTACTGCAGACGGGCGAATCTGGTAACCAGCGTGACAGCTTACGCAGTTGTTTAACAGTACACTGAGCTGCTCCAGTGCATGGGCCGGGTCGCCTAAGTCTCCCGCATCCATTGCCAGCTGGTCAAAGCTGTCGTGGGTGGCAAAACCGAGCTTTTTGAACTCCACCGGCAGCTTACCCATTAGTGAACCCGGCACAGCCTGGGCGGCCGCCTGGCCGACACTGCGTGCTGCAGCGGCAACAGCCTTCATATCTTTCGCGGCGATCCCCTGGGTGATTTGTTGCGTAGCACTTAAAAATGTCCGCATCTCCATCAGTACCAGCTCACGCTCTCCATCCTCGAGCAGGATTGCTGTGCGCTGATCCACCACTTCTGTAGTGCTGCCACTGAGGATAAATTTGTAGATCAAACCTATGTTTCCCGCGAGTAGCAGCAGTGCCACAATTCCGCACCATCCAACTTTTTTCATCTCCCCGACTCCTTGATTATATTTTCTTGTAGTGTAATAAAAACAACGCATCAATTTATTATGGAATTAAATTGATATTGTTGATATGTATCAAAAACAAATTATAAAAAAGGGCACCTCACAGTGCCCTTTTCTTTAGCCATCGTGTAGAGGCTACTTGATGCTCTCGTAGTAGTCCATCAGGATCTGTGCGACTTCAGGACGGGAGAACTCTTTAGGTGGTGCAATGCCGTTACCCAGCATCTCACGAACCTTGGTACCTGAAAGCAGTACGAAGTCATCTTTGGTGTGGTTTTCTGCTTCGCGCATCATCATCACTTTGTTGAGTTTCTTCGAGTAGGCGGTGTGGTCAGCCTCGAAGATTTCAATCTCCATGGCACCGGCAGGTACTCTGTCGTGGAAGATGGTCTGTGCATCGAAGGCACCGTAGTAGTCACCGACACCGGCGTGATCACGACCAACGATGAAGTGGGTGCAACCCATGTTCTGACGGAAGTAGGCGTGCAGTACCGCCTCACGAGGACCGGCGTAGAGCATGTCGAAACCGTAACCGGTAACCATCGCGCTGTTGGCCGGGAAGTAGAGCTCAACCATCTTGCGGATAGCGGCATCACGAACCGGGGCAGGAATATCGCCCTTCTTCAGTTTACCCAGCAGCATATGGATAACCAGGCCATCACAGCCGAGACGATCCATTGCCATGTGGCACAGCTCTTCGTGCGCAAGGTGCATCGGGTTACGGGTCTGGAAGGCAACAACCTTCTTCCAGCCACGCTCGGAGATCTCGTTACGAATCTCAACCGCGGTGCGGAAGGTATCGGGGAAGTCGTCCTGGAAGTAGCTGAAGTGCAGTACCTGGATGTCACCGGAGATGGCGGTGCGGCCCTGGCTGTTAAATGCTGCAACACCGGGGTGCTCTGCATCGTCGGTGCCATAGACCTCTTTGGTCATGGTGGCCATCTGTGCATCGCTCACCTCTTCGGTCGCGCTGATCTCCATGATGGCCAGGACAGGGTTGCCCTCCATGTTTGGGTCACGCAGTGCAACACGGGTGGCACCGTTGAGGCTGTCTACGCTATCGAGCAGGCAGAGAACCGGAACGGGGAAGAAAGAGCCGTCAGTGAGGGTCAGTTTCTCGGCGGCGCCCATGGCATCGGCGACGTTCATGAAGCCCTTGAGCGGGTTGAAATAACCGGCACCCATCATTACCGCGTTACCGGCGGCCTGGGAGCTGATGGTGACGGAGGGCAGGGTCTCTGCCTCTTTCATCAGTTTGTGGTGCTCTTCCGAATCGTAGACAAACAGGGGATTCAACTGGTCGGAACCGATAGGCTTGATCATCGATTTGACTCCTTCTTCTATTAATTGAAATATTCTTAATCCGGCGGATACGGGCTCGCCGGGGCTGTAAATTCTTGAACGGGCCACTATACAACACCCATTTTAAGTGGGGTAATAGGAGGCTTGGATGGGGGTATAAAAAGAAATCTTGGTACAAACGTGCCGGATTTCCCTCCTGGGAGGGGGTATTGGCAACAGGGGTATCGACTGTTGTGTGATTTATGGTTAACAGATCCGCGGCAGTGGGTCCTCCTCCAGCTCGCGCAGGTATCGCTCTCCTCCCAGTTTCGTTTTCAGTGTCACCTCTCCGTCGTTGCCACGGCTTGTGGTCACTGCCCCGATGATGGCGGCCCCCTCTCCCTGTGGGTGTTGTTGCCAGATATGGAGTGCCTCCTCGGCCTGTTCGGTAGAGAGGATCGCCACCACCCGTCCCTCGCAGGCGAGGAAGAGGGGGTCATAGCCGAGAATATTGCAGACGGAGCGCACCTGGGCACGTACCGGGATCTGCTCCTCATGCAGTCGGAGGGTGTGTCCTGTGGCACGGGCTATCTCATGGCAGACGGTAGCGAGACCACCGCGGGTCGGGTCGCGCATAAAGCGCAGGCCGGAGAGGTGGGAGATACTTTGGAAGAGTGGAGTGACACAGGCGTTGTCTGAGTAGAGTTCACCACTGAGGCCAAACTCCTCCCTGGCTAGCATTACCGCGGTACCGTGATCGCCGACCGGGCCGCTCACTACGATTTGATCACCCACCTCAATATAATCCATTCCGAGTTTTATTTTGGGATCTCGAATCCCGACCCCAGTTGTCGCCAGGTAGAGACCGCTCCCCTCACCACGAGGGACCACCTTGGTATCACCGGCCACCACCGTGACACCGGCCTCATCGGCCGCCTTGCCAAGACTCCGGATCAGCCGTTCAAGGGTCGCCAGTTCCAGCCCCTCCTCTATGATGGCATTCAGGGTCAGGTAGAGTGGTTTGGCCCCGGCAACAGAGAGATCGTTAACGGTGCCATGTACTGCCAGTGAGCCGATATCTCCACCGGGAAACTCCAGCGGTTTAACGGTAAAGCTATCGGTGGTGATCACCACCTCTGCCTCAGACAGGTTGGGGGGAAGGGCGAGCGGGACGGCATCGGCGTCGGTATCGAGCTGGCCCCGATTCAGCTGCTGACGGAAGGTCGACTCGATCAGTTCACGCATCAGGCGTCCGCCGTTGCCGTGGGCGAGGCTTATGTAGTGATCTTCCTGGCTCATGGCTCTTTATACCCTATCTCAATGATCTGACCGAAGCTGAGGCCGCCGTCCCCGCAGGGAAGTTGAAGCGGGAGATGGACCTTAAATCCTCTACTCTCCAGTTGCTCGGTGGTGCTTTCGGTGAGCAGTCGATTCTGGAACACACCACCACAAAGACCGATAGTGGTGATGTTGTGTTCGGTTCGTGCCATTTCGGCCTGATCAACGATAACCCCGGCGAGAGTGGCGTGAAAAACCCCGGCCCGTTCGGCAACAGAGAGTGAGTTGTCGAGCAGCCTGTCCAGCAGCGGACTCCAGTCGCTAATAAAAAGTCCATTCTCATTTCGTTCAAGTGGCAGGGGTGAGGGCTCCCCCCCCTTCTGTGCCACAGACTCCAGCCACATCGGCCCCTGTCCTTCGAAGCTGGTTTGTTGGCAGAGGCCGAGCAGGGCTGCGGCCCCATCGAACAGGCGACCGGCACTGCTGCTCACGGGTGTGTTGAGATGGTGCTGCCAGGCGTGGCGGAGCAGTTCGGTCTCCTGATCCCCTGTATATACGGGGGCATTGTTCCACTTTCGATTGCTTTCCCAGCAGAGGGCCAGTGCCGAGCGCCACGGTTCGCGTCCTGCCTGCTCACCACCAGGGAGGCGGAAGGGGCGTAGTGAGGCGAAGCGTTGCCACTGGCCGGGTCGTCCCAGCAGCGCATCACCGCCCCACAGCTCACCTCTCTCTCCCAAACCGGTTCCGTCCCAGGTAAATACCAGCCAATCTTTATCCTTGCATTTTAAGTGTTCGCCATAGAGAGCTGAGGCGTGGGCGTGGTGGTGTAGTACTTCGGCAACCTCTAAGCCTGATGCCTGGGCCCAGCGAGTGGCGGTGTAGCCGGGGTGGGTGTCGCAGACCACTACCTCGGGCTTTACCTGATAGAGCTGTTGCAGATCGGTGATCAGCTGCTCGAACAGCTGCTCCCCCTTCACGCTATTGAGCTCGCCGATATGGGGGGGGACCACTACCCGATCTCCCCAGCCGAGGGTGATGCTGTTTTTCATCTCGCCGCCGACGGCGAGGGTCGGTTGAGTTAGCGCGAAGGGGAGTTCCAGCTCCAGTGGTGCCGTGCCGCGTCCGAGGCGCAGGGGGCGCATCGCCCCGGCAATGAGTCGATAGATGGAGTCGTCGGCGGGGTGCAGGATAGGACGGTCATGGTGGAGAAAGCCATCGGCGATCGGTGCCAGACGCTGCTGTGCCTCTCGGTTGTCGTGAATCACCGGCTCCCCGGAGAGGTTGGCGGAGGTGGCGATCAACGGGCTGTTGAAGTCATTTAGCAGTAGATGGTGCAGGGGCGAGTAGGGGAGCAAGGCACCCACTTCGTCCAGCCTGGGGGCGATCGAATACGGGAGCCTTGAGTCAGCTCGGCGTCGGCAGAGCACGATCGGACGGGCCGGATCGAGTAGCTGTTCGGCCTCCTGTTCACCTATCTGCAGCTCCTCTTCGACGGCCCTTAAGGGGGCGTTAAGCGGGGCGGGAAACATCACCGCCAGTGGTTTGTCGGGACGAGGTTTACGCATCCTGAGGCGGCCAATAGCCTTTTCGTTACGGGCATCACAGAGCAGGTGATAGCCACCGACGCCTTTGACCGCGATTATCGCGCCCTGGCGTAACTGCTCGACCGTTTTTGCCAGTGCCTCCTCGCTACTATTGATCGACTCCCCCCCGGCATAGAACTCAAGCTGTGGTCCGCACTCGGGGCAGGCGATCGGTTCGGCGTGAAAGCGGCGATCAGCCGGATCCTCATACTCGCGACGGCAGCTTGGGCAGAGGGGGAAATGCTCCATTGAGGTGTTGGCGCGGTCATAGGGGAGGGCGGCGATGAGCGTATAGCGCGGGCCACACTGGGTACAGTTGATGAAGGGGTAGCGGTAGCGGCGATCATTCACATCGGCGAGTTCGCTCAGGCAGTCGTCACAGAGGTGGTGGTCGGGAGGGAGGTGGATGTCGCCAGCTCCTATGGTGCGACTCTCACGGATCTCGAACTGCGATGTTCCCGTCCCGGTGACCTCATCGCATGAGGTGATATGGGCATCGGCCAGCGGCGGCTGATTATTCGGCAGGGCGTGGAGGAACGCGGCTACGGACTTCTCTTCGCCCTCGATCTGAAGCACCACCGCACCCTGGCGGTTCTCCACCCAACCCGTTAACTCATATTGCTCTGCGAGCCGATAGAGGTAGGGACGAAAGCCGACCCCCTGAACCTGTCCACCGATCACCAGCTGTCTGGCGATCATGCTGCTCTGGGATTGTAGTGATGGCTTACTCATCGCTACGGATCCCACCCTGCCACCAGATGTGACACGCCCCCTCGTCGGAGACCATGCAGGGGCCGACCGGGGTGCGCGGGGTGCAGCTGATGCCGTAGAGACGGCACTCGTTGGGATACTTTTGCCCCAGCACCACCGCGGCGCAGTCGCACCCTGCGGGCATCCCACCGGCACGCTGTCGGGCCGTCGGTCGATATTGTGGCCACTGCCGACGGGCATCGTGCGCCTGGTAGGCTGGCCGCAGGGAAAAGCCGGAGTCGGGGATGGTGCCGATGCCGCGCCAGTTGGCATCGGTCACCTCGAAGACCTGGTCGAGGATCTGTTGAGCACGCTGGTTCCCTTCCGACTTCACCACCTCCGGGTAGCAGTTATCGAGAAACAGATTCTGCTCCAGTCTCTGGCGCAGCACTGAGTAGAGGGCGGCGAGCAGGCTCTCGGGAGTGAAGCCTGCGATGGCGACCGGCAGCTGGTGTTGATCGATGATGAACTGCCACTCCTGCGCTCCCATTGTGGCCGCGACGTGGCCGGGGGCGATGAGGCCATCGATGCGCACATCATCACTCTCTAGCAGCATTGCCACCGCCGGCCAGGTAAGGCGGGCCGATAGCAGCAGTGTCAGGTTGTCGGGGATCCCCTCTGCCACCATTGCCGCCACCGGGGCGCTGGTGGTCTCAAAACCGGCGACGAAAAAGACCACCTGGCGGGTGGGATCGGCCCGGGCGATCTTTACCGCCTCACTGGGCGAGGCGATGGGGCGGACATCGGCCCCGGCGGCACGTGCCTGCTCCAGGGTGCGGGGTGTGCCTTTCGGGGTGTTGGCCGGTACCCGCAACATGTCGCCAAAGGCGATCAGGGTGACCGGTTGATGGAGGGCGATCTGGATCGCTTCATAGAGATCCTCCTCGGGGCAGACACAGACCGGGCAGCCGGGACCGGGAATAAGTTCAATATTGTCCGGCAGCAGGCTACGCAGCCCGGCGTGGGTGATCGCCCGCTCATGGCCACCGCAGACATTCATAATGCGGGTGCGCCCCTGCAGCGGCAGTTGATGAATCCGCTCAAGCCACCCCTTGGCATCGATGTTCACCGGGCGTCTCTCATGGCTGGACTGGGTGAGCCTGTCGTTGTGTATCGACCTGCTGGCGTAGCCAGTCGAACCACGCCTCCAGCCCATCGCCCTTGCTGGCCGAGATGGGGAGCATTGGTGCCGCAGTGGCCAGCTGGCGCAGGTGGTGTTCGGCCTGTTCGGGATCGAAGTCGTCGAGCAGCGGCAACAGGTCGCACTTGGTCAGCAGCACCAGATCGGCGGCACGAAAGATCACCGGATACTTGGCCGGTTTGTCGTCCCCCTCGGTGGTGGAGAGCAGGGTGATGTTGTGGTGCTGGCCGAGGTCGAAGCTGGCGGGGCATACCAGGTTGCCGACGTTTTCGATAAACAGAATATCGAGCGGGGCCAGCTCGAGATGGTGCAGGGCATCGTGCACCATGTGGGCGTCGAGGTGGCAGGCGCTGCCGGTGGTGATCTGGTAGGCGGGTACCCCTTTGGCACGAATCCGTTCGGCATCGTTCTCTGTCTCCAGATCGCCTTCGATGACCGCGATGTTGAACTCATCACCGAGTGCATCGATGGTCGCCTCGAGAAGACGGGTCTTACCGGAGCCTGGGGAGGACATCAGGTTGATCGCTAGCACACCGTGTTGGTTAAAGTGCTCCCGGTTGTGCCCGGCCTGATGGTCGTTCTCCGAAAGTAGCCCCTTGAGAATGGTGACCGATCGACTGCGATCATCGCCCCCTTCCTTAACGCGGTAGAACTTGCCGCCCGGTTGCAGCAGGTGCTGGTTGCCGGGGGTGATGTTACATCCACAGGTGTCACACATTGGGGCCTCCTGAAATTACTCGAACACAATGAGAGGGAGTGCACATTAGTTTGACTCTACCCGATCATCACGACTCTCAAGGACAACCCGGGCCAGTATCATCTCATCGCCGCTTATTAACGTTGTCTCCAATGCACCACAGGCACTACACACCAGCCTGGAAGGCGTGGTCTCCGTCTCGGCACTGCAGTGCAGGCAGCGTACTTTGACCGGTTGCGGCTCGATGATCAGGGCCGCATCTTCGGCAACAGTGTCGGCGCAGGCGATAGGGAAGGCGTGCTGCAACAGCTCCGGCTCCACCCCGGAAAGCGGGCCGATCTGCAATACCACCTCAGTCACCTGCTCGGCACCTTCGGCCTTGGCGATGGCCTCCACCTGTTCCATCAGGGCGACACAGATGGAGAGCTCATGCATCGGTGTCAGGGACTTGTGTCAGTTGATCAAACAGCTCCCAGCGGCTGTGCGCCTCAGCGGCACTCATCTTCTCGATGGCGTAGCCGACATGAACCATAACGAAATCACCCACTGCGATCTCATCCTCCAGCAGCATGAAGAGATTCACTTCCATCTCCACCCCCTGAGCATTGCAGCGGGCGTTGTGGCCGTCGATCGATACAATCTCCATCGGAATACCGAGGCACATGTGGGCTAACCATCTCTTCTGCAGCGGTTCATCTCCCCATATTGGCAAAACTCTTTACCGATTGATAGTCGCTATTCCAACTGTTGTCGGCTTACCTCTTTTTGCTGGAAAAAAGGCAGAATGACCGCTTTACTTTCCTTGTGGGGGTGTCACGATAGGTATTCCCTGTACTGGAATGAACTGCAGAATAAGAACGGGAGTATGGAACGTTTCGATGGCAGACAGTAGTCAACACTCTGAGCAGCTTCTTCAACGCTTGATTGCTCATCAGCGGCAACACTCCTTTATCTCTGCTGAGGCCATGGAGCAGCTCGGTCAGGATTGCGGTGTTCCTATCGCTCAGGTGCGTGGTGTGGTCGAGTTCTACTCCTTCTTACACCTCACCCCGCGCGGTGATTTCGATATTCTTTTTAGTGACAATATCACCGACCACATGGCGGGCAGTTCGGCACTTATGGAGCAGCTTTGTCTGCGACTGGGGATGAGTCCCGGTGAGCCGCGTGCCGACGGCAGGGTAAGCGTCGACACCACCTCCTGCATCGGTATGTGTGACCAGGGACCGGCGATGCTGGTCAACGGCCAGGCAATTACCCGACTCGATGGTGAGCGCATTGAACAGATTGCTCAGCTGGTGGAGCAGGGCACACCCCTAAATGTGTGGCCGAGCGACTTCTTTGTGGTGGATGAGAATCTGCACCAGCGGGATCTGCTGCTGAGCCAACAGTACGATCAGGGAGCGGCGCTGCACTCTTTTATCGAGCAGGGGGCGGATGCGATGCTCGATCGCCTCGATGCCTCGGGGCTGCGCGGGCGCGGCGGTGCCGGTTTCCCTACCGCAACCAAGTGGCGTAGCTGTCGCGATACAGAGGCCAATGAGCGTTATGTGGTCTGCAATGCCGATGAGGGAGAGCCGGGTACCTTCAAGGATCGGCTGCTGTTGCAGAGCTACGCCGATGGTCTCTTTGAGGGGATGACCCTCTGCGGCGGTACCATTGGCGCGAAAAAGGGCCTTCTCTACCTGCGTGGTGAGTACCTCTTTCTTCTGCCCCATCTGGAATTGGTTCTGGAGAGTCGCCGCAAAAAGGGGCTGCTGGGGAAGGCCATTCTCGGTCAGCCCGGTTTTGACTTCGAGATTGAGATCCACCTCGGTGCCGGGGCCTACATCTGCGGTGAGGAGTCGGCGCTGCTCGAATCGCTCGAGGGGCGGCGCGGTGTTCCAAGAAAACGTCCCCCCTTTCCGGTCACTGCTGGCTACAAAAATGCCCCGACGGTGATCAACAACGTCGAGACACTGCTCGCCGCTGCCTACATCGCAGAGCACGGCAGCGCCCCCTTTTGTAGTCGGGGCACCGAGTGCTCCACCGGTACCAAGCTGTTGAGTATTAGCGGTGATGTGCGCTACCCGGGGATCTACGAGCTGCCGATGGGGATGTCGATCCGCGAGATACTTGAGCGCTGCGGGGCAGAGGAGGTTCAGGCGGTACAGGTGGCGGGGGCCGCTGGGGTGACTCTTGGTCCAGATGAGTTTGACCGCTGTGTCGCCTGTGAGGATATTGCTACCGGTGGCGCCTTTATGGTCTTCAATCGCAGCCGCGATTTGCTGGAGATGACGAAAAACTTCGCCCACTTTTTTGCACACGAGAGCTGTGGTTTCTGCACCCCGTGTCGGGTCGGGGCACCGCTGCTGAGAGGGCTGGTTGAAAAGCTCTGTAATGGGCATGCTACGGGGCATGATCTTAATGAGATGCGTGCTATCGGTGAGGTGATGCGCTCGGCCAGCCACTGTGGTCTCGGCAAGACGGTGCCATCCCACCTGTTTGACCTGCTCGATAAATTCCCGCAGCTGGTCGAGTCACACCTCTGTTCGAGTGACTACGAACCCGCCTTCGATCTCGATGCGGCGGTGAGCGAGGCGCGGGAGATCACCGGTCGCCACTCCCCTGCGGATCACCTCAGGGAGAGAGAACAGTGAGCCAGACTTTTGAGATTGATGGTCAGGCGATTCCCTTCGAGCCGGGGCAGACCATTATTGATGCATCACTGACTGCAGGGCTCTACATTCCTCACCTCTGTCATCACCCGGAGTTTACCCCCCACGGTAGTTGTCGCCTCTGCATCGTCGAGGCGGGCGGGCGCATGGTTTCCGCCTGCACCCAGCCTGCCGCCGAGGGGCTGAAGGTGCTGAGTAATACCGAGGCGATCAATGCCGAGCGGCGCACCCTGGTGCAGATGCTCTTCGTCGAGGGCAATCACACCTGCCCCGGTTGTGAGAAGAGCGGGGCCTGTCAGCTGCAGGCGGTCGCCTACTATCTGCAAATGCTCGGTCCACGCTTCCCCCACTTCTATCCGCTGCGTGAGGTTGATGCCAGTCATCCCGAGATCGCCCTCGACCTTAACCGCTGTATTTTGTGTGAACTCTGTGTGCGCGCCAGTCGTGATGTTGATGGCAAGGACCTCTTTGCCATTGCCGGGCGCGGCACCGGGGCGCACCTGGTGATCAACTCCCCCGATGGCACCCTTGGTAGTAGTAACTTTAGCATTGAGGATCGCGCCGCCGAGATCTGTCCGGTTGGTGTGTTCCTGCGAAAGGATGGAAGTTACCAGGTACCGATCGGCGAGCGCCTCTACGACAGGCAACCGATAGATGTCGTCGGCGACGTTCATCCGGTAGAGGGGGAAGACGATAATGGCTGATAAGGTTCGTATCGCTACCGTCTCGCTCGCCGGCTGTTTCGGCTGCCATATGTCACTGCTGGATATTGATGAGCGCATTCTCGATCTGGTTGAACTGGTGGAGTTCGATAGCTCTCCGATCAACGATATCAAGCAGATCGATCATGCCGATATTGGCATCATTGAGGGGGGGGTGGCCAACACCGAGAACGTCGAGAAACTGCAGGAGTTTCGTCGCCGCAGCAAGATTGTGGTGGCGCTGGGGGCCTGTGCGATTAATGGCGGCATCCCGGCAATGCGCAATCACTATAACCTGCAGGAGACGCTGGAGGAGTCGTACCTCAACGGCATCGGTGTGGTCAATCCGCAGATCCCCAACGACCCGGAGATCCCGCTGCTGCTTAACAAGGTTCATCCGATCCATGAGGTGGTGAAGGTCGACTATACTCTGCCGGGCTGTCCACCTTCGGGCGATACTATCTGGACTTTTTTAACCGAGCTGATCGAGGGTAGACCGATCTCCCTCCTCTACACCCAGATCCACTACGATTGATAAACTATGACCGATTCATCGAAGAACAAGAAAAATTTAAAACGTACTGTGATCGAGCCACTGACTCGTGTCGAGGGGCACGGCAAGGTAGTGCTGTTGCAGGATGAGAACAATCGCATTAAACAGGTGCGTTTTCATGTGGTGGAGTTTCGTGGGTTTGAGAAGTTTATTCAGGGGCGGCCCTACTGGGAGTTGCCGGTGCTGGTGCAGCGCCTTTGCGGCATCTGTCCGGTCAGTCACCACCTCGCTGCTGCCAAGGCGACCGACATGCTGGTCGGTGCGCAGAAAATCACCCCGACTGCCGAGAAGATCCGTCGCCTGATGCACTTTGGCCAAACACTGCAGTCCCACGCCCTGCACCTGTTTCACCTCTCTGCCCCTGATCTACTGTTCGGCTTCGATGATGAGGTCAACCACCGCAACATCATCGGCGTGATTAATGACCATCCTGAGATCGCCCGTCAGGGGGTGCTGCTGCGTAAGTTCGGTCAGGAGGTGATTCGCCACACCGCCGGCAAGCGGGTGCACGGTACCGGGGCGGTTCCCGGTGGGGTCAATAAGTCGCTGACGATTGCCGAGCGAGATGAACTGCTCGGCCAGTGTGATCAAGTTATCGAGTGGGGCATTGGTGCGGTGGCCCTGGTTAAGCGGATCTATCTCGATAAGAGTGACTACCACGGTGAGTTTGCCACCATCAGCTCGAACATGCTGAGTCTCTCCGGCCAGAACGGTGAGCTGGAGATCTACGACGGGACGTTACGGGCAAAAGATGCTGCTGGTGGGACGATCTTCGATGGTGTTGATCCCTGCGATTACAGCAACTATCTGGGAGAGGAGGTGCGCTCCTGGAGCTATATGAAGTTCCCCTTCATTCGCGATCTGGGTACCGAGGCCGGATGGTATCGGGTCGGGCCGCTGGCACGGGTTAATAACTGTGATCGGATCACCACCGCGTTGGCGGAAAAGGAGCGACTGGAATTTAAGGCGATCGCCGGGGAGAGTCTTATCGTGCAGTCGACCCTTGCCTACCACTGGGCGAGAATGATCGAACTGCTCTACTGCGCGGAGTCGATCAAGGAGTTGCTGCTCGATGATGATATTCACGGCAGCGAGCTGATCAACAAGGGTGAGCGGCAGCGTCTCGGCTTCGGTGTTATCGAGGCGCCTCGCGGCACCCTGTTTCACCACTATGAAGTGGACGATGATGGCCTGGTGGAACGTGCCAACCTTATCGTCTCCACTACCCAGAATAACCAGGCGATCAATGAATCGATCCGCCAGGTCGCCAACCACTATCTCGATGGTCAGGAGTTGACCGAGCCGCTACTCAACCAGATCGAGGTGGCGATTCGCGCCTACGATCCCTGTCTCTCCTGCGCGACCCACGCCCTGGGCAAGATGCCGCTACAGATCGAGCTGGTCGACGCTCATGGGAGTGTTGTCGACAGGATTGAGAAACGCACCTCGGGCGATATCAATCATCACTGCTGATTTAATCATGACTCAACAGCGACCCCGTCCTATTCTGGTTTTTGGTTACGGTAACCCCTCGCGCGGTGATGATGCCCTCGGACCTGAACTGATAGAGCGACTGAGGGAAGTGATGAAGGGGACACCGCTAGTAGAGCGAATTGATCTTCTCACCGACTTTCAGCTTCAGATCGAACATATCCTTGATCTGGCAGGGCGTGAACAGGTGATCTTTGTCGATGCTGCCCTCTCTCTGGCGGAACCTTTTGAGTTTAAGCTGCTCGCTCCCGATGAGTCGATCAGTTACACCACCCACGCTATGCACCCCGCCTCGATCATCAAACTCTATGCCGATCATTTTTCAAAGGCAGCCCCGCCCTGTCACATGTTCTCTATCAGGGGGCACCAGTTCGAACTGGGACAACCACTATCACGGGAGGGTGAGGTGAATTTGAATGATGCGCTCGGTTTCTTGCTAAAGCTTATAGAGGGTGAGTGGTGAGTGGTGAGCGGAGCCGCGAGTAGTATTATTAGTTCGTAAGATGGATATAAAGAAGGACGCCACTGGCGCCCTTCTTTTTTCTCTACCCTTAAGAGGTGATTAGACCGTCTGGTAATAGAGGTTCTGCGGGTGGTTGGCCTGGGCGAAGAAGAACCAGCGCTCGAACAGCAGGCCGATGTACTGGATGATGAAGGCTATTACCAGTAGTCCCTTGCTACCGTCCATCCCGGCCCACAGCAGCAGTAATGGAACAGGGAAGGCCAGCACCAGGAAGATCCATTTAATGGATTTCAGGAAGGCCGCGGTCTTGCCGTGAAAGTACTCGCGGGTGTTGAAGGAGCCGCCCATCATGCCCATCGCCTTTTGCTGGATCTTGTTGTGGCGCACACCGATGGCGGTCTGCATGGTCGATTTGTATTTTATGCGGCTGTTGCGGAACAGGTGCAGGCCGCGGCTAACCAGCCCAATCAGGGTGATGATCATGGCCCAACCAGCGTAGAAACCAACCAGCTCCGGCGCTGCATAGGCAGCGTAGGCGGCGGCCAGGGTGAAACCGGAAGCGCCACCAAGCAGGATGTAGCTACTGACAGTCAGTGCGCAGGCCCACTCCTGCAGGAACTTTACGCTGGCGTAGATCATCGCGGTGCAGATAAACAGGGCAAACACGGCGGCGGTGGTGACGCCACCGAGTACCAGGGTAAGTTGGCCGCTGATCTCTTCTGTGCCGAACAGATTGGCATCCCAACCGAAGTAGTGGAACACCATGTAGAGAAACACCAGACCCATGGTCAGGGGCAGGGCGATCAGTTCACGCGATAGCCAGGAGGTGCGCCACTGAGTGGCACCGCGCCAGGCACGGGTGATAAAGAAGCTCGGTTTGCCGAGGTGGAATACCGCGGCGACCAGACCACCGATGAAGAAGGCCATGGCGATCAGGCTACCGGTGACATAAAAACCACTCTCCTGTGCCGGCAACAGGTTGACCGCCGAGTAGCTCTGCTCGGTGAACAGTGCCAGGAACAGGCCCTGACCCACCCCGATGAGGGTGGTGAGGAAGATCACAGAAAATGCAGGATGCATTGTAATAACTCCAATTCATTGCGGGGCGGTGGGCTCATGCCCTGCCGCCTGTGTTCAATTACATCAACCAGTCGTCCAGCGAGACGTTCTTGCTGGTCTCGTGGCGGATATCCTCTTTCTTCAGCGGATTATCCACACGTTTCAGCTCATCCTCGTGGATGTTGAGACGGGTCTTGCGACGAGGCAGATAGTGGTTGGAGGGCTTGGTGCCCCACTCAGGCATCAGCTGGTAACCCCCGTTCTCGCGAATCGTCACCGAGACTTCGGACTCGGAGTCGTGCACATCACCGAATAGTCGTGCCGAGGTGGGGCAGGCCAGTACACAGGCCGGCTTGCGATCGGTTTCGGGTAGTGACTCATCGTAGATGCGATCCACGCAGAGGGTGCACTTCTTCATCACCTTCTGCTGCTCGTCCAGCTCACGAGCGCCGTAAGGGCATGACCAGGAACAGTATTTACAGCCGATACACTTGTCATAGTCCACCAGCACGATGCCGTCTTCATCGCGCTTGTAGCTTGCGCCGGTCGGGCAGACGGGAACGCAGGGGGCATCCTCGCAGTGCAGGCAGCTCTTCGGGAAGTGCAGCGTCTCGGTAGCCGGGAATTCGCCGATCTCGTAGGTCTGCACGCGGTTAAAGAAGGTACCGGTGGGATCCTTGGTGAACGGGTTGTCATCAAACAGCGGACCGGCGGAGCCGGAGGTATTCCACTGTTTACAGCTGGTGACGCAGGCGTGGCAGCCCACGCATACGTTCAAATCAATAACGAGTGCTAACTGGGTCATTAATCTTCTCCCTTACGGGTAAACAGCCCGGCGAAGTAGCTCTGCCACGGGCGACGTTTCGGGGTGCCGGGAAGCGAAGGCATAGTGTCGTACTGCGGGAAGGTCTCTTCCTTCTCGCCAGCCTCGGCCGGGTAGATGCGAACATAGACATCGTACCAACCCGCCTGACCGGTGATCGGGTCGGAGTTGGAGATATGCTCGCCCGCCTCGTTGGCCGGTAGCTCTTCACTAATTACGTGGTTTAGCAGGAAGCCCTGCTTCGACTCGTTGGCCTTGCCCTCAAGGTTCCAGGCACCGGAGGCCTTACCGACGGCGTTCCAGGTCCAGACAGTGCCGGGCTCAAGCGCCTCGGTGTAGCGGCACATGCAGCGCACCTTGCCGTGCATTGACTCGATCCACATCCAGCCGCCATCTTCGATACCGGCGGCCTTGGCGGTCTGCGGGTGAACGTAGAGGAAGTTGTAGGTATGGATCTGACGCAGCCACGCATTCTGGCTGTCCCACGAGTGATACATCGCCATCGGGCGCTGAGTGATCGCGTTAAGCGGATACTTATGCTTATCGGTCAGCTGTGCCTCCAGCGGCTCTGAGTAGAAGGGCAACGGATCGAAGTGGGTCTCGACGCGCTTGCGCAGGTGCTCAGGCGGCTGCTTGCCCTGGCTCTTGCCCTGGGCGGCGAGACGGAACTTCTGCAACACCTCGGAGTAGATGTGGATGTTGATCGGCTCGTCGTAGCGGGTGAGGCTGTGCTCCTGCGCCCACTGCAGATAGCCCTGATTCCAGTTACGCATGTACTGGTATGACTTGGGCAGGTGATACTGGTAGACGCAGTTATTCTTCTCGTACATCTCCCACTGCTTGGGGTTGGGTTCGCCCTTCATCCCCTTCTCACCGCTCTTGCCACGCCAGCCAGCCAGGAAGCCGATACCGGAGCCCGGCGCGGTCTCGAAGTTGGTGATGAAGTCGGGGTAGTTGCGGTACTTGCGTGAACCATCTTCATTGACGAACGGCGGCAGCTTGAGGCGTGACCCCAGCTCAATCAACACTTCCTGGAACGGTTTGCACTCACCCTTGGGCGGTACTACCGGGATGCGTACCGAGTCGACTGGGCCATCGTACTCAGAGATCGGACGGTCCAGCATCGACATTACGTCGTGGCGCTCCAGGTAGGTGGTATCGGGCAGTACCAGATCGGCAAATGCGGTCATCTCCGACTGGAAGGCATCGGCCACCACCAGGAACGGGATCTTGTATTCACCGTCCTCGCCCTTGTCGTTCAGCATATTGCGCACCTCATCGGTGTTCATGCTGGAGTTCCATGCCATGTTGGACATGAAGATAAACAGGGTGTCGATGGCGTAAGGATCCTGGCGCCAGGCATTGGTGATGGCGTTGTGCATCAGGCCATGTACCGACAGCGGATGCTCCCAGGAGAAGCCCTTGTCGATACGAATGGGGGTGCCATCATCTTCGACAAATAGATCGTCTGGGTCTGCCGGCCAGCCCAGCGGCATGCCGTTGAGTGGGGTGTTGGGCTGCACGTCCTGCGGGCCGGTACCGGTCTTGGGGCAGGGTGGGATAGGACGCGGGAACGGGGCCTTGTGGCGGAAACCGCCGGGACGGTCGATGGTGCCGAGGATAGACATCAAAATCGACAGCGCACGGATGGTCTGGAAGCCGTTGGAGTGGGCGGCCAGGCCACGCATGGCGTGGAATGAGACCGGATTACCGGTGATGCTCTCATGCTCCTGATCCCACACATCGGTCCAGGCAATCGGCAGTTCGATCTTCTCATCGCGGGCAACGATGCCCATTTCGTGGGCCAGACGTTTAATGGTCTCGGCGGGGATACCGGTGATATCAGCAGCCCACTCGGGGGTGTACTGATCAACGCGATCCAGTAGTAGCTGGAAGGCGGGCTTCACAGGAGTGCCGTCGGCCAGTTTGAATTCACCCAGCAGGCGCGGGTCGGCACCTTTAGTGCGGCAGACCACCGGCTTGTTGCTGTTGCGATCCCACCACAGCTTGTTCTGCGGGTCGAAGCAGCCCTCTTCCTCCGGTACCTCGGCGCGCACGAACATGCCGTACTCGGTGCTGCTTTCATCCATGTTTACCAGCTCGGCAGAGTTTGAGTATTGGGTGAGGAAGTCGCGGTCGTAGAGACCGGTCTTGATGATCTCGTGGGTGATTGCCAGCAGCAGGGCGCCGTCAGTGCCGGGTTTGATCGGAACCCACTCATCGGCGATCGCCGAGTAGCCGGTGCGCACCGGGTTGATGGAGATGAAACGACCGCCGTTACGCTTGAATTTGGCCAGTTCGATCTTCATCGGATTGGAGTGGTGGTCCTCGGCGGTGCCGATCATCACGAACAGCCTGGAGCGTTCCAGGTCGGGGCCACCGAACTCCCAGAAGGAGCCGCCGATGGTGTAGATCATACCCGCGGCCATGTTGACCGAGCAGAAACCGCCGTGGGCGGCGTAGTTGGGGGTACCGAAGTTCTTGGCGAAGAGGCCGGTAAGGGCCTGCATCTGGTCGCGACCGGTAAACAGCGCGAATTTCTTCGGGTCGGTGGCGCGAATATGTCCCAGACGTTCCTCGAGGATATCGAAGGCCTCGTCCCATGATATCGCCTCATACTGGGCTTCGCCCCTGTCCGTGCCCTCCTTGCGCTTCAGGGGTTGGGTCAGACGGGCGGGGGAGTACTGCTTCATGATGCCCGATGAACCCTTGGCACAGATTACGCCCTTGTTCAGGGGATGCTCCGGATTGCCCTGTATATAGCGAACTTCACCATCACGCAGATGAACGCGGATTCCGCAGCGGCAGGCGCACATATAACAGGTGGTGTTTTTGACCTCGGTTCTACCCTCGGCCATGACCTTGGCGGTGTCACTCATAAATTTCTGCTCTCGAGTTGTTGCTCTGGAGTAATACAAAGGCCGGGGAGGGTGCTATTATTTAGCCCCCTGCCCAGCCTGGATGTTTAGCCTTAATACTATCGTTATATACTAATATACCAACAGTGCTAGACCGTTTCTACGCAAATGGTGCGTATTGTCATGAAAACCTAGCATATTAGTATAGAAAGTTTCTTTACATACATAAATGTTTCCGCAGCGTACACCTTAATATATGCGTCCGTAATAGTTTAGGAAAGAAATAGGGAATTATCTTATAAACGCTAATATAAAGTTGTTCTATGGACTCAAAAGATAGTTCTGTTTGGCCTTGATTCCGTAAGTGGCTAAGGTAGGCGCTCCAAAAAGACTTTAGGGCCTGTCCGTGGTGCCGTTTGTTTTGAAAAAAGAACGGTGTGGGGCAGGGGATAATAAACAAATAACCCGGTTACACCACCGCCTGGCGGTGGCATTTTCGAGTTTTTAACTGCAGTTAAAACCATAAAGGAGCATTAACAATGCCGACATTTGTACGTACCGACAAATGCGATGGCTGTAAGGGTCAAGATCGGACCGCTTGCATGTACATCTGCCCCCATGACCTGATGAAGCTGGACAAGGACGGTTCTGAAACCGGCCATGCCATGAAGGCCTTCAATCAGGAGCCCGAGCAGTGCTGGGAGTGTTACTCCTGCGTTAAGATCTGCCCTCAGCAGGCCATCGAGTGCCGCCACTACGCTGACGTTGTTCCCCTCGGCGGTTCTGTACAGCCTCTGCGCGGTACCGACTCCATCATGTGGACCATCAAGTTCCGTAACGGCACCCTGAAGCGCTTCAAGTTCCCCATTCGTACCACACCGGAAGGTTCAATCGATCCTTACGCTGGTAAGCCCGATGCCGATATGTCGAAGATTGAAGAGCCTGGCTTCTTCAACCACAACGAGCAGAATGGTTACCGTGAAGGCGATCCTAGCGAGCTGATCTGTAAGTAAGCGCGTCGAATCAATTTATTAGAGGAATTTAGAAATGGCTGAATTTGGAAATCCAGACGTCATCGAAGAAGAAGTAGACGTCCTTATGATCGGCGGCGGCATGGCTAACTGTGGTGCTGCTTACGAAATCATGCAGTGGTGCAAAGGCACCGACCTGCGCATCAAGCTGGTTGATAAAGCCGCTATGGACCGTTCCGGTGCTGTTGCACAGGGTCTGTCTGCTATCAACACCTACATCGGTCCAGAGCAGGATCCGGCTGATTACGCTCGTATGGTCTCCAACGACCTGATGGGTATCACCCGTGATGACCTCGCCTACGACCTCGGTCGTCACGTTGATGAGTCTGTTCACCTGTTCGAAGAGTGGGGCCTGCCCATCTGGAAGACCGACGAGAACGGTGAGCGTTTTGACGGTTCTAAAGGCATGGCTTCACTGAAAGACGGCGGCAAGCCCGTACGTTCTGGTAAGTGGCAGATCATGATCAACGGCGAATCCTACAAGTGGATCGTTGCTGAAGCCGCCAAGAAGGCGATCGGTCCTGAGCGCATCCAGGAGCGTGTATTTATCGTTAAGCTGATTAACGATAAGAACGATCCTAGCCGTGTTGCTGGTGCCATCGGTTTCTCAACTCGTGACCACAAGATCTACGTCTACAAAGCCAAAGCTATCCTGCTGGCCGCTGGTGGTTGTGTAAACATCTTCCGTCCTCGCTCTGTTGGTGAAGGCACCGGTCGTGCCTGGTACCCGGTATGGAACGCAGGTTCTACCTACTCCATGGCTGCTGAGGCCGGCGCTGAGCTGACCCTGATGGAAAATCGCTTCGTACCTACCCGTTTTAAAGACGGCTACGGTCCTGTTGGCGCATGGTTCCTGCTGTTCAAATCACAGGCTACCAACGCTATTGGCGAGACCTACATGACCCGCAACAAGGAGATGCTGGACGACTATCCTCCTTACGGCCAGGCTGCGGTACCTGCTTCCTGCCTGCGTAACCACCTGATGCTCAAAGAGATGAAGGAAGGTCGTGGTCCTATCTGGATGGACACCGTTACCGCCCTTGGCAACCTGCGTGAGACCTTGTCTCCTCGTGAGGTTAAGCACCTTGAAGCTGAAGCCTGGGAAGATTTCCTCGACATGTGTGTCGGCCAGTGTGGTATCTGGGTTGGTGAGAACATCGAGCCTGAGAAGAAGAACTCTGAGCTGATGCCTACCGAACCCTACCTGCTGGGTTCACACTCCGGTTGCTGTGGAATCTGGACTTCTGGTCCTACCGACGTAGGCGCGCCTACCGACGAGACCGAAGCCGGCGTACCTGATCACCTGCCTTCAGGCTGGAACTGGGGTTACCGTGGTATGACCACCGTTAACGGCCTGTTCACCGCGGGTGATGGTGTTGGTGCCTCTGGTCACAAATTCTCTTCTGGTTCTCACGCAGAAGGTCGTATGTGTGCCAAGTCCATGGTTAAGTACTGCATGGATAATGCTGATTTCACTCCTGAGCTCGACACTCCTGTTGACGAGCTGGTTGCTGCAATCTATCAGCCGGTTAAGACCTTCCTTGAGCACAAGGATTACTCTACCGCTATCGATGTTAACCCCAACTACATCACTCCTAAGATGCTGCAGTTCCGTCTGCAGAAGATCATGGATGAGTACGTTGCTGGTGTTGCCACCTACTACACCACCAACGAGCATATGATGAAAGTTGCTGGTGAGAAGCTGGACATGCTGAAGGAAGATGCTGAGAAGATGCGTGCGAAAGACCTGCACGAACTGCTCCGCGCGTGGGAAAACTACCACCGCATCCTGACTGCTGAAGCGCACCTGAAGCACATCGAGTTCCGTCAGGAGTCTCGTTACCCCGGTTTCTACTACCGCGCCGACAAGAACTTCGTCGACGAGGAGAACTGGCACTGCTTCGTTAACTCTATCTACAACAAAGAGACCAAAGAGTGGACCTGCTTCAAGCGCGCTCA
>JBDLJH010000015.1:0-79499 GCA_039714395.1 Pseudomonadota bacterium | reverse complement strand
GCAGCCCTACCTGAGCGTGCTTCGCGTATTCGGCGCGTTGGTTAATCGCAGTGGCCGGTTGGTACCCACGGTGGTTGAAAAGAGTGTTGTGGGTGGGAGGCAGTATTGGCGGCGGACCATCAGATACCCAGATGGGAAGGTGATCTTTTTCAAAAGCTTCTGGGTTTCTGCCGGTGGTAACCAAGTCATAGAATTCGTCAATCCGGTACTCGGCTTACAAATGACTGCGAGTGTGAAGGATGACCAACTTCATTACCACGGAGTCAGGTTCGTAGTGAAATTAGGATCAGTGCTGCTGCCGGTACCCGAATGGTTAGTTCTCGGGCGTACCAGAATCGTTGAGGTGGCCGTAGACGAAACGCATTTCGCCATGGACTTCCGTATTACGCACCCGCTGTTTGGCCAGGTGTTCCGTTACTCAGGTGAGTTTGAAGCAGCATCAAAGCTATCCTCTTAGCAGACTCTCAAGGGGGTGGCCTGTTAGGGCTGCCCTTGACTAGGAGCGAGCCACTCAAT
Organism: Pseudomonadota bacterium; assembly: GCA_039714395.1. Classification (GTDB taxonomy): domain Bacteria; phylum Pseudomonadota; class Gammaproteobacteria; order Thiohalomonadales; family Thiohalomonadaceae; genus JAPHSX01. The sequence goes on along the minus strand of JBDLJH010000015.1, from coordinate 78,983 downwards.
TTCATTGAGTCAAGGTCGGCTTCGGTCGCACAACGGCATTTAAAGAGAAAATGTGTAGCCTGTTTCAGGCTAAGTTTGAGATTAAACGGTTGTTATGTGGTATTGAGGCTGGATATGTGATCTGTTAGATCAAGTCTGAGCTTCTACACGTAAATATTGACTCTTATTTATATATTATCTTCATTCAAATATTTCTTTTGTGCGCTGTGCATTTTGGATGCAGATATAAATCGATCAATATCGTTATGGGTGAATCCAGTGTAACTATTGGTCCACAGTACTGGTGCAGTATCTGGGTAGAATCCGTGTGTGTCATCAATAGCAAGCCAAGCTTGACTCTGTTTCCCTGAATTATTCAGGTAGCTAAGTACCTCGTGATATCGAACATGTTTGAGAAATGGCTCGTCGATCACGGGTGTGATGCCTGTTACCAGACCGCCTAACTTTCCCAGGTAGTGACATAATATGTTGAGGTCATGCTCCTCACGCCAGGTTGATGTAATAACGACTTCAATGTTAGACACCGCTTCCATTGCGGTCGCAAGTGCATTTATGTTTTTTTCGCAAAAGGGTTTACTGCCCGTGATCGGGTGTGTCACGCCATCAAAGTCGAGGAATACAATCATTGTTTAATAGCATCGTGTAATTAGATAGGTATGTGCTGACATGGTAGTTCAACCGGCTTGCCTAGAGACCTCACTTCTCGAACTGCCCAATTGATGCTATCTGTACCCAATGAGATATCGTCAGTCAATACGATGATATGAGAATCTGTCTGGTCAAGCGTGTGGAGCTCTGAGTGACCACCGCGCAGATCGACCTGACGTCCGTAGTCATCACTGTCTTCGCTAATCCGAGTAATGCTTTGGCGATGCTCTATATGAGTGTCACTCTGCACCTGAATCTTCATCGCTATTTTTCCATAAATTACTGTGTTACCACCATGTAGGGCAGTGACATTACTGTTTGACCCAGACACAGCACTATTCGCTGATGGCATGCTTTTCACAGGTTGTCCTCACCCAGTTCTGCTTATTTCTCAACAGTCCGACTGCTCCGCAGACTTCACATGTCTTGGTGGATTCCCTTTCAGCCTCTCTGATCAGCACATGCACAGGCTCAGAAATGGAATTGTCTTTGAAACCGATGTAAAAGCGGAGAGCACCGAATTTCTCCTTAACCTGGCTGACTTGGGGTATTTCCACACGGGCATCATTCGCTAGACGAGTGATATCTTCCGATAGGTGCCATATGATGTCATACCAGCCATCTCCACACTCGAATACGAAGGACATCATCCCCTCATTCAAGGACTTTCTACGCCTTCGATAGAGTTCAGGAAAAGCCTCGAAAAGTTTTAGCGTATATTCCTTATTAATCCTTTTTCTCCTATTGAACAAAAAAACGGTCAGTTTCCTGACCATGGTTCTTGGTTGTTGTGATTCCCCGGAGGCAACAGTGCATGCCTCCGAGATAGAATCTGAGAGACTTCGTGATGATCGATTTCACTGAGCAGTATATACACAAGTTCATAGAGTCGCGTTCAACGATCAAGGTGATCTCCAGGGAAGAGAGTCTCGGTAATGAATAGTACTATCTAGTTGCACCGCATGATTGTCGAGGTAGTGACGCAGCTATGATTAAAGTACTGCTGTGCCATTAGCATGGCAGGATGTCTATCAAGTTCAGAACCTACCTGCTCGTCCCCGTTTGTTAGCGGATCGAGCAATGACCTGAAGCGTTCGTCCGGGGCGATCAGGAGCGGATCACTCATAACCCAGTCCTGTTGAGACAGCTCCATTAGCTGTGCTTCACCATTTTCATGGCGGATGTTGACGAATATCTCCGTATCGTGGATCAACAAATCTTCATCTGATTTCTGGGTGGTGTACACGATGAGACGCTGCTGGTTATTGGCATCTACTGTCTTCACTGCGATTGCGTAAGCGTCGCCTTCGATCTTTTCTAGCCGGTACTTGCAGGTCATCAGTATGGCGGTCAACATCTCCTTGTGTTCACTTGGAATATGAGGGACGCCAAGCATGGCGATTCCGTGGTTGGTGTGCCGGATGTTTAATCCCATGAACAGGAATCCGAACTTGTTGAATGAAAGGGCCGGTTGTGGGAGCAGTGTTAGAAGTGCTCTTGAAATTCTTGCGTTATCCATGAATTTTCCTCCTTTTCATACTTTAGGTATTACCCATTACCTAAACCTTTTGGAAAAACAAAAATGACTCGAAGTAATCAAATATGATTAACTTGACTCAAATAAGAGTATATTTGCGTCAAATGGAGCAGTCAAGAGCTATTTGACGCATTTGTGAGCAGTTGTGATAATCATTGATATAGGCGACTTTACTCGTCAGGGGGATATGCAAAGATGATTAGAGTGCTACTAAAGCAACAGTTGGATGATTTCTGCTTCAAGCAAAAACGTCGAGTGACGCTGAATGAAGTCGCTGAGAAGACGGAGATCTCACGCGCGACTCTCACCCGTATCGCAAATAATCCTGGCTACAATTGCAATACAGATGCGATAAATGCTCTGTGTAGATACTTTTCCTGCACACCGTGTGAGCTTCTAACTTATATCCCTGATGAAGAGAGTGAGGAGTAGATAGGGAGCTGCCTCTAGGACTGAAATGATAACCAGGCAGGAAGCTATAATTCAGTGATTTCCGAGTACCCACGCAAAAAACTACGCTCGCGAGTTGACCAAGCGTTGTGCTGCAGTCGATCATGAGTCCTCTCTAATATAATGGTGATGCGAATCCCCACCCTCTATAGGCGACTTTCCGCATCACGTCATCTGTAGATACAGAAATTACCCTAACCCACCGTAAACACTGGGCTAGAGAGGTATTCTCGATATGATGCGCAGACTCCGTCATCAGTGCGGACTTTCCGCATCAAGACCACAATATCTGTGTGGTCACTATAATAATCGCCCATTCTACCTCGTAGTCCTCGATATAATTCGGCAGCTAATTGGCTCGATAGTGGGCATGCCCCGGCCGGTATATCGCCCCCAGTCCCATATTAGATGCCAGGATGAGGTGGATGTCGGGTGAGGTGATTGCTCTCGTGATAAAGAAGGGTACACCTTATATATATGTCATCGTTAGATAGTGGGTGGCGGGTGTGTTCGTTTGCGGGGTGAGTGATTGCTCTCGGGTGTGGTGGGGTAGGTGGTCGTGTATAGGGTAGTTGTCGTTTGGTGGGTGGTGGCGTTTTAGTGGGTGGGTGGCTTGGTGGGTGTGGTATCGGTACCCCCACAAAGAAAAATTTTCTTTGTTTCCTTATTAATGTGCGCACATAAAAAATAACCCAGTTATATCAGGCCCTATATAGCCAACTGGCTACGAGCAGTAGCCAACTGGCAACAAGCTGTAGCCAACTGGCAACGTGTAGCCAACTGGCAACGAGCTGTAGCCAGCTGGCAACAAGCAAGTAGCCAACTGGCAACGAGCTGTAGCCAACTGGCAACGAGCTGTAGCCAACTGGCAACGTGTAGCCAACTGGCAACGAGCCAGTAGCCAACTGGCAACTGAGGGTGTCGGTACCTATATAAGGGAGGTTTGGTGGGTTGAACTGCTTGAGTGAAGGTGCTTTGACAGGACTTCTCTGAAAACCAGCGAATCAGGTGTCTTGGGTCTCGCTGTCACCATGCAGCTTATCTAGCATAGCTTTTAGTCTTGATTCGTATGCGGCGGAAAGTACAAGGTGCGTATGCTTCGGGATCCTGCCACCGTAGACGCGCTTGTAGGCATTGCTCTGGTTTTAGCACATTAGTGCCAGCAAGCATGGTGAATGCATTCTGAGTCCTTCACTGCGCCAATTCACTCCCAGGGCCGCAACCCCCCAGTTATAACCCGAATTTTATGATGTGGCAGCAACCTTGTTGCACCATTGGCAATGATGCATATATTTTATTGACAATGTAATTTGCAGTGTTATTATTTAGTGCATCATCGACAATGAAGAGTTGCAGAATTGAATCTTATAGATGCCACCACAGTCACCGTAGGACACCCATTCCGGGGCTCCATCAAGGAGGTACCTGATACGGGCTACCGTGCGGTGCAGATGAAGAACGTCACCCCTGAGCAGGGGGTGGACTGGTCTTCGGTAGCGGAGACGGAAGTTTCAGGTCGCCGTACCGACTGGCTCTGTGATGGCGATATCCTCTTCGCCGCCCGAGGCAGTCGTAACTACGCCGCTCTGGTGGAGAACTGCCCCGAGCAGGTTGTTGCCGCCCCCCATTTCTTCGTGATACGCGTGAAGCCAGGAGAGCCTCTCCTTCCGGAATACTTAGTCTGGTTCCTCAACCAAGCCCCCACCAGCCGCTACTTTCGCCGCGAGGCAGAAGGTACCCGTACTCTCAGCATCCGCCGCAGCGTGCTGGAGAATACCCCAATCGCAGTACCACCGCTGGGGAAGCAGCAGCAAATTGTTGGCCTCCATGCCACCCTGCGCCGCGAGCAGCAGATCGCCAAACAACTGGTGCGCAATGGTGAAACCATGATGGACGCCATCGCCATCGACCTGTTAAATAGACATAGTTAATAAGGATAAACACTCAATGCCGGAGCAAACCCACGCCCCCATCAGCCAGGATGCTATCAACAAGGCCCTCTGGGCTGCCTGTGACACCTTCCGCGGCACTATCAGCGCTGATACCTATAAGGACTTCATCCTTACCATGCTGTTTCTCAAATACATCTCCGATGTATGGCAGGACCACTATGAGAAGTACCAGAAGGAGCATGGCGATGAGTCGGAGCTGATTGCCGAGATGATGAAGAACGAGCGCTTTGTCCTGCCTGAGGGAGCCAGCTTCTATACCATTTGGGAGCAGCGCCACGAACCTGGTACTGGCGAGCGCATCGATCAGGCACTACACGCCATCGAAGAGGCTAACGGCACCAAGCTGCGTGACTCCTCCAAGAGCGTGTTCCAGGACATCTCCTTCAACACCGACAAGCTCGGTGAAGAGAAGCAGAAGAACACTATCCTGCGCCACCTGTTGGAAGACTTCGCCAAGCCAGAGATGAACCTGCGCCCCAGCCGCGTCGGCACCCTCGATGTCATCGGTAACGCCTACGAATACCTCATCAAGCATTTCGCTGCCGGGGGCGGGCAGAAGGCCGGGGAGTTCTATACTCCGCCCGAGGTCTCCGACCTCATCGCCGAACTACTCGATCCGCAGGAGGGTGATTCCATTGGAGATCCCGCCTGTGGTTCTGGCTCCCTGTTGATGAAGTGTGGCCGCAAAGTGCGCGACCGCTTCGACTCGAAAAAGTATGCCCTCTACGGCCAGGAGGCGATCGGCTCTACCTGGTCATTGGCTAAGATGAATATGTTCCTGCACGGCGAGGACAACCATAAAGTTGAATGGGGCGATACCATTCGCAACCCCAAGCTGCTAGATGCTAACGGCGGCTTGATGCACTTCGACATCGTGACTGCCAATCCTCCCTTCTCATTGGACAAGTGGGGACATGATGAGGCTGAACACGACAAGTTCGGTCGCTTCCGGCGTGGCATCCCGCCCAAGACCAAGGGGGATTACGCCTTCATCCTCCACATGATCGAGACTCTCAACCCCAAGAGCGGGCGTATGGGGGTAGTAGTTCCCCACGGCGTACTGTTCCGTGGCTCCAGTGAGGGCAAGATCCGCAAGCAGCTCATTGAAGAGAACCTGCTTGATACTGTTATCGGCCTGCCGGAGAAGCTCTTCTACGGCACCGGTATCCCTGCTGCCATCCTAATCTTCAAAAAGCAGAAGGACAATGAGAGGGTTCTTTTTATCGATGCCAGTCGTGAGTTCAAGGCGGGTAAGAATCAGAATCTGCTCACAGCCGAGAACATTCAGAAGATCGTCGATACCTACCGTGCCCGCGAGAACGCAGACAAGTACGCCTACCTCGCAAGCCATGACGAGATCAAAGAGAACGACTATAACCTCAACATCCCCCGCTATGTGGATACCTTCGAGGAAGAGGAAGAGATCGACCTGATGGCTGTGCGCAAGGAGCGTGAGGAACTGAAGAAACAGCTTACTGAGTTGGAAGTAGAGATGGCGGGGTATTTGGAGGAGTTGGGTTATGGTGCCTGAGGGGTGGCGTAACGGAACACTAACTCATTTAGCTGAGACGGTTATGGGTTATGCATTTAAGAGCACAGACTTCGTGCCTGAAGGCATACCTTTACTGAGGATGGGTAATCTATATCAGAACACACTGGATTTTGAAAGAAACCCTGCCTGCTTGCCTTTGGCATTTAAAGAAGAATTTGCTCGTTTTCTTGTCAAGCCTGGCGATCTCGTGATGTCAATGACAGGCACTATGGGTAAGCGTGACTATGGTTTTACTGTTCAGATACCTGACGACGCACCAGAGTCACTGCTAAACCAGCGAGTGATGAAGTTTATTCCACAAAAAGAAGTAAGCCCCGGTTTTCTCTTAAACTTGCTTCGTAGTGAAATAATTCTTTCAAGGTTGTATTCATTTCCAGGTGGAACAAAGCAAGCGAATTTGTCCGCAAAACAAGTACATGATTTGCCTGCTCCAATTCCTCCCCTCCCTGAACAAAAGAAAATCGCCAAAATCCTCTCCACCTGGGACAAGGCGATAGCGGCCGTCGAGAAACTCATCGCCACCAGTCAACAGCAGAAAAAGGCCCTCATGCAACAACTCCTCACCGGTAAAAAACGCCTGCCGGGGTTTGATGGTGAGTGGAAGTACAAGAAGATCAGCCAGATATCTAACCGTATACAGAGAAAAACTGATGGTGACGATTATCCTGTTTTAACAATTTCATCACTTAGTGGATTCGTCAGGCAAGACGAAAAGTACAGCAGATATATGGCTGGTAAAAGTGTTGAAAACTACATTCTGCTTGAGCGAGGAGACTTTGCATACAACAAGGGGAACTCCAAGACCTATGAGTTTGGGTGTGTGTTTGACTTGGCTTCTTATGATAAAGGGCTGGTTCCTCATGTGTACGTGTGCTTCAAACTAAATAACGGGTTGAGTCACAGATACTTCAAGTACCTATTTGAGGCCGACTACCTCAAGCCGCAACTTAGCCGCCTAGTCAATACTGGAGTTAGGAATAATGGCCTGCTGAACATAAAACCTGCTGAATTCATGAATACTAAAGTTCCTGTTCCGTCATATGAGGAACAAGAGAAAATAGCAGATATTCTTCATGCTGCATCAGTTCAGGCTCAGGAACTTGAGGCCGAATTGGAGTTTTTCGCTCAGGAAAAGAAGGCCCTGATGCAGCAGCTTCTTACTGGTCAACGTAGAGTTAACGCTTAAGTGATAGGGATGTCTTGATATGAATATCAAAATTAATGTGAATTTTTCTGATATTTCCGGAAAGCCATACACGTTCACTGGCTTAAGGGAACTATATGAGTTTCTGGTTCAAGAACGTGATTATTGGAAGAACGCATCTGCCAGAATCAAAAAGGATGGAATGGCCGAGCATCAACATATACATGTTCATGCTTCGATGACAGAGCTTATCAACCTCATCGATAGTTGGGGTGAAGATGTAGAGTCATGGGATGAAGGTCAAATGACCACAAAAATGCATGATATCCAACAAAGATACTTGCGGCATTACCCAGCGAGTTGGTTGTGGAGTGGGCATCCGTATTCTGAAGCATATATATCATGCCATGAAAGGTATGGTAATGAGGCTGCTGAGGCCTTTCTTGATGTCGTTCTGCGTAACAATACAAATGGAATTGCTAACGCTAATAAGTTCTTTGGCGTCATGTCAGCGTATGAGTATCTAACCCAAGAGTCCCCAATAATACAGCGCAGTGAAAGTGAGCGTGCATCATTAGAGCACTTGCGGGCCGAATTGGATGAGGCGAAAACAACTCTAATCGGTGAGGTTGAAGACTTTAAGGATGATTATTCTGATTGGTATGCTGAAACGCAAGTTGGTGCAGAGAAGCTTTACCGCGTTAATAGGAAGTTAGGAGAACGTCAGGCAAGAAAGAATGACAAGGCGTTTAATGAACAACTTAGAACGTGGTCAGGTGCTGTTGATGAGCTGGAGAAGACCTATGAAGAGAAGTTACGCCTTCAGAAACCAGCTGAATACTGGAACAAAGCTGCCAGAAAATATGGAATCCAGGGGGGGCTATGGAGTCTGGCTATAGTTGCTGCCGTAGTCGTTGGCCTGATCTACTTTAGAGAGTTTTTTCTTACTTGGCTAAGAGGACAGGAAATTGGTATTCAATTGAATACCGTACAGGGCGTCGTGCTGTTTGGAACTATTGCTGCTGTATACGCATATTTACTTAGAGTGCTATCGCGCCTTGCCTTTAGTTCGTTTCACCTGATGCGGGATGCGGAAGAACGAGAGCAGCTAACATACCTCTACTTATCCCTTTCGATGGAAACAGAGGTTGACAAAGATAGTCGGGAAATCGTTCTGCAGGCACTGTTTAGTCGATCTGAGACTGGTTTGTTGACAGTTGAGTCAGGGCCAACAATGCCTGGCCTTCATGAGGTAGTTAGAGCTGCAAGTACTGTCAAGCGTTAACAAAGATAAAAGGGAGTTACATATGGCTCCAGTACATGGTTTGAGGAATTTTAATCGATTGCTACCTGAGTCGTAAGCAATAAATAGAATTATAAATATACAGGAATGCTTCCTGTTTGGAGTGGAGAACATAAATGGCCAAGGAAATAACTAGGTATATACAAGGAAAAGTTAAGCTTGCTTTGTGGGGACGGGCCGCTGGTCGCTGTCAGTTTAATGGTTGCAATAGACCTTTATATCAATCTCCTATAACAAAAGAAACCGTCAATATTTCTGAAGCGGCTCATATTTATTCATTCTCCAAAGAAGGTCCTCGCGGTTGGGGGCCACTTATAACAAACAAGAAAAAATTGAATGAAATAGATAATTTGATGCTTATGTGTCATGACTGCCATAAGACTATAGACGAGGACAAGAAGGGAGATAAATACTCTGCATCTCTTCTTCAGCATTGGAAAAAAGAGCATGAACAGCGTATCTGGACTGTTACAGGGATAGCCCTATCTAATAAATCTCATGTTGTGTTTTATGGTGCAAATATTGGGGTACAAAAATCGCCACTACAAAAGTCAGAGGCGATTAGCGCAATGTTTCCTCATAAGTATCCAGCAAATGAAGAGCCTATTAGACTCTCTATGTCTAGTAGCCTAGAAGATAGAGACAATCATTACTGGGCTGCGGAAACGGAACATCTATCAGCAATATTCCAACAACAAATCGTGCCACTTATTGATTATTCTGGTTCAGAACATTTTTCATTATTTGCACTAGCGCCTATGCCATTGCTCATTAAGTTGGGTGCTCTTTTTACTGACAAGATATCAGTTGATGCCTATCAGCCAATTAGGGAACCCAAGACATGGCAATGGCAAGATGAACCTGATGGCTTCGACTTTCATGTGAAACGACGTGAGACTAAAGGTGGCACTCCTGTTCTTATATTGTCACTTAGCGCTGAAATAGGCATCTCTCGTGTCACAGATGTCCTAGGTGAGTATATTGATATATGGGAGATCATCCCTTCACTAGGCTTTCAGCATAATGACTTCCTACGAGCACCCGCTCAGTTATCCAAATTTAGAGGACTGATGAGGGGGGTTGTTGAAGAAATAACAAGGTTACATGGCCTATCCACGGCACTAAAAATATTTCCAGCAATACCTGTTTCATGTGCTGTTGAGCTGGGCAGGATACGTATGCCAAAAGCTAGTATGCCTTGGGTCATCTATGATCAAAACAACAAGATGAACGGGTTCATTGAAACAATAGAAATTAAGGAGTGATTCATGAGCAACAGAGAAGTTCTGCTAAAGAAATTGGTCGGAAACTTAGAATTGCCAGATTCTGCGTATGAGAAAGCTAAAAGTCGTTATGAAGATATTGGGGGGTGGCTCGGAAGAGAACAGTCTACATGTGTTGAAAATGAACCACATATATTCCCTCAAGGATCATTTAGGTTAGGCACAGCTATTAAGCCTCTCAATGCAAATGAGGAGTATGACCTCGATCTCGCATGTAATCTTCGAACTGGTGTTTCTGCCTCATCACATAGCCAAAAGGAGCTGAAAGATACAATTGGGTACGAACTTGAGCAATACAGAAAGGTAAGAGGGATTACGTCTCCTTTAGATGAGAAACACAGATGTTGGAGATTAGATTATGCAGATAGCCTTAGCTTTCATATGGACATAGTGCCATGTATTCCTGAGGATGAAGCACAAAGACATTCCCTAACTGCAATGATGGAATCATACGGCCTATCTAGGGAACTTGCAGTAACTGCAGGTGAACTGGCTGTTGGTATTACTGATAACAGGGTGACTGACTACAATCATAAGAATGCAGACTGGCTAATTAGTAACCCCGAAGGTTATGCGCGCTGGTTTGAACATAGAATGATGCCTACAAAAAGTGTTCGTAGTGTTTTTGCGGAGGCGCAGGTTGATCAGCTTCCTTTATATAAGCGTAAAACACCGCTCCAGCGGGTTGTGCAATTGCTTAAGAGGCATAGAGATAAAATGTTTCTGGATAATCCAGATAGTAAACCGATATCCGTAATTATTACTACGATTGCTGGTAATAGTTACACGGGGACGGAGAGGCTGGAGCAAGCCCTAAGTGAGGTTATCCTTGGGGTAAAATGTTTTGCCGCGTCTGGCGAACATTTTTTGGCGAACCCTGTTAATCCTGAAGAAAATTTTGCAGATAAGTGGAGTATGCCAAACTATTCCCATCTCAGGCTGAGAGATAACTTTGCTATTTGGGCAGCGCAAGTTGAGCGAGATGTTGACCAAATTGTTAACTTAGATGATATGAAACAGCTGTCAGAAGCAATTGATGGAAGGTTCTCGGTAAAATTGTCAGATCAGGATATTAGCAAAGAGCTTGGGGTAGTGGCGGGGGTTGGTGCTGTCTCAGCGCCACATGTTATTCACTCAGAACCGAATAAGCCTTGGTTGGAGTGATAGGTAATTGCTTCCAGCAGGTGTAGAAGGGTTTTTAGCCCATAATTCCAAAATGAACCTGTCACCAATATCTGATGGTGAGATGGTGCATATGTCTGGAATTATGGACTTTAATATTTCATATAACGGATACCCTTCGGTCAAAACAGAATATGAGATTTCAATTTCGATACCTGAAGAATATCCCAAGCAACCTCCTATATTCAAAGAGATATCCGATCGTATCCCTAAAAAACCGGAATATCACATTAATTGGGATGATTCGCTCTGCCTTGGTTCGCCGCTGAGGTTAACTATTTCGCTCAAAGAATGTTCGGATTTCGAAGTATACTGTCATAATAATTTATACCCATACATCTATGCTGTGACGCTTAAAATCACACAGGGAGTTGACTGGGTATTTGGTGAATTGGCGCACGGTACGAAAGGAGAGATTGAGGATTATGCTGAAATTTTTGGTATGGAAGGTGAAGGTAAGGTTTTAGACTGTCTTGCTGCTGTATATAAAAAGAAAAGAATTGCCAACAAACACCCTTGTCCATGTGGGTGTTCGCTCAGGCTGGGGAAGTGTCCACTTCATCTAAGAATAAATCGTTTTAGGTACCAAGTTGGCAGAATTTATGCGGGTACGGCATGGAGGAAGCTGAAATCATGATGTTTCAGAGCACCGCTAATGTATGGCTGTCGATGTTTTGACATGCTAGTTGTAGGGACATTTGGAAATGAATATACATAACACTCCGAAGTTACAAGAAGAATACAGCGCCAAGATTCCAGCGCTGGCCCTATTCACTAATCTCGGATGGACTTTTCTGTCACCCGATGAGGTGCTAATCCTGCGCGGGGGAAGCGCTAGTGAAGTGGTACTGCGAGATGTTCTTCGTAAAGAACTTGGTAAACGGAATTACACCTTTTCCGGGAAGGAGTATCCGTTATCTGACAAAGCCATCGATAACATCATCTCTGAGATCTGTTCACCTGCACTTAATGAAGGCCTGAAGATTGCGAATGAGCGCCTATATAATCATCTGCTCTACGGTATCTCTGTTACCGAGTTTATTGATGGCAAGAAGGCTAACCCAACCATTCCACTCATTGACTGGAACGATGTCGATAATAATAGCTTCCACTTTACCGAAGAGTTCACTGTCCTGCGTACTAACGGGGTAGACCACCGCCGTCCTGATATCGTCTGTTTTGTTAACGGCATACCTTTGGCTGTAATAGAGGCCAAACGACCGGATGGCAATAGCAAGAAGGGGCCGACCATCAGCGAGGGGATCTCTCAGAATCTGCGTAATCAGCGCAACGATGAGATCCCTCATCTATTCGCTTATAGTCAATTGCTCCTCTCCATTAATGGTATTGATGGGCGCTATGGTACCCAGGGGACGGCTGAGAAGTTCTGGGCTTCCTGGAAGGAGGAGGATATCTCCGATGCCGACTTTCATATTCTGAAGAACAAACCACTCAGCAAGGCGCAGAAAGAGACGCTGTTCAGTCATCGCAATCCGGCAGACCGTAAATGGTATGAAGAGCTTATTGCCGGTGGTGAACTGGCGGTGACCGGTCAGGACAGGCTGATCACCAGTTTGTTATCACCGGCACGTCTACTTGAGCTAACCCGTTATTTCATCCTGTTCGATAAGAAGGTAGGCAAGATCGTTGCCCGTTATCAGCAGGTGTTCGGGATCAAACGGCTGATTGAGCGGATCAATACCAAGCGCCCTGATGGTGGTCGTGAGGGTGGCGTGATCTGGCATACCACCGGCTCCGGTAAGTCGTTCACCATGGTCTTCCTCTCCAAGGCACTGATCCTCCATGAGAGTCTTAAGCGTTGCCGTATTGTGGTGGTGACGGATCGCGTTGACCTTGAATCGCAGCTTAGCGGTACCTTTGCTTCCAGTGGTGAACTGGCTGGCAGGAAAGACATGGGGGCGGCCATTGCCACCTCGGGTAAACGCCTCGCAGAACAGGTAAGCCATGGCACTGAGCGGATCATCTTCTCCCTGATTCAGAAGTTCAATACCGCCACCAAGCTGCCTGAGTGTCACAACGACAGCTCTGAGATCATCGTGCTGATCGATGAGGGGCACCGTTCTCAAGGGGGGGAGAGTCATGTTCGTATGCGCATGGCGCTACCCAATGCTTCGCTGGTGGCCTTTACGGGTACTCCACTACTCAAAGACGATAAGACGACCAATAAGTTTGGCCCCATCGTTCATGCCTACACCATGCAACGTGCTGTCGATGACAAGGCGGTAACACCTTTGCTCTATGAGGAGCGCGTCCCCGACCTTGATGTGAATGAGAGAGCTATCGACAGCTGGTTTGAGCGCATTACCGAGGGGCTGAGTGAAGAGCAGAGGACAGACCTTAAAAAGAAGTTTGCTAAAAAGGGACATGTCTACCAGTCAGAAGACCGCATTCGCCTGATTGCTTTGGATCTCGCCAACCACTTTGTGAAGAACATCGACGAAGGGTTAAAAGGACAGCTTGCCTGTGACAGCAAACACTCGGCGATTCTGTACAAAAAGTTCCTAGATGAGGCGGGACTGTTCGAGACGGCGGTCGTGATGTCCTCGCCCGATACTCGTGAGGGTAATACCGAGGTGGATGAGTCCTCTATGCCGGAGGTGAGTAAATGGTGGAAGGAGTATGTGGGTAGTCAGGATGAAACGGCCTATACAAAATCCATCGTTGAGCGATTTGAAAATGATGACAAGCTAAAGCTCATCATCGTAGTGGACAAACTTCTTACCGGATTTGATGAGCCGAAGAACACCGTGCTCTATATTGATAAGCCGTTAAAGGAACATAACCTCATTCAGGCTATCGCCCGTGTAAACCGTCTGCATCCTAAGAAAAAGTTTGGTTTGCTGATTGATTATCGCGGCATCCTCTCTGAGCTAGATACTACGATCGCCAAGTATCAGGACCTGGCCAATCGCACCCAGGGGGGATTCGATATCAACGATATCGAGGGCCTCTACAACCAGATGAGTACCGAGTATAAAAAACTGCCGGGACTCTATGATGCGCTGTGGGCCATCTTCAAGGATGTGAAGAATAAAGGTGACTTTGAGCAACTGCGCCAGGTGCTGGTACCGAGGATGAATGAGGTGGATGGCCAGATGGTGGATGTGCACCATAAGGTGAGAGATGACTTCTATGAGTGCCTGACCGAGTTTGCCGCCTGCCTGAAGGTGGCATTGCAATCGGCCACCTTCTACGAAGACAAGAGTTTTAGCGATGCCACTCGCCGTCACTACAAGGAGACGGTTAAACAACTCTCCAGCCTACGTCAGTTGGTGAAGCAGGATGCAGGCGAGGCCATCGATTACGACGAGTACGCCGAGCAGGTACGTAAGCTGATGGATAAGCATGTAGTCGGTGTTGAGGTTAAAGAGCCCGAGGGTGCTTATGAAGTCGGTAAGATGGGTAAGCAGGCTGATCCAAAGGAATGGAACGAGGATAAGACCCGTAACGAGACTGATATCATCAAAACCCGTGTGACCAAGATGATTGAGCAGAACTTGCGGGATGATCCCTATGCCCAGGAGGCCTTCTCCAAGCTGTTGCGTAAGGTGATTGAAGAGGCTGAGGCGCTGTTTGACCATCCGCTTAAACAGTACATGCTATTCCGTGAGTTTGAAGAGCAGGTAGAGAACCGCCGACTGGATGAGATCCCTGACCGCTTTGATGACAACCGCTATGCTCAGGCCTACTACGGGGTGTTCAAGAAGACCCTGCCTGAGGTCTTCGGCATCATGCAGGACGAGATGCACGATAAGTGGATTGCAATGACCTTCAAGGTTGATGAGGTGGTGAATACCGCCGTGGCTGAGCACTCCATCAACCCACAGAACATCGAGGCAGAGATCCGTAAAGAGCTACTGCCGTTCATCTTCAAGGAGTGTAAATCAGTAGGAGCAGGGATGGATCAGGCCAAGGCCATTGTGGAGATGGTCATCCAGATCACCCGCGTTGGCCTGAATGGCTGATGATGGAAGCTGTAGACATCCATATGCCAAGACGGTTGTTCATCCAATACGGCGACCATCGCATCTACTTTGAGCGAGTGTCCCGTACAGGTAATTCCTCCAAGGTTCAGATCAAGGTACGCCCCGACCAGCGTGTGGTTGCCCATGCGCCTGAAGGGGAGAGCGATGAAACTGTACTTAAGGCCGTAAAGAAGCGTGCGCGGTGGATCTCGAACCAGCTGAAAGAGTTTGCCGAGCAACATGAGCATGTGACCCCTAGAAAATATGTGAGCGGGGAGAGCCATTATTATCTAGGCAAGCAGTACATTCTTAAGGTTCTTGTCGATCCTAAGGCTAAACAGCAGGTGAAGCTGCTGCGTGGGAAGCTGGAGGTGACGGTACGTCAGCAAGCACCTGAAAAGGTCAGAGGGCTACTCAATAGCTGGTACAGGGAGAAGGCTCGGGAAGTATTCCAGCGTAGGCTAGAGGCGCTACTGTCACAAACGCTGTGGGTTAAAGATATGCCCCCAACCCGGTTGTTGGCCATGAAAACACAGTGGGGGAGTTGTTCACCTCACGGAACCCTCACTCTCAACCCCCACTTGGTTAAGGCCCCCCGGCAATGCATTGATTATGTGTTACTTCACGAGCTTTGCCATATAGCAGAACATAATCACAGTGAGAGATTCTACAGATTGATGGTGCAGGTAATGCCGGAGTGGGGACAGGTAAAGGAGCGGCTGGATAGGATGGTCGGAAGAATTCTGACTATCGAAGCCTAGCTGTGGAATAGTTTCATTCGAGAGTATCTCCGCTTTATCTAGTCAGAAATCAATGGGTCTTGAGAAGGATTGGAGCAATCTGTATGATGCCCTCCTTGCTTGCGCTAATTTTGCGTGGATTAGCTGTGCTAAGTTATGCATGGTTATGTATTGAACGCAACGGGCGCCCCTTTAACTTGTTGAATAATATGGTGTTTCTGGTTCTCTTGAGGATTGAAAATCCTCGTGTCGGCGGTTCGATTCCGTCCCCGGCCACCATATTTCTTTGACACTAATCTTTAGCTATTGCCATGGACACAAAACAGGTCAATCAGTGTGTCGATGCATTATGCCAGTGCGGCTGTGATGCAGTGCGTGCCACAATTGAGGCAATGGAGCTTGGAGCCGATGTTCCACAGCTACAGACCCTTGGCAGCGAAGAGCGTGAGGTAGTGCTGGATGAGTTAAAGGCGGTAATGGCCGTTTACGACTCCCACGACTGACTATCTTCTCCCTGTTTCAGGGAAACTCTACAGAAACTCCGACCAGTCCTGGTCACCCTTACCAAAGACGAAAAAGTGTGGATTGAGCAGCGCCTCTTTACGGTTGTACTGTAGTACCTGCATTGCAGTGTCGGTGATATGCCCCCCCGCCTCTTCGACGATGCATTGGGCGGCAGCGGTGTCCCACTCGGAGGTGGGTCCAAGACGGGGGTAGAGGTCTGCCTTGCCCTCGGCCACCAGACAGGACTTGAGTGCCCCGCCCATGATGATAATCTCATGCTCTCCCAGCTTGTCCAGATACTCTTTGATGTGATTTGCGCGGTGGGTGGTGCGGCTACAGGTAACGGTAAGCTTGTCGTTATGCCGGGGGCGGACGTGGATCTGAAAGGGGGGGCTGGTTGCTTCGCGCTTGAAGGCACCCTGCCCTTTGCAGGCGTAGTAGTAGATGCCGAGCACCGGGGCGTAGATGATACCGAGCACGGGCTGATGATCCTGTATTAAGGCAATGTTGATGGTGAACTCGCCGGTACGATCGATGAATTCACGGGTGCCATCTAAGGGGTCGACCAGCCAGTAGCGGCGCCAGTGACTACGTTCGCTAAAGGGGATGTCGGTCGATTCCTCGGTGAGTACCGGTACGCTGGGGGTGATTTCGTGTAGCCCGTCTTCGATTATTTTATGGGCGGCAAGATCGGCTTCGGTTAACGGGGTGAGGTCTTTTTTAACCTCTACCTTAAATCCCGCCTCGTAGACCTCCAGAATATGCCTGCCTGCATCGATGGCGATTTCCAGTGCCGGGGTTAGCAGCAGGCAGGGGTCGCAGCTAAGGTGATCGGGACAGTTAGTCACTATTAAGATACTCCCGTGCCATGAACAGAGCGGCGATGCTGCGTGCCTCGGTACAGTCGTCGCGACTTAAAAGGGTGTGCAATTCGCTCATCTGCCACGGTACCACCTCTAGTGGCTCCGGCTCATCCCCCTCCTCCTGTTGCTCGAAAAGATCGCGGGCGATCACCACGTGGGTAAAGTGGCCGAGATACCCGGGGGCAAGGCTAAATGAGGTGAGATGGTGCAGCTCTCTGGCCGCGTAGCCGACCTCCTCGGCGATCTCACGGTTGGCAGCAGCCAGGATCTCTTCGCCTGTCTCAATGCGGCCTTTGGGCAAGGATAGCTCGTAGCGTTCGATGCCGGCGGCATACTCCCTTACCAGTAGAAATGTATTGTCATCGAGCATGGGTACGATCAGTACCGCACCTTGAGGTGAGCCGAGCAGCCGCTCGTAGCGAGTTTTTACACCATTGGCAAAACGAAGGTCGATCTGTTCGATATGAAACAGCCCGGTTTTGGCAAGGGTCTTACTGCTGAGGATTTCGGGTTTTGGCGGCATCTAGCGATCCGGTAGCGGGCTATCTTGGCCCATAGTGAAATGATACTCCGTAAGCAGAGGATTGGCACCTCATGTAGGCTAGTCATAAAATGGGGAGAACTTTAGAGGGTGGCGAATGATTGACTGGCAACAGATTGATACGGTGTTTCTGGATATGGACGGCACCTTGTTAGACCTCAATTTTGATAATTACTTCTGGCAGCATCACGTACCGCAGCGCTATGCCGAGAAGTATCAGCTGTCACCGGAGCAGGCAAAGGCGCAGCTGGCTATGCGCTATAAGTCGGTGGAGGGGACTATCGACTGGTATTGCGTTGATTACTGGACCCATGAGCTGGGACTGGATATCGCGGTGCTCAAGGAGGAGGTTGATCACCTTATCGCTGTCCATCCTCATGTCACTGATTTTCTTGATGCGGTACGCGCTGCCAACAAGCGGATGTTGCTAGTGACCAATGCCCATATGAAGAGCCTTACCTTGAAGTTGCAGCGTACCCAATTGGGGGGGCATTTTGATCAGCTGATCTGCTCGCACGATTATGGTGTAGCCAAGGAGGAGCAGGCGTTCTGGGAGCGCTTGCGTGAAGAGCAGCCCTTTGACCCTGCCCGCACCCTGCTGGTGGATGACAGCCTGGCGGTGCTGCGCTCGGCCAAACGTTACGGTATAGGCTGGCTGCTGGCGGTCTACGAGCCCGATAGCCAGCAGGGGCGGCGTGATGTGGAGGAGTTTGATGCTATTGAGACCTTCCTCGATATTATGCCCGGCAGGCCTACTTCAGACTCTTGAGTCGCTTGTCCCACCCCTTGAAACGTCTCTTGCAGTATTCCAGCAGGCTCTTGTAACCGTCAAAGAACTTATCGAAACTCTCCTCTGCGGGGGCGTCGTACTCGCAGAAGTCGTTACTGTGGGTACGACAGATCTGCGGACGCACTTCATAGATACCACAGCCACCATCGGGCTGTAGATGCAGGCAGGGGGTGTTGATAATCAGGAACCAGCCATCCTTATCCTTATACAGTTGCACGTCGCGGTGGGAGAGTTGCCACAGTAGTACGTCAAAGTTGTCCATCGAGCGGGGGGCATCGATCTGCTGGGTAATGTAGGTGCAACACTTGGAGTTAACGCAGCGTGAGCACTTGTTATCTTCTGACTTCGACATATCTGCGTGTAAGGATTGACCCGTTCCTGCTAATCGTTGAAACTTGGTAAAACAAAAGGATAACAGGGATCCGTTTGGCTAGGAAATTAAAACCGAGAACAGCAAAGAATGCCATTCAGTAAGGATAGAAAGAGACACTCCACGACACGCCGCCTGAAAACAGTAACCGTACTTTGCGTAGGAGTACTGTCGATTGCTGCGCAAGCCGCCGATGAGTTTGGCCTGGATGGGGAGGATTACCTGTCGGAGCTACCAGTGGTGCTGACAGTTACCCGCCTACCCCAGTCAAAAGCAGAACTGCCGACGGCAGTGACGGTGATCGATCGTGAGATGATCGAGGCATCTGGCGCGGTGGAGCTAACCGAACTATTTCGCATGGTGGCAGGCTTTCAGGTTGGCCATTATCATGGTACAGATGGCCCTCGCGTTGCCGTGACCTATCACGGTAATACCGATCAGTACTCGCGGCGCATGCAGGTCTTGATCGATGGTCGCTCGGTCTACACCTGGGGCACCGGAGGTGCTGAGTGGGGCGATTTACCCATCGCCATCGAAGATATTGAGCGTATTGAGGTGAGTCGTGGCCCCAACGGTGTGACTTACGGTAGTAATGCCTTTCTCGGTGTCATTAACATTATTACCCGTCATCCTTCAGAGCAGCAGGGTGCACACGCAAGTGTGACGCTGGATGATGATCAGTATCGCAAAGCGGTAGTGCGTTATGCCGCCACTAATGGTGATCTGAGTTATCGAATTACCGGTAGCCATAAGCAGGACGATGGTTTTGACGACTACACTGACCAGTTTGGCCAGCTCTACGAGTTGAATGATGATACTCAGACCTCATCACTGAATTTTCGTGGCGACTATCGGGGCGGAGTAAATGATTATTGGACTGTGCAGTTCGGCGGTGCAGCAGGACCACGGGAGGTGGGCTTCAGTTATGATCCTCTTGACCCAGTACGCGAACGAGATGTCACCACCCATTTCCAGCAACTGCAGTGGAAGCACAATATCGACTCGGAGAGTGAGGTTAATGCCCAGTTTTACCACAACCTGCACAAGGTGGAGGATCGGTTTCAGACCGGGTTGCTATCCGAGATCTATACAGTCCTCTACGAAGATGCCTGTATCCCTTTTCCCACTGTAGCGGAATGTGCTCTGTATCCTTTTGACTCTGCAGACCTGCTGCTGCTTGGTCTTACGGATCAAACCTTGCCGCGTGATAGCAGCATACAGTCAGAGCGTTATAATCTTGAGATTTCACATCGCTTTCGCCTTTCAGACTCTGTACGCCTGGTCTGGGGTGGTGAGCTCAGGCTTGATGAGGTAACTGCCGCAGAGTACTTCGATACAGGTGAAAGTTATCAGCATCAGCAGTCACGCCTGTTTTTCAATGCTGAGTGGAAGCCGATGGACAGGTGGGTCGTCAATGTAGGTGATATGGTTGAACAAAGTAGCCTGGTCGGTACTTTGAATTCGCCCCGCCTGGCAATAAACCGCTTGCTTGGCGATGCAGGTTATCTACGTTTGAGTGCAGGACGTGCCTACCGTACCCCGACCGCGATCGAGGAGAATGCTGATTTTACTGTGCGCTATGCTGATGGAACGCTGTTTCACTCCTTTTATGACTCGTCTGGTGATCTCCCGCCTGAACAGGTTGATAGTGTGGAATTATCATTTGGTGCCGAAAGCCGTGGTACGGGTTATGAGGTGAAGATTTTTCGTGAGGAGATAAGCGCCGAAATCAGTGCCCCAGAAAATCTGGATCCGGCATTTCCATCGCCACACTGGACCGTAACAACAGTAGGTGAAACGACGATTGAGGGTGCCGAGGTACAGCTTAAGGCCAGAACAGAACACTCACTCCTCTCTTTCGCCTATGCCAATACCCGGGCAGATGGATGGCGCCTTAACAAGCTCAATCCGGAAAAGATCCTGAATGTGGAGGACACCGTACCGCTTCACACACTAAATGCTCTGCTTTCACTTCGCCTGGCTGAGGGACTTTGGGCCGGACTGAATTATTACTCCGTGTCACCAATGAGGTTTTACTCTGGCGATAGAACTGACGGGGTGCAAAGTGCCGACTTCAATATCAGCAAGGGATTCAAACTGGCAGGGCACAAGGCAAAGCTACGGTTTATGGTAAAAGATCTGCTTGGCTCCTACCACGACTTCGAGTATGAGACTGTTTCCAAGAGGCGTGCCTACCTGACGTTGGCAATGGATTTTTAAGAATAAGGGATCAGGGCAAGGATTGTCGATTAATGACAGGGAATAAACACTTATCACTAAGCCTGCTGTTGTTGCTGCTATTGCCGTTACAGGTGGTGGCGGATACTTCAGTCTGGTTTCTCTACGATGACGCTAATGCTCACCACAGGAAGTATGTGGAGGAGAGTGAGGCGCTATTAGTCAAGGCACTTCCTGAGGTGACGGTTAGGCGGGCGAACCTCACTGGGGGAGTGCCGCTTGATGCATCAGGAGGTCGGACTCTGCTCATTAGTGTGGGGTCCAAGGCCGCTCAACATGCAGCGGACAGTGAATTACCAACACTTAACACCTTGGTTACACGTCGAACCTTTAATTCACTAAGGGGGCAGTATGATAGCCCCGTGTCGGCTATCTATCTCGATCAGCCGGTGGCTCGACACCTGCAACTTGTGAAGAGTGCTCTGCCCTCACGCAACAAGATGACAGTGCTTCTTGGCCGTGAATCACAGTTATTGACCAAAGGGCTGGCGCAGCAATCCCAGCGGCTGGGCATGCAACTGCAGGTGATCACGGTTGATGATGAGAGCGCAATCAATAAACTGTTTGGTCGTGAATTGCTAGCCGAGGATACCCTGCTGCTGTTACCCGATCCGGAGGTGGTTAACCGGCGTACGGTTAAACCACTGGTGTTGGGGAGTTATCGCCAGGGGATACCTCTGATTGGTTACTCCCAGGCGCTGGTTAAGGCGGGGGCATTAATGGCGGTGCACTCTTCCCTGCCTGCGCTGGAGAAACGGCTGTCGGAGGTGGTGCAGTACTATTTTAAAAGTGGTGTATTGTCTGCACCGGGCCATGTCGATGATTTTGAGATCTCAGTCAACTATCAGCTTGCCCGTGCGCTGAAGATTTTCCTGCCCTCAGAGAAAAACCTGAAACAGACCCTGCAGGAGCAGTTGCGATGATGCGCCACACTATTCGCCACAAATTGTTGTTGCTTACTCTGGTGCCACCACTGGTGTTGCTGGTGGTGATCCTGGGTTATTTCATCTATCAGGATAATAAACTGATGCACGAGGCATTGGTGGAGCGTGGTGAGACTGTCTCGCGTTATCTTGCCTCGGCGGCAGAGTATGGAGTTATCACAGGTAATACTGAGCAGTTATTGCATATCAGTGAGTCTGTGTTGCAGGGAGATATTGTCGCGTTCAAGGTTTACGATTTTGATAACAAGGTTATCTTTACTCGTGGTGAGGTGATACTGGCGCGAAGAGGAGAGACGGAGGGTGCACTGAGAGGAGTGTGTGGAGGCAATGAGGCACATAAGCTGTTTTGTGCCCCTATTTCGCTGGCGGCAGTGCCGGTAAGTGATTTCGGAGACGGTGATGTTATCGGTAGCACGATAAGCATCGGTCGTATAGAGCTGACACTCTCGACACATATTATCGGGCAGAAGCGGGTGACGATGTTGCGCTGGTCACTGTTGCTGGTGCTGGCGGTGGTAGTGATAGCGGTGTTGCTGAGTCGACGCGTGGGGCAGCAGCTGGTCGAGCCGTTGAGCAGTCTTGGCCATATCGTGGATCAGGTACGCCAGGGTGACCTTGCTGTGCAGGTAAATGAGGATGCCAGTGGTGAGCTGCTTGCGCTGCAACAGGGCGTTAACATTATGATTGAGGCACAGGCCAACTCACGGCAGCACATGGAACAGGAGATTGATCGTGCTACCGAGCGCTTGCGCAATACCATGCAGGAGCTGGAGCAGCGAAACGAAGAACTGCTGGTAGAGCAGCAGCGGGCTGAGAGCGCCAGCTTGGCCAAGAGTCAGTTCCTTGCCACCATGAGTCATGAGATTCGCACCCCTCTAAGCGGCATGATCGGTATGCTGCAGCTGTTGCGCGACGGTAGCGAAAATCGCCGTCAACTCGACTATGTCGATAGTCTGGAGAGTGCCGCGCAGTCACTGCGTCAGTTGATTGATGACATCCTCGATTTCTCTCGCCTGGAGGTGGGTAAGCTGACGATACAGAATAAGCCTTTTGCACCGCTGGCGGTGATTGAGGAGGTGATGGTGATGCTCACCCCATCGGCTCACCATAAGGGGCTTGAGTTCGTTCTTGATGTCGATGGTGGCTTGCCGCCGGAGGTGGTGGGGGATCCGTTACGCTTCCGTCAGGTGTTGATCAATCTTACCGCCAATGCGATCAAATTTACCGGTGAGGGTGAGGTGGTGGTTCTGGTACGCCCACTTACCATGCAGCAATCGGGGAGTTGTCAGCTGCGCTTTGAGATACGCGACAGCGGTATCGGTATCCCCGAAGAGAAGCAGGCGCTGGTATTCGAGAGTTTCACCCAGATTGATGAGGGCGATGCACGAAACTATGCTGGTAGTGGCTTAGGTACCACCGTTAGCCGTGAGCTGGTTGAAATGATGGGGGGAGAGATTGGCCTGGAGAGTAAACTGGGCAAAGGCAGCTGTTTCTGGTTTGAGCTGCCATGGGAGTGTACTGAAAAGAGGGAGGGGGCTCCCACTCACGCTGTTGAAGTTTCGGCCTTATTGTTGGAGAATCATCCCTCATCGGCGATGGCGATACTAGGCATGTTGCACTCTGAGGGGATTGGTGTTCAGCAGGTGGCTGGTGAGCAGGCATTATGGGGTGCGCTGTCGACAAAAAAATATGAATGGGTATTTATCGGTGAGAACAGCAGTGATTCGTGTAATGACTCATTGCTGGAAAAACTGAGTACGCAGTTACCGGAGGGCAGCAGGCTGTGCCAACTCAACTACGTGAATGGTATACGTACTGAGGGAGAGCATATCGAACATCTGAGCAAGCCCCTGCTGCTGACAGCATTACGAAAACTGCTGGCCGCAGCTGGAGAGGAGAACGGAAGTATTGGTGATGTTCCTGCGGTTCGCCCCCTGTCGGTGTTGCTGGCCGAGGATGATGATATTAATGCCACGGTTATTTCACATTTTTTGCAGAAGGGTGGCCACCGGGTGGTGCGTGTAGGTGGTGGTGAAGCCGCGCTGGAGCAGTTGCGCAGTAATAGTTTTGACTGTGTGTTAATGGATTTGCGCATGCCGGGGCTGGATGGACTGGAGGCGACCCGGCGTTGGCGTGTCGAGGCCGGGGGGGGGCGGGTACCGATCATTGCCCTGACGGCCAATGCTAGTGAGGAGGATCGGCAACGTTGCTCGGCGGCGGGGATGAACGATTTTCTTACTAAACCAGTAGACAGTCGGGCGCTATTGGATACTCTGACGCGCTATTGCCAATAATATTTGCTAGCTATGGCGGTGTGGCGGTCGCCCGTTACGCCCACGCCCTCTACCGCCACCGGGTTTGGGACGACGACTGTATTCTGATTTTTTTGGCGGTTGTGGTTTTAGCAGCAGTTCATTGGAGATGGATTCCATCGGGATCTTATGACCGATGTACTCCTCAATTTCAGACAGTGAGAAGGCATACTCCTCGCAGGCGAAGCTAATCGCGTTGCCGCTGGCCCCGGCGCGGGCGGTGCGACCGATGCGGTGTACATAATCTTCGGCGTCCTGCGGTAGGTCGTAGTTGAATACATGGCTTACATCGGGGATGTGCAGGCCTCGGGCAGCCACGTCGGTGGCGACAAGAACCGGCAGCTCTCCCTGTGAAAATTTTTGCAGCAGGTGCTGGCGTTTCTTTTGCGGTACATCGCCGGAGAGCACCGCAGTCGGGTAGCCGTTGCTCTCCAGGTAGCCCCATACTCGATCTGCAACGCGTTTGGTGTTGACGAAGACGATGCTACGTTGCGGTTTTTCACGTGCCATCAGACCGAGTAGTAGCGGCACCTTCTCTTCCTTGGCCGGGTAGTAGACGGCCTCTTCCACCATCTCGGCGGTGACCTGTTCCGGTACCACCTTAATGGTTTCCGGGTTGTTCATGTGTTCGTAGGCCAGCTCGGTCACCCGGAAAGAGAGGGTGGCAGAGAACAGCAGGCTGAGGCGCTGCTCCGGGGGGGGCATGCGCCGCATCAGGTAGCGGATGTCTTTAATGAAGCCGAGATCGAACATACGATCTGCCTCATCCAGTACCATTACCTGAAGTGCGTGCAGGTCGAAGACGTGTTGCTTGAAGTAGTCGATAATGCGACCAGGGGTGCCGATGAGGACATCCACCCCCTCCTCCAGCGTTTTGCGCTGCTGCTCGTAGCCGGTGCCGCCATAGGCCAGCCCCAGTTTGAGCCCGGTGTGTTTGCCCAGCACCACCGCATCCTTGTGGATCTGTATTGCCAACTCTCGGGTGGGGGCCAGCACCAGAGCGCGGATCTGAGTGGGACGGCGCTGTTCGTTGGCGGGGTGGTTGAGTAGTTGGTGATAGAGGGCGATGAGAAAGGCAGCCGTTTTGCCGGTGCCGGTTTGTGCCTGTCCGGCCACATCCCTGCCCTGTAGGGCGATGGGCAGTGTCTCTGCCTGTATCGGTGTGCAGCGAGAAAAGCCAGTCTCTTCAATGCCTTGAAGGAGTTTTTCAGGCAGTTGAAAGTCCGTGAAACGGGTATCAGATAGATGTTGATCACTCATGGACTAAGGAGAATAGCAAATAATGAAGGGTATTTGGGCTTGAAATGGTCGACGGATTGGGCTCAAATGGTGTTATTGCTATTTTGGCTGTGCCAGTTTCCGGCACTGAATTAGACGAATCCATTGGAGAGAGTACATTGAGCGATAAAATCGTATACGTAACTGACGATACCTTTGAGCAAGAGGTGACACAGACGGAAGGTACGGTACTGGTGGATTACTGGGCCGACTGGTGTGGTCCTTGTAAAATGATTGCCCCGATCCTTGATGAGATCGCAGAAGAGTACGGTGACAAGCTGAAGGTAGCCAAATTGAATATTGATGAAAACCCCAATACTCCGCCCAAGTTTGGTATTCGTGGTATTCCTACCCTGATGCTGTTCAAGGGTGGTGAGGTAGAAGCCACCAAGGTGGGGGCGGTTTCCAAGTCGCAGCTGACCGCATTTATCGATAGCAACCTGTAATACTCGCTATTATTGGCATCCAGTCCATTTCGTGGGCTGGACGCGATAAGGGCTTGGTGCTAGACTTTCCTGAATATCCTTTTAAGCACCCAATAAATAAAACACTTCGTTCTAATTCCGCTCGATCACCGAATTCGCGTTGATCGTGGAAAACAACATTGAACACCATTCCTATCAATCACTCCTGCAAACGGCCGTAATTCATGAATCTGACGGAACTCAAAAGAAAACCTGCATCTGAACTCATTTCCCTTGCTGAATCCATGGGCATTGAAAATATTTCCCGCTCGCGTAAGGAGACGGTGATCTTCGCCATCCTTAAGTCACACGCTAAGAGCGGTGAAGATATCTATGGCGATGGCGTACTGGAGATCCTGCAGGACGGCTTCGGTTTCCTACGCTCGGCCGACAGCTCCTATCTCGCCGGTCCGGATGATATCTACGTCTCCCCCAGTCAGATTCGCCGTTTCAATCTGCGTACCGGTGATACCGTTTCTGGAAAGATTCGCCCCCCCAAGGAGGGCGAGCGTTACTTTGCGCTGCTGAAGGTCTCTGAGATCAACTACGAGCCGCCGGAGAATGCCAAAAATAAGGTGGTCTTCACAAACCTGACACCCCTGCATGCCAATGAACGTTTCGTGCTGGAGATGGGTAACGGCAGTACTGAGGATGTGACCGCCCGGGTTATCGACCTGGTGGCTCCCATCGGTAAGGGGCAGCGTGGCCTTATCGTTGCCCCTCCCAAGACCGGTAAGACCATGATGTTGCAGAACATCGCCCAGTCTATAGCGGCCAAACATCCCGAGTGTTACCTGATTGTGCTGCTCATCGATGAGCGGCCGGAAGAGGTGACGGAGATGGCCCGTTCAGTGCGCGGTGAGGTGGTCTCTTCTACCTTTGACGAGCCGGCCAGTCGCCACGTGCAGGTTGCCGAGATGGTGATCGAGAAGGCCAAGCGTCTGGTGGAGCACAAGCGAGATGTGGTGATTCTGCTCGATTCCATTACCCGTCTGGCTCGTGCCTACAATACCGTGATCCCCTCTTCTGGTAAGGTGTTGACCGGTGGTGTGGATGCCAATGCACTGCACCGCCCCAAGCGCTTCTTTGGTGCCGCGCGTAATATTGAAGAGGGTGGCTCGCTGACTATCCTTGCCACGGCACTGGTTGAGACAGGTTCACGCATGGATGACGTGATTTATGAGGAGTTCAAGGGTACCGGTAACTCTGAGATACATCTGGATCGCCGCATTTCCGAGAAGCGTGTCTACCCTTCCATCAATATCAACCGATCTGGCACCCGTCGTGAGGAGCTGCTGACCAAGCCGGAGGAGTTGAAGATGATGTGGATCTTGCGCAAGCTGGTACACGAGATGGATGAGCTGGCGGCGATGGAGTTCCTGCAGGACAAGATCAAATCGACCAAGACCAATGATGAGTTCTTCGGCATGATGAAACGCTGATCCTGTTGGCAACCAGCCTAATCGAAGGGGCGCATAGCGTCCCTTTTTTATTGCCTGTAAGAGTTTCCTGTTTGTGAAGGTGGTTGTGGTGGCATTTAGATCGTGGTTTATAATTCTAAGCGTGGTGTACCAATATGGAGAAGCCGATGCCCTCCTCTTCCCGACATTCTATGGATTTTGAGCAATGGAGAAAGCTTGCCAGTCAGGATCCCGATGGTTTTGAGCTGATGCGCCACGATATGATTGAGGCGGCGATTGATGCTGCCTCAGAGAGGCTCCAGCAACGGCTGCGAGGCCTGCAGTGGCGCATCGACCAGGTACGCAGGCGTTCCCCCAGTCCGATGGCGGCATGTATCTCCGTGAGCAATATGATGTGGGAGTCGTTTGCCGGTGAGGATGGGCTGGCGCAAACGCTGAATCGACGAAGCCTGCCTGAGAGACAGGCATCCAGAAAAGCGGATGTTTTTCCCTTTCCCATAGTCCCTAAACAATAGTTGTTGCTGTGGTCGCAGCTTTTCCGTATTATGCCCTGCTCAATTTAAGGTCTGTGCGGTGTGCGACATATGGGTCAGCATAGCGGCGCAATAACCATGTACGATGAGGTTCAATCATGAAACCGGATACTCACCCCGAATACAACGAGATTACCGCTACCTGTAGTTGTGGTAATAGCTTCCAGACCAAATCCACTGCGGGTCGTGATTTGACTCTTGATGTCTGCTCCGCCTGCCACCCGTTCTTTACCGGCAAGCAGAAGATGCTCGATACAGCTGGTCGTGTAGACAAGTTCCGCCAGAAGTACGCGCGCAAGTAATTTCGCATCTGTTGCGATAGAAAAAGGGGCGTCCCGACAAGGGACGCCCCTTTTTTATACATGGATGTATTTATACCCCGGAGGCCATGGAGGGTCGGAAGGAGTATGACCACATGGTGACTGGTCTGGATACGAACAGCGGGCTACTATCTCAATGAAAGTGGCAACGATGAGTCCCAATGGAGTGATAGCTTGAAGCAAATGCCCCTGTTATTTTCTAGATTATCGCTGCCACTTCAGATGCGATCACAAGGTGCTCAGCGATGAAGGCTTTCTCTGATACCCAATCATTAGATAAACAGGCCCTTGAGTATCATGCGGAGCCATCCCCCGGTAAATTGGCAATAACGGTTACGAAACCCTGTGATAATCAAAAAGAGCTCTCCCTGGCTTATACACCGGGTGTTGCGGCACCGGTGCAAGCGATCGCCGCAGATGCTGAGGCGGCGTATCGTTATACCTCCAAGGGCAATCTGGTGGCTGTGATTAGTGATGGTAGTGCAGTGTTAGGGCTGGGTGGCGTTGGCCCGCTGGCGAGCAAGCCGGTAATGGAGGGCAAGGCGGTACTGTTTAAGCGTTTTGCCGATATTGATGTGTTTGATATTGAGGTGCAGGCGGACTCCGCCGATGCCTTTATCGAGACGGTGGCGAATATTGCTCCCACCTTTGGCGGTATCAACCTGGAGGATATTGCCGCTCCCGCCTGTTTTGAGATCGAACGACGTCTGCAACAGCGGCTTGATATTCCTGTCTTTCATGATGATCAGCACGGTACCGCGGTGATTATTGCGGCCGGCCTTCTTAATGCTCTGGAAATCCAGCAAAAGTGTCTTGATCAGGTGCGCATCGTCTGTCTGGGTGCCGGCTCCGCTGCGATGGCCTCAATGGAGTTGTTGCTGTCATTAGGGGTACAACGCCAGCAGATAATCATGGTGGACCGCCAGGGAGTGATCCACAGCGGTCGACAGGGGCTTAACGAGTATAAACAGCGCTTTGCGGTAGAGAGCGAGATGCGAACCCTGAGCGATGCCATGGATGGGGCAGATGTATTGGTAGGGGTGGCTGGCCCCGATACGGTCAGTGTGGAGATGGTGGCGACGATGGCCCCGCAGCCGATCATCTTCGCCCTGTCTAATCCGCTTCCGGAGATCGTGCCGCAGCTCGCACATAGTGTGCGTGATGACCTGATCATGGCAACCGGACGCAGTGATTATCCGAATCAGGTCAACAATGTGCTGGGTTTTCCCTTTATCTTTCGTGGTGCGCTGGATGTGCGTGCCTGCTGCATCAATGATGAGATGAAGGCCGCCGCAGTGCATGAACTGGCACAACTGGCGCGTGAGTCGGTACCTGGCACAGTGCTACAGGCCTACGGAATGGACAGTATGGGGTTCGGTTCCGATTATATTTTGCCTAAGCCCTTTGATCCGAGGTTGCTGCCTCGGGTCTCAGCGGCTGTGGCACGGGCGGCGGTGAAGAGCGGCGTTGCAAACCTGGCGCTACCCGAGAAGTACCTCTAGCGGTCAACGGGTTCATCCTCAAGCAGTTGTTCTAGTTCGCTATGGCTGGCACGTTGCATGGGTCGGCCATCAACCGGGCTAAGTGGTGCCTGGCGCTGTCCGTTGAGCGGGAATATAGTTAACTTCAGTGCATTTTCCCCGGCGAAGAAACTGAAAACTGGCCGTTGCTCCTCCCTCCCCCCTGCGTAACGAATACGCTGCTCACTTTGATTAAAGGGGATCTTGTGCTCGATTAAAAAGATCACCAGATTTTCACTACTTTCGGCGAAGAGGTGCAAATTAATCGGGGTGTGCTGGTCGGCGGAGCCACGGAGTACCGGCCCAACCAGGCGGGGAGAAAAGGGGGCAAGTAAGCTCATTGCCTTAAGTGCGGTTTGACGTAGTTGATGGAGCTGCTGGCTTTGACTGTGGTGCTGAAATAGATGCAGATACTCGCGCAGTGCTCTCTCTATTTCATCATTATCGGGCAGGTAGCGACGCTGGTGGATGCCTAGCTGTTCAGCGGCTTTGCGTTTAGCGGCGCTAAAATCGCGCTGTCCGCTTTCGGCCATCAGGCGGGCAGCGGCCTGGGCTAACAGGATGCGCTGCTGTGCATTACGGTGGTGGTTTGGTGGGTGCCCCATGGGGGATTAGAACAGCTCTCCTGTGAGGGTGTCATTTTCCATGCCGCTACTCTCTTTGTCCTGAGGGGAGCCGCTATTTACCGGGACATTTTCAGAGCGAAACAGCTCAAAGATGGCATTGGGGTTATCGGCAGCGGTGAACTGGCCGGTCTCGGAATCAATACGTGCCGAGACGATCTCCTCGGGTTGCTGCGGGATCTGTTCGATGCTCCCCTTAAGGGCTTCACGCATGTAATTGACCCACATCGGAAGGGCGGCACGTGCACCCGTCTCCTTGTAACCCATGGAGCGCGGGGTATCAAAGCCAACCCAGGCGGTGGTGACCACATCCTTGTTAAAGCCGGAGAACCAGGCGTCCTGTTGGTCGTTGGTGGTACCGGTCTTCCCTGCCAGGTCATTACGCCCTAGCTGCAGGGCAGACATACCGGTGCCTCGGCGGATAACGTCCTGCATCATGGTGGTGATGAGGTAGAGGTTGCGCTGATCGACAACTTGCGGTGCTGCACGGAAACGAATGGGCTCAGATCTTGGTTGTTGCTGTTCAGTTTCGATCTCTGTTTGGATTTCGTTGTTAACCTCCCCTGCCTCATTGCCTGTGGTTGTTGCTATTGCATCTGTAGACGCATTCATCTCGTCTGGAGTGACTTCACCCCCTTCCTCTTCCTCTACCACAGTTACAGGTACTGGCTTTTCCGGACACTCTTCTGCTTTACAGGCAAACAGAGGGTCTGCCTGGAACAGGATGTTCCCCTGCCTATCTTCAATACGCTCTATGAAATGGGGTTCAATGAGATAGCCCCCATTGGCGAACACGGCATAGCCGCGTGCGAGGTCATAGGGGGTGAGAGTGGCACTGCCCAGGGCCAATGAAAGGTCGCGGGAGAGCTGTGCCGGGTCAAAACCAAAATTGCTGATGTACTTGATGGCGGTGCGGATACCGACGCTCTGTAGTAGCCGGATGGAGACCAGGTTGCGTGATTTGACCAATGCCTCACGCAGGCGGGTTGGGCCGTAAAACTTTCCACTATAGTTCTTCGGGCGCCACTCACCCTCCAGTTCGTTGTCTTCAAAGACCACAGGAGCATCGTTGATCAGGCTGGCAGCGGTGAACCCGTTATCCAGTGCTGATGAGTAGATGAAGGGTTTGAAGTTGGAGCCAGGCTGACGTTTGGCCTGGGTGACACGGTTGAATTTGCTGTGAAAGAAGTCAAAACCACCAACCAGTGCCAGCAACGCCCCGTTTTGTGGATTTAGTGAAACCAGGGCTCCGCTGACATTGGGTTGTTGTGCCAGTAGCCAGTTACCCTCTGCATCCTTGTCCAGGCGAACGACGTCTCCTATTTTGAAGATATCTGCAGCTGCCTTGGGCTTAGGACCCATAGCGTTGTCACTGAGATAGCGGCGTGCCCACTGCATTCCCTCCCAGTTGAGTAGTTGCAGGGTACCATCCTTTACATAGAGTACGGCAGACTGCTCAGCCAGGCCGATCACCAGTGCCGGTTGCAGCCCACCAACCTTGCCTATGCCCTTGAGTGCCGCCGCCCACTCTTCGGCAGCGGCCTGCTCGCTCAGTTCAATGTGTTTCTCAGCACCACGAAATCCATGGCGCTGCTCATAGGCCATCAGGTTGTTGTGCAACGCCTGATTTGCTGCAGCCTGTAATGGGGCTTTGACCGTGGTGTAGACCTTAAGCCCCAGTGTGTAGGCCTCCTTACCGTAGCGCTCGAGCAGCTCACCCTGAACCATATCAGCAACATACGGGGCCGATAGCTCAGTGAGACTGCCGAAAATAGCGGCACTAACCGGTTGACTGCTCGCCAGCTCAAACTGCTCGTCATTAATAAAATTGAGTGCCTGCATTCGACGCAGAACATAGTTACGACGCAATAGGGCGCGCTCT
Source organism: Pseudomonadota bacterium (assembly GCA_039714395.1). Taxonomy (GTDB): domain Bacteria; phylum Pseudomonadota; class Gammaproteobacteria; order Thiohalomonadales; family Thiohalomonadaceae; genus JAPHSX01. Next base: position 46,603 of record JBDLJH010000015.1, on the reverse strand, counting down.
GGGTTGGTTACAGGATTGTAGGCGGATGGGGCCTTAGGCAGACCGGCAATCATTGCGATTTGTGGTAGTGATAGTTCTGCCAGCTCTTTGCCATAGTAGACCTGCGCGGCAGCCGCCACACCGTATGAGCGGTGACCGAGGAAGATTTTATTGAGATAGAGGCTGACGATCTCCTCTTTAGTCAGTTCGTGCTCAATCTTTAGTGAGAGCAGGATTTCGTTAATCTTTCGGGTATAGGTTCTTTCACGGCTGAGGAAGAAGTTCCGCGCTACCTGCATGGTGATGGTACTGCCACCCTGCCCCTTTTTGCCTGTAGTAATGAGGTGGATAGCGGCGCGCAGCAGGCCCTGATAGTCGACACCGGGATGTTCAAAGAAGCGATTGTCCTCGGCGGCTACTATTGCCTGAATCATGGTCTGCGGAAACTGCTCATACCTCAGTGGTACCCGCTTCATCTCGCCATATTCGGCGAGAAGAGCCCCCTCAGTGGAGTAGATACGAAGCGGAACCTGGAGCTGGACGTCCTTTAAGGTGTCTATCGCGGGGAGCTTGGGATTGAGGTACAGGTAGGTGGCAAGCACGGCAAGGCCGCCTATGAGTATGGAGGCTAAAGAGGCGATAAGGCCGTATCTAATTAACTTGGTTGGTTTTTTCATCTACTGAACTGATATCTCTGTTATGCCTGGTTAGGTACGGGGTGCGAGTATAAAGGTTTTATAGGAAGCGGACTAATTGAGATAAGTTACAAATAGAGGTTGACAGGTAAGTTGACACTGGTATTTAATGTTATTAAGTAGGTAATGAACGTAACCTAGGATATATAAAGGAAAAAATGGCTTCGTTATCAAAGCTCTTGGGAAGGAAAAAGCCCAGCATACTCGGTCTTGATGTTAGTACCACAGCGATAAAGCTGTTGGAGCTAAGCAAGGCCGGTGACCGTTATCGTGTGGAAAGCTACGCCGTAGAGCCGCTGCCCCCCAACTCCGTTATCGAAAAGAACATCTCAGATGTCGATGCGGTTGGTGAAGCAATCAAGCGGGCGGTGAAGCGTTCGGGTACTAAAGTGCGTCATGCCGCTGCTGCAGTGGCGGGCTCTGCGGTTATTACCAAGGTCATCTCAATGCCTAGCACCCTCTCTGATGATGAGATGGAGAGTCAGATTCTGCTGGAGGCCGACCAGTATATTCCTTACCCACTTGAAGAAGTTAACCTCGATTTTGAGGTGCTAGGCCCTTCTGCGGATGATCCAGAGCAGTATGATGTATTATTGGCCGCGTCACGTAGCGAGAATGTTGAGGTGCGGGTAGACGCTATCGAGATTGCTGGTCTAAAGGCACAGGTTGTCGATGTAGAGGCCTATGCGATGGAAAATGCCTTTACCATGCTCAAAGAACAGATGCCTGATCACGGATTGGACAAGACCATAGCCGTTATTGATGTCGGCGCTACCATGACAACACTTAATGTACTGCATGATTTAAAAACTATCTATACCCGTGAGCAGGTCTTCGGTGGAAAGCAGTTAACTGAAGAGATTCAGCGTCGATACGGTCTCTCTTACGAAGAGGCTGGTATGGCTAAACGTCAGGGTGGCTTACCGGATAATTACGGTCCAGAAGTGCTGGAGCCTTTTAAGGAAGCGATGGCTCAGCAGGTTAGTCGTTCTTTGCAGTTCTTCTTTTCTTCTAGTCAATATAACACTGTGGATTATATCGTCCTTGCAGGAGGGAGTTCTTCCATCCCAGGTGTTGATGAAATGATCGAGCAGAGTCTTGGTGTGCCGACCAGTGTTGCAAACCCATTCTCCAACATGATCATATCCCCAAAAATCAAGGCACAGGTATTGAGTAATGATGCCCCTGCTCTGATGATTGCTTGTGGGTTGGCCCTGAGGAGTTTTGACTAATGTCACATATCAATCTACTTCCCTGGCGTGAGGCACAACGAAAGCAGAAGAAACAGGATTTTTTTGTTGTTGTCGGCGCTTTTGCGGGTGTTATGGCTATAGCCGTTCTTACCGTACACGTTTATATGGCAAGCCTTATAGACAATCAGCTCTCAAGAAATAATATTCTTAAAAATGAAATAAAGCTTGTAGAGAAAAAGATAGAAGAGATAAAGAATCTTGAAAGGCAAAAAGAACAATTAATTGCAAGAATGCGTGTCATTGAAGAACTTCAGAGTAACAGGCCGGCAATTGTTCACTTGCTTGATGAATTGGCAAAGATTATCCCTGAAGGAATGGTTGTAGAAGATCTGACACAGAAGGGAAATAAGATAACAATAAACGGTAGTGCTCAGTCGAATGCGCGAGTTTCGGCATTTATGAGGGCTCTCGAAGATTCTCCGTGGTTTAGTAAGCCCTCTTTAGATGTTATTAATACAACAAGTGCGGGTTCAAGAAAGAGCAGGACATTTAAGTTAAATGTGAATCAGTCAGCTCCTATAGATCCTGCGGCTTCTACTGGAGGTAAAAAATGAATTTTGACTTCAGTAATATTGGGGAACAGTTCTCAAATCTTGACCCGGAAAATATTGGTAACTGGCCCATTTTTGTCAGAGGTCTGATAGTTATGGTGGTGTGCGCGAGTGTTCTTGGCGCAGGGTACTATTTTGATACTCAGGATCAACAAACAGAACTCAATCGGATTACTTCCGAGGAAGAAGGGCTTTGGACTACATTTGAAAAGAAACAGAAAAAAGCATCAAACTTAGAGGCTTATAAAGCGCAAATGAAGGAGATGGAAGAGTCCTTTGGCACTATGCTGAGACAATTGCCTAGTAAAAATGAGGTTGCTGATCTGTTGGTTGATATTACTCAGACAGGTTTGGCTAACGGTTTAGAGTTTGAATTATTTAAACCGGACAGAGAGTCAAAAAAGGAATTTTATGCAGTACTGCCGATCGATGTAGTGGTAGATGGCTTCTATCATAATATTGGTGATTTCGTTAGTGGTATAGCAGCTTTGCCCAGAATCGTAACGATTCATGACATCAAATTGACCGTAGGTGATAAAGTATCCAAAAGATTGAATATGCAGGCTATAGCCAAGACCTATAGATACCTTGATGAGGGAGAAATTGCTGCAGCAGCAATGAGCAAGAAAAAGAAAAAGAAGAGAAGAAGGTAGGCGTCAAGTAAGAATGCAATCTTATTAAGACAGTATTAGGAAAGGGAACGGGTTACTGTAATGGTAGTGAGGCTAGGTGTTAATCATATGACTGATCCAAGTGAATTTAAGGTGCATGGGAGCTATGTGATGGCGTTCCTCTGTGTGTTACTAGTGTCATGTAGTACACAAGATAATAGTACTTTGTATAGCAGACTTGATGAAATCAAGGCGCGTACACCTGCCAAAATACCATCGCTGCCAGTTTTTAAAGCCTATGAAACATACCAGTATGAAGCACTTAGGGAATCTGACCCATTTAGAGTGTTTGAGGATATACAAGAGAGTATGGCCTCCGTGGAGTCTATTGAATCACCCCTGAAGGGTAGAAATCTTGAGGCTTTGGAGCAGTACCCGCTGGATACGTTGAAATATGTTGGGCAGCTCACTAAAGATGGACGTGAATGGGCAATTATTACTAGTCCTGATCTTATTGTTCATCGAGTGAAGGTTGGAGATCACCTTGGGAGTAACTACGGTGAGATACTGGCGATCGAGGAAGGAAAGATATTAATTGAAGAAATAATTCAAAGTGAAATGAGCGGGTGGATAAAGAGAGAGGCTGCGCTTAGCCTGATGGAGTAACTCTCTAAGGAGAAGACAATGAATATGCATAACAATGGTATGAAATATATGAGACTAATTCAGATGTTACGGGTTATCACCGCTCTGCTAATGATGACTGTTTACGCACAGAACTCCACGGCACAAGAGAGTGGTTATGTTCTGGAGAGTGTCGACTACATAGCGCTGCCTGGAAACAAAATGCAGGTAAAGCTAGGTTTTAATAAACCGGTGCTAGCCGAGATCTCAAGTTTCTCGATTGATAATCCTGCACGAGTTTCTATAGATATCCCATCAGCCACGGTGTCATTGGAGAAAAAGGCGATACGTGTTGATAGCGGCGTTATTAATAATATCCGAGCTGTAGAGGCTAGCGGACGCTCTCGTGTTGTTGTCGGCTTAAATACGATGGTGCCGTATGAGATAAGAAATGAACAGAATAATGTATATATAAATTTTGATGCTGCCAGGGGCAGCTTAAAAGAGCCGCTAGCAGAGCAAGTTACTGCTGGTCAATTGAGTATGATTGATGAATTGAGCTTTCGTCGTGGAGTTGATGGCGAGGGAAAGATTAGTATCTCTATCTCTAACCCGAATACAGTAGTTAATGTTGATGAGCGTGGTACGAAGCTTATCGTTGACTTTATTAATACAAAACTGTCAGAGAAGCTTGTTAGAAGGCTTGATGTTACTGATTTCGCGACACCTATAACCACTATCGATGCATTTAATGTTGCAGGTTATGCACGTGTTGTCATTGAATCGGTTGGTGATTATGAGCACATGGCCTACCAAGCAGGGAGTGAATTTGCAGTGAATGTTACACGCTTGGATAAAGATGACATTGCTGAGAAGAAAAAGGATGAGTTTGGTTACTCCGGTGAGAAGTTGTCATTGAATTTTCAAAATATTGAAGTCCGTGCAGTGCTTCAGTTGCTGGCGGATTTTACCGGTCTCAATGTGGTTGCCAGTGATACAGTTCAAGGCAATATCACGCTCCGCTTGAAAAATGTGCCGTGGGATCAGGCGCTTGATATTATTTTGCGCACTCGTGGTTTGGGTATGAGAAAGACAGGTAATGTTGTGTTGATCGCCCCTAATGCAGAAATCTCAGCCAGAGAAAAAGAAGAACTGGAGGCGGAAAAGCAGCGGGTTGACCTTGCTCCGGTGCATACACGTCACCATCAGATCAATTATGCAAAGGCAGCTGAGATTGCCAAATTATTAAAGGGAGAGAAGAACAGTATCCTCACGGAGAGAGGCAGCGTAACCATTGATGATCGTACCAATACATTGATGGTACTTGAATCAAATCAGAAGCATGAAGAGATTGCAGCACTTATCCAAAAGCTTGATGTGCCCGTTAGACAGGTGATGATTGAATCGCGTATTGTAATTGCGAATGATGATTTTGGTCGTGATATTGGTGTGCAATTAGGTGTATCTGCTTTTGATGAAGTAAATGCTGTTGGTCGTAATTCTGATATCTTGACCACTAGCGGTGGGACTAACGCTGCGAGCGGGTTAGCTACGGACGTTTGGAATGTTACTAAAGCTGGTACAGGAAGTGTAATTACATTCCCCGAAGACCGATACAATGTTACTCTTCCTGCCAGTGGTGCTGGGCGCATTGCTATGGCTCTTCTTGGGGATTCATTTCTTGTAGACCTTGAGCTATCTGCCCTGCAAACAGAGGGTCGTGGTGAAGTGCTCTCCAATCCACGGGTAATCACCTCTAATCAGCAGACAGCATCTATTGAACAAGGTGTTGAAATTCCCTATCAGGAGGCATCATCAAGTGGTGCCACCTCAATCTCCTTCAAAAAGGCGGTGCTAAGTCTTGAAGTAACTCCACAAATCACACCGGATGATCGCGTGGTGATGGATTTGGCTATAAGCAAAGATAGTATTGGTGGTATTTATGCTGGTATTCCTTCTGTTAACACCCGCTCTGTTAATACACAGGTTCTGGTGAATAATGGCGACACAGTCGTTCTTGGTGGGATCTATGAGCAAGAGGTGTCTGAGGGTGCGACCAAGGTTCCACTCCTTGGTGATATTCCTCTACTAGGTGTTCTGTTTAGATCAAAGTCGAAGAAAGAAAGTAAGGCTGAACTGCTGATCTTCGTGACACCGAAAATCATTAATGATTCACTTAAAGTCGCTCAGTAAGAAAGCGTTCATATATTAGCTAGCGTGCATTTATCAACGGTAATACTTGTCGGTCCTATGGGGGCCGGCAAGAGCACTATCGGTCGTCAGATATCCAATTCACTGAAAAAGGAGTTCAAGGATAGCGATCATGAGATCGTGGCGCGCACAGGTGCGAGTATTCCGCTGATCTTCGAAATTGAAGGTGAGGAGGGATTTCGCAAACGTGAGGCGGCGATGATCGATGAGCTGACGCAACTTGATGGTGTTGTATTGGCCACCGGTGGTGGGGCTGTGCTGCGGGATGAGAATCGCCAATGTCTCAAGGAGCGAGGTGTGGTGATCTATCTTTTTGCATCGGTTGATCAGTTGTTTGAGCGCACCTCTCGCGACCGTAACCGCCCGTTATTGCAGACTGAAAACCCCCGGCAGAAGTTACAGGATCTAATGGATCAGCGTGACCCACTCTATCGTGAGGTGGCTGATATGGTGGTGCATACCGATGACCGGTCGATTCGTAGCGTCGTCAAGGAGATCCTTGTGCGCCTTAAGCAAGAGCCGAAATACAGCGGCCAATGACCTGTTAGCACGATTTCCGTTATAGTGTATCGTTGTTAAATCTTTAGCGGATAGCCAAAGCACTCACTCATGCAGACACTTCATGTTGATCTTGGGGATCGCAGTTACCCCATCTATATCGGTAGCGACCTACTCGGCAATGCCGATCTAATTCAGCCTCACATTCGCGGCAAGCAGGTATTAGTGGTAAGCAACGAGACGGTTGCTCCGCTCTATCTGGACAAGGTTTTGGCCTCCCTGGAAGGGCTGCGTGTTGAGTCGGTGATTCTTCCTGACGGGGAGCAGTATAAGAACCTACAGGTACTGAATGACATCTATGATGCCTTGCTTACCAACCACTTTGATCGCAAGTGCACACTAATCGCTCTGGGCGGTGGTGTCGTCGGTGATATGACGGGATTTGCTGCCGCGAGCTATCAGCGTGGGGTCGATTTTATTCAAATCCCAACTACGCTACTGGCACAGGTCGACTCTTCGGTGGGCGGGAAGACCGGGGTAAACCATCCGCTTGGCAAGAACATGATCGGTGCCTTTCATCAGCCACGCTGTGTAATTGCCGATACAGATAGCCTCAATACGCTCGATGATCGGCAGTTGAGTGCCGGTCTTGCCGAGGTCATTAAGTATGGTCTCATCGATGACCCCGAGTTTTTTGCCTGGTTGGAGCAGCATATTTCCCGATTGATGGCGCGTGACCCTGAGGCACTTGTCTACGCCATTACGCGCTCCTGTGAGGATAAGGCCCGGGTGGTTGCCGCTGATGAAAAGGAGGCGGGCAGTCGTGCCCTGCTAAATCTTGGGCACACCTTTGGCCATGCGATTGAAACCGGTATGGGCTATGGTGAGTGGCTGCACGGTGAGGCGGTTGCTGCCGGCATGGTACTGGCAGCCGAGCTATCCGCCCATCTTGGCTGGATAGAACAGGGAGTAGTGGAGCGCGTGCGTAAACTTATCGCCGTGGCTGCCCTGCCGGTTCAGGCACCAACTGAACTTAATAGTGAACGTTTTATTGAGCTGATGGCAGTAGATAAAAAGGTGCTGGATGGCATTTTGCGGCTGGTACTGATGAAGGGGCTGGGTCACTCAGTAATTAGTGATGAGGCCACTAGCGAACAGATTTGTACCGTACTGGATAGTCACCTGAAGGAATAATGAGATGAGTACGACGCTTGCCCCCTACGCCGCCACTGATGAGAAATCTCGTGGCCGTCGGTACCAGGAGTCGGCCCCTGCTTATCGTAGCCAGTTTCAGCGCGATCGTGACAGAATTGTCCACTCTGGGGCCTTTAGGCGGCTGGAGTACAAAACCCAGGTCTTTGTTAACCACGAAGGGGACATGTTCCGTACCCGTCTCACCCACTCTATCGAGGTGGCACAGATAGGGCGTGCCGCTGCCCGTGCCCTGTCGCTGCACGAAGACCTGACTGAGGCAATCTCGTTGGCGCATGACCTTGGCCATACCCCGTTCGGTCATGCCGGTCAGGATGCGCTCAATCGCTGCATGAAAGAACATGGTGGGTTTGAGCACAACCTGCAGTCGCTACGCGTGGTAGATCACCTGGAGGAGCGATATGCCGAGTTCGATGGCCTCAATCTCACCTTCGAGACCCGTGAGGGCATACTCAAGCACTGCTCAAAGAGTGATGCCGAGCAGCTAGGTGAACTGGGTGAACGGTTTTTACATGGCTGGCAACCCAGTCTTGAGGCACAGGTCGCCAATATCGCCGATGCGATCGCCTACAATAACCATGATGTGGACGATGGGCTACGTGCCGGTTTGATTAGCGTGGAGCAGTTGCGTGAGGTGGAGCTCTTTGCCTCGGCATATGATGAGGTGATGAGTCAGCACCCTGGTTTGGGAGGGCGAAGACTAATTCATGAAATTATCCGCCGCATGATCAATCGTCAGGTGGTAGACCTGTTGCAAAATAGTGAATCCTTACTCAAGAGTGCGAGTCCGCAGAGTCTACAAGACGTGCGCAGCCATGCCTCTTCATTAATTGCCTTTAGTGACGGTATGGCTGATGCGCATCGCGCCCTTAAAAAGTTTCTCCGTGAGCAACTTTACCGGCATTTTCGAGTGCACCGTATGAGCATGAAGGCGCAGCGCATGGTTTATGAGCTCTACGAAGCTTTTTTTAGTGATCCGAGACTATTGCCTCATGAACATCAAAAGCGGGTTGCGACATTGGAGCATGAACTCGGAACCAGTGGACGGGCCCGTGCAGTGGCCGATTACATTGCCGGCATGACAGATCGATTTGCCATTGTTGAGCATCAGAAATTATTTAACCCTTCCGAACTTACCTGATCCCTTTAAGGCTTTGTCAGACAAAAAATATTTTTATACTAAATAATTAAGTTGATTAAGGCGCATTCTCTAGCGTTATTTGGAGAGTGGTCAGGAGGCAGGACTGCTATAGTGATAGGCTTATGCGTATCTATTTACAGACCCCATTTAGTAGCGAACGGCCACCCCGTTTTTACCACCTGTTCTTACAGGAGGATTTACTCGGAGGCTGGTCGCTGGTGAAGGAGTGGGGATTTCAGGGGGCATCGGGACGGATGCAGCGTGAGCACTTCAACTCTCATGAGGAGGCACTCGATGCTCTTCTCAGTTCCCGTGATCTGCAACTACAGCGCGGTTACCGAGTGATGTTCTTTCAGGGTGAGGGCGTGCCTCAGTGAAGTTGACCTTACGCCTCCCTATAGGCCTTTTACTTTTAGGTAATATCTTACGTGTTGGAGTGACCGTAACGATGCTTGTCTGCATCCTGTTTGCTGGCAGCAGCCAAAGCAGCGTGGCTATGGAGGCAGAGCGACAGGAGTTGCCTGTCGGCAGCAACATTAAGGATACCGCCTGGGTCTGGAGTCAAAACCCCAATCACTACGCCATCCAGCTGGCCGGTGGCGGTGACGAGATGGCTATTGAGGCGATGATGCGTGGTATCTCCCTGTCAGATGAGTTGGCTGTGGTACAGAGTCAACGTAATGGCCAGCCTTGGTATACCCTGGTCTACGGGAGCTTTGCCAGCAAGGCGGCGGCAAAGGGAGTGGTAACACGCTTGCCTGCATCACTGAAGAAGACCAAGCCGTGGATCCGTCGTTTCTCTGCACTCCAAGATGAGATAGCTCAGGCGACCGCTCGCTAGTTTCAGGCCCTGTCCCCACCCTCTCCGGAACCATCCATTTATTTATAATTTCACGACTCTTAGCTGCAACATTGAACAGATAGCCGCCCGGCAGTATACTGCTTGGCCGATTTGCCTGTGAGAATCCCAGGCAGCTGCCCGAATTTTTGGCGTTTTTGTCAACACGATCAATTGGTTAGCAAGCTGTGAGCGACTCAAAACAAGAATACAACGGTTTATATCATCCCTCCTTCGAGAAGGATAACTGTGGCTTTGGCCTGATGGCCCATATGGATGGCGCGCCCAGCCACTGGCTGGTGCAGACCTCCATTGAGGCCCTGGGACGCATGACCCACCGTGGCGCGATCGCCGCCGACGGTAAGAGCGGCGACGGCTGCGGTCTGCTGATCAAGAAGCCCGACAGCTTCCTCAAGGCGGTAGCCGGCGAGTGCGGCATCAAGCTGAGTGACGGCTTTGGTGTCGGTGTGCTCTTCCTCTCCCGCGATGAGGCCGAGGCCGAGGCAGGGCGTCAGGCGCTGGCCGAGGGTCTTAAGACCGAGGGTCTGACCATCGCCGGCTGGCGCGTGGTCCCCACCAACGCCTCTGCCTGTGGTGAGTCGGCAAAGGCGACTCAGCCGCGCATCGAGCAGGTGTTCGTCAACATCCCTGCTGGGATGGGTGAGATCGAGTTTGAGGTACACCTCTACGTCGCCCGTCGTCGCGCCGAGAAGGCGCGTGAAGCCGCTGGGGACGCGATGTTCTACCTGCCGACCCTCTCCACCAAGGTGCTCTCCTATAAAGGTATGGTGATGCCGGAGTTCCTGCCGGTGTTCTACCCTGATCTGAGCGATGAGCGCATGGAGACCGCGATCTGCGTCTTCCACCAGCGCTTTGCCACCAACACCCTGCCGCAGTGGCGTTTGGCACAGCCATTCCGCTACCTGGCTCACAACGGTGAGATTAACACCGTGCGCGGTAACCGCAACTGGGCCCGCGCGCGCTCCTACACCTTCTCCACCGACAACATCCCGGACATGGACGCGGTGCGTCCCTGGGTATCGATGGAGGGCTCTGACTCCTCCAGCATGGATAACATGCTTGAGGCGCTGATGGCCGGTGGCGTCGATATCTTCCGTGCGATGCGCCTGCTGGTGCCACCCGCATGGCAGAATGTGACCGATATGGATCCGGATCTGCGTGCCTTCTACGAGTACAACTCGATGCACATGGAGCCGTGGGACGGCCCCGCCGGTATGGTACTGACCGATGGTCGCTACGCTGCCTGCTCGCTGGACCGTAACGGCCTGCGTCCGGCGCGCTACGTGATTACCAAGCCTGGTGGTGGTGATGTGGTTGATGGCGACTACAGCGGTTGCGTGATCACGCTGGCCTCCGAGATCGGTGTATACGCTTACGACAACAGCACCGTGATCAAGAAGGGCCGCCTCAAGCCGGGCCAGATGCTGGCTGTCGATACCGAGAACGCGCGTTTGATCCTCCCCGATGAGGTCGATGAGCAGCTGAAGCAGGCACAGCCCTATAAAGAGTGGATGAAGAAGGCGGCGCGGTTGGAATCGGTACTTAGCGGTGACCCGCTGACCGAGATGCCGATGGAGGCCGAGGAGCTGAAGGTCTACCAGAAGCTGTTCCAGCTCAGCTTCGAGGAGCGTGATCAGATCATCCGTGTACTGGCCGAGGGCGGTGCCGAGGCGATCAGCTCGATGGGTGACGACGCCCCTTATCCGGTGATGTCGCACAAGCTGCGTTCGGTCTACGACAACTTCCGTCAAATGTTTGCCCAGGTCACCAACCCGCCGATCGACCCGATTCGCGAGCAGGTGGTGATGTCACTGGAGACCCTGTTCGGCAGCGAGAAGAACCTGTTCGACGAGACCCCGGAGCACGCGAATCGACTGGTTGCCGACTCACCGGTACTCTCCGAGGGTAAGTTCCGGCAGTTGCTGGCCCACAACGAGGGTGACTTTGCCCACGCGGTGATCGAGCTTAACTATCCGACCGATTTCGGTCTGCAGAAGGCGGTCAGTGCTATTTGCGACAAGGCAATCGCCGAGGTGAAGTCTGGCAAGACCATTATCATCCTATCCGACCGCAACATTGCGAAGGACACCGTACCGGTTCATGCGGCACTGGCGACCGGTGCCCTGCACCACCGTCTGATCGCCGAGGGCGAGCGCTGCAACGCCAACATCGTGGTTCAGACGGGTACCACCCGTGACCCGCACCACTTTGCGGTGCTGCTCGGTTACGGTGCCACCGCGATCTACCCCTACCTCGGCTATGAGGCGATTAACGACATGGTCAAGAGCGGTGAGCTCCAGTCTGATAAAGGGGAGCAGGATGTCGACAAGCTGGGGCAGAACTACCGCCAGGGCATTAATAAAGGTCTCTACAAGGTGATGTCGAAGATGGGCATCTCCTCGGTAGCCTCCTATCGTGGCTCGCAGCTGTTCGAGATCGTCGGTCTGGCCGATGAGGTTGTCGATAGCTGTTTCAACGGTACTACCTCGCGTATTCAGGGTGCTGACTTCAGCGACCTCGACAGCGATGGCGTGGCACAGGCGAAGATCGCCTGGAATGCACGCAAGCCGATCGATCAGGGTGGCCTGCTGAAGTATGTCGAGGGCGGTGAGGCGCACGCCTACAATCCCGACGTGATTCGCACCATCCATCAGGCAGTGAAGTCCGGCGACTGGAACGACTATCAGGAGTTCGCGGCACTGGTCAATGAGCGTCCGGCGATGATGCTGCGCGACCTGCTCAAGCTGCGTGACGATATCGAGCCTATCTCGATCGATGAGGTCGAGGATGAGAGCGAGCTGTTCAAGCGTTTCGATACCGCGGCGATGTCACTCGGTGCCCTGGCACCCGAGGCGCACGAGGCGCTGGCCGTTGCGATGAACAAGCTGGGCGGTCGCTCCAACTCTGGTGAGGGTGGTGAAGACCCCAGGCGCTATATCGACAAGTCGCGCTTCTCCAAGATCAAGCAGATCGCCTCGGGCCGCTTCGGTGTGACCCCCGGCTACCTGGTCAACGCCGAGGTGTTGCAGATCAAGGTGGCACAGGGTGCCAAGCCCGGTGAGGGGGGGCAGCTGCCCGGACATAAGGTGAATGATGCAATTGCCCGTCTGCGTTACACCCGTCCCGGTGTGCCGCTGATCTCCCCGCCGCCGCACCACGATATCTATTCGATTGAGGATCTGGCTCAGCTGATCTTTGACTTAAAGCAGGTCAACCCCGAGGCACTGGTCTCGGTGAAGCTGGTCTCCGAGCCCGGTGTCGGTACCATCGCTGCCGGTGTGGCCAAGGCCTACGCCGACCTTATTACCATCTCCGGTTACGACGGTGGTACCGCGGCGAGCCCCACCGCCTCGGTCAAATATGCCGGCTCCCCATGGGAGCTCGGCCTTTCCGAGACCCATCAGGTGCTGAAGATGAACGACCTGCGCGGCAAGGTTCGCGTGCAGGCCGACGGTGGCCTGAAGACCGGCCTCGACGTGGTCAAGGCCGCTATCCTCGGTGCCGAGTCCTTCGGTTTCGGCACCATGCCGATGGTGGTACTGGGCTGTAAGTACCTGCGTATCTGCCACCTTAATAACTGCGCCACCGGTGTGGCGACGCAGAACGATGTGCTGCGCGCCAAACACTACAAGGGCAAGCCGGAGCTGGTCGAGACCTACTTCCGCTTCGTCGCCCGCGAGGTGCGCGAGTGGATGGCAAAGCTGGGCGTGAGCAAGCTGGAAGAGCTCATCGGTCGTACCGACCTGCTGGAGATCCTGCCGGGCGACACCGCCAGGCAGAACAAGCTCGATCTCAAGCCGATGGTGGAACTTAATTCTGCCGTTGAAGGCCCCAACTGCTGCATTGAGCCGCGTAACGCGCCGTTCGATGAGGGCAAGCTGGCCGAGCAGATGGTCACTGATATTCAAAGTGCCATCGAGAACAAGTCGGGTGGCGAGTTCAGCTACCAGCTGCAGAACATTAACCGCTCGGTCGGTGCCCGCCTCTCCGGTGAGATCGCCAAGCGCTGGGATACCCTAGGTATGGCAGATAGCCCCATCACCCTGAAGCTGACCGGCACCGCCGGACAGTCCTTCGGTGTGTGGAATGCCGGTGGTCTGAATATGCACCTCGAAGGTGACGCCAACGACTACGTGGGCAAGGGGATGGCTGGCGGTAAGCTGGTGATTCGTCCGCCCGCGGGTAGCCGTTATGCCACCAACAAGAACGCCATTATCGGTAACACCTGTCTCTACGGTGCCACCGGCGGCAAGCTGTTTGCTGCCGGTATGGCCGGTGAGCGTTTCGGTGTGCGTAACTCCGGTGCCCATGCGGTGATCGAGGGCGCGGGTGACCACTGCGGTGAGTATATGACCGGTGGCGTGATCACCGTGCTGGGTCAGACCGGGGTTAACTTCGGTGCTGGTCTGACCGGCGGCTTTGCCTTCGTCCTCGATGAGGAGAGTACCTTTGCCGGGCGTTGTAACGGTGATGTCGATTTCCATCGCATCAATACCGAGGCGACCGAGGCACACCGTAACTTCCTGCGCGACACCATCTCCGAGTACGTGGAAGAGACGGGCTCTGAACACGCCAGGAATATTCTCGATAAGTTCGAGGATTATATTGGCAGGTTCTGGTTGGTGAAGCCGAAGGCGGCCGAGCTGGAGACCCTGCTCGAGGTGATGCTCAAGCGAGCAGCCTGATGATCGAACCGCGGTGTCTGGCCTGAGGGCTGGACGCAGCGGTGAATTGAATATGTAGACTGATGGTGGATAACCGTGAGTAAGAAAAACGCATTACAGTTTCTAGACATTCCGCGTACCGACCCGGCGAAGGTGCCGGCCGAGGTACGCATTAAAGAGTTCGCTGAGATCTACTGCGACTTCGATGCCGAGTCGGCGGCCTACCAGTCGGGCCGTTGCCTGCACTGTGGTAACCCCTACTGCTCGTGGAAGTGTCCGGTACACAATTACATTCCCAACTGGTTGCAGCTGATCGATGAGGGGAACTGGCAGAAGGCGGTAGAGCTCTCTCACCAGACCAACTCGCTGCCAGAGATCACCGGTCGCGTCTGCCCGCAGGACCGTCTCTGCGAGGGTGCCTGTACCCTGAATGATGGCCTCGGTGCGGTCACTATCGGTACCACCGAGCGCTACATCTCTGATACCGCCTTTGCCAATGGCTGGATGCCGGATCTTTCTGGTGTCGAGTCCAACGGCAAGAGGGTCGCCGTGGTCGGTGCCGGTCCGGCTGGCCTGGCTGCTGCCGACGTACTGACCCGCAACGGCGTCAAGGTAACCGTCTATGACCGTCACCCCGAGATTGGCGGCCTGCTCACCTTCGGTATTCCCGAGTTCAAGCTGGAAAAGAGCATCGTCAAGCGTCGCCGTAGCATCTTCGAGGGGATGGGCATTGAGTTTGTCCTCAACACCGAGATCGGAAAAGATGTGCAGTTCCAGCAACTGGTCGACGATTACGATTCGGTGTTCCTCGGCATGGGTACCTACAACTACATGACCGGTGGCATCCCCGGTGAGGATCTCGACGGCGTACACGCCGCACTCGATTTCCTCATCTCCAACGTCAACCACTGCCACGGCTACGAAAAGTCGCCGGAAGATTACCTCTCGATGGGGGGCAAGAACGTGGTGGTTCTCGGTGGTGGTGACACCACCATGGACTGCACCCGTACCTCCATCCGCCAGAATGCCAACAGGGTGACCTGTGCCTACCGTCGAGACGAGGCCAATATGCCAGGCTCGAAGAAAGAGGTGCAGAATGCCAAGGAGGAGGGCGTACAGTTCGCCTTCAACCGCCAGCCGATCGAAGTGGTTGGTGAGAACGGCAAGGTGACCGGCATTAAGGTTGTGACTACTGCCCTCGGCGAGCCCGATGAGCGTGGCCGTCGTCGCCCCGAGCCGGTTGCCGGTTCCGAGGAGGTGATCCCGGCCGATGACATTATCGTTGCCTACGGCTTCCGTCCCAGCCCGGCTCCCTGGTTTGCCGACTTCGGTATCGAGGTGGATGACCGTGGTCGCGTGATCGCCCCCGATAACGGTGAGTTCAAGTACCAGACTTCTAACGAGAAGGTCTTCGCCGGTGGCGATATGGTGCGTGGCTCCGACCTGGTGGTAACCGCCATCTGGGAGGGTCGCCAGGCGGCCGATGGTATCCTCGACTACCTGGACGTGTGATGATGCAAAGGCGCCCGGTTAAACCGGGCGTTTTTGTTTTGAGCTGAATAAATAAGATAACAACAATTAGGTCCACGCGAGGCGTCGAGACCATGTGGGAAAACAAATGTCTGAACTGAAAAACGATCGTTTCCTTAGAGCCCTCCTCAAAGAGCCGGTGGATTACACCCCGGTATGGATGATGCGCCAGGCGGGCCGCTATCTGCCCGAGTACAAGGCGACCCGTGCCAGGGCGGGTAGTTTCATGGATCTCTGCATGAATCCTGAGCTGGCCTGCGAGGTGACGATTCAGCCGCTGGAACGCTACCCACTTGATGCCGCCATTCTCTTCTCTGACATCCTCACCATCCCCGATGCGATGGGGCTGCAACTGCGCTTCGCTGAAGGCGAGGGACCGATCTTCGACAAACCGGTACGTACTGAAGCGGATGTGAACGCCTTGCCGGTGCCTGATCCGGAAGATGGCCTTAAGTATGTGATGGATGCGGTACGCACCATCCGTCGTGAACTCGATGGGCGGGTACCGCTGATCGGCTTCTCCGGCAGCCCCTGGACTCTCGCCACCTATATGGTTGAAGGCGGTACCTCCAAGGACTTCGCCAAGGTGAAGGGGATGATGTTCGATCGCCCCGACCTGATGCACAAGCTGCTCGATACCACCGCCCAGTCGGTGATCAGCTACCTTAACGCCCAGGTCGCCGCCGGTGCCCAGGCACTGATGATCTTCGACACCTGGGGCGGCTCGCTCACCCCGCGTGACTACAAAGAGTTCTCGCTACGCTACATGCAGCAGATCGTTGAGGGACTGACCCGCGAGGCCGACGGCCGTAAGGTGCCGGTGATCCTCTTTACCAAGGGTGGCGGTCAGTGGCTGGAGTCGATGGCCGATACCGGCTGTGACGGCCTCGGCCTCGACTGGACCACCGATATCGGTGAGGCGCGTCGTCGTGTCGGCGACAGGGTGGCACTGCAGGGCAATATGGATCCGAGCATTCTCTACGCCTCACCGGATCGTATCCGTCAGGAAGTGGCTACCATTATGGAGAGCTATGGCACCGGCTCCGGCCATGTCTTTAACCTTGGCCACGGCATCCATCAGCATGTTGACCCTGAACGTGCCGGGGTCTTCGTTGAGGCGGTGCATGAGCTGAGTGCCAAATACCACCAGTAACCCATCATGGCCCGCTTCAATACGGGCTATGTTCCCAGCTTTGCACATTATCCTAAGCTCATGACTCTGGACGACTTGCGACTCCACCTCCTGTAGTCGATAGTAGAACTATCACTAAAGCAAAGGTCTGAGTGAATGGAGTCGCTGTGGAGTCTCTTTCTGCTGTTGTCGCCACCATTGCTGCTACTGATAGTAGCTAATGGTTCGCCGATCCTTGCCCGTCAGTTATTGGGTGAACGGTTTGATGCCCCACTGGATGGAGGCCGTCAATTTATCGATGGCCGCCCCATGCTGGGGCCAACGAAGAGCTGGCGCGGCGTCGGCGTGGCTATTATTGCTACCATCTCTTGCGCTCTCCTGCTGGGTCTATCCTGGTGGCTGGGAGCCCTCGTTGCCCTGTTGGCTATGCTGGGCGATGCAGTGGCAAGCTTTACAAAACGTCGCCTGGCAATCGCTCCTCATGGGCGCGCCGTGGGACTGGATCAGATCCCCGAGGCGCTATTGCCGTTGTGGTTGCTGCGTGAGGGTTTGGGGCTGGGTGGTGGTCAGGTGCTCCTCTGCGTACTGCTCTTCATGCTGCTGGAAATGATCCTGTCACCGTTACTCTACCGCTGGCATATCCGTCTGCGTCCTTACTAATACCGCCTGTCTATTTACCACTGTTTATTCAGGGAATTATTTGGTAGTTTCGTTATCAGGGATAGGATTATAAATGACAGATAATAAAGATAAGCAGGAAGTATGAGCATATCAGTCAAGAATAGAGAGGGGTTGTCTATCATTGTGGTGGACGACATGAAGTTTAACTGTGCCTTTATTCGCAAGAGTCTGCAGGATGAGGGCTACAGCGACGTACGCATGGCGGTGAGCGCACAGGAGGCACTGGGGCAGCTCGAACAGCGTCCCGCCGAGGTGCTACTGGCTGACTGGGTGATGCCAGAGATGGACGGACTGGAGTTGACGGATCGTGTTCGCCAGATCGATGAGGAGCAGAATCACTACACCTGCATCGTTCTTCTTACAGCAAGAGATGATATTGACTCGGTGATCGAGGCCTTTGATCGTGGCGTTGATGATTACCTGACAAAACCCCCCAACAAACAGGAGCTGGCGGCAAGGGTCTATGCTGCCGGGCGCATTGCAGGTTTACAGAATGGCCTGCTTGATGCGATGGAGACCTTGCGCGATAGCTATGAGAGCCGTATCACCATTGATCAGGCCACTGGGCTGGGTAACAGGCTTGATGCGGAACGCCGCCTGGGAGAGTTACTTAATATGATGGAGTCTCGTGGTGGAGCTGTCTGTTGTGCTTTTTTCAGCCTCAATGGTAGTGAAGAGCTGCTGTCAGAGCATGGTGAGACGGCGTACTGCGAGATTCTTAAGAGTATAGGTACTCGCCTCGTTCGCGCCATTCGTCCTAATGATGTGATAGCACGCGTTTCAGGTTCTGAATTTGCTATCGGTATGTACTATCAGGATGTAGAGCAGGTTAAAGGTAAAAATTATAAGCGTATCTTGCAGTCAATTAACCTTCGTCCGGTCAAAACCTCACGAGGTTTCGTTACGATCAATGGGGCGATGGCGATAAGCTGTAGTAGTGCTGAGAATATGGTCACGAATGCTGAAGAACTGATGGAAATGGCTGCTCGTAAGCTTGGGCGTTCCGGTGCCGCAGGTGGGGCAGCGGTGGTGACATAACCTAATATAACCGATGGTTTTTATTGAGTAATTTAGCGTCTACAATTAAAAGTCAATTTTCTATAGTGTGCCCGCCAATGCCTTCACGCCTGGTCGTATTCATCTATGTATCTGTAGTCCTTTCGGTACTCAGTGCCTGTACCAAGAAAGAGCTCAAGCCAGAGCCCGTTCCTGCCCCAGTTGTTGTCGCTCCTGTTATTGAAAATATACCGGTCAGGAAGGAGGTAAAGCTACGCAAAGCCCCTCCTCCTGTGGTGATTCTGGTGAGCAGGGATATACCGGCCTATCAGCAAGTGGCTGAGGAGCTAAAGAGGCTGATGAAAAAACGCGCTACTATAGTTTCTCTCAGCGCCGGGATAAAGGCCCGTAAACAGCTCTCAGCATTAATAAAAAAACCAGAATATCAGCAGTTTGTCGCCATTGGTCTGACGGCGGCTAAAGAGGCGAAGAGACTGGCTGGCAGGGAGGATGAGGTCGTTTTCTGTCAGGTCTTCAACTATCGGGACTATAATCTGATTGGACCGCGTGCCAAAGGCATTGGGGCTTTACCGGGAACTTCGGAGATGTTTGCGACCTGGAGCAGGATGTCGCCGACATTAAAGAGCGTAGGGGTGATCACAGGCCCCGGACTGGAGAATGTGATTGCAGCTGCAGCCAGCGAGGCCTCAAAGCATGGCATTGTGTTACAGCACAAGGTAGTGAGTACAGACAAAGAGCTGCTGTTTGAGTACAAGCAGATGGCCCCTAATGTACAGGGTTTGTGGCTGTTACCGGATAATCGTGTGCTGAGTGGTCGTATTATCAAGGAGGTAATGTCGTTCAGCGTACGCAATGCAAAACAGGTGGCTGTGTTCAGTGAAGCTATTCTGCGGCTGGGAGGTTTGTTGAGTGTGACTACCCGTCCAGATGAGATTGCCGCCAAGGTTGCACAACGATTACGGGAGGCCTTTAAGGGAAAGGGGGTGCCGGGCCAGGATATGGTGCTGCTGGAGGGTGGAAATATAGCAGTTAACAGAATAGTGGCAAAGCGCTATAATTTAAAATACTCAGAGAAATAAAAGGTTTATTGAGTAATGCTAAGGGAGTGGCTAAACAAGGTGAGGCAACTGCGGTCCGCAATGGTTCGCCGGGTGGAGCTGTTTGCTGGTCGCCTGTGGTTATTGATGTCCATAAGGGTGGGGCAGGTTTCTGAGCGCGCACCCACCTCTTTAGCCAATCGTATCCTGATGCTGCAGATAGTCTGGGCTGTGATCTTCGGCTTGCTTGTTATTGGTAGCCTCTGGTGGGGCTCTACCAAAGTGATCGAGGGGAGCTTCCAGCGTCAGGGTGAGGGCTGGATCAATAAGCTCGATGAACTGGGCACTCCACTCTATACCTCAGATGATAAGGAATACTTCACTGAAACCGTCGATTACCTGAAGAACTTCCCTGAAATTTCCAGTGTTCAATATTTTAATGAAAGTGGTACGACGGCCATTGCCGAGTACCATCGTGATGGCGAGGTGGCAGAGCCTGATTTTCATTTTAGTGAGCAGGAACTCCAGCAGCTTCAGATAACGACTGGTGATACGAAAGCCCAGCTATTTCGCACCAGTGACAGCGCATCCGTTTTCCATATTAGTGCCCCCATCTGGATAAAGGCTATTCGTAGTGATGGCATGTTCGATTTCTCGCTGGATGAGGCTGCCGATGAGACGGTGCAAGTGATTGGTATTTTACGTGTAGGACTGGATTACTCGCGTTACCAGAAGGACCTGGAGTCAAATGTGATGCTGGGGAGTGGTCTCATCATGCTGTTACTGGTGATGGCAGCTTACATCGGCAGGCTGCTGATCCGTTGGTCACTACGCCCGCTGTTGCAGCTGGAAGAACCTCTCAATAGGCTGGCGCAGGGTGAAACCGATGTGGAGGTGGAGAGTAGTGGTGATCGTGAGATTGCGCAAATAGGCCGAGTGCTCAATACCACCATTAGTGCCCTCAAGGAGCGGGATGAGACTTTGCGGCGGATGGCAAATCATGACTCCCTTACCGGGCTAATAAACCGTAATTATTTCACTGAAAAGGTAGAGCTGGAGCTGCAGCGTATCGGTCGTGAGGGGGGAAGTAGTGCGTTGTTCTTTCTTGACCTGGATCGATTTAAGTTCATTAACGACACCTACGGTCATGCGGCAGGTGATCGACTGCTGGTGGCAATTTCCAACTTGCTCAAGCAACGCATGCGCGAGGGTGATCTGGTTGCCCGCTTTGGTGGCGATGAGTTTACCGCGCTGGTGCATCGGGTGGACCGGAATCAGGCGAAGGAGATTGCAAACTCTCTGCTCAATTTGATGCAGGAGTTTAAGTTTCATGAGGCAGGTGAGGCACTACGGATATTTTTCAGTATTGGTATTACTGTTTTCGACAGTGCTCTACAGACGGCGCACGAGATCTTTTTACAGGCTGACACTGCTGTGCATGAAGCGAAGGGGCGAGGGCGCAACCGTTATCACTTCTATGAGAGTTCAGAGGATACAATCGTGGCTGTCAGGGATCACGGTTGGCATGATCGCATTAATAAAATGCTGGAGGAGCGAAGCTTGCTGCTCTACTACCAGCCACTGATGGGTTTGTCTGATAATAGTGAGCACATCTGTGAGGTATTGTTACGCATGCCTGATGGTACCCATGAGGTTCTGCTTCCCTCGGCCTTTTTCCCGGCAGCGGAGCGCTTTGGTTTAATGGCAGAGGTAGACCGTCAGGTAATACGAAAAGCCGTGGAGTGGTTAGCAAGTCTTAGTGAAAAGGGTGTTGTGCTCTCTATCAACCTCTCACTGCAGAGTTTTGAGCAAGAGGAGGGGCTGGAACAATATCTGGTTGAGCTCGTCGAGGAGTTCGGCATCAATACCCAGCAGTTAATCTTTGAGCTTGATGAGTCGGTGGCGGTACGTAATGGTGAGAAGATTCGCCCGATAATCGAAAGTATAAGTGCTATAGGTTTCCGTTTTGCCATCGACAACTTTGGTGCTGGTTATGCTTCATTTGATTATTTGAAGCACAGCCCTGTTAATTGCCTTAATATCGATCACACATTAATTGAAGGTCTGCTTCAGGATCCACTTAATCAAATTACTGTGCGTGCAATCGTTGAGGCAGCGCAGCTACTGGGTAAACAAACCGTTGCCAAATTTGTACCGGATGAGTTGACGCTACAGCAGCTAAGGAAGTTTGGAATTGATTATGCTCAGGGCAACTTCCTCTGTGAGGCGCTACCCACTGAGCATAAAGAACCCCCTAAGCTGACGCTGGTTAAATCGCTAAGTTAGCTGAAAACAGCACGAAAGCGCGTTAAGAAATAGTTAAACTGTTCCGCAGGCAATTCGTTAATTCCCGCAGCGGCTTGTCTTCCCCCCCCGTTAGGAAATTCCCGGCACAATAGATCTGCACCCTGTCGTGTACTGAGTGGTGCGCGTACACTGATACGGAAGTTGCCATTATCCATGCGAGTGAGGATGGCGTGCGCGCGCTCCGGGTAGACACGTGCCAGCAGGTTGCTGTAGACGCCGCTGACACGACGAGCCCAGGGTTCGTCGGGCAGGATAAATAGCGCCGTTTTCTCACTCTCATCTTCGGGCCGGAGCGCCTCAGCACGCCCCATGTCGTCTTGATAGCCATTGCGCAGGACCTGATAGGCCTTCTCATTGGCAATAAAGTCGAGGGGGTCACTGTAGGGTCGTATTGCCATGGCGAGTGATTCAGGGTGAAAAAGCAGGTCGTTGATATCGGTGCCGTAGCCGTTGTAGTTAAGGTATGTTCCCAGTTCGCTCAACGCCTCTAGCTGCTCGGCATCAAGCCCCATCGGCACGGCGGTACGGCGTGCAGCGTCATGAAAATTATCGCCAAAGGCTCCGGCCACGGCCCAGCCACGGTGAGCCCCATTGATAGCATTATTGATTAATAAACTGGTGCAGGTCTCTGGCGAGGTATCTATGGTGGTGGTTAGCTGCGGGTGGCGGGGGATCTCACCGGCAAAGTGGTGATCAATGTATTCAATGGTACAGCCCGCATCCAGCAGTCGGATCAGATCATCACGGTTTTTGTCCAGAGAGATATCAAGCACGGTGATGGATTCGCCCTCACCCGCCTCTACACGATGTAGCAGGGAGATATCACGTTTTACACCCGTGACCAGCACCGCATCGTCTATGGGGTTGTGTAGGCGCATCTGCTGCAGGGAGCACAGGCCGTCAGCATCACCATTGAAGACATCGTAATGACTCATTTCATATTATCCGTTTTTATTATCCATTCCTGGCGACATTAATTACTCGTTGCGGCTAAGTCAAACGATGTCAGCGTACCGAGGCCGCCCCTTCTCCACGGGGGTCACTGGCAGCATCGACCTGACCGGATTTTCTGTCCCAGTAGATAGCCTGCATATTGCCCCAGCGTGAGTCGGCAGCCTTAAGTTGGTGACCGCGTTTTTCCAATATGTTGACTAATGAGGAGCTGAGGGCATTGGGCTCATGGAACAGGATATCGGGCAGGTATTGGTGGTGGATGCGAGGCTGTGTGACCCATGCCTCCACACCTTTACCATCAAAAAACTCCAGCATCCCCAATAGCACCATGGTAATAATGCGACTGCCACCGGGGGTACCGAGGATCGCTGTGCCCGCAGGACCGCTAACAAAACTGGGAGACATGCTGGAGAGCATGCGTTTGCCCGGTGCAATGGCATTGGCGCTTGCTCCAACCAGACCGTAGGCATTGGGTACGCCAGGTTTGGCTGAGAAATCATCCATCTCGTCGTTGAGCAGGACCCCGCTGTTACCGGCGACAAAGCCGGAACCGAAGGGGTAGTTGATGCTAAGGGTGGCAGCAACGTAGTTGCCCTCCCTGTCGAGGATGGAGAAGTGCGTGGTGTCGTTACCTCCCTCTGGTGCACCATAGCCGGGTAGAGTGCTGCTGGGCGTGGAGCGTTTACGATTGATGCCAGCGCTAAGCCCTTTTGCATGCTCGATTGAGGTGAGCTGTGCAACGGGCACCTCGACAAAATCACTATCGCCCAGGTGGTGGGCACGGTCGCGGTAGGCACGGCGCATTACCTCTACCAGTAGATGAGTGCGTTGGGCCTGGCTGGCCTCGGCATAACCGAGTTGTTGCAGCATATTTAGCATGGTAATCAGGGCTACACCGCCTGAGGAGGGAGGTGGCACGCTGGTGATGGCAAAGTCACCGTAGCGCCCGGTTAGTGGTTTGCGTTCGATCACCCGGTAGCCAGCCAGATCCTCCATGCTCCAGATCCCACCATTGGCCTGCACGGCCTTTACCATGGTCTGTGCCACCCTCCCACGGTAAAAGCCATCGTGACCGTATTTGGCCAGGGCCTCCAGCGTTGTGGCCAGCTGTGGCTGGCGGATGATAGTGCCAAGTTCGGGCACCTCTCCGGCGACAAGAAAGGTAGCTGCTGCCTCGGGCGAGGCGTTCAGGGTCGTTTTTCGCCAGCCAGCCATCTTGCGATAGTGGGGGGTGACGGCAAAACCCTTGCGGGCCAGGCGAATTGCCGGGGCCAGGGTCTTGTTCAGTGGCAGATTGCCGTAGTTGCTGGCGATGTGGGCCAGTGCAGCGGGCTCGCCGGGGATTCCCGCGGCCAGCGGACCATTCATGGAGAGTCCGGGGATGATCTCACCGCTCTCATCCAGATACATATCCCGATGCGCCTGAGCGGGGGCGGTCTCACGACCGTCCACCATCACCTCGTGGCCATCCTTACGATGTAGTAGCCAGAAACCACCACCACCAAACCCGGAGCTATAGGGCTCAACCACAGCTAATACGGCACTTACCGTCACGGTAGCATCGAAGGCATTGCCGCCTGCGGCAAGGATCTGTTGTCCTGCCTCAGTGGCGAGCGGGTGGGCTGTGGCAATGGCATTATGGTTCGGTGCGACGGCAACGCTTAGTGAGGGGAGTAGCAGTAGAAGCAGCAATAAGCGGTACAGGGCAGGCATGGTGATATTCCGTATTGAGTCGATATGACAAGGGTAGAGTGAGCTGATGAGAAGTTCCAGAGCTGGTATGTAACTCAATAGACAACAAAAAAGGCCCCGAAGGGCCTTTCTTTGTGCAGGCAGTGAGACTTATTCTGCCTGTAGCTTCTCGTATTTCGCTTGTAGCACCTCTTTGCTCTCCTCATGCTCCGGGTCGCTGGGGATGCAGTCTACCGGGCAGACTTCGACGCACTGGGGTTCGTCGTAGTGACCGACACACTCGGTGCAGAGATTGGGGTCGATCTCATAGATCTCGTCACCCTGAGAGATAGCGCCATTGGGGCACTCAGGCTCACAGACGTCACAGTTGATACATTCGTCGGTAATCATCAGTGCCATCGCACTTTTCCTCCAGCAATTTTGAAAGCGAGCAGTTAAGCCGCCGTATATTAGCGCAATCTATTGTCCAATGCAGCCCCGACTTTCGCATCGACAAATTCACTGACGTCGCCACCGAGTTCTGCGACCTCTTTTACCAGGCTGGAGGAGAGGAAGGTGTAGGTCTCGGCAGGGGTCAGGAACATGGTTTCCACATCGGGGGCCAGGCGGCGATTCATCCCCGCCAGCTGGAATTCGTACTCAAAGTCAGAGACCGCACGCAGACCGCGCAGGATCACCTTGGCGCCACGCTCGGCAGCAAAATTGGCGAGCAGGCTGTCGAAGCCACAGACCTCGACATTCTCCAGTGTGGATAGCGCCCCCTCTGCCATCTCCACACGCTCCTCAAGACTGAACAGTGGAGTCTTCTTGGGGTTGGCGGCGATGGCGACGATAACCTGCTCAAAGATCTGCGAGGCTCGCTGGATCAGGTCGCTATGGCCGTTGGTGATGGGGTCGAAGGTTCCCGGATAGATGGCAATGGTCATGGTGTTCTCGAGGCAGACAATGCACGGATCATAACACTAGAGTGGGGCGGCGAGCCCGTAGATCACCTGCCCGGCTTTTTTACTGCGTACCATCTCCCACCCCGGGGGCAGCTCAGGCTCGCCCAGCTCCTGCTCCACCTCCAGGTAGATACGTGCGTTTTCACTGAGCCAGCCGTCCTGGCATAGCTGCTCCAGGCAGGGTTGTAGTAAGGCCCTACGGAAAGGGGGATCAAGAAACACGATATCGAAGGGCTGTGCAGGAGCAGCACCGCGCAGAAAGGCGAGAGCATCGCTCTGTATTACTGTGCCGTGCTCATCTTTGAGCAGGGAGAGGTTCTCCTTAAGAGAGCGCACGGCGAGCCCATCACTATCGATGAAGCTCACTGCAGTGGCACCGCGAGAGAGTGCCTCCAGTCCCAGTGCACCACTGCCCGCGAACAGGTCGAGACAGCGTGAGCCGTGGATTATTGGTTGCAGCCAGTTGAAGAGAGTCTCACGAACCCGGTCGGTGGTGGGGCGCAGCCCCTCCACGTCGGGGAATTGCAGTTTGCGACCGCGCCAGCTGCCGCCAATGATGCGCAGCTGGTTGCCTGCCCGTTGCGCCATGGCTAGCCGTTTTCACCGACGGTGATTAACACCATTTTGTCAGGATGGATGCGGCGCTTAAAGGCGTCATGGATCTGCGATACGGTGACCGCATTGACCCGCTCGATAAAGCTGTCGAGGTAGTTGAGCGGCAGTCCGTAGAAACCAATCATCGCGATATAGCCGAGGATGTCCTTATTGGAGTCGACATTCAGGGCGAAGCCGCCAGTGATGTTTTTCTTAGAGGCAATTAGTTCGGCCTCACTGGGCCCATCTGCGATAAAGCGAGCCAGGGTGGCGCGCAGCACCGTTAGTGCCTCCTCGGTGCTCTCGGTTTTGGTTTGCAGGCTGAGCAGATAGGGACCCTCCGCGGCCATCGGTGAGAAGTAACTATAGGCGCTGTAGGAGAGACCGCGTTTTTCGCGGATCTCATCGCTGATGCGTGAGACCAGACCGCTACCACCAAGGATGTGATTACCAATGTAGAGGGCGAAGTAGTCGGCATCACCGCGACGCATTCCGGGCTGACCCAGCAGTACATGGGTCTGCGTGGCCGGGTGCTCAATGTGCTGGCTGCTTGCCTTCTGTAGAGCATCAGCGGCGGGCAGTGCCGGTGCTGCCTTGCCTGCGGACAGGGTGCCGACTACCTGCTCGGCCAGTTTCTCTGCACGTTTACGCGTAACGGCACCAACGATGGCGACTACCGCATTATTTCCAACGTAGTAGTGTCGGTGGAATGCCTGTACCTCACGACGGCTTAGGCCGAGTACGCTCTTCATGGTGCCGGAGGAGGAGCTGGCGTAGGGGTGGTCGTTGTAGAGGGCACGGTAAAATGCCTTGCTGCCGAGGCTGCCTGGTGACTGGCTTTCGTGGCGCAGTCCCACCAGCATCTGTTTACGCACCCGCTCCAGCGCATCGGCAGGGAAACTTGGCTCACGCAGCAGCTGGGCGAAGGTCTCCACTGCAGGTTGCAGCAGTTTCTCGTCGCTGAGGCTACGCAGGCTGGCGGTGGCCATGTCGCGTAGTGAGCCGAAAGAGGTGTTGGCGCCGAGACGGTCAAATTGTTCTGCAATAGCGTTGGCGTTGAGTTTGCCTGCACCCTCCTCGAGCATCCCGTTGGTAAGCATTGCCAGCCCCGGCTTGTCGCCATCGCGGGCGCTGCCGGCATTAAATGTAACACGCACATCGACCATTGGTAGCTCCGGTGCGGGGACAAAGTAGACCCGGGCGCCGTTGCTGGTCTGCCAGTGCTGGATGTTGGGGTTGGCGGTAGCGATGCCGCTGAGTAGCAGGGCGGCACAGAGGGTGAAGAGTCGTTTAGTGGCTGACATGGCGGCCTACCTTTTTTGACTGGCTGCTGATCGGCAGGGGTTTGAGGATGGCAACGGTGAGGTTCTCTTCAGTCAGGAACTCACGGGCCACCTGTTGTACTTGCTCAGCGGTAACGGCGTTAATGCGCTCGGCGTAGCGTTCTGCCTCCTGCCACTCCAGCCCCACTGTCTCGAGCATGCCGATGTGCATCGCCTGGTAGAAGACGGAGTCGAGTTCATAGACCTTGGCGGCGGTTACCTGGGCCTTGATGCGAGAGAGCTCCTTCGCGCTTACTCGCTCACGATGCAGGCGGGCTACCTGTTCACGTAGTGCCTGCTCTACAGTTGCGATCTTCTGCCCCTGTGCCGGAGTGCCCTCCAGGGTCAACAGACTATCGTGGCGGGCGCTGAGGTCGTAACCGGCCCCTGCGCTGGCGGCGATCGCCTTGCCGCGTATCAGCTCACGGCTGATGCGGGCGCTGTCGCCACCGTCAAGAACATTGGCCAGCACCTCCAGAGCATAGGCCTTCCAGGGCTCATCGGTGGTGTGCAGCACCGGGGTCTTGTAGCCCATGATCAGCACCGGAACCTCGGCGGGGGCCTGCACGGTGACACGGCGCTCGCCCAGTTGTGGCGGTTCGCGGCGTGGTTTTTGCGCGGGCAGGGTGCTGGGCGGGATACGTCCGAAGTGTTGTTGTGCCAGGGCACGCACCGCCTGTGGCTGTACATCACCGACCACTACCAGGGTCG
This sequence comes from Pseudomonadota bacterium, assembly GCA_039714395.1. GTDB lineage: Bacteria > Pseudomonadota > Gammaproteobacteria > Thiohalomonadales > Thiohalomonadaceae > JAPHSX01. The sequence goes on along the minus strand of JBDLJH010000015.1, from coordinate 18,384 downwards.
CATTATTGGGGGAGTACCAGGTGCGATACCAGCTGTGCAGATCTTCAAGGGTGAGGCTCTGCAGATCATCCATCCAGCCGATCACCGGGTTGTGATAGGGGTTGACCTGAAACGCGGTCGCCATGAATTTCTCATAGGTCAGGGCGCTGGGCTTATCCTCGGTACGCAGGCGGCGCTCTTCTACCACTACATTGCGTTCTTTCTGAAACTCCTCCTCCTGCAGGTGGAGGTTACGCATGCGATCTGCCTCCAGCTCGAAGGCGATGGGCAGACGGCTCTTCTCTAACTGCTGGAAATAGGAGGTGTAATCGCGTCCGGTGAAGGCGTTTTCGCGCCCGCCGTTTTCGGAGATGATGCGTGAGAACTCCCCCGGCGGGTGTTTTTTGGTGCCCTTGAACATCATGTGCTCCAGCACGTGTGAGACACCGGTAATGCCGATGTGCTCGTAACTGGCACCTACCTTGTACCAAATCTGTGACACCACCACCGGGGCGCGATGATCCTCTTTGACGATTAGCTTCATACCGTTGGCCAGCATGAACTCGTGAACAGCGTGGTTGTGACTCTCCTCCACAGCTGTTGAGGCTGTGACCACAGGACGGGTCTCACCCGGTGGTTTGGCATTTATCGGGGAGCCACCACAGGCGCTCAATCCCAGCAATGTGCTGCCCAGAAACAATCCGTGCAGTACGACCCATTTTTTCATCGGCATAGTGATACCTTGTTATGTTTGTCGTTAAGTCCCGACGCGTTTCGCCCACGCGGGGTGAAATGATACGATACCGGCTTAAGGCACCCAAGTGGGCCTCGCCATCTTACTGTGCAGAGACAGCGGCCCCAGTGCAAGGTTCAACACTATCTGAATTTAAGAGAAGAGATCCATAGATAACTATGTTCGGTTTCGGAAAGAAGAGTAAAGAGTCGGGGGATGAGCCGACAGAGCGGGTCCCTGAGCCGTCGCAGCAGGTTGAGAGTGCTGAAGATGAGCCGGCAAAAAAACCGGGGCTGTTCGCTCGCCTGAAGAGTGGCCTCAGCCGTACTCGTGGTTCACTCACCGAGGGTATTAGCGACCTGTTGCTCGGTAAAAAGCAGATCGATGACGACCTGCTTGAGGAAATTGAGACCCAGCTGTTGGTGGCCGATATGGGCGTCGAGGCGACTCAGAAGATCATTGCCGATCTCACCCAGCGTGTCTCACGCCAGCAGCTGGCCGATAGCGAGGCCCTGTTGGCGGCGCTACGTGAAGATATGGCGGCAATGCTGGAGCCGGTAAGCATGCCGCTGCAGATTGAGAAAAGTGATCGCCCATTCGTCATTCTGGTTGTCGGTATTAACGGTGCTGGTAAGACCACTACTATTGGCAAGCTGGCCAAGTGTCTGCAAAACGAGGGCAAGTCGGTAATGCTGGCGGCGGGTGATACCTTTCGTGCTGCCGCGGTAGAGCAGTTGCAGGTGTGGGGTGAACGCAACGAGATCCCCGTTATTGCCCAGGGCACCGGGGCCGACTCGGCCTCGGTGATTTATGATGCCGTGCAGGCGGCGCAGGCTCGCAATATCGATGTGGTGATCGCCGATACTGCCGGACGCCTGCACACCCAGTCCAACCTGATGGAAGAGCTGAAGAAGGTCAGGCGGGTGATCGGCAAGCTTGATGATGCGGCCCCCCACGAGGTGTTGCTAGTACTTGATGCCGGCACGGGTCAGAATGCCTTGAATCAGGCGGAGCAGTTTCACCAGGCGGTAGCGGTGAGCGGCCTCGCCCTGACCAAGCTTGACGGTACCGCCAAGGGAGGCATCATCTTCGCTATCGCCAATAAGATGGGGATTCCAATCCGCTTTATCGGTGTTGGCGAGACCATCGACGACCTGCGCGTATTTAACGCCGGGGAGTTTATCGAAGCACTGTTTGAGTAATAGGCAGGCTAACTGAATGATCCGTTTTACCAATGTCAGTAAGCGTTACCCCGGCGGCCATGAGGCCTTGTCGGACACCAGTTTCCACATTGCCCAGGGTGAGATGGCCTTTCTCACCGGTCACTCCGGTGCAGGTAAGTCTACCCTGCTGAAATTGATCGCCTTAATCGAGCGCCCCAGCGGCGGGCAGGTGGTGGTTAACGGGCAGAACCTGGCCAAGGTGAGCCGCCGCAAGATCCCCTATCACCGCCGCGATATTGGCATCATCTTTCAGGATCACCGCCTGCTGTTCGACCGCACCGTCTTCGATAATGTTGCGCTACCACTGATCATCGCCGGCTACAGCCGTGATGAGATTGGGCGGCGGGTGCGTGCCGCCCTCGATAAGGTGGGACTGCTGCGCAAGGAGAAGGTCTACCCCATCACCCTCTCGGGTGGTGAGCAACAGCGCGTCGGCATCGCCCGTGCGGTGATCAACAAACCACCGCTACTACTTGCCGATGAGCCTACCGGCAATCTCGACCCCGAACTCTCACGTGAGATCATGGGGATCTTCGAAGAGTTTAATCGTGTAGGTGTCACGGTGTTGATTGCCAGCCATGACCTGGCGCTGATCGAGCAGATGAAGCACCGCATGCTGCGTCTGGATCAGGGACGTATGGTGCTAGGAGGTGGATTGTAATGAAGCGTAATCGCACCATCCGCGAGCAGCAGGAAGGCAGTGCTCGAAGTGGCGCCAGAGTACGGCGCCAGGGCCCTATCGGCTGGCTCCGTAACTATTTTGCGCGTCATCTGCAGACCCTCGTCTACTCTCTTGGACAGCTCACTTTAAAGCCCTTCGCCACCCTGATGACGGTGGCGGTGATCGGTATCGCGCTGGCGATGCCTGCCGGGCTGCATGTACTGCTGAAGAACGTGCAGCAGGTGCTGAGTGGTTGGGATGGTGCGGCACAGTTGTCACTGTTTCTACACCATGAGACACGTGAATCTGAGGCGCTGACACTGGCCGACAGGCTGCGTGCACGCAAAGGTATTGCGGCGGTGGATTACATCTCCAGCGAACAGGCGATGAGCGAATTTCAGCGCCTCTCCGGTTTTGGTGAGGCACTCAGTGCGCTGGAGGACAACCCGTTGCCGCCAGTGCTGGTGGTGCACCCCGCACTTGAGCTACAGGGTCCTGCGCTATTACAACAGCTACGCCAGGAACTGGCCGATGAGAAAGCCGTAGAGATAGCCCAGCTCGATATGCAGTGGATAAAACGCCTCTATGCACTGATGGATATCGGTAAGCGAGGGGTGTGGGTACTGGCGGCAATGTTTGCGTTGGGGGTACTGCTGGTAGTGGGTAATACCATCCGTCTGGCGATCCAGAACCGCCGTGATGAGATTATTATCATTAAGCTGATCGGTGCCACCGATACCTTTATTCGTCGCCCCTTCCTCTATACCGGTTTCTGGTACGGTCTGCTCGGTGGGGTGATCGCCTTTATCCTTATTGAGCTGGCGCTGTGGTTGCTGAGCGGGCCAGTAAATAATCTGGCCTCCCTCTATAGCAGTGAATTCCGTCTTGCGAACATCGATCTTGTCACCGCCGTAGCGCTGCTCTCTGGCGGTACTCTGCTGGGGCTGTTTGGCTCCTGGCTGGCAGTAGGGCGCCATCTGAGGGCGATTGAACCGAGCTGAGAGGGCTTCTGCTACCATACATCTGAAAAAAGCGACCGTATAAGAATCTCAGGTCGACAATAATAATAGTTTGCGGCCAAATGGACTTTCCGCTGAGAAAGAGGTTAGCGAGGAGATCAAGGTAGTTATGGCAGAGAGCCGTATTTTGGTGGTGGACAGCTCGGCCGTGTCGCGCGAGATCGTGGCGCGTATCCTGCGTATAGAGATCGAGGGTTCGGTCGTGGTCACCTGTAGCAGCGGTGCCGAGGCAATGGCCGCCATGGCCAGTCATCATTACAATCTGATGACCACCTCGTTATTGCTCTCTGACATGGACGGACTGGAGCTCTGCCGTCAGCTGCGTGTCAGCAAAACTCACCATTCCATACCCGTGATTGCGATCTCCGGTGATGCCGATGAGCGTCTGCTCAAGGAGGGCTTCTCTGCCGGTATCACGGATTACTTCGATAAGTCCCAGGGCTACCCTGAATTTACCAAATTCATTAAAACCTTCTGTCAGCGCAATCACGGTATGGTTGGGCGGGTGCTCTATATAGAGGACAGCAAGACCGCTGCGATGATGACCATGCGCATCCTGGAAAAGCATGGCCTGGATATTACCCATGTACTGAGTGCCGAGGAGGGACTGGCACTGATGCAAAAGATGCACCGAGGTGAAGGGGAACGGTTTGATATTGTCGTTACAGACCTTTATCTGAAGGATGAGATGACTGGTGGCGATCTGTTACAGGTACTACGCAAGCGCCTGCACTACTCTCAACAGGAGCTGCCGGTGCTAATGATCACCGGCAACGATGATACTGGCACTCAAATTAAGGCCTTTCATGCCGGAGCCAATGATTTTGTTGCCAAGCCTTTGGTCGAAGAGGTGTTAATGGCACGTATCCGTTCACTGTTAACGATCAAGCAGCAGTTTGATGCACTGGAGGAGCAGGCACAAAAGATGGAGTGTGTGGCCAGTACCGATAGTCTTACTGGAGTACGCAACCGTCACTATATGCTGGAGCATGGCGAGCAGCTGCTGAAACGCTCTGAAGGCAAGGGCTTCTGGGCAATGATTATCGATATCGATCACTTAAAGAAGCTCAATGACAACATGGGTTACCTCACCGGAGACCATATTCTGGCGGCGATGGGGGCCCTGCTCAATAAGCAGTTCCCCGATGCCATGGTGGTACGGTTTGGTGGTGAGGAATTTAGCGTTTTATTTGCCGCCACCGGTCGTGAAGAGGCGATGCAGCGTGGTGAGATGCTGCGTGCCGCTGCCGAGGCGATGCGGCCCGAGGGGCTCCATGTCACTATTAGTATCGGTGTTGCCGGCCTGGAAGATCACCCCTCTGCCGACCTTAATGCACTGCTCGGCTTAGCCGATAAGGCGCTGTTTAGCGCAAAAGAGGGTGGCCGTAACCGTGTCCACCTTACTCAGGGAGATGGCTCTTCTTTCCCTGTTATTGAGTACACCGTTTCGGCCTGAAAAACCTTGTATACAATCGGTTACAACAATTCTAATTAATACCTCGACGTACTGCGGCATCTATTTCTCACTAATATTTACTTGAAACCCAATACCAGAGTGGTATAGTAGGTTTTAATCCCACACTAATCAGCTAGGTTATAGCGAAGATAGAAAGGAGATGGTTATGTCCAAGGCACTGGAAATACCGATGAATTTTCCTGTTAGCAGCATTGAGGCCTATGCCCAGGCGGTTAATCAGATCCCTATTTTGAGTAAGGAAGACGAACAGGAACTGGCTATTGCCTATCGCAAAAGCGAGGATATGGAGTTGGCCAGTAAACTGGTGATGTCCCATCTACGTTTCGTGGCCCACATTGCACGTGGTTATAGCGGTTACGGCCTGCCACATGCCGACCTTATTCAGGAGGGCAATATCGGCCTGATGAAGGCGGTGCGTCGTTTTGACCCGAGTATGAACGTGCGTCTCGTCTCCTTCGCCGTGCACTGGATTCGTGCCGAAATCCATGAATTTATCCTGCGCAACTGGCGTATCGTCAAGGTGGCTACCACCAAGGCACAGCGCAAGCTCTTCTTTAATCTGCGTCGTTCAAAAAAACGTCTCGGCTGGTTCTCCCATGAACAGGTGCAGGCGGTAGCCAGTGACCTTGGGGTCACAAGCAAAGATGTGCTGGAGATGGAGTCGCGCCTCAGTGGTCGTGACATGGCCTTTGATGGTGCCCCTGACAGTGATGATGACGAGCGTAACTACACTCCCTCTGCGTATTTGCAGGATAGCCGATTTGAGCCGGCTAAAGAGAATGAGTACCGTGAAACCACTAAGACGAATCACGATCAGCTGCACCAGGCCCTAAGCGGACTGGATGAGCGTAGCCGTGATATTGTCGCCTCACGCTGGCTTACTGACGACAAGGTAACCTTGCAGGTATTGGCCGACCGCTACAGCGTTTCTGCTGAGCGCATCCGCCAGCTGGAAAAGAATGCGATAAACAAGCTCAAGGTGGTTATGGCTGCCTGAGCACGTCATCGGCAGAGGCAAAGACGGCCCCAAACGGGGCCGTTTTTTGTTGAGAGCAATAATGTTTAGCGCAACGCCTCACGGTTAATGTGATCGTCGAAGCGCTCAATCAGTTCAAGCAGCACCGTCGTTGGTTGCATCAGCTGCTCAAATCGATACTCGGCGAGCGGTGCAATTTCACTGCTGCAGGGGCACTCCTCAGCCTCCTCTACCAGCCGTTTCATCTTTGGTAGAAACACCCACTGTAACCACTGCTCGAAGAGCAGCGCATCGTGGCAGAAGGGGATAAGACTCTGCAGGGCCTGTGGTGAAGGTGCCACTGTCTCCCACAGCTCGATGGTGCGCATCTGTGCCTCGATCTGCAGTAGCAGATCCGCCAGTTGGTGGTTGAATTGATCCATTGTTTGTTTGCCGACTATCAGGGCTGGAGAATATCGCACAGGAGTTACGATCTCGCTAGTGGAGAAAATGGTGTGATTTCAGGGTGAAATGGGACCGCAGGATCGGTCATAATGCGCAGCCCTAATGACTCAGCGGATCATCCCATGTGGTTTAAAAATCTCTACCTGTTTCGCCTTACCCGCCCCTTTGAGCTGGATCATGAAGCCCTTAATGAGGCGTTACAGGGCGAAGCCTTCCACCCCTGCGGCAAGAGTGTTCCCTTCAGCTACGGCTGGGCCAAACCGCTGGGGCGTCACGGCGAGCAGCTGATCCACACTGTCGGCCAATACTCGATGATTTGCGCACGCAAGGAGGAGCGGATCCTCCCGAGTGCAGTGGTCAATGAGCAGCTTGGAGAGAAGGTCGAGCAGATTGAGCAGGGTGAGGCACGCTCGGTGGGCCGTAAAGAGCGCCAGCAGCTCAAGGAGGAACTGACCTTGACCCTCCTGCCTCAGGCCTTTACCCGCAGCAACAACAGTTATGCATATATTGACCGTAAGAACCGCTGGCTGGTGGTCGACTCATCCAGTGCCAATCGTGCCGAAGAGCTGGTTACCCTGTTGCGTCAGTCGGTAGATGGCCTCAGTGCCCGCCTGCCGCTTACTGAAGAATCCCCTCGCGTACTCATGAGCCAGTGGCTGCGTGGCGAAGATATCCCCAACGGCTTCGAGCTGGGTGACGAGTATGAGTTGCAGGATAGCGATAAGGACGGGGGAGTTGTACGTTGCCGCCGCCAGGATCCCCATGCTGATGAGATACAGGGGCACCTTGATGCAGGCAAACAGGTTACCAAGCTTGCCATGACCTGGCGTGAGCGTATTGAGTTTGTAGTCCCTGAAGACCTAAGCATCAAACGCCTGCGCTTCACTGATACTGTTAAAGAAGAGCTGGACGACCACGCCGAAGACCCTGCCATGCAGTTCGATAGTGACTTTGCCTTTATGACTCTGGAACTATCAAAGTTTATTGAAGAGATGATCAGTGCATTTGGTGGGGAGAGTGAGGCAGAGCCAGTTTAAACTCAAGTGTAATTTCAGATTTTTTCTAGAGTTGTGGCGAAGGACGATCTAATGCGGAGTTCCGCCCTCACATGACGGATTTATTTAGTTGACTCGATTAATCTTTACATAGTGAGGTGATGCTTTCAGCAGGTTCGCCACGGCAACTCCAGCGTATCTGCTTGCCCTCCAGCACGGGGGTTAAGGTTATAGAAAGTTGGTGTTTGGTGCTGGAGATCAATATTACCCCAAGTTCATCCACCTCTAATTCTGAGATCAAGTCTGGACATTTGTTGTCAAATACCTGGTCGATGTCCACATCATGAGTTATCTGATCAGCAACCGCAGCACGAAAATTTTGAGTACACATCAGCATTGAGGCACTAGCCATTTTCTTTTTCGAAGCATCATCGGTTTTTGGCAGCATTAGTAGTAATACTGCAAAGAGAATAACAACGCCGATTATCATTCGTTTAATCATTTGTATAAATCTTAGTCATCGTTTAACAAGCAATATTGTTTCTCTAGTGACTAACAAGTGCAAGTGCATGAAGATTAGTCCGCGTTGATTGGCTTAGGTTTGTTTTTAGTATCTACTGTTCATTCCCAGTCTATTGGAGTGTGCATCTGTATTATGCCCCCCACGCCATATTTTTGATTTTGCTAATTTTAATACATCTTTTGTCTTGTAAGGGTAGCCATTAAAAAACCAATCAGATATTTCTTTCCGAAGCATGTCTAAGAAAGATTGATCTATGCGATAAAGATTCATCGTGTTGTCTGATTCCTTATGCCTAAATAAAGCTATGGCATATGGAATATATTGTTCTGAAATTCGGCATGCTTGTGTTGTTTTCTCTAGCTGTAGAACCGTATATTCATTTAAAATTCCGTACCGCCTAGTTAGTGCTGGAGCCATTTCATAAATGTATTTCTTTATAATCCGTTTCTTTAGGTATCTATTTAATACGTTCATGATTTGTTGATGAATACTAACAGTATGTTAGGCCGCTTACGCACTATTACCAATAGTACGTAAGCGGCCTGGTGTGTTGTGAGAGGGAGTGCGGTTCTGATGCGTTTCGTTGCCTTAGTCTATGTTTTGTATGAGGTTATGCCTCCCGCAACGTGATGTAAAGCCACGGTAGTGATTATGCGATATCAGGAATAGTGCTGAATATTGGAGCTACCCGCTATTCCGTCGTACCATGCCTGTTAGTCAAACAACAGAATAAATAACTATGTACCTTTTTCGTCTCATTACTAATGGTCTCGCACCACTCACTCTGCTCGGGGCGATCATCGCCTACCTGGCTCCCGAGGTTTTTATCTGGATCAAGCCCTATTTTCAGTGGTTGTTTGCGGCGACAATGTTTGCGCTGGGAGTGGTGCTGCAGCCTGAGGATCTGCGAGAGACACTGACCCGCCCGAAGGCGATTGGTCTTGGGGTGTTAACGCAATACACAATTATGCCCGCGCTTGGATTTGCCGCGGCGTGGTTTAGTGGACTGCCGCCTGAGCTGGCGCTGGGCTTTATTATTGTTGCCTGCGCGCCGGGGGCGATGGCGAGTAATGTCATCGTCTATCTGGCCGGTGGCGCAGTGGCTTACTCCATTGCGTTGACCACGGTGGCGACCTTCCTCTCGCCACTACTGACTCCGGCAATGGTGAAGTGGATGGGCTCGGTCTATCTCGATATCCCATTCTGGCCGATGATGCAGACGATTCTGATGACGGTATTGCTACCGCTGATTATCGGTTTTGGGATACGCCATCTGTTACAACGTCAGGGAAAGGCGGCGCTGTCGGTGGCAGAGCAGGTGGCCCCGGCACTGGCATCGCTGGCCATTATCCTTATCTGTAGTTATGCCGTATCGGCCAATCAGGGCCGTCTCGCCAGTGTCGGTGTAACGCTGATCACCGTGGTGGTGGTGGTTAATGCCCTGGGCTATCTTCTGGGGTGGCAGGCGGCTCGGTTGTTCGGTTTTGATGGCCGCCATCAACTCACCCTGGCGATTGAGATTGGCATGCAGAATGCCGGTCTTGGCGTGGTGCTGGCACTTAAGCATTTCGAGCCGGAGACGGCGCTACCGGGTGCGCTATTTGCCGTGTGGTGCATCCTCACCTCGGCGGGGGCGGCGGCATACCTGCGCCGCAGTCGTCATCGCGAAGCGCTGCTTACCCCCTGATACCTCTTTCGACAGAAGGAAAGTCGCGGCCCGTTGGTGTAGAATCGCATCCCCATCTGATTCGAGGAGCTTCCATTGGAACAGTATCGTGGAACCACCATTCTAGCTGTACGCCGTAACGATCAGGTCGTGATCGGTGGTGACGGCCAGGTCTCACTCGGCAACACCATAATGAAGGGCAACGCCCGCAAGGTGCGCCGTCTTTACCACGACAAGGTGATTGCCGGTTTTGCTGGCGGCACCGCCGACGCCTTTACCCTGTTTGAGCGCTTTGAGGGCAAGCTGGAGAAACACCAGGGCCACCTCACCCGCGCCGCGGTAGAGATGGCGAAGGACTGGCGCACCGACCGGGTACTGCGCAAGCTGGAGGCGCTACTACTGGTGGCCGATGGCAGCGCCACGCTGATGATTAGCGGCAACGGTGATGTGATCGAGCCTGAGAACAATCTCATCGCCATCGGTTCCGGCGGCTCGTTTGCCCAGGCCGCGGCCACCGCCCTTTATGAGAACACCGAACTGAGTGCCCGCGAGATTGTCGAAAAGGGCCTTAATATTGCCGCCAGTATCTGTATCTACACCAACAACAATCTGACGATTGAAGAGTTGGACGAAAAGAGCGAGAAGTAAACCATCATGTCGAGCATGACCCCCAGAGAGATCGTCCAGGAGCTGGACAAGCACATCATCGGCCAGGCCAATGCCAAGCGTGCCGTCGCCATCGCCCTGCGCAACCGCTGGCGCCGTAGTCAGGTGGATGAGAGTCTGCGCAACGAGATCACCCCGAAGAATATTCTGATGATCGGCCCTACCGGGGTCGGTAAGACCGAAATCGCACGCCGTCTGGCGAAACTGGCCAGGGCCCCCTTTATTAAGGTGGAGGCGACAAAGTTCACCGAAGTTGGCTATGTCGGTCGCGATGTAGAGTCGATCATTCGCGATCTTATCGATGTCGCCCTGAAGATGGTGCGCGAGGAAGAGACCAAGAAGGTTCGTCACCGTGCCTTCGAGGCGGCGGAGGATCGCGTTCTCGATATCCTGTTGCCCCCGGCCCGTAGTGGTGGCTTTGGCTTCGATGAGGAGCAAAAGCCCAGTGAGGAGGAGTCGGGTACCCGGCAGAAATTCCGCAAGAAGCTGCGCCAGGGTGAGCTGGATGATAAAGAGATCGAGTTCGAGGTTAGCGCCAGCCCCATTGGTGTGGAGATCATGGCCCCGCCCGGCATGGAGGAGATGAGCAGCCAGTTGCAGGGGCTGTTCCAGAACATGGGTAACCAGGGGACCAAGAAGGCCAAGATGCACATCAGGGAGGCGATGAAGCAGCTGACCGATGAGGAGGCCGCCAAGCTGGTCAACGAAGAGGATATTAAGACACGTGCCCTCACCGCTGTGGAGCAGAATGGCATCGTGTTCCTCGACGAGATGGACAAGATCACCGGTCGTACCGAAGGCAAGGGCCCCGATGTCTCCCGCGAGGGGGTGCAGCGCGACCTGCTGCCGCTGGTGGAAGGTTCCACCGTCTCCACCAAGTACGGCATGCTGAAGACCGACCACATTCTATTTATCGCCTCTGGTGCCTTCCACCTCTCCAGGCCCTCGGATCTGATCCCGGAACTACAGGGGCGTCTGCCGATTCGCGTTGAGCTGGAAGCCCTGGGTGTGGAGGAGTTCCAGCGCATCCTCACCGAGCCGGATGCCTCGCTCACCGAACAGTATCAAGCGCTGCTGGCGACTGAGGGGGTGAGTATTGAGTTTACCGAAGAGGGCATTACCCGCCTCGCGGAGATCGCCTTTCAGGTGAATGAGAAGACCGAGAATATCGGAGCACGCCGCCTGCACACCGTGATGGAGCGGTTGCTGGAGAGTCTCTCCTATGAGGCGGCCGATAAAAGTGGCCAGAGTATTAATGTGGATGCCGCCTATGTGGACGAGCAGCTGGGTGAGCTGGCCGCTGATGAAGACCTGAGTCGCTACATCCTTTAACCGAGCGCGGAGCCAGGGTAATATCCGCACTTCCCTGCGGATTGAATCTGCCCCGACTGAACACCACTTGTTAGCTATCAAATAGCTAACCTGTAATGAGGTACACCATGAGCAACAAACACATACCGACCGAGATCACCCTGCACAAGCAAAAACGCAGCCTGGAGATCGCCTTTGACGATGGCGCACGCTTCGACCTGCCCTGCGAGTACCTGCGTGTTAACTCCCCTTCTGCCGAGGTGCAGGGCCACGGTCCGGGTCAGGAGGTGCTACAGCTGGGAAAGGAGGAGGTAAATATCGAAAAGATCGAACAGGTGGGCACCTACGCCATCCAGCCGAGCTTTGATGATGGCCATGAAAGCGGCATCTACGCCTGGGATACCCTGTACAATCTAGGTGTAAATTATGAGAAATACTGGCAAGATTATCTGGATCGACTGGAGGCCGCCGGCCACCAGCGCAAGGCATAAATTTAGTGTTACTGTTCAGCGTGTTTAGATTTTGTTCCATTACGCCGTAATCGGGCAAAAGATGAATGCTGGATAGTTACACCACAGGAAAACACGTGAACGAAAATAATCAGGACAAACAGGATACGACCCAGACCCACTTCGGTTTCGAGCAGGTAGCGACAGGAGAGAAGGCGGGCAAGGTGGCAGACGTATTTCACTCGGTAGCCGCCAAATACGACCTGATGAATGATTTAATGTCGCTCGGTATTCACCGCCTGTGGAAGCGCTTTACCATTGAGAAGAGCGGCGTACGCCGCGGCTGGAAAGTACTCGATATTGCCGGTGGAACTGGCGATCTTGCTGCTAAATTCAGTGAAATCGTTGGTTCCGAGGGTGAAGTGGTTCTGGCCGATATCAACGACTCGATGCTCAAGGTCGGCCGTTCGCGCCTTATCGATCGCGGTATTGTGGGCAATGTCCGCTACGCACAGGCCAACGCCGAGAGCCTGCCCTTCCCCGAGAACACCTTCGACCTCATCACCATCGCCTTTGGCCTGCGCAATGTCACCGACAAGGACAAGGCGATCGCCTCCATGTTCCGCATCCTCAAGCCAGGTGGCCGTCTGCTGGTGCTGGAGTTCTCCAAGCCGGACAATGCCGGACTGAGCGCCATTTATGATCAGTACTCTTTTAAGCTGCTACCGATGATGGGCAAGCTGGTGGCCAATGACTCCGAGAGCTACAAATATCTGGCCGAGTCGATTCGCATGCACCCTGACCAGGAGACCCTCAAGGGGATGATGGAGGCGGTCGGTTTCGAACGCTGCGACTATCACAACCTGACCGGCGGCATCGTCGCCCTGCATCGCGGCTACAAGTTCTAACAATGAGTGGCGGCTTCATGATCGACGTTGCCGCCCTGGCGGTGCTGGAGCAGGCCCTTAACGCCGCCCTTGCCCTCGATCCCAAAACCGGAGCGCGTCTGACCCGCCTTCAGGGCCGCGTTATCGCCGTCGAGCTTCGCGGCACCGGTATCACCCTTACTCTACAACCCACGGCTGAGGGCAAACTGCGCCTGATGGGTGACTACGATGGTGACATCGACACCACCCTGCGTGGTGCCCCCTTTGCCCTGCTGCGCATGAGCAGCGGACGCGCCGGCGAGGGGATGTTCAGTGGCGAGGTAGAGATAGAGGGTGATGTGGAGCTGGGCCAGCAGATCCAGCGCGTATTCGAGAAGCTGGATATTGACTGGGAGGAGCACCTGTCGCGCCTTACCGGCGATATCATTGCCCACCAGATTGGTAACAGCATGCGTGGCCTGTTTGCCTGGGGCCAACGTAGTGCCGACCACCTTGGCCGGGATACCGCCGACTACCTGCAGGAGGAGAACGATACCCTGCCGGTAGAGTGGGAGGTTGAGGAATTTATTCAGGGCGTCGATAACCTGCGCGGCGGTGTAGATCGCATCGAGGCGCGGGTAAAACGGCTGTCAAAAAAGATCGTAGAAGAGTAAAGAGATAACGCTATGACCAAATGGTGGTTACTGTTTTTTTCTGTGTTTGTCACTACGACAACGTTTGCCCTTAGTGATGAGGAGAAGCAGCGTAAGCAGGGGGAGCGCTGGTTCTTAAGTTATGATCTGGACCGCGACGGCTTTATCAGCCAGCAGGAATACATGGATGTCGAACTGAAGAAGGTAAAAAAGCGTTTTAAGTTCATCGACACTACCAAAGATGGCTATATCAGTGCAGGTGAAGCCAAGGCGGCCAAACTGAAGATGAATAAACTTCGCGGCATCAAAGCACCGGCCAGCGATACGAATAACAAAACAGCCGAGTAATTCGGGCTAAGGGGAGTAACACGGTGATCCGTCCCGGCCAGGCCACGCGCCTGATCTACATTAGTTGGACGCTGATGCGTCATGGTCTGGATGATCTAATCCTCGCCAGCCACCTGTTCCGCCCGCTACGTTTTCTGCGCTGGGTTATGTGGTGGCGTCTACTGCATAACAAAGAGGTGGGGCGTGGTGTGCGTATCCGCCGTACCCTCGAAGACCTGGGCCCAATCTTCGTTAAGTTCGGACAGATCCTCTCCACCCGCCGCGACCTGTTGCCCGACGATCTCGCCGAAGAGCTGGCAAAACTTCAGGATCGTGTGCCCCCCTTCCCCGGAAGTGTCGCCGTCGCCATTATTGAAAAGGCCTACCGGCAACCGCTAAGTGAGGTCTTCGCCGAGTTCGACGAGACCCCGCTGGCCTCCGCCTCCATCGCCCAGGTACACACCGCCAGGCTACTCGACGGCACCGAGGTGGTAGTGAAGGTGCTACGCCCCGACATTGAGCCGGTGATACGCCGTGATATCGGGCTGCTCTATATTATTGCCGATAAGCTGCAGCACTACTGGTCAGAAGGCCGCCGCCTGCGTCCGCTGGAGGTGGTGGCAGAGTTTGAGAAGACGCTGATTGATGAGCTGGATCTGATGCGTGAGGCCGCCTCCGCGACACAGATTCGCCGTAATTTTCAGGGCTCTGACCTGCTCTATGTGCCGGAGGTCTACTGGCCCCACTGTCGCAAGAGCGTGATGGTGATGGAGCGTCTCAGCGGTATTCCCATCGGCAATATGCAGGCGATCCGCGATGCCGGTATCGACCTTAAGGCACTTTCAGCACGCGGCGTGGAGATCTTCTTCACCCAGGTGTTCCGTCATAACTTCTTCCATGCCGACATGCATCCGGGCAACATCTTTGTTTCGCCCGAGGGACAGTATATGGCGGTCGACTTCGGTATCGTCGGCACCCTCAATCACGAGGATCAGCGTTACCTCGCCGAGAACCTCCTTGCCTTCTTTAAGCGCGACTACCATCGTGTCGCTGAGTTACACGTGGAGTCGGGCTGGGTGCCGGGTGATACCCGTGTCGATGAGTTTGAGGCGGCGATTCGCACCGTTTGCGAGCCGATCTTTGAACGGCCACTGGCGGAGATCTCTTTTGGCCACCTGTTGCTGCGCCTGTTTCAGACGGCCCGTCGCTTCAACATGGAGGTGCAGCCGCAGCTGGTGCTGCTACAGAAGACGCTGCTCAATATCGAAGGGCTGGGTCGGCAGATCTACCCGGAGCTGGATCTCTGGCAAACCGCCAAGCCTTTCCTGGAGCGCTGGATGAGCGAACAGGTTGGCCCGCGTGCCTTCGTTAACCGCCTTAAACAGAACGCTCCGCAGTGGGGCGAGAAGCTGCCTGAGCTCCCTTCATTGATCCACGATGTGCTGCACCAGGCGAAAAACGGCACCCTTGAGGTGAAGAGCAACAGCGAGTCGCTGCAGCAGATCCGCCAGGAGATCCGTCGTGCCAACCAGCGGACATTCTTCGCCATCCTCGGTGGCTCACTGATTGTCAGTGCCGCCCTGCTGCTGGGCCTGGACGGTTACGCCCCTGCGCGTTTGGCCTATGGCATGCCATTAGGTAGCTGGGCGCTGGGCATCCTCGGTGGCGTCATTATCATCTCCAACTGGCCCGAAGGGCGCAGCTGACACCATTACACTCTGTAAGGGCGGGTTACTCCCTTAATCAGAAGACGCATCATCGCCATTTCCTATACTTCTGTATAGGAGGAACGGAACTCGCGTATGAGACAAATTGACATTGCCATTGTTGGCGGAGGTATCTCCGGTACCGCCTTGCTCTATGAGCTGGCGAGGCGAGGTGATGTGGGCAAGGTGGTACTGCTGGAGAAATATTCGTCACTGGCCACCGTCAACTCTCATGGCAGCAATAACAGCCAGACCCTGCACTGTGGTGATATAGAGACCAATTACACCCTGGATAAGGCGCTACAGGTCAAACAGACCGCACAGATGGTGGTGGCCTATGCACAGGCCCTGCCCGAGGCCGAGCGTGACAAACTGATTTACAAATTTCCAAAAATGGTCTTGGCGGTGGGTGAGCAAGAGTGCGAGAAACTGGCTACCCGTTTTGACACCTTCAGAGACGGCTTTCCTGAAATAGAGCTGCTGGATGGTGAGGGCATCACCTCCATTGAACCGATGGTGATGCGGGGACGAAAGGAGCCGGTACTGGCGATGGCCGTGCAAGACCACTATAGCGCGGCCGACTTTCAGCGCCTCGCCCTCTCTTTTGCCGCACAGGCACAGCATCTACAACCTGAATACCAGTTGCGTCTTAATACTGCCGTGCGTGCCATCCATCAGGAGGAGCAGGGGTTTCTTATCGATACAGGCGACGAGGTATTGCACAGCCGCACGGTGGTGGTCTCTGCCGGTGGCCATAGTCTGTTGTTTGCCCACAAGATGGGCTACGGCAAGGAGTATGCCTGCCTGCCGGTGGCGGGCAACTTTTACTACGCACCGCAAATGCTTAACGGCAAAGTATATACGGTGCAGAGCGACAAACTTCCCTTCGCCGCGGTGCATGGTGACCCGGACATCCTGCAACCGGAGATGACACGCTTTGGTCCAACGGCACTGGTGTTGCCGCTGCTGGAACGTTATCACTGGAATAGCCTGCCACAGTTTCTGCAGGTGACCAAACCGGAGTTAGCGGTGCTAAAGGTGATGGGCGGCCTGTTGAGTGAGCCGGAGCTGCGTGCCTACATGCTGCGAAATATGCTCTACGAGGTACCGGGGCTTGGTCGACGACTGTTTCTGAAAGAGGCCCGTAAGATTACTCCATCGTTACAGTTGCAGCAGCTACGCTTTGCCAGTGGCATCGGTGGCATCCGTCCGGTGATGATCGATAAACAGAAACAGCTGCTACATCTGGGTGAGGCACAGATTGATCCCGGTAACGGCATTCTTTTCAACATGACACCATCGCCTGGTGCCACCAGTTGTTTGGGTAATGCAAAACGTGATGCCGAACGTATTGTTGGTAATCTTTAATTATTACTTCATAGGAAATCCAATGTTGCATGGAAAGACCTGACCCCATTGTTTCCTTGAACTGATTGTTAGATTTATTTGCCACCCTTGTAAGTACTCCATGCTTGATGACTAAACAATACGCTTAATGTGAGTGGGATAAAAGCAGCACCTTTTGCACCAAAATAGTGGCACATTGGCGCAAATAGTATTGATAGCTTGGAACCGCCATAGCTGCAACCACCATTGGTTGTAAATAAGTAATATGACCAAACGAGCATAATTACTGCTGCAATACCAAAAATGAGTAAATAATTCACCCATCTTTCTTTCTTCCTTCGCTTACGTTTGGCCGCTTCCTTTTTATTCATGTTATGGGCTTTATAAAATCTAACGCAGAGCTAAACCGACCGCTGGAGCGGTGCTTGTTTTGTGCGAATTTTGCACAAAACATGTGCCGCGGAAGTGGGTCGGTTTAAGCGCCTTGTTGGATTCTTGATTCCATATACCATAGAAGACACCAAGCAACCAATATTACAAGTGTGGTAAATGTTATATATAAGAAGGGCATAATAGCCCACGGCGGAAGCCATAAAATAAATAAATTTGCCACGTATAAAGATCTACTGGCTACATTAGAACCCTGCCACGCAAACCACCCCAAAAATGGTGCAGCTATAAATATGGTTATATCAATCAGAACTCTGTCTTTTGGTATTTGCATCCAGGCGTGTGCAACAAAGGAAAGAAAGCACCAGAACATTAACGACCCCATACCAACGACGATTAAAGCAATACGTATATGTTTTTGTTTTATATGCACTATGGAATTCAACGTTTCAGCTAAACCGACCGCTGTAGCGGTGCTTGTTTTGTGCGATTTTGCACAAAACATGTGCCGCGGAAGCGGGTCGGTTTGAGCGCCTTGTTAGCTGATGACGTGTAAGAAGTGGTGTGGCCTTTCCGTGCCACCAGACTTAACTGATTTTGATTGTGTGATAACTCTTTCACTGAACTCTCCATTTACCCCTTCCTTTAACCGACGTTACACCTTTTGCTTCCTTGTTGCACCTTCAGGATGGCGCTGTAGATCAATGAGCCACCTTTATGGCACGACTTTGAATCTGGTGATTCATTTACTACTGCTTAATAAATTATTCTCTTTTTACAGCTAACGCTATGCTAAGCCGACCGACGTAGCGGCACTTGCTTTTGTGCTATTTTGCACAAAACAAGTGCCGCGGAGACGGGTCGGCTTGAGCTATTTATAGTTATTCGGTATCCCATATCCATATAAGTTGAGGTAGAGACTAACTCCTATACTTAAAAAAGGTATGCACCGGTCAGTTACGAATACTTGAGC
>JBDLJH010000014.1:0-85202 GCA_039714395.1 Pseudomonadota bacterium | reverse complement strand
TAGAGGAAGTTTGAAATGAGTGCAAAAGAAGTAAAGTTTTCTGATGACGCCCGCCAGCTGATGCTCAAGGGTGTTAACACCCTGGCCGACGCGGTCAAGGTTACCCTCGGTCCTAAAGGCCGTAACGTGGTTCTCAACAAGGCCTTTGGCGCCCCGACCATTACCAAAGATGGTGTCTCGGTTGCCAAAGAGATCGAACTGGCAGATAAATTCGAGAACATGGGTGCTCAGATGGTGAAAGAGGTCTCCTCTCAGACCGCTGATATCGCCGGTGACGGTACCACCACCGCGACCGTACTGGCTCAGGCCATCCTGCGCGAAGGTATGAAGGCCGTTACCGCCGGTATGAACCCGATGGATCTGAAGCGTGGCGTCGATAAGGCAACCATCGCCGTAGTTGAGGAGCTGAAGAAGCTCTCTAACCCTTGTGAAGATACCAAGGCGATCACCCAGGTCGGCACCATCTCCGCCAACTCCGATGACCGTATTGGTCAGATCATCGCCGATGCCATGGAAAAGGTTGGTAAGGATGGTGTTATCACCGTTGAAGAGGGTTCCTCGCTGCAGGACGAGCTGGACGTGGTTGAAGGTATGCAGTTTGACCGTGGCTACCTCTCTCCCTACTTCGTCAACAATCAGGACAAAATGATTGCTGAGCTAGAGAGCCCCTACATCCTGCTGGTAGATAAGAAGATCTCCAACATCCGTGACTTGCTGCCTATCCTTGAGGGCGTAGCAAAGGCGGGTAAGCCGTTGATGATCATCGCCGAGGATGTGGAAGGCGAAGCGCTGGCGACTCTGGTTGTAAACAGCATTCGCGGTATCGTTAAGGTCGCTGCGGTTAAGGCACCTGGTTTTGGTGACCGTCGCAAGGCGATGCTGCAGGACATGGCGATCCTCACCGGTGGCCAGGTGATCTCCGAAGAGGTGGGTCTCTCTCTGGAAACCGCTACTCTGGAGCTGCTGGGCAGTGCCAAGCGTGTTGTCATCTCTAAAGAGAACGCCGTTATTGTTGACGGTGCCGGTCAGCACAGTGACATCGAGGCACGTGTTGCCCAGGTTCGTGCTCAAATTGAAGAGACATCCTCTGACTACGATAAAGAGAAGCTG
Organism: Pseudomonadota bacterium; assembly: GCA_039714395.1. Classification (GTDB taxonomy): domain Bacteria; phylum Pseudomonadota; class Gammaproteobacteria; order Thiohalomonadales; family Thiohalomonadaceae; genus JAPHSX01. The sequence continues at coordinate 84,092 of JBDLJH010000014.1, read as the reverse complement.
CAGGAGCGTGTTGCCAAGCTCTCCGGCGGTGTTGCCGTTATCAAGGTCGGTGCAGCTACCGAAGTTGAGATGAAAGAGAAGAAGGACCGCATCGATGATGCCCTGCACGCTACCCGTGCCGCGGTTGAAGAGGGTGTGGTTGCCGGTGGTGGTGTTGCGCTGGTACGTGCCCTAATGGCCATCGGTGAGCTCAAAGGTGTCAACCATGACCAGGACATCGGTATTCAGATCGCCTGCCGTGCGATGGAAGAGCCGCTGCGTCAGATCGTTGCCAACGCCGGTGATGAGCCTTCTGTGGTTGTTAACAATGTTAAGGGCGGTAAAGGTAGCTACGGTTACAACGCGGCCACTGGCGAGTACGGTGACATGATCGAGATGGGTATCCTGGATCCCACCAAGGTCACCCGTTCTGCCCTGCAGAACGCTGCCTCCGTTGCTGGCCTGATGATCACCACCGAGGCGATGGTTGCCGAGATCCCTGAAGAGGGTGGTGCCCCTGCTATGGGCGGTGGTGATATGGGCGGTATGGGTGGTATGGGCGGCATGATGTAAGCCCAGCCTTCCCGTTAAGCTTTAAAAAAAGCCCCGCCGGAAACGGTGGGGCTTTTTTTTACCAATCATATTTAGAATAGATCTACAGATCTGGAAAAGATCTAAAGACTTAGAATGGCTCTAAAGGCTTGGGATAGATCTAAAAATAAGGTTTGTTGAGATAACTAGAAAAAATAACAATAAACCAATGTCGCCACATCGATATCTACAATTTTATTATTGCTAGAATAAACATAATAGTAGTAGAATTTATGTGGCTTTGTTCAAAACAAGAACATCTAAAACAGGCCTAACAAAGAAGGGGATTGATTGAGTGTTAAAGGGGATTTTTCGTTCGGTGCTGTTTGCATCAAACCTCTGTTTTATCGTGCTACTCCCACTACTAGCCTCTGCAGCGGGCACTAATGTGCCGGGGATAAGTTTCGACGCTCAGCACGGCAAACTCACCACCAATATCACCAATCAGCCTCTATCCGAGGTGATGCAGCAGATCTCTGCCCAGTCGGGAATCAAGAGCACGGTGATGCCCGCGGCCGATCGCAGCATTAGCCTGCAACTCACCGACATACCGCTGGAAGCTGCATTAAAACAGCTGCTACGTGACACCAACTACGTCTTTATGTACCAAAAGCGCGATAAAAAATATGTTGTGAGTGGCGTACGTGTACTGGCAACCGGTGAGGAGGGTGTTTTGCCTGCGCCCGTTGCTACAGCCTCGTTAGCAGGTAATGACACAGGGAAAAAAGATAAAGAGAACTCCCCTGAGCACTTACGTCAGCAGAAAATTGAGAGCATTAAATTAAATAAGCTGCGCCGTGACCGCAAGCTTCCGCCGGTATTTCTCTCGAAAACTACAGGCAAAGCAGCGCCCAGAAGGGAGCGGCGAGCAGCGCCATAACCGATTTTTGCAGTACCATTTCAAGAAGAAAAACAACTTGAAGTGCAATATTTTACAATAAAGGAGAAGGACATGGGATATAGAAAAAATATTTTGCGTGCAAGCGTCGCACTGGGCTGCCTCGGCCTGGCCGCCTGTAGTAGCGGTGGCGGTGGCGGTACAACCACTACTACCACTACCACTACTACCACTACCACGGTAGATGGCATTGTCACACCGGCTGACTGGAACTTTGATGATGACACCCTGCAGGGGTGGATGCTCGCAGAGGGCTATGAGGGGCTGTGGCATATCTCTGCCGTGCGTTCGGTCAGTGCCCCCAACTCCCTGGCTTATAACGACCCGGCTACCGACACTTTTGAAACCGGGGCCACAACAGCCGGTGCGGTGGTCTCTCCTGAGCTGGCCCTGGGCGCTGCCCCGGCACTGAGCCTGGACTACTTCCTGGACGGGGAAACGGGCACAGAGGGATTGTTGGATGTTTTTGACCAGCTTAACGTGCATGTTTCGACAGATGGAGGCCAGAACTTTACCCTGCTGGAGCAACTGGGTGAATCTGCTGCTGCTTTCACCTCAGCGTACACCATCGACCTGGTGGCCTACGCCAATACGAACGTCATACTGGGTATCGAATTCGATTCTGTTGATGATATTAATAATGCCTTTGAAGGCGCCTACGTCGACAACATCGCCGTAGCCGATGGACAGGTAGCCCACACCATCCTCACCAGCACTTCCTCGGTGGTGACTACTGAGGCAGGCGGTACCGACACCTTTGATGTGGTTCTCAACACCGCACCGGCGGCCGATGTGACCGTTGCCATTAGTAGTGACAACACTGCCGAGGCACTGGTGATGGGCGGCGATAGCCCAGCGGCTTACACCGACACCATTACCGTGACCTTTACCACCGCCAACTGGAATGTACCGCAGGCCGTTAGCGTGCAGGGCCACACCGACGGTGTTGTCGATGGTGATACTGTTTACAATGTGGTGCTGGCCCCGGCAGTAAGCCTGGATACCCTCTATACCGGTGTCGATGCGGCGGATATTACCGCAGTGAATACTGATGATGCGGTAGCTCTTGCACAGTGTGATGGTGTGAACCTGGTACTGGGTGATGATGGCTCCAAAGAGGTACCGGTAGGCTTTAGCTTCAACTACCAGGGTGTACAGTACGATACTGTTTACATTGCAGGGAATGGCTTCCTCACCTTCGGTGCTGGTCCCGCACAGGCATTTGGAGACTGGGCAGAGAGTGTTGCTGTTTTGTTAAGTGATGCGCCAAGGATCGCGGGCCTGTGGGACGACCTCGATTCCTCCGCTGGTGGAACGATAAGCTGTGTCAACAACACTCCCGATTCTATGACAGTAAGTTATGTCGACGTGCCGCAGCTTAATGCGGGTGATAGCAATAACTTCGACATCACCCTGAATCTCGACGGTTCGGTTATTATTGCCTATGGTGCAGTTGCTGCGATGGATGGTTTGGTGGGTGTGAGCCCGGGTCTGTCTATCGACACCGACCCAGGCGAGACCGACCTCTCAGCCAACCCGGCTCAAAGTGCCACGGGTACTACCTATGAGCTCTTTGATGCTGGTGACAACGACCTGAGTGGTGCAACACTGACCTTTACCCCTGCACCCTAATATGTAGGTAAAGTTACATCTGAAAAATCTTGGGCGAACCGTTGGGTTCGCCCTTTTTTTTGTCTGTTATCCTGTGCAGATGAAGTTAACGAATATCCTCTTCCCACCACAGGCTCGCGACTTTACAGGTCTGCGTTGGCTTACTATTTCACTACGCAGCCTGCATCTGGTTGGCATGGCCGGAATGGCGGGGGGCTACCTCTATCAGGCGTCGCTTTCCGCACTACTCCCCTTCTGGGAGATCACTCTCTATTCGGGGTTGGCGATGGTGGGGCTGGGGATCTGGAGCAATGGACGTTGGCTGCTGCAACTGCGCGGAGCGGTGATTCTGTTTAAGTTGTTACTGTTGTGGTCGCTGCCGTTGCTTGATGAGGTATTTGCGGATGGTGGCGGCTGGGGTTTTGTGGTGATTATCCTGCTCTCTTCGGTGATTTCCCACGCCCCGGGTAGTATGCGTTATCGCTTTGTGGTTCAACTTGCAGGCGTTCGGGCGTTATAATGCGCCCCATACCGACGAAGATCGGTTTTTTGTAAAAAAATTAGAATAATTCCGGTTATCTAAAACAACGCTTAGACCTGCTGTCGTGCAGACGGCTATTGCCTGTTGTTATGCGGATGCCAGCAAATTCCTCGTGGAGGGGAAAGTATGAATCTACTTGATGCAATAGGCATTTGGTGCCTGTTCGTCTGTGCGACTTTTGCTTGCCGGCTCTATTGCCAGGGCAGTGTTGAGGCGCACCTGGGTGAGTGGCGTGCACATGCTCTGTTTGTGCTGGCAAGTTCCTTGGCGGTGTTTTTTCTCGGCACGGTATTTCTGATTGACCACCCCATAGAGGGTAATGCCTCACTGCTGTGGATAGGGGGGTTGTGGCTGGGTTTGAGTTTGGTCTTTGAGCTGGTGCTATGCCGTGTGGTACTCGGTTTGTTATGGTCCCGCATCTTCCGTGACTACAACCTGCGCCGAGGGCGTCTCTATCCGCTGTTACTGCTGGTGGTGTTTTTTACCCCGCTGGCAAGCTACCATCTCTTCATCCGTTAGCGTTAATTCTACTCATTTGATACAGGTGTTTTTATGATCGACCTCTCCGTGAACTATAGTCGCCGCGTATTGCTACGTTTGGTGATCCTGCTGCTGCTTGCCGTGGCACTAGTGTTTATCGGCCTGCGTGAGATTAGTGAGGTCTACTTTAGCAACCAGCTGACCGATACAGGTCTCATCATCAACGGCTTTATCGTTGCACTGTTCGTATTGGGTACGGTGAAGATAGTGCTGGTGTTGATGCGTTATCAGAATGAGGAGTCGGCGTTAAAACGTGTGGCCGATGCACTGGAGGAGGGTGACTATCAGCCCGAGAGCGAGGTCTCGGCGAAGCGCCTCATCGCGCAGCGACTGGCGGCAATTCGTTCACTTAGCAAACGCAATGCACCCATCGACCACAGTGCTCTGGCAGCGACCCTGCTGGCGAGCGAAAGTACTCGTATCAGCTTTGCCCGTTTTGTAAATAATACGCTCATTCTGGTCGGTGTCTTCGGTACCATCGTCTCGCTCTCGATGGCGCTGGTGGGGGCCTCCAACCTGTTGAGTAACGTGGAGAGCATGGCGGGTATGGAACAGGTGATCCACGGTATGTCGACAGCGCTTTCGACCACCATGACGGCGATAGTCTGTTATCTCTTCTTTGGCTATTTCTTTATTAAACTGACCGATGCACAGACCCATGTGCTGAGTGCCATTGAGCAGGTCACCACTCTGCACCTGCTGCCGCAGTACGCCCACTCCAGTGACACCATGCTGCACGAGGTTGCCGGTTTAGTACGCAGCCTGCAACAGGTGGTGACACAGATGAAGCAGTCACAGGGTGACTATCTGGCTGCCGGTCAGGGGCTGCGTGAGGTGGTGGAGGCGGTGAATCAGCAGGTGACACCCATGGGTCAAAACATTGAGATCATTAAGGGTGTGCTGCATGAGGGATTCCGCCTACCGTCGAAGGGCGGCGATGCATGAGTACCTTTGTAGACCTGCGCACTAACGGCAGTGCTGATACTAGTCACGGCGGATTCTGGCCCTCCTTCACCGACATCATGATGGTGGTGGTGATGATCTTTATGTTCGCCAGCGTGGTGTTGATTATGCGCAACTGGGATCTGGTGCAGGAGCTGCGCACCACCATGGAGGCAGAACAACTTGCCGCCGAGATGGCGCGTAACGTGACGGAGACCAACGCCACTTTGGAGGAACAGCTGGCGCAGGCGCAGTATCAGCTATCTGAGTTGCGGATGCAGAATATGCAGCTGAGTGAGGAGAATGCGCAGCAGAGCAAAACCCTGAGCGCAAAAGAGCAGGAGCTGCTGGAAGTAGGTGGCAAACTACGCGATAGCGAAGGGGCACTGCAGCGCGAGACGCGCCAACGTGGCCAGCTGGAAGAGCAACTGGCGAAGAGCCATGGCGATCTTGCCCTGCTCAACGAGCAGTACGCGCAGCAGCAACAACGCCTGAGCAGTGTCACTACCCAACTCTCCGCACTGGAGGAAACCCATCGCCAGCAGTCCGAACAGTTAAGCCGTCTTAAGCAGGATAGTTCGGCGCAGACACGACAACTCACCGGGCTACAACAGGAGTACGACACCCTTAAGGTGAAGTACGATAAGCTGGTTAAACCGGCACGCACTGCTAAGGGAAAGTATGTGGTTGAGGTGCGTTACGAAAAGCGTGATGGTAAAGATATTATTCGTTTCAAGGATAGCGATGAAGCGCGCTCAAGTAAGGTCAGCAGTAAGGTGATGCATCAGCGTCTTGCTGAGCTGAAAAAGGCACACCCCGGCAAGCTCTATATCAAGATAATTATTCCTGCGGACAGTGGTCTCTCCTATAACGAGGCATGGAGATTTATGAAAGGGATTTTGGAAAAATACGATTACTATTACCAATAGCTGGGAAATGGTTTTATGAATGGGATGTCTGCTGGCAACTAGTTCCAGTCTTTCACCAACATGCAACCACAATACCAGCGGGGAATAAGAAGGGCAGTTGTAGGAGTGCTTTTAGCGCGATTCCATAGTCATCGCGGCAAAGCCGCTCCTACAGCAGTGCGGCATGCCGTTTTTTTGCAATGGCGACTACCTCAACCGCTTATTGAGTAGTCGTAGCCACCCCGCACCCTTGCTACAATTACCGTTTTGAGTCGTAGCGGGGGTGTCAGTGTCTAATTCTCAAGTTGAATCGGCTTTGCATGGTGAGTTGCCGGAGCTGTTACAACAGCGTGCTGAGCAGCAGTGGCAGCAACTTTGCGAAAAGTTGGGTGATGACAACCCTGTTGCCGATGAGACGCTACAGGCCGAGACGCAGCGGGTGCTGGCTTTGAGCGATTTCGTTAGTCAGAGCCTGCAGCGCGACACCGCGCTGTTAACCGACCTTATTTCAATCTCAGATATTATTAACAGCTATAGCGAAGCCCATTACGCTGAACGTCTCGCCGTATTTCTCAATGGCTGTAGCGATGAGAAGTTGCTGGGCGAGCAGCTGCGAAAATTCCGTCGTCGTGAAATGGTGCGTATCGCCTGGCGTGACCTTGCCGGACGTGCCGATCTGATTGAAACCACCGCTGACCTCTCTCACCTGGCCGATGCCTGTATCGATGTGGCACTTGGGCGCCTCTATGAGTGGCACTGTGCGCAGTGGGGCACCCCATTTAGCGCTGATGACGAGCAACAGAGGCTGGTGGTGATAGGCATGGGCAAGCTCGGTGCCTATGAACTTAATTTCTCCTCCGATGTGGATCTTATCTTCAGCTATGCCGAGGATGGCGATACCCGGGGCGGACGGCGTTCTATTTCCAATCAGGAGTTCTTCATCAAACTGGGGCAGGCGCTGATTCGTACCCTGGATGCCAACACCGCCTACGGTTTCGTGTTTCGTGTCGATATGCGCCTGCGTCCCTTTGGTGAGTCGAGCGCGCTGGCAGTCAGTTTCGATGCGATGGAGAACTACTACCAGGTGCATGGTCGCGAGTGGGAACGCTACGCCATGATTAAGGCGCGGGTTGTCGCTGGTGACAAGATTGCTGGTGAAGAGTTGATGCAGCGCCTTAAGCCCTTCGTCTACCGCAAGTATGTGGACTACGGTGCATTCGAATCGTTGCGCGAGATGAAGGGAATGATTGCTCGTGAGGTCAAGCGCAAGGGGATGGAGGATAACGTCAAGCTTGGTGCCGGTGGTATCCGCGAGGTGGAGTTTATTGGTCAGGCCTTTCAGCTGATCCGTGGTGGCCGCGAGCCGACGCTGCAACGTCGCCGTATCCTTACCGTGCTGGAGGCGCTGCGCGGTTTTGAACTGCTACCTGACTTCGTAGTCGATGAGCTGGTCATCGCCTATACCTTCCTGCGCAATACCGAGCACCGTATTCAGGAGTGGGCCGAGCAGCAGACGCACATGCTGCCCACCGATGAGGAGGGGCAGGTGCGCCTCGCCTGCGGTATGGGCTTTACCAGCTGGGGAGAGTTTGAGCCGGTATTGCGTGATCACATGCGCCGGGTAGATGAACACTTTCAGCAGGTCTTTGCCGCACCGCAGATCGAACACGCCGAGAGCGACGAGCAGGATCTGACGGGCATCTGGCAGGGCAGTATGGATAGCGAGCAGGCGCTCGCTACTCTGCAGCAACTCGGTTTCAAGGAGGGCGAGGAGATGCTGCGTCTGCTCGGTCAGGTGCGCGATGGCCGTTCGGTGCAGGCGATGAGTGCGCAGGGGCGTATGCGGCTGGATCAGTTAATGCCGCTGCTGCTCGGTGCAGTGGGGCAGGGCCGAGAGCCCGATGAGACCTTGCGTCGTCTGCTGCATTTGCTGGAGATGATTGGTGGACGTAGTGCCTATCTTGCCCTGCTGGTGGAGAATCCGATGGCGCTCTCACAGCTGGTTCGCCTATTTAGCGCCAGTCCGTGGATCGCCTCGCACCTCACCCGTTTCCCGCAACTGCTCGATGAGTTACTGGATCCACGTACCCTCTATGCACCACCCAAACGCGATGAGCTGGCCAACGAGGTGCGCCAGCGCCTGATGCATATCCCCGCTGAGGATCTGGAGGCGCAGATGGAGGCGCTGCGCCATATCAAGCAGGCCCATGTGCTGCGTGTGGCCGCTGCCGATGTGATGGAGGCGGTACCACTGATGGTAGTGAGCGATCACCTTACCGATATCGCCGAGGTGATGGTGGAGGCTGCTTTCGATCTGGCCTGGCGTCATCTGGTGTCCAGGCATGGTCGCCCCGATAGCTGCGATGAGCGGGTCTGCGATACCGGTTTTGCGGTGATCGCTTACGGCAAGATGGGTGGTTTCGAGCTGGGCTACGGTTCCGACCTCGACATCGTCTTCCTCCATAGTAAGGAGAGCGAGGGCAAGTTCACCGGTGGTGACAAGCCTCTGGATAACGCGGTGTTCTACGCCCGCCTCGGCCAGCGCATGATCCACATCCTCAATACCCGTACCGCCGCCGGCGAGCTTTATGAAATAGATACCCGGCTGCGCCCCAGCGGTGCCTCGGGCCTGCTGGTGAGCAGTGTCGATGCCTTTGGTGACTACCAGCGTGAGCAGGCCTGGACCTGGGAGCACCAGGCACTGGTACGTGCCCGCTTCACCAATGGTGATGCGGGGATCGCCGAGGCCTTTGCCGCAGTGCGTAGCGAGATCCTGATCCAGCAGCGTGACCTGGGGAAGCTGCGCCAGGAGGTGCGGGAGATGCGCGAGAAGATGCGCACCTCGCTCTCCAAGGCCGAAAGCGGAAAATTTGACTTAAAACAGGACCATGGCGGTATCGCCGACATCGAATTTATGGTGCAATATGGGGTCTTGGCCTGGGCTCATGCCCACCCTGCGTTACTGCAGTGGAGTGACAATATTCGCCTGCTGGAGAGCCTCGCACAATGTGGCCTCATCAGTGAGGCAGAGAGCGCGTTACTGAGCGATGCCTATCGCAGCTATCGTGCCCGCGCCCACCGCCTGACCCTGCAACAGCAGAAGGCGGTGGTCGATGAGAGCGAGTTTCGCGAATTGCGTGATGGGGTCACTGCCCTGTGGCAGAAGATGATGGTTGATTAGATTTTTGCGGTGCCGCCTCGGGGGCGCTCAATTTGTATGTTTGAGGAGAGAATTCAATGACGATGGATGACCGCGATGGCGTCATCTGGCTGGATGGCGAGATGGTTCCCTGGCGTGAGGCCAAGACCCACGTACTGACCCACACTCTGCATTACGGCATGGGTGTATTCGAGGGTGTACGCGCCTACAAGACCGACAATGGGGCAGCGATCTTCCGTCTGCAGGAGCACACCGATCGTCTGTTCCGTTCGGCCCACATCATGAATATGCCGATGCCCTTCGATAAGGAGACTATCAACGCGGCGACGAAGGCGTCGGTTGCTGAGAACAATCTGGAGTCGGCCTATATTCGACCCATGGTGTTTTATGGATCAGAGGGGATGGGGCTGCGCGCCGATAACCTGAAGGCCCACGTTATGGTTGCTGCCTGGAGCTGGGGTGCTTATCTCGGTGCCGAGGGAATGGAGAAGGGGATCCGCATCCGTACCTCTTCTTACACCCGTCACCACGTCAACATCACCATGTGTAAGGCCAAGGCCAATGGCAACTACATGAACTCGATGCTGGCGCTGCAGGAGGCACTGGCCTGCGGTTGCGACGAGGCGATGCTGCTGGATAATGAAGGCTATGTTACCGAGGGTTCAGGCGAGAATATCTTCCTGGTACGTGATGGCGTGATCTACACCCCTGATCTCACCTCGGCGTTAGACGGTATCACCCGTAACACCATCTTCCAGATGGCCGAGGAGATCGGTGTGCCAGTGAAAGAGAAGCGTATCACCCGTGATGAAGTCTATGTGGCTGATGAGGCATTCTTCACCGGCACGGCTGCCGAGGTGACGCCGATCCGCGAGGTTGATAATCGCAAGATTGGTATCGGCAAACGTGGACCGATCACCGAGAAGTTGCAGAGCATGTACTTCGACCAGGTGCACGGGCGCCGTAGCGTGCATCTGGAATGGCAGACGCTGGTTAAATAACAGGGTAATAGATAAGGGGGGAGCATGGTTCGTCAGCACGAGCAACAGAAACAGAAACAGGGGAATACGGTACGCCGCTACGAGGTGACTGAAGCCGATCTGCCCCTGCACTGCCCGATGCCCGGTACAGCGGCGTGGAGTTCTCACCCGCGTGTCTTTCTCGACGTTAAGAAGGAGGGGCAGGCACGCTGCCCTTACTGTAGTGCCGAGTATACGCTTAAAGAGTAAGGGGCCTGGAGCCCCTTTTCTCATACTGGCAGCCATTTCTATTTACCCGCGAAGACAGAATATTTTCGATGAAGATTAGTCAACTCCCTGAATTTGAGAGCGCCTCCGTACTAGTTGTCGGTGATCTGATGCTCGATCGTTACTGGCACGGTGATACCTCACGCATCTCCCCTGAGGCCCCGGTGCCGGTGGTTAAGGTTGACGATATTGAGGAGCGTGCTGGTGGTGCCGGTAACGTGGCGTTGAATGTTGCCGCGCTGGGTGGCCGGGGTTCAGTGCTGGGACTCACCGGCCGCGATGAGGCCGCCGATGCGCTGGCCCGTACCCTGCTCAATGCCGGGGTGGAGTGTCACTTTGAGCGTCTGGAAGGCTTCCCTACAGTAACCAAGTTGCGTGTACTGAGCCGTCACCAACAGCTGATCCGTCTCGACTTTGAGGATGGTTTTCCCGGTTGTGATAGTTCCGGCCTGTTAAGCCAGTTTAAGGACAATGTCGGGGATGCCGGGGTGGTGGTGCTCTCCGATTACAGTAAGGGAACCCTGCGCGAGGCGACCAAAATGGTCGAAATCGCTCGTGCTGCGGGCAAGTCGGTGGTGATTGACCCCAAGGGAAGTGACTTCTCTCCCTATCGTGGTGCCACAGTGATCACCCCCAATATGCATGAGTTTGAGGAGGTAGTTGGCCACTGTGCCGATGATACTGAGGTGGTAAGTAAGGGTGAGACACTACGTGATGAACTGGAACTCGAGGCGCTACTGATCACTCGCAGTGAAAAGGGGATGACCCTGCTGCAAAAGGGTGAAGAGCCGTTACATATTCCGACCAAGGCACGAGAGGTCTACGATGTGACCGGTGCCGGTGATACCGTGGTGTCGGTGCTGGCCGCCTCCCTCGCCGCAGGCAACTCATTACGTGAGGCGACGGTATTGGCCAACCTTGCTGCTGGTGTGGTGGTGGGCAAGCTTGGTACCGCTAGTGTCTCGGTGCCAGAGCTTCGCCGCGCGATGCGCGATCAGGATGAAATGGAGCAGGGCATGGTCGGTGAAGATAAGCTGATCGCCCTGGTGCAGGAGGCCAAGGCCCACGGCGAGACCGTGGTGATGACCAACGGTTGTTTCGATATCCTTCACGCCGGTCACGTTACCTATCTTGAGGAGGCGGCACAGCTTGGTGATCGCCTTATTGTTGCGGTTAATGACGACGCCTCGGTCAAGCGCCTCAAGGGCGAGGAACGTCCGGTCAATACCCAGGCCAAGCGCATGCGCGTGCTCGCGGCCCTCGACTGTGTCGACTGGGTGGTCGGCTTCGATGATGACACCCCGACCCGCCTTATTTGCGGCACCGTACCTAATATTTTGGTGAAGGGTGGCGATAACGATCCCGATAACATCCCCGGTGGTGATTGTGTGCGTGCCGCTGGTGGCCAGGTGATGGTAATGAGTTTTGTCGATGGCTGCTCTACTACCAGCATCATCGGTGCCATTCGAGCCTCGGAAAAAAAGTAACAGAGATGGGTGAGCAGGCGCAAAGCGTTGCGGTTGATGTAGCTATCTTCGGCGGCGGTGTCGCCGGGCTATGGTTGTTGGGGCGGCTGCGCAAGGCCGGTTACCACGCTATTTTGCTGGAGGCCGATCGTCTCGGTGCAGGACAGACCTGCTACGCCCAGGGGATCATTCACGGTGGTACCAAATACGCCCTTACCGGCAAACTCACCGGATCATCGGAGGCCATCGTCGAGATGCCTGCTCGCTGGCGCGCCTGTCTTGAAGGCAAGGGTGAACTGGATCTCTCTACGGTAAAATTGATGTCGGACCATCAATATATGTGGTCGACCACCAGTCTTACCTCACGCCTGGCCGGTTTCTTTGCCAGTAAGCTGATGCGTTCGCGCACCCGGTCACTGGAGGGGGAGGCCAGGCCAGAGCTGTTTCGTGATCCCATGTTCAAGGGGCAGGTCTATCGCCTTGATGAGCCTGTGCTCGATACCGCTTCGCTAATAGAGACACTGGCGGCCCCTTATCGCAATTTTATCTTTCGTGCCGACGGCTTGAAGCTCGACCCGGCCAACCCTACCCGTATTGAATTGAGCGAAGGCCGTGTCATTGAGGCACAACGTCTGGTATTAAGTGCCGGTGCTGGCAACGAGGCACTACTGCAGCGGCTGGGTCGAGAGGCACCAAAGATGCAGCGCCGTCCGTTACAGATGGTGATGCTGCGTGGCAAGGCGTTGCCGGCAGGAGTTTATGCTCATTGTCTTGGTGCCAACGCCTTACCACGGATCACTATCACCAGCCATTTTGATGCCGAGGGAAATACCGTCTGGTATATCGGTGGGCAACCCGCCGAGGAGGGCGTGGGGCGCAGTCGTGAAGATCAAATTTCCGCCGCCTGTGATGAGCTTGTCGCTCTCTTTCCGTGGATAGATTTTACTGCCTGTGAATGGGGTACTCTGAATATTGATCGTGCCGAGGTGAAGAAGGCCGACGGCTCACGTCCTGATGATATCTTTGTGGATGAGCAGGACGGGGTCATTACCGCCTGGCCGACCAAATTGGCATTGGCACCGCGCCTTGCCGATGAGATAGAAAGTTTGCTCACTGATGTGGAACCGAGTGGATCTACTGAGACCATCGATTGGCCGCATGCGGAATGTGCTGTGTTGCCGTGGCAGGAGGAAGAAAAGTGGAGTTGAGAGAGCTGGGTTCAACGGGTATCAAGGTCAGCCCATTGGGGCTGGGCACGGTAAAGATCGGTCGCGACCAGCAGGTTAAATATCCAACTGGTTTTAGTATTCCCTCTGACAAAGAGGTGCGCGAACTATTTGACCTGGCCTGGGAGCTGGGAATTAATACCCTTGATACCGCCCCAGCTTATGGCAACTCCGAGGAGCGGCTGGGTCAATTGCTGCCACATAAAAACGACTGGGTGATCGTTGGTAAGGTTGGCGAGATCTTTGAAAATGGTGAATCGAGTTTTGACTTTTCTGCCGAGTATACCCGGATGAGCGTCGAGCGCTCGTTGAAGCGTTTGGGGCGTGACACCATCGATATGATCCTGGTTCACTCCCACGGCGACGATATGACAGTTATCGAAAATGAGGCGGTCTGTGACACCCTGTTAGAACTGCAGCATGAAGGAAAGATCAAAGCGGTCGGTATGTCGACCAAGACCGTCGAGGGTGGTCTGTGGTGTGTGGAGAATATGGATGTAGTGATGGCCACCTACAATCCGATCTACACCGATGAGTTACCGGTACTGGAGCGTGCCGCGGAACTTAATAAGGGGGTCGTGATAAAGAAGGGGCTGCAGAGTGGCCATGCCGATAGCGCTGCCGGTGGTGGCGGGGTCGAGGCGGCACTGCGTTTCGTCTTTGCCCAGCCTGCCGTGCACAGTGTGGTAGTCGGTACCATCAATCCCAAACACCTGCGTGAAAATGTCGCGATTACCGAGCGGGTACTGCGGGGTTAATTATGGCTGTCGCCTCTCGCATCCTTATTGTGGGTCCCGCCTGGGTGGGCGATATGGTGATGGCGCAGGCCCTCTATAAATTACTCAAACAGCGCGAACCGGATTGTATTATCGATGTGCTTGCCCCTGCCTGGTCACTGCCGTTGCTGGCGCGCATGCCAGAGGTACGCAAGGGTATCGAGGTGCCACTGGGGCATGGTGAGTTCGGTCTTGCCAGTCGCTATCGCTTGGGCAAACAGCTACGTTCAGAACACTATGATCGAGCGATTGTGATCCCCCGTTCTCTGAAAGCGGCACTCATTCCTTTTTTTGCCAAGGCAAAACAACGCAGTGGTTATCGTGGTGAGATGCGTTTTGGTTTGATCAATGATATGCGCTCGCTAGATAAGGTGATTTTGAGCAAAACGGTTGAGCGTTATCTTGCGCTGGGAATGAAGTCCGCAGAGTCATTACCTCCGGCAACGATCCCGACTCCCAAATTGACTACTGACAGGGGAAATATTTCACAGCTACTAGAGAGACTGTCGCTGGGTAGCGAGGGGGCTGTCGCGTTACTTCCCGGAGCGGAGTACGGCCCGGCCAAACAGTGGCCTATCGAATATTGGGTGGAGCTGGCGCAACGTCTTCGTGAGGTGGGCCACCAGGTATGGATTCTAGGCTCGCAAAAGGATCACACCAATGCGCAGCAGATCATCCAACTGGCGGGTGAGCCTGAGGGGATGGTTAACCTGTGCGGTCGAACCGAACTGGTTGATGCGGTGGACCTGCTCAGCCTTTGCGCTATCGCCGTCAGCAACGACTCTGGATTGATGCACGTGGCCGCCGCAGTTGATATTCCGGTGGTTGGTATCTACGGCTCTTCTACGCCTGACTACACCCCACCCCTGAGCAAAGGGGCAGCCGTAGTTTACCATAATCTTGATTGCAGTCCCTGCTTTAAACGCCAGTGCCCCTACGGGCATTACCGCTGCCTGCGCGAGATACTGCCAGAACAGGTTTATGCGACCATTTCAAAACAGATGCAGATAAAAGGAAATAGCTAGTGGCCCGTATTAGTGCTTGCATTATTTCGTTTAACGAAGAGAAAAAGATCGAGGCCTGTATCGAAAGCCTGTTACGGGTAGCCGATGAGATTATTGTTGTCGATTCACTGAGTAGTGACATGACGGTTGAACTGGCGGGTAAATATACCGATAAAATATTTCACCAGGAATTTTTGGGGCATGTTGAACAGAAAAATCTTGCAGTCTCCAAGGCACAGCACGACTGGATACTGAGTCTGGATTGTGATGAACGGTTGACGCCTGAATTGCAGCAGTCCATTTTGGCGATTAAGGATGGACTGGATGAACATGATGCCTACCGGATGGCCCGTAAAACATTTTATGTTTATCGCTGGTTAAATTACTGTTGGTATCCGGATAGAAAGATTCGGCTGTTTAACAAAAACAGTGCAAGATGGGGTGGCATTAATCCTCATGACCGCATTGAGGTTGATGGGAATGATATTGTTGATTTGGCAGGTGATATGGAACATTACTCATTTGACTCTATTTCAGCTCATTTGAAAACGATCGATAATTTCACAGAAATTGGTGCTCGTGAAATTATAAAGAAAAACAAATCTGTCACTCTTCTCGCCCCCTTTACTCATGGAGCCTGGACATTCTTTCGCCTCTATTTTTTGCGACGTGGTTTTATGGATGGTTTCGCCGGTCTGGTTGTATCAATGCTCTCCTTTGCACATGTATTTGTAAAATACAGTAAGGTGATATTTATCCGCCGACAAGGTTCCAGGAGCAATTGATGGGCGGAGAACCTAAGATTTTACAGCTTTGCCTTTCAGATGGGTTGGGCGGTCTGGAGCTTTATGTTTTTCGTACGGTACAGCAATTGTTAAAGCGTGCTCATCATTGTGTCACAGTAGTGCGTGCTGACACCATGTTGTCATCGAGAATGGATGAGTGCAATGCCGACTATTATGTACTGACGAAGCTCAGCAAACTATTTCCATTTATTGCGGCACGCCGCCTGGCGCGAATTATTGATCAAGAGCAGGTTGATATTGTTCACATGCATTGGGCCAAGGATCTTAACCTTGCAGTGCTAGCAAAACAGTTTGCTAAACGCCCCATTAAGTTGATCTATACACGCCAGATGATGATTACACGTTCGAAACACGATTTATTTCACCGTTGGCTCTATCGTCATGTGGACCGCATCTTGACGATTACTGATGAGCTGCGTGAGTTGATGGTGAAATTTCTGCCGATGCCGGCAGAGAATATTGAACGTCTATATTATGGTGTTGATGCCCCACCCGAGATGAGTACAGAGCAGCGTACCTACCTGCGCAAGAAGTACGGTTTTTCTGAGGATGACTTCGTTATCTTCATGGTAGGTCGTATAGAGGAGTGTAAGGGGCAGCATCTTTTGATCGAGGCGATGGAAAGATTGCATCAACAGGGTATCGTCGTTTGTGCCCTTTTTGTTGGCCCAGCGATGGATGATGGCTATTTGCAAGGATTAAAGGATCGTGTACAAAACTCTGCTCTGGCTGGAACGGTAAAGTTTGCTGGCCCCCATAAGTCTCCTAGTCACATGGCGGCGTCATTTGAGGTCGCGTTGTTAGCAACAGAGTGTGAAACCTTTGGTCTTGTACTAATTGAAGCGATGCGTGCCGGTATCCCTGTAATTGGCACGGCGGCCTGTGGTGTACTGGAAATCATTGATGAGGCCCAGAATGGCTTACTGTTTCCTCCTAATGATAGTCAAGCCTTGGCCGGTGCCATTCGTCGTCTTTATGAGGATCCTGGTCTTCGACAACGATTGGCCAAAGCTGGAGCAGATAAGGCCGATGAAATGTTCGCCACAGAGCACCATTATGATGAACTTGAGGTGGTTTATAACAGGCTGATTTCGAACAGTCCACACAACTAACAGCAGGTAGTTTGTCAGTCAATATATACGGCATGAAAATTAGATTATGGGTAATAAAGGTGAAGGGGCCTAGAGCTACGGGAACATTCTTGTTCTGAGGCTTTGCCAAGGCCTCCTGAACATTAAGATGTATAGTTACTTGGATTATCTATGACCTAGTCTTGGCTGAGGTCATAGTGACAGCCTCTATACAAAGATTAAGTATGAGAGGACGGATAGATATTTTCACCAGACATGGCAAGGTGGGTAAGGCTTATGTCGACAAAGCCTTTAATATTCATCACTATTTTTCGCGCCGTTTTCTGGAGAATATATTCGGTCAGATGAGTTGTTAACTGATAAGTAGGGTGGTGGTCTAGGGGCAATTCTTGCTCCTGTAGTGACCTGAAATAGAAGGCAGATTAAAGGGGAAGAAAGCCTTTGTCTGTTATCGGACTCTATCTATCAGTGATACCAAGAACTCACTAATGGTGCTGGCAGCGGCGGTTACATCAATAGCCGAGACATCTTCGGCCACACCCTCCGGTGGAGGGGTAAAGGCGAGCCGCTTGTGTGGTGCATTTAGTGTCTGCCAACGCAGTGGCGTGGCAGAGCGGTGGCGTGGGTAGAAGGCAGCAGTGGGGCGGTCAAGTGCGGCGGCGATGTGCAGTGGCCCAGTGGAATTGCTGATAAATAGGTCGGCCCACTGAAGAGTTGCAATCAATAAATTTATTTTGCCTGAAGCCTGGGCAACGGCAGTACCGCCCCCTCGCCTGATCTCATGAGCTACCTGCTCTGCTGCCCCCTCTTCTCCGGGACCGGCAGTGATGATAAACACCAGTGATTTAGTACAGTGAATTTCGCATGCCAACTGTACATATTGTTGTGCACTTAGGTTATTGGCTGAGCCACCGCTACCGGGATGTAGCGCAATCCAGAGGGCATCCTCATCAAGTTGACGTGTTTTCGCAAAGTGACTACGCTGCTGTTCACTTGTAGGCCGTAGTAGTGGACGGCAAATCTCTGCTGGTAGAAAGTCCCCCAGCTTGTCCACGGTTGTTTTTCTGGGTTCTAATTTACCGAAGTCGGCGAGAAGCTGATATGCGAGGTCAATATTGTAGGCATACTCGGGTTTTTCTGAGCGCGATCGTCGTTGAGTCAGGCGATTAGTATAAAAAAACTGTGCAAATTTTGTGGCTGGGGCCAGGCGGTAAGGAATGCGGCTCAGCCAACCAGAAAAAGCAGTTCGGTTGGTAGAGAAGAGTGTGAGCATGGCATCGAACGGCTGTCGTTTAAATTGACGGGCAAGAGCGATAGCATCCTCTCCCTCGTCGAGGAGGATATCGTCTACCCATGGGCAGAACTCCGCAATCGTTTTAGTATAGGGTGGTACCAGCACTGTGATGTGCAGCTTTGGCCAGTGTTTTTTAAGTAGCGAAAAGACTGGCCAGGCGAGCATGAAGTCACCTAATTTGTCGTTACGTACGATTAACAGACGAACCACCTGATTATTCTGAGTGACCATTTATACCTTGTTTGCAGTACGTGCTAAATGAGGCTTTGGCTGTGGCAAGTAATTGTGAATTTTCATTACTAACCGTATAAGAGCGGGGGTGGTAAAGATGGTATTGGATAGCTGTAAATTTGTTATTTTTAATGCGGATCTTGTTGTTACGTAGGCGCAGTTCAAGGTCGCTATCTTCACCAATGCCTGGTGAGTGATAGGCCTCATCAAAACCATTGATGGAAAGTAAATCCTGGCGATAGATAGAAAAGTTGCAGCCAACGATGGAGCTGTCGCGTTCATGTAGCAGTCGTTGGAGCATTGGCAGGTAAAAACCCAGTTCGATATTCTTTGTTTGATCAAGTCGCAGGGTGTTTATTTGTAGAAGGTAGTTAAGATTTCCGTAAAAGTTTTCAATCAAAGAGGGGGTCTTTCTGAGTTTAGTGGAAGTTCTTTCGCCTAGTTCAATTCTCCTGCCACAATTGACAACACCTGGTTCGGCACAGTGTAAATGGGCCTGTACAAAATTCCGGTGTGGTACGCAGTCGCCATCAATAAAAATGAGGTAATTATTTGTGGCGGTGACAATTGCACGGTTAAGAGCGCGATTTTTTCTAAAGCCACGATCTGCCTGGGTCAGGTGGATTAATGGTATTTCATTGCCTTGTTTGGCAATGAATTGGGCCACTTCGGTTGATTCACCATCTTCAGAAATGATGATGTTGAAAGCGTTTGTACTCTGTTGTCGAAGCGCATGCAGGATAACGTCTAGCGCTTCGGTATCACGGTAAATGGAGATGATAAGTGTGGCACGAGGTGGTTGTGATATAGAGACCATTGTTTCGTAACAGGGCTTATTCTTGAGTATCGTGTAGTGTTAGCTTTTTGAAGTAGTTGATGGTTGGCAGTAAGCCCTGCTCCAATTTGATGGTGGGTTCCCATCCCAGTTTCTCTTTTGCCAGTGTGATATCGGGACAACGTACCTGCGGGTCGTCCTGTGGCAGTGGTTTATGCACTATCTTTGAACCGGAGCCGGTTAGTGCGATTACCTTCTCGGCCAGTTCCATAATAGTGAACTCACCGGGGTTGCCTGTGTTGACCGGACCGGTGAAATTATCAGGTGAGTCCATCAGTCGTACGAAGGCCTCAATGAGGTCGTCCACATAACAGAAAGAGCGAGTCTGCTGTCCCTCACCATAGATAGTGATGTCCTCACCACGCAGTGCCTGAATTACGAAATTGGAGACCACGCGCCCGTCATTGGGGTGCATGTTGGGCCCGTAGGTGTTGAATATACGGGCGATTTTAATCTTTACCCCATGCCGGCGGTGGTAGTCGAAGCAGAGGCTTTCGGCGGCACGTTTGCCCTCGTCATAACAGGAGCGGATACCATGTGGATTAACGTTACCCCAGTAACTCTCCGGCTGCGGGTGGACTTTGGGGTCACCGTAGGTCTCGGAGGTGGAGGCGTGCATTAGCTTGGCCCCGCACCGCTTGGCTAGTCCCAGCATGTTCATGATGCCCAGCACACTGGTTTTCATAGTATGAATCGGGTCATGTTGATAATGTGGCGGTGAGGCGGGACAGGCCAGGTTGTAGATCTCGTCTATCTCCAGGAAGAGAGGCTCGACAATGTCGTGGCGAATCACCTCGAAATAAGGATTCGACTCAAGGTGACGGATATTGTCGCGACTGCCGGTAAAGAAGTTATCCAGACACAACACTTCGTGACCGTCGTTGAGCAGACGCTCGCAGAGGTGGGAGCCAAGAAAACCGGCGCCGCCGGTAACCAGAATGCGTTTACGCAGGCTATAGTTTTCCATCCTATGCCTCCACGATGCCACGGCCGATGGCACTGTAGTGGATCCCCTGTTCAACCATCTGTGCCGGC
Organism: Pseudomonadota bacterium; assembly: GCA_039714395.1. Classification (GTDB taxonomy): domain Bacteria; phylum Pseudomonadota; class Gammaproteobacteria; order Thiohalomonadales; family Thiohalomonadaceae; genus JAPHSX01. Next base: position 63,911 of record JBDLJH010000014.1, on the reverse strand, counting down.
TCGTACTGGTTGCGACCGTCGAAAATCATCGGAGTCTTCAACATACTCTTGATGGTATCGAATTCAGGATTGCGGAATGGTTTCCATTCGGTCACCAGTACCATCGCATCACACTTCTCCAGGGCATCGTACTGGTGCTCGAATAGAGTGACACTGCCATCTTCGAACCAGTGTTCAGGCAGTTCCCGCTGGAAGGTCTCATGGGCCACCGGGTCGTGTGCCTGTACCTTGGCTCCGGCCTCGATGAGTGAGCGAATTAGCACTAGTGAGGGGGCCTCACGCATGTCATCGGTGCCGGGTTTGAAGGCCAGGCCCCAGATGCCAAAGGTGAGCCCCTCAAGTTTGCCGCCGTAGTGGGCCTGGATTTTCTCAAAGAGGCGATGTTTCTGTGCCTCGTTACGTCGTTCTACCGCATCAAGCAACCACGGTGCCATATCCGCTTCATGTGCCATACGTTGTAGCGCCTTTACATCCTTGGGGAAGCAGGAACCACCGTAGCCGCAACCGGGGTAGATGAAGTGGTAACCAATACGTGAATCAGAACCGATGCCGAGCCGTACGTTTTCTACATCCACATCGAGCAGTTCGCACAGTGCTGCGATCTCATTCATGAATGAAATTTTGGTGGCGAGCATGGCGTTGGCGGCGTATTTGGTCATTTCCGCATCGCGCACCCCCATGGCGACAATTACTTCGTGATTACGCATAAAGGGGTGATAGAGCTCGCGCATCATCGTTTCTGATTTTTTATCGTTAAAGCCGATAACGACACGGTCAGGGCGCATAAAATCATCGACGGCCGCCCCTTCCTTGAGAAATTCGGGATTGCTGACGACATCAAATTGGATATCACTGTCACGTTTGTCCAGCTCTGCCTGAATGGTGGCACGTACTTTATCGGCAGTACCCACCGGCACAGTTGATTTGTCAACGATGACATTGTACGGCTTGACCACAAGCTGTCCCAGCTCAGAAGCGACGGCCAGTACATACTGTAGATCAGCTGAGCCATCCTCTCCCGGGGGGGTACCGACGGCAATGAAGTGCATGTCTGCATCCTGTACCGCTTCTTTCAGTGAACCGGTGAATTTGAGGCGCCCCTCGGCATAGTTGCTGGTAACAAGCGGCTCGAGCCCAGGCTCATAAATGGGGAGGATGCCCTTCTTCAGTCCTTCAATTTTCCCCTCGTCTATATCGACGCAGGTGACGGTGTGACCCATTTCAGCAAAGCAGGTGCCTGTGACCAGGCCAACGTAGCCGGTACCAACAACGGAGATATTCATTACTATTTCCTAAGTATTTTTAATGTATGCAAGTAAGCATTTTAAATGATTTTTCCCACTACACCCAACAGTATTTGGTATTATGTGGCCATTTTCGCTAATTGTCATTACATGGAGGCTGTGGGTGCGTATCCTTTACTGCAATAGCTTGAAATCTGACTATGTTCAGGATCAACTGTTTGCCGGTCTGACCGAACTGTTAGGTTCGGAGTCTGTACGTTCGTTTCCAGTAAATTCACTCTATTATCTTCCTCTCAAGCGTTATCCACGCAATATGGGGCTGAGCCGCTCCTTTCCCTCGCTGCTTGGGGATAAATTTCGTGCCCGAAAGGGGATTGCTGAATTTGCCCCTGATCTTGTAGTGATTGCCTCGACAAAGCGTGACACCCTGGAGGCATTCCTTAGCATTGAGCCACAACTGCCCAAGGGGGTGCCGCTTGTTTATATTGATGGAGGTGATTGGCCGGAGGTTGGGGGAGATGCCAACCGAATGAATTTTGAATCGCTTTACCAGGATGTATTTCAGCACCGTCGGCCAGATTTGATTTTCAAGCGTGAGTGCCTGGTTGACAAGGAGTATCCTGATAATGTAATTCCATTACCGATGGCCTTTAGGCCACAACCTGGGTTCTCCCCCCTCGACAAACGTTACCAGGTGACACTGTGGTGCGTGGAGTCTGATCCCATTCGCACCCAGGCGCTAGAATTGTTACAAGGACGCTATGACTGTATTGAAAACGGCTCGGTCCATGCTCAACAGTTCCACAGTTATAGTCGTAAGGGGCTTAACTACCTGAGGGAGTTGTCGGCAAGCAAGATTGCTTGTAATTTCCGTGGGGTAGGTTGGGATACAATGCGCTATTGGGAGATCCCTGGCGTGAGTGCCTTTATGGTGAGTCAAAGGCCCGGCATAGTCATTCCCAATAACTTTATCGATGGCAAGCATGTAGCTTTCTGCCAGGACGATCTTAGCGATTTTACCGACAAGCTAGATTATTATCTAAAAAATGAAAATGAACGGGAGACGATGGCAACTGCAGCATACAAGCATCTTATGGATCACCATACCCACCTTCATCGAGCTAAATACTTTTTGGATAATGTTCGGCAACGCTTAGTAATTAGTCGTTGACTAGAGTCTCTTCTCCTTGAGCGCCTGCAATAGGTAGACTAATTAAATAATTTATTTATAAAAATATAGTAATGAGCAGTTGAGTTGATGGATATGGGTAGTGTTATATCTTGAATTCCCGGTGTTGTTTTAGGTAGGAAACTGTTTCCTGAATAGCTCACCTGTAAAACGCTGTATGAAATATTATTGGAGATTTCAGTTGGCACCAAAAATTAGTATTGTAATCCCAGTATATAACTCACAAGACTTTTTAAGTTCATGCCTTGATTCGGTTTTTTCTCAAACGTTTAAGGATGTTGAGCTAATATGTGTCAATGACGGAAGTACGGATGATTCATATAACATATTAGAAAAGTATGCGAAAAAACACAGCAATATGACTGTGATTAATCAAGATAATTATGGCATTGGAAAAGCAACAAACCGGGGCATTCAGGAAGCTCGCGGGGAATATCTATATTCATTAGACAATGATGATACATTGATTGATGATAATGTTTTATTATTTTTATTTAAAACGGCTGAAGAGTTTGATCTTGATGTATTGACATTTAACTATACAACTGAAACGCAGGTCACTCGTGTTAAGCAGCCATCTTATAAAGTAATGACAGGAGTAGAATATTTGCAAGGTGAATATATTCCACCACTATGGAGTAAATTATGTCGTTTGGAATATATTAGAACTATCAATTTTAAATTTCGCGAGGATCTTTCTTTTGTTGATACGGAGGCCGTTCCACGCTTGCTTTTGAATGCACAAAGGATTATGCATGTCGATAAGGTGTTGTACCGCTGGCGGAGATTGGGAAATAATACCTCATCAGTTTCACAGAATTTAAGTAATTTAAAGTCTGCTTCTGCTTATTCGGCAACGACATTAACCTATGATGAAATCTTGCATCAAGCGTCAAACTCTCATTTGAAGGCGGCAATGAGAAGGGAACGTTACAAGGCAATGGTGGAGGTCGCCAGAATTGCGGCGGTTGTTAATACTGTTGAATCAAAAAAAGTATATGATGATCTTCTGGCTTTGGGTTTTTCAGCATTTGAGAGGTTTTTGTTAAGGAATGAGGTAAAATTCTTTTATAATACATATTTCCTCAAAAAACATAAAATAACCCATCCATGGGTGTACTTGTTTAGAAAGCTTAATAAATTATTTACATAAGTTTAATATCAGCACATGCAGTTTAAATATAGTCTGAAATGAACAGGTAGTTCTTAGTTAAGAACTGCCAACTATTAAAGTTCTTTCATACCTATAATTATGGTTAAGTATATACGTTCAGTTCTATTTTTTTATCGCCCGCATCAAATATTGCTCAGTCAGTAGATGAGTCAAACGTTTGAATGAGAGGAGATTTGTTCGGTAACGCGGACCACCTTTTTGCATTCCAAGGCATACCGTCTTGTCAACAACAAGGTTGCTGCACTCCATTAAACTCTTTGCTGTTTTGTAGGTAAAGAAGCGGAGATGGGTGCGGTCAAGAATACCCTCATCCTTATAGTCCCAAATGCCTTTGAATAATAGCCCGGTAGAAACTTTGTAGTACCGTACATTAGGAATGCTTGCGATAATTACGCCACCAGGCTTTAGCAGTTTGTCCAGTTTGTGAATGACGGCCCAAGGGTCAACTAGATGCTCTAACACATCAAGACATAGTATTACGTCAAACTCACAGTCATCGAAAGGTAAGTTCATATGCTCGATGTTGCCCTGCAAGGCAACATCGATGTGTTTCTTTGCCTCTAAAGCAGGGCCGGCGGAGAGCTCAATCCCTGCGCACCATTTGCTCAGGCCTTGCTCTTTTAAGTAGTTTAGGGTGGCCCCTGAGCCACATCCAACTTCAAGAACTTTTTCGGATGCTGCGGGGAGAATCTGTACAATATCGCTTCGAATCGCAGAGAAGTACCTGTTTTGTTTCTGATTATAATGTGATTCCAGTTGAGACGGGTCTGTCATGTTTGAACCTTGTAAATGCTGTATGAATATGGCCGTGAGTAGTGTTTTAGTGCAATGGATAGTATCTAGCCGTAACTTGATAGCATTAATAACATAGCTTTCAATGCAATGGTATGGCCTTGTAGAAATGGTGAATTCTGAATTTTTCAGATTTTTGTTGCTTTTTTATCATGGATTCATTGGGCGCATTGTTTAGTTTGTGTTGTAAACGTTGAAATTATCTTTAATTTAGAACTAGTGGAGATGTTCTATCTTTATTTTCTGATATTATGCCTGGCTTGCTCATAGGGTGTTCGTTTCATTTAGTTTATCTTATTCTGTTGTCATAACTCGTGATGGATTAGGTTATCTAGTTGAGAGAATACGTCTTCTGGTAGAATCAGTGCCATGGCTGTCTCATCTTTGATGCGGCTTCCCCATGGTATCTGTTCGGAGGGTTTATCATAGAAATTTCGGATCGCTTCCGGGTAGCGGTTGACCACATAATCAGCACTTAAATAGGGGCGGGCGCGATCCGGATTGGTGCATGCATATAGACCTATCACCAGGGTACCTACGGCGGTAGCCAAATGGGCCGGTCCGGCATCGGGACTGATTACGGCTCGGGCGCGTTGTAACACGGCTAATAGCTGCTTGAGGTCAGTCTGGCCGATAAGGTTCGTTAATGAGTCGCTGAGCTTGGCCATATCCAGGCTGGCAGAGATCTCGGCACCGTATTGCCACTCTAATCGGCTAGGACCGCCGCATAGCACCACCTTCAGGTCATGTTTTTCTATGGCATATTTGACCACGGCGGCGTAGCCGCGTGCAGTCCAGTTGCGGTAGGCCATACTTGAGCAGGGACTGATGACGATGAACTCCCCCTCGGGCAGTCGCTCGGTGGCAAACTGGTGGGCGGCATCGGGAATGGGGATATCCCACTTTAGTTGCCGCTCTTTGATTCCCAGTGCTTCACTGAATCCAAAGAACGAGTCGATAACGTGCTGGTTTTTTGCTGGAGCGATTTTATGGTTGGTAAAGATCCACTGCAGGTCTTTGGCCCGCTCGCGGTCAAAGCCAAGGCGGATCTTTGTTCGTACCAGCAGGCTGGCGAGGCTGGCCCGTAGCGACATCTGCATGTGCAGCAGCACATCGAAGCGCTTGCCCTTGAGGGCGTGGTGCAGATCGATAAAGGCGCGCCATCGCCGTGACTTGTCAAAGATGATAAAGTCCACGCCCGGAATGTCACCGACCAGGTCGTATTCCCGCTTGCCGATGATCCAGGTGATCTGTGTCTCGGGCCATGCGGTCTGCAGGGTGCGCAGTAGCGGCAGCGTATGGCTGATATCGCCGATGGCGGAGAGGCGCAACAGACAGAGACTTCGCGGTGGCGAACTTAATGGTAAATGCATTTAGATGAAACTGACCCAAATTGATACTGAAAGTAGCCACATCCTATATGATGCCGATACTCTCGGCCAAGTGGATGATGCATTTTTTGAACCCGGTCACTGGGAAGAGACACAGCAGCTACTCGGTTCAGCCCCTGGTCGTGGCACCACTGTCTTCGTGCAGTATGGTGAGCGGGTGTTTGCCCTGCGCCACTACTGTCGCGGTGGCGTGCCTGCGAAGATCTCCCGTGATCGTTATATCTGGCAGGGGCTGGAGAAGAGCCGTCCATGGCGTGAATGGCATTTACAGGTGGAACTGTATCGTCGCGGCCTCCCTGTACCTCGCCCGATTGCCGTTCGGCTGGTGCGCCATGGTCTCACCTATAGTGCCGATATCGTTACCGAGGCGATCGATGCCCGGCCACTGGCCGAGTGGCTGTGTGAGAAGCGCCTGCCCGCCGCGCAGCTCGAACAGCTGGGGGCCTGGTTGCGGCGCTTCCATCTGGAGGAGTTGTTTCATGCCGACCTTAACGCCCGTAATATTCTGCTCGACGAGGCAGGCAAGGTCTATTTGATCGACTTTGATCGCAGTGAACTGCGCCGTGGTGATGAGGGATGGCGTAGTGCCAATATGGAGCGGTTGAAGCGCTCATTGATGAAATTCCGACGAATTGAAAAGAATTTTGCCTTCGATGATGAGGACTGGAAGGCGGTGTTGCGCGGTTACAAGAACGCGGCACAGGGGACATTGTAGGAGCGCTTCCATACAATATCGCGGCGGAGCCGATCCTACGGTTGCGGTGAAATATCGGGCACATTTTTTAGCGATACGATACTTCCGCAACACGGCGTTGCTTGTGATAATCAGGGGACATTGTAGGAGCGCTTCCAGCGCGATTTTATAGATTATCGCGGCAGAGCCGCTCCTACGGTTACGGTGAAATATCGGGCACATTTTTTAGCGATACGATACTTCCGCAACACGGCGTTGCTTGTGATAATCAGGGGACGTTGTAGGAGCGCTTCCAGCGCGATTTTATAGATCATCGCGGCGGAGCCGCTCCTACGGTTGCGGTGAATTATCGGGCACATTTTTTAGCGATACGATACTTCCGCAACACGGCGTTGCTTGTGATAATCAGGGGTCATTGTAGGAGCGCTTCCAGCGCGATTCCATACAACATCGCGGCAGAGCTGCTCCTACGGTTACGGTGAAATATCAGGCACTCTTTTTAGAGATACTCCCGCAATATCTTCATATACCGTTCCACCATATCACTGTGATACTCCAGTGTTGTTCTGGCCCTTGCACCTTGTGCGAGGCACTCAGCCTCATCTTCCAATAGTGTGATAAATGCCTTGCTTAACTCTTCCTCTGAGTTGACCTGAAGCAGACCTTTTCCCTCCAGCAGGGTGCGGGTCTCATCACTAAAGTTCTCCATATGCGGCCCGGTGATCACCGCCCTGCCCAGCGCGGCGGGCTCCAGAATGTTATGCCCCCCCTTTGCTACCAGTGAGCCACCCATAAAGACCAGTTTGGCCCCGGCCATAAATCCGCGTAGCTCACCGAAGGTGTCGGCGATATAGAGCTGTGTTGTTGCATCGGGTTGCTCGTTGCGACTGCGTACGGCGATGTTGAGGCCGAATGGCTTGAGGTCGCGGAGAATTGCATTGAGACGTTGCGGGTGACGTGGGGCGATCACCAGTAGCTCGTTGCGTTTTGTCTTCTGCCACGCCTCGACGATCAACCGTTCCTCATCATCGCGGCTGGAGGCGGCCAGTATATAAGAACGGCCCAGTTCAATGGGGCTGGGCGAATCGCTGTTGAGGGCGGCAAATTTGATGTTGCCCGTTACATGGCACCGATTGGTACTCGCCCCCAGTTTGAGAAAGTTGTCTCTATCTGCATCGGAGCGGGCAAGCACCAGAGAGGTCTGTTGCAGGCAGTCACGGTAGAGTTTACGTAGCCAGCCAGGCGCACGTAGGGTCTTTTGTGATACCCGGCCATTGATGATGATGAGTGGTGTGCCGCCCTCAGCGCAGAGTTGATAGAGGTTGGGCCACAGCTCGGTCTCCATGATCACACCGAGGCGCGGTTGGCTCTGGGAAAGAAAGCGCAGCACGGCGTTGCGCCAGTCCATTGGCAGGTAGGCATGCTCTACCCCCGCGGGTAGTTTGTCGCGTGCCAGGCGACCGCTGCTGGCGGTATTGCTGGTGAGCAGAAGCGGTAACTCGGGGCGCTGCCGGTGTAGTGCCTCAATCAGCGGCAGCAGTGCGTTGACTTCGCCTACCGAGGCGGTATGAAACCAGACCGGATGTTCGGTAAAATGTTTGTGGGCATGGCCGCGACGCTGTGCCGCGTATCTGTTATCTCGGTAGGTACGTCCCTCGCGAAAAAAGCGCCAGAGCAGATAGGGGGTGAGCAGCCACAATAGGGTGTTGTAGAACAGCAGGGCGAGGTGTGGCGGTGGTGTATGGATCATTTTTAATAGAAACCAGGCTCGCCCTCGGGGCGGGTCTTGAAGCGTTTGTGTATCCACAGGTATTGCGCTGGTACTTTGCGTATCTGTTCCTCAATGATGTGGTTGGTGCGGCTGGCATCCTTCAGGTCGTCACCACAGGGGAAATTTTCCAGTGCCGGTTGCAGGCGGATCATAAAGCTGCCGTCGACCAGTCGCTCCGAGGTGTAGGGCACCAGTGGTGCTTTGGAAAGCCGTGCCATGCGTGCTGTGGTGTTAAGCGTGGCGGTGGCCACACCGAAGAAGGGGGCGAAAACCGAGCGCTCGCGTCCGAAGTCCTGATCCGGCGCATACCACACCACCTTGCCCTTTTTCAGATTGCGTAGAATGGTGCGCATATCTTTGCTGTTGAGCAGGTCGTCGAACAGGTGTTTGCGTGAGTGGGCCAGTACCGCCTCGAACAATGGATTGCGTGCTGGCTTATAGATCGGCTGCAACCCCTCAACGTGGTAGGCGAGAAAGCGGCCACTGATTTCCAGGGTGGTGTAGTGGCCACCCAGCAGGATCACTCCACGGCCCTGGGCGCGTGCTGTCTCCAGGTGTTTCAGTCCCTCAATCTGGTAAAGTGGCTTAAGGCGATGGTCGTTACCCCACCAGCTCATCCCCCCTTCGAAGACAGAGATAGCAGAGGCTCGGAAGGTGTCTCGAACCAGCTGCTCCCGCTGTGCTGCATCCATGTCGGGAAAGCAGTGGCTAAGATTGATATCGGCTACCCGGCGGCGGCTGGAGATGAGGTGGTAGAGCAGACCGCCCAGTGCGGATCCCAGGCTGACCTGTACTGACCAGGGGAGTAGTGAGATCAGACGCATCAGCCCCAGAGCAAGCCAGGTAGGCCAGTGGCGCGGGGCGAGAAATTGGGTGGGTTTGAAAGCCGGGGCTGCTCTCATGATGTCGTCGTCAACTCTTAGCGTAGCTTGATATGTTTGCCGCGACGTTCGGCCATTTTCTCGCCGATCTGCATCAGCTCATCGCTGCCGAAGATGTGCTGTGCCAGGTTGAGAAGGTCCTCATTCTCCTTGCGAATATGGGCACGGTAGGCGTCGGTGAACTGTTTGACCTGTTCGCTGAAGGCGCTGTTGTCCTCGATTGAGGCAGGACGGTTAAGCAAAGGTTCAAGCGGTTCCCACAGGGCATCAATAGCCTCGTGCTCCTGCTTTAACTGGTGAATGATATCGGCCAGCTTGAGGCTCTGGCGTGCCAGGCGAGGGAACAGATCCTGCTCCTCGTCCTGGCTGTGATGCTTAGCCGCCACCGTGAAGTAGCGATGCACCTGGGCGGCGGCCTCGCGGGCCTCCTGATCAACACCCTTCTCAGCGATGTGAACGGCAAGCCTTTGCAGGGTGTCGCAGTGTTGAGATATACGGTCATGACAGGCGCGTAATAGCCCCAGCGGGTCGCTGAAGTCGGGCGCGGCGGGAGGGAAAAGTGTGTTTTCGTTCATGGGCCGTAGTTTACTGGCCCAAGGGGGATAAGAACAAGTCAGGAGTCGCTAGTTGTAAGCCTTGAGTCTTTTGATTTTTGACTAGAGACTTATGACTTCTTTTATTCGAGCCAGCCGTTGACCAGGGTGATGTCCTCTTCGCTGAGGCTGCCAGCGGCTTGTTTCAGGCGCAGGGTGGCTAGCAGGTAGTCATAACGGGAACGGGCATAGTCGCGCTGGGCACTGTAGCGCACCTGTTGTGAGTTGAGTACATCGACGGCGGTACGGGTGCCTACCTCGAAGCCGGCCTGGGTCGCTTTTAGTGCGGTCTGTGCCGAGGAGAGTGCCTGTTTACGGGCCTGCACCTGACTGATACCTGCGGTAACGCCGAGGTAGGCACTGCGTACCTCTCGTATGGTGGCACGGCGCTGCGCCTCCAGTGTCTCCTGGGCCTGGGTATAGAGGGCGCGGGCCTCTCGGCTCTGTGCCGAGGTGAGGCCACCGGAGAGGATGGGCACGGTGAGTTGTACGCCAATGCTGTTGTTCGTGTACTCATTGCCATCAAGGTCTGTGGTATCAGAGTAGTTGTGGTTGGCCACCAGGTCGAGGGTGGGGTAGTGGCCTGCATCGCGGCGGCGCAGCTCCTCGCCAGCGGCCCGGCTAGCGGCCTCGGCGGCGATTAGTGGCAGATTCTGTTCCAGGGCTTTCTCTACCCACTGTCCGATGTTGGCGGGATCAGGGGTAAGCAGCGGCATCGTTTCCTGCAGCGGGGCGGGTGCCAGAGGCTCCTGTCCGGTAATTTCGCGCAAGGCCTCGCGGGCGATATCGAGTCCGTTGCGGGCGGTGATCTCGGCGGCAACAGCGGCATCATAACCGGCCTGTGCCTCGTGCACGTCGGTGATGGCGGAGAGGCCTACCTCAAAGCGTTGCTGTGTCTGGCGTAGCTGTTGCCCAATGGCGCGCTTGGAGGCCTCGGCGGTGGCCAGGTTGTCCTGACCGGCAAGCAGATTGAAATAGGCATCGGCCACACGCAGAATTAGTCCCTGACGTTGCGCCTCATATTGAGCATTGGCCTGGGCGATACCGGCATCGGCCTTTTCCAGCTGCTTGTAGTGATCGTGATGATAGAGGCTTTGCACCAGACTCAAATTGTAGCCGTTGGACTCATAGTCGGTGCTGGTTCCGTTGATATCGCGCTGGTTCTGGGTGACGTTGGCGGTCAGGTTTACCTGCGGCAGTAGCGCGGCGCGGCTCTGGGATAGTCCCTCTTGCGCGGCCTGGTTTCCCGCCTCGGCGGCACGCAGTGTCGGATCACTCTGCTGTGCCATGCGATAGACATCGAGCAGGTTTTCGGCATGCACTGAAGCTACCCCAAACATTAACACCGAGGCGGTGATGAGCTTCAACATAACTGGTTTCATCTTAAATCCTTTTGCAGCAGTTCAGTCAACGGGCTGATATCCAAGTTTACTACTAAAATGGTCAGACTTCCGTAGAATATTAGTGGCTACTTATATGCTGAGGCTTGTGTGTTTAAAATTCAAGACTAAATTGCTCGGAAAGTGTCCGCAGGGACGGACACTGTGATGGCTCAGAACTTAAATGGGCTGCTACAGATGGTGTTTTTAAGAGGTGATACATGGGTCTCGAATAGTACCTTTTCCTCCCACTCATTGGCATTTAGGCGGGTGATCAGTTTGGCTTCCATTACAGGACCCTCACCAATGATGGCGAAAAGGCGGCCACCGACCTGCAGGTTCTGCTTAAAGCTCTCGGGCAGGTTGGGCATGGAGCCGGTAATGGCAATTACTTCATAGGGCTGATTTTCACTCCAGCCACCGGCGGCATCGCCTAGCTTGATATCGACATTTTCTATGCCGTGCTCGGCCAGCCGTTTGCCAGCTGCTACAGCCAGCTCTTCATTAATCTCTACCGAATAGACATGGCTGCCCAGGCTGGCTAGCAACATGGTGACAAAGCCACTGCCGGTGCCAATCTCCAGTACGCGATCACCAGGCTGTACCTGCAGGGCCTGCAGCATGCGTGCCTCAACCCGGGGGAACATCATGCTGGCACCATGACCAATAGGCAGCTCCATATCGACAAAGGCGAGGTTGCGCTGCGCCGGGTCAACAAAGTCCTCGCGCGGGCTGCGCATCACCAGATCCAGCACCTGCTGATCCAGTACATCCCACGGACGGATCTGCTGCTCGATCATGTTGTGGCGTGCCTGTTCGATATTCATATCGGCCATGGTAGTTATTCCCCTGTTGTTATTTCTGTGACAAAGAGTAAGCGGATGAGTCGGCTCAGGCAAGGTTATAGGAGATAATAGGCGCATAAACAGACTCTGCGATGTGAGTGCTCGCAAACCTGTTATCGCCTTATTTAGTGTGGTTTTTCTGTTTTTGGATCAATGGCTTACTTGAATAATCGGGATCAATAAGATACCTTTAGGAGTTACTGCTAGGGGCGTTGGGCTTTATTGCGCATAGAACCAACTGAGATGACCCTTTGAACCTGATCCGGCTAAGCCCGGCGTAGGGAAGCGGTGCCGCTATCGCGTCCACCCCCTCCCCACCGAATCGACTATTGAGGACGCACCATGAGCGCTATCCCTGAAGAATTCCTGAAAAAGACCTCGCAACTCTCCGCAGAGGTTACCAAACCGTTCCCTAAATCGAAGAAGATTTACCTGGAAGGTTCGCGTGCCGATATCCGTGTACCGATGCGTGAGGTGAGTCAGGATGATGCCATGACCTCCGGTGCGCCGGAGACCAATCCGCCGATCTTCGTTTATGACACCTCAGGCCCCTACACCGACCCGAGCACCAAAATCGACCTGATGGCTGGTCTACCCGCGTTACGCGAAAAGTGGATTGAGGAGCGCGGTGACACTGAATTACTCGACGGCCCCACCTCTGCCTATGGTGCCGAGCGCCAGGGCGATCCGGAACTGGCCAATCTGCGTTTTGAACACATCCGCAATCCACGCCGTGCCAAGCCGGGGCAGAACGTCTCGCAAATGCACTACGCTCGCAAGGGCACCATCACGCCAGAGATGGAGTACGTTGCCATTCGCGAGAACAACAAATTGCAGGAGATGAAGGCCGATCCTGCTTATGAGAAGCTGCTGCGCCAGCACGCCGGAGATCCGATGGGGGCCAATATTCCCGATGAGATCACTCCCGAGTTTGTGCGCGAGGAGATCGCCTCAGGCCGTGCCATCATTCCCGCTAATATCAATCACCCGGAGCAGGAGCCGATGATCATCGGCCGCAACTTCCGGGTGAAGATCAACACCAACATTGGCAACTCCGCTGTCACCTCATCCATTGAGGAAGAGGTCGAGAAGCTGGTCTGGTCGTGCCGCTGGGGTGGTGACACCCTGATGGACCTCTCCACCGGCAAGAACATCCACGAGACCCGCGAGTGGATCCTGCGTAACTCACCGGTGCCGATCGGCACCGTACCGATCTACCAGGCACTGGAGAAGGTGAACGGCATTGCCGAAGACCTTACCTGGGAAATTTTCCGCGATACTTTGATCGAGCAGGCCGAGCAGGGGGTCGATTACTTCACCATCCACGCCGGTGTGCTGCTGCGATATGTCCCTTTGACTGCTCAGCGCGTCACCGGCATCGTCTCGCGCGGTGGCTCCATCATGGCCAAGTGGTGTCTGGCGCACCACGAAGAGAGCTTCCTCTACACCCACTTCGAGGAGATCTGCGAGATCATGAAGGCCTACGATGTCGCCTTCTCCCTCGGCGACGGTCTGCGCCCCGGCTCTCTGGCCGATGCCAACGATGCCGCCCAGTTCGGCGAGCTGGAGACCCTCGGTGAGTTGACCAGGATCGCCTGGGAACACGACTGCCAGGTGATCATCGAAGGCCCCGGTCACGTACCGATGCAGAAGATCAAAGAGAACATGGACAAGGAGCTGGAGGCCTGCCACGAGGCGCCGTTCTACACCCTAGGTCCGCTGGTCACCGATATCTCCCCCGGTTACGACCACTTCTCCTCAGGCATCGGCGCGGCGCAGATCGGCTGGTACGGTACCGCCATGCTCTGCTACGTCACACCCAAAGAGCATCTCGGCCTACCCAATAAAGAGGACGTTCGTGAAGGCATTATCACCTACAAGGTTTCCGCCCATGCAGCTGATTTGGCCAAAGGTTTTCCCGGCGTACAGGTGCAGGACAACGCCATGTCCAAGGCGCGTTTTGAGTTCCGCTGGCACGACCAGTTCGCCCTCGCCCTTGATCCGGAAAAGGCGATGGCCTTCCACGACGAGACCATGCCCAAAGAGGCGCACAAGGTCGCCCACTTCTGCTCTATGTGCGGGCCGAAATTCTGCTCCATGAAGATCTCGCAGGAAGTTCGCGAATACGCCGAAAAGGGAATGAATGAAATGTCGGTGAAGTTTGTTGAAGCTGGAGCAGAAATCTACAAAGAGGTGTAAGGAGTATTGTGCATGGATGCAGGGCAGTACAGGGTGTAATTACTGAGGATGTACAATACTTCTTGCCACATGGAGCGGCTGCTTTTGACTCACAAAGGGGATGAAATATGCTCTTTTATGACAGTGGCGTGTATACCCTCGTACATAGCGGTGCGTAGCTCAGATAAGGAGGCAAGAGTGCTGCCCGAACGATATGCCAAAAAAAGCCGACATAAAGTCGGCTTTTTTTGTACTGCCGCTGGGCAGTGGTGTTGAGATACTTACTTTGCTTCGGTTGCAGCCTCAACAGCATCTGCAGCTTCATTTACTGCCGCTGTGGCGTCGGTAGCAACACCTTCAACGGTAGCGGCGGCTTCAGCAGTAGCGGCTGCAGCGTCATCGGTTGCAGCGGCGACTTCAGCAGTAGCAGTGTCATCGGTGGCAGCGGCTTCTTCAGTGGCAGGTGCGGCAGCATCGGTGGTGGCAGCCTCTTCAGTAGCCGGAGCTGCAGCTTCAGCAGGGGTTGCGGCTTCTGTTTTTGCTGCGGAATCACTGCTTTGGTTGCAGGCGGATAGAGTGAGTGCGAGCAGGATAGATGCAAGTGCTGTGAGTTTTTTCATTAATATTTATCCCCAAGTTGTTTAGTTGTTGATGTTGTAAAAATAGCAACACTAGAATAAGGGGATAACGGGTGCGAATAGTTGACTGAATTCACACTATGGCCAAAAAAACGTTAATATTGCTTGTGTGATGGGGGGCTATGCCCGCCTCCACACCAGAGTGCGCTTATTCACCAGCACCTCAATAGCTTAAGTACAGGGCGAATTCAGGCGAGGGGGCGTTGATCACATCCAGTGGGATGGGGTTGAGCAGGTCCGGACGCTGCGCCTCGTCGATCTACACCGGGCTCCCCTTGTGCATCACTGCCATGTCGCTGCTGTGCCAGGTGATTCAGGGCAGCGGCGAACATCACCGCATGCTGGCTGGTGCCACTGCCGATTTCCAGCAGCTTGCCGCGCTCGGGCAGTTTCGCCTTCAGTACATTGATTATGTGCTGGCTGTTCTCATACACGCCTCGGCGAGGGGTTTGCATTTGCTTGTCATACGGTAAATAGATGGCCCTGTCTGTTTGATGGCCTACCGACGGAGAAAACTACGGCCCCATCACTGTATAATGTCCGTCTTACAGAACCCGTTATTGTCGAGGTAGTCAAATGGTCACTATTGGCCGGAGTTACGAGTTAAACGTGGTAAAGGCCGTGGATTTCGGTTTCTATCTGGATGCCTATGACCTCGGTGAGGTGCTGTTGCCGCGTAAATTTGCACCGGAAGGTCTTACTGCTGGCGATACACTTAAGGTTTTTCTTTACTTAGATTCGAACACTCTCCCTGTGGCAACCACACAAACCCCCAGGGTACAGGTTGGAGAGTTTGCCTATTTAAACGTGGTGGATACCACCGATGTGGGGGCCTTTCTGGATTGGGGGCTGGATAAAGACCTGCTGGTACCTTTTGCTGAGCAACACAGGCCAATGGAGGCTGGACGCTCTTATTTGATCTACGTCTATATCGATAAAAATGATGGCCGGATCGTGGCATCTTCTAAAGTCGACAAGTTTCTTGATGATGAGAAACCCCATAACTTCAAACCACGACAGGCCGTCGACCTGATTATCGCCAATAGTACCGATCTGGGTTACAAGGCGATCATTAATCATAGCCACTGGGGTGTACTGTATAAAAACGAGGTGTTCCAGCGACTGAGTTTTGGTCAGGGCATTAAGGGCTTTATTAAACATGTCCGCCCTGATGGGAAAATTGATTTAAGCCTTCAGGGTGGCCAGGCGACACGCGATAAATATGCTGACATTATCTTGACCTATCTTGAAAGCCAGAATGGCTTTGCACCGGTGCATGATAAGTCTGATCCTAAGTTGATTTTAGATCTGTTCGGAATGAGTAAAGGGGCATTTAAAAAGGCCATCGGTGGTTTATATAAGCAGAGAATTATAACCATTGAGAAGGATGGTATCAGGTTGGTTGAAGAGTAAGAAAAACAGCAATAGTGGAGCTTAAAAGACTGTCCATAGCTTTACTTTGATGGCGACAGGTGGGTTAATGGCCAGGAAAGTGCGATAGCCACAAATAGCCAGATAGAGAAAATTTTCCCTGCCTATTTCCCCTTTTCTATAAGGGGGTATTAAACCACGGATTATTGGTGTTTTATGTCAATACCCGGTCTTCTCCCCGGATACCGGATGAAATAAGTCAGGTACTTACCAAAATCACCCCCCTTTAGAGCAAACTTCAACTGGTTCAATGCTGTGTTTGGCATATAATATTATGGTGTAGATGTGGAGATTTATTATTGCCCCTGGTTATGGATAGCCGTAATGGACATATCGCGTTATAGCGACTCTTGTTAAAATTTATTGGGAAATGGTAATTGAGAACAGGTATGGCCGAATCAGAGTTAAATAAGCGTGACATGGATGCGGATAGTTATGAAGACTTACGTGATGCAATTCGTCACTTTGACCGGGTAATACGCTCACAGATGGCTATTCAGAGCCGTATGGGTGATCGTCTCAAGAACAGTATTCGTGCCGGTATGCTCTTTCTGGTGCTGATTGCGATCTCTATTTTTGTCATCCTGATCACCATGGAGACTCAGGTGGAGCGTATATCAGAGGCCGTCGTCAGGATGGACAACTCATTTGATGAGGTGAGAGATCAGATGGTCAAGGTTGATGGGCTGATGACCAGGATGGAGAAGAATGTTTCATTCATGAACTCAGTCTCTACCGTTATGCAGAACATGGATAGCGAAATGGGGAAGATGACTCAGCAGATGCATCAGATGCAGGCAGAGATGGATGCGATGAGTAATGAGGTAAAGGTGATTCGTCAGCAGGCCGATATTATGACGCATACTACCAATGTGATGGATATGGAGATCTACCGTATGAATCAGGATCTCAACAGGATGGCTGCTCCCGCCCGTAGTATGAACAATATGTTCCCTATCCCATAATCAGTAAGAGAGTCGACATTGAATCAGGAACAGCAGCATCTTCTAAATGAACAACTTACAAACGTGCTCATTAAGCTTGAGCATGATATTGAGCGCCATCGGGGTGAGCGTCAGTACCATATACGCCGAACCAATATTCTGGTCAAAATAGGTGCGATATTTCTCCTGGTGATGGGAGGGTTCAATATGCTTTATGTGTGGGACTTTTATGACCGGATGCAGCTGATCGTTAATACCATCACAGATATGGGAACAGACGTTACGGTGGTCTCTAGCAATATGGTTCACCTGACCGAGACAATGCAAAAGTTTGATTCACACATGACCAACATGCCTGCCATCAGCAGCTCAGCCCTGTCCATATCAGAACAGCTGCCGACGATGAATAAGTCAATGGAGCAGATACTAGGTAACTTCAGTGAGGTTAATTATGAGATGTCGGTGATGAGTGCCGATGTGGTGGCGATCAACCAACGTTTCGCTAATATCACTCAGGGTATGAATGTGATGGGCTCCAATGTGAATGCTATTTCTGGACCAATGGGGATGTTCAATCCCTTTATGCCATAAAACAGGCCGTTAGTGAGGAGTGATACCTCCTGTCACCGTGTTGTTTGCACCGCTTTCCTCTAAGGGGATTATTTCGCTATTCTTTAGCTGCCTGAATCAAGGCCAAAATTAAAGAGAAATAATTGTGGTTGGACTGCGGATTCCTTATCGTCAGGGATAAATGATCTACTCATTAGAAGTCATTGCCCTGTGAGGCAGATATTCCAAATGGAATAACAACATGAATCCGCTGATACCCTTTATCAACTTTGAACCTCAAATAATAGACGGTGCCGAACAGTGCCGCCGTCTGTTCCACGGGCGCGGTCATGCCTATCCCGGACTTGAGCACGTTAATATAGACTGGCTGCCGCCGGTTGCCCTTATTACCCTTTATCGGGAAGAGGGGCTGGCAGGACTGGATGAGATAGCAGATTCGTTGATGAGAAAGCTCCCAGACTGTCGTTCGGTGCAGGTACAGTATCGCTTCCGTCCTAGGGCCCCCGTTGAATTGCTATTGGGAGATGAGGTTTCTGAGTTGATGGTGGATGAGGATGGGCTTCAATACCACCTGCGTCTTGGTGCTACACAGAATAGTGGTTTTTTTCTCGATATGCGCAATGGCCGGGAGTGGGTGCGGCAGAATGCCAGTGGAAAAAATGTACTTAACCTGTTCGCCTACACCTGTTCCTTCTCGGTGGCGGCACTGGCCGGTGGTGCCGAGCATGTGGTGAATATCGATATTAGCAAGGCGGCGCTAAGTCGGGGCAGGGACAATCATCGATTAAATCATCAGGATACCCGGCGCGTTACCTTCCAGAGTGTCGATATCTTTAAATCGTTCTCAAGGATAAAGAAATACGGCCCCTATGATCTGTTGATTTGTGATCCACCCAGCTTACAAAAGGGCAGTGTTGATATTAAACGTGATTATAAAAAGATCATTCGCCGCATCCCGGAGTTTATGAATCCCGGTAGTTTGCTGATGCTCTGCCTAAATTCCCCTGAGCTGGCAGAAACATTACTTCTTGATACAGTGGCCGAGGAGTGCCCAGAGTGTCACTTTGTTAAAAAGCTCCAAACGCCCGAAGTCTTCAGGGAGGCAGTGCGAGGTAAGGGACTGAAGGTGCTGTTGTTTGAATATAATCCAGTCTAATCTGTGGATAATTATAGACTCCCATTCCTGTTATCCCTTTATAATGCATATACGCCCACAATAATTCCTGTTTCTGTGAGATTAGTATGACGACACTATTTGTGGTCCTTGGATTGATTGCCGTTGCCCTGGTTTTTTATCTTCGTCTGAAGATGGCCATCAATAAGAGTGTTAATCGCATCAAACAGCCTCCGGCGAAGATACCGGATGATTCTGTTCAATGCGTCTCCTGTGGCATGGTGGTTCCGCTCGAGAAGGCGCTGGAAAAGAAGGGGCGTTATTTTTGTGGCGTAAAGCGCAATGATAGAAATGGTAATCCTGTTGGCAGTGATAAGCATGGGGAGTCGGATGGGTAGTGAAGTTGCAGACTCCGTTCCGGATATCTGTAGTGGCATAGTTATTGTTGGTTTGTACGAAATTAATTTTGCTGTAATGCGTCTGAGTGGATTTTCGATTAGGTTTACTGCGACCGATGGTTGAGATTTGGCCTTATTCCCTCCTCTTTTCTGCTGCTACCGGCTAAATCCCGCTTGTTCCGGGCCTGCGTTTCAGTTTTGCAATGCTTTTCCGCCATGTAATGCAGTAGAATCCAACGAAACGAAAATAGTTAGAGAGTTGTAATGAAAGCAAACGAAATCAAACGCGGCGCGGTAATTGAGGTCGACGGACATAAGGTTGTAGTGAAGCTGGTGACGGTGCAGTCTCCCTCATCACGCAGCGGCAGCACCCTCTATAAGGTGAAGGGTCAGAATGTGGTCACACGGCAAAAGTTTGAGCGCAGCTTCAAGGGCGATGAGCAGGTGGGTGAGGTGGACTTCAACCGTGGCCCGGTGCAACTGCTGTTTCGTGATGCTGAGGGCTGCACCTTTATGGATAGTGAGAGTTACGAGCAGTTTGTTGTTGCCGATGAGGCGTTGGCACAGGAGCTGCCCTACATCAGCGAGGGACTGGAGGGGATGACGGCATTGGTTGCCGATGGTGTGCTGCTGGGAATTGATCTGCCGACATCGGTAAGTCTGGAGATCGTTGAGTGCTCTCCCGGTATCAAAGGGGCCTCAGCCTCGGCACGCACCAAACCGGCAACCCTAAGTACCGGGCTGGTCGTGCAGGTGCCGGAGTACCTCTCATCAGGTGAGGTAATCAAGGTGAATACTGAGACCGGAGATTACATCTCACGGGTATAGCAGCCAGGTGTTACAACTTTAGTGATAGACGTACTGCTATCTACAGAGGTATATGCGTTAACTTACTGTAATTAAAGGTTAATTCCCTACTGTCCGTGAGGTGCTACACGGTGGAATGATAAATATTGATTTAGATCAATGTTCCGATGATGGCACCTTGCATACTGGCACGAATCTACCTTATTGATGGTGTGTGACGTGCAATGAATGATCTAAATACTCTCCCGTTTGTTTCTAATGCGACCGCACAGCCAAAGGCATTGGCGTCTCAGGAGGTTGCTTGCGACCACTGCGGGATGTACGGCATGTGTGGGGAGGCCGGCCTTTCTCGCGATACCCAAATGCTGGAGCAGGTGGTGAGTCGTCGTACCCCTCTTGCCCGACACTCCCCTCTGTTTAGTGCCGGTGAGCCCTTTCAATATCTCTACGCACTAAAGTCTGGATCACTCGCCGCAAAGGTCGAGGATGGAAAGGGCGGCAGCAGGATTGTTGGGTTTTACTTCCCTGGTGATCTTCTCGGCCTCGATGCAATCGAGGACAGGCATTATCACACTACGGTGGTGGCCATGGAGAAGAGCAGTGTTTGTAAACTCGATTATGATAGCGTACCGCTACTTGGTGAGCACCAGGGTAGTTTTTACCGTGAGCTGATCCAGGCGATGAGTAATCGGATGATGTTCGAGCGCTGGACTTCCTTACTACTTGGCACGCAATCAACCGAACAGCGCGTGGCCGCGTTTATGCTTTATTTCTCTTCGCAACTGAAGGTAAGAGGTCTGCCCCATCTGGAGTTCCGCTTGCCGATGACCCGGCGTGATATTGCTGATTACCTGGGCCTGGCGATGGAGACGGTAAGCCGTGCTCTCAGTGGACTGCAGAAAAAGGGTGTATTGGCGACCAAGGGGCGCAGCACTCAGATCAGTAGTTTGCAGGGGCTACACAAGCTGGCTGAACTCACACCGGAACTTACCGCTCTCTCTCTTGTTTCCCGTGAAGACTGAGTGCTTCTGCTTCTGCTTCTGCTTCTGTTTTTGTGGTGAGAGGTTTTAAATCCAGCCCAGGTTTATCTCAAGTTTTTATCTAGCAAGCTTCTACCGCTGAGGGTATTACCTCGCGAACCTGCTATTCTCAATAGATTTTATTTCCGATGACAGTCCTGACATAGCCTGGATGCCTCCAGTCTTAGCTGTGCGGGTTGTCGTGAGTGCGCATCGTGGCAGCTAGTGCAGCTGACCATACCGTTAAGCAGTGGCAGCGTGTCGGGGTGGGCCGTGACAGGCCACACGTTGATAATGTGCTCGCCCTTTTTAATCCGATCCTGATGACAGTTGATGCAGAGCTGCGGCAGGGTGGGGCGAATCGTCGCCATTACCGCCTGGTTATCGTTTACCCCCTGAGCGTGGCAGTTGGTGCATTGACTGTGGTCAACCGCGAGTAAAGCGCTAGCGTATCCTGATAACAGGGCGTAGAGGAGGTAACGCATGGGCATGGGCCTCAGAACAGCATTGAGAATTATATTCTGAGTATAGATGAGTCGATATGATTATGTGCCGGGGGCTAGAGTAGCAACATTAAGGGGGTGATCAGTCCACCCGAGGCAATCAGCGCACCGTTCTTTAAAGCTCGTGCTGGTGAGAGCCGGTTACCATCGCGAAGTGCCTTGAAGATGCCAACCGCACAGGTGGCTAATAGGCCCGTCATCGCCGCCTCTTGCTGTGGCTGCCCCAGGTGACTGAGGATCAGTCCGGTCATGCCACCGATAAAGGCTCCGGCGGCAAAGTGCAGGCCGTTTGGATCGCTGGGTAGTTTGTTTTCGCTCATATCTCTGGGTTCCGTGTTCACGTTGTGGTGCGGGATATTTGCTATTATGCCCGAGGAGCTAACAACAAGCACGGATGCCAAAATCTAGCGTGCGGTATCTTCATATGAGAAATCTCAAGTTCACAATCAAGGCGTATACGGCAGCGTTTATTACGCTGCTCGTTGGCGTGGTACTGAGTTTTGAATTAGGTGATTGGAGCTGGTTATCGCGTAGCGGTTCACTGGTGGTGGTTAACGGAATTATTCTCACTTCGCACCAGATTATAGAGCACATGCAGCGTCTGGGACGGCAGCAACGCAGTGACTCGATGGTCAACCGTGACTGGGCCTCTGATGATAAGCACCACTTTATCCATGACGATCATGAGGTGCTCTGGCGTAGCGAGAAGTACGGCCTCTATATGTTGATTATTGGCACCCTGGTTTGGGGCTTTGGTGATTTGCCCAATCTGGCGTAAAATTTTAAGAATTGTTAACTTATATTCTGGCTAGACAAACAGCCTAATTCTAGAGGTTCACGGCAGATAGATGGTTTCTTAGTGGATTATCTATTTTATATGGAAAGCCAGTAGTTAAAATTCAATAGTTACTTAGTCTGCGAGGGAAAGAGTAGACGAAACTCCGCCCCTGGCTCCCGGTTAATCACATCAACCTTCGCATGCATAGAAGCGCCCAATTGGCGCACCAGCGCCAGACCAATACCGGTACCGACAGTCTCGCGGGTTAACTCGTTCTCTGAGCGATAGAACAGTTTGAAGATCTTCTTCATCTGCTCACGGGCCACACCGGAACCGTAGTCACGTACCGTGAATAACACACCACCCTGATTTTGTAACTGACATCCGATGTCGATCCGTTTCTGTTCGGCCCTGGCAGAGAACTTGATGGCGTTGTCGACCAGGTTGATGATGATCTGGGTGAAGCTGTCGACATCGACGGAGATAATGGCATCGCGACTCTTCTCGTCGCAATCCAGATACAATTCAAAACCGGCTTGTTCTATTTGAGAGCTAACCTTGGAGCGCAACATGTCGAGCAATTCACCAACGCCAAGCGGATGCAGTTCGATATGCTGCTCATTGCGCGTCATGCGGGCCAGTTGCAACACGTTGTTAATTAGTCGTGAAAGGCGCTCGCTCTCGGCGTAGATGTAGTCATAGTAACTGCGCTTTTTCTCTTCACTGGCCCAGCCTTCGCGCAGCATCTCGCCATACATTCGAATGGAGGTTAAAGGGGTCTTTAGCTCGTGGCTGACTGCGGAGACAAAATCCTGTTGTTGTTGTGCCAGGGTGATCTGGCCGACACCCAGGCGATAAAGAAAATAGAGTCCACCACATAGTACCAACAGCAGAATGGCACTGAGCCAGGCGAGTACACCACCTCCGGGTCCGGTGGGCAGGCGTTTGATAGAGAAAATCAACTCCATCTCACTGAGTGGTGCAGAAAGCCTGCCCTGATAGAGTAGTGCCCCCTGCATTTCGTTAGAGCTTGAGAGGTAGCGCTGTGAGTCGTTGCTGGCGAAGGCGGTAAAGATGTCACCGCGATAGGCGATGGCGAGATCACTCATCTGAGATAGTGTCGTTTCGCGAAACAGTGGTTCGAACAGGCCATGCAGAAACGACTCGCGCTCGACCAGTGCGCCCTGAATATAGCGCTGGCCGTTACGCCACACCTTGCGAAACAATACGAAGTGACCACTGTCGAGCAGGCTCATTTCGAAGGGGTCGATCTCACTTTCGAAAGTGGTGATGCGTACTGTTGTTCCACTGTCGTCGGTACTGCCAATCCCGGCCACTGAGGTCAACTCCTCCAGCGGTAGTAAATTACTCTCCTTACGCATGCCGCGACTCTCACTGGGCGGCGCAAGTGGTATCGACTTTTTTGATGC
Organism: Pseudomonadota bacterium; assembly: GCA_039714395.1. Lineage (GTDB taxonomy): Bacteria > Pseudomonadota > Gammaproteobacteria > Thiohalomonadales > Thiohalomonadaceae > JAPHSX01. The sequence goes on along the minus strand of JBDLJH010000014.1, from coordinate 40,148 downwards.
GGGTGCGCTCTGATAACGTGAGTCGAGTTTGAGATCCTCTACACGTCCCAGTTTGCTCTGCAGTACATGCTTCTTCTTCTCCAACTTGCGTGGTTCGCTAAGACGATCGAAGGCAGCCTGACTCATTACCTCGTTTTCCGACTGAGGTGTCGCTGTCCCTTCCCCAGCCTCCTTGTCAGCAACGCTATCTACATGGGCGAGAGGTGCCTCCATCTCTGTCAGGGGCCTGCTTTGCGCTATAGACGTTTCGACAGATGGACTTGTTGCTTTCATTTTTCGACGTGTAGTTACCGCATCCTTAGGAGCGCTTGCTTTGCGCTCACGAATGTCACTGACCAGACGATTTTTGCTGAGGATGTTCTGCAACCGTGCCTGGAGTTGCAGGCGTCCCTGATGCTCCTGTGTGCTAATGCCGTAGAGGGCGCTGGCATCTTCCTGTTGTGGCAGTAGCGGGGTGGTAAAGTCGCCATCGGTATTGATCTGAAAATAACCAATCAGTCCGGGAATTTCACTTTTTACCGGAAAGGCGGAGAGGGGGGAGCGCTGGATAAAGCTGGCCTCTTTGCCGCCGGCAACATTGAGAAAATTGTAGTCGGTAAAGCTGCGTGACTCTTCACGTCTAAACAGTTGAAGTAGTTTGCGGTCGATGCGCAGTGCCAACTCCTCTGCCATAACGCGGTGTTGATGAAATGCCTCCCACTTGAGCTGGCGATAGGCCTGGCTGACGAGTAGGGCTGTCGGTATCGCAAGGGCAAGGAGAAATAGCAACAGGCCGAGGCGCAGACGTTTTTTGCTAAGACCGCTAAGCATCACTGACTCAGTAGACGGTAACCGGCACCGCGCACGGTGACAAGGTATCGTGGTTCGGCAGGGGCAGGTTCTATTTTGCGGCGTAACTTGGCAATGTGAATGTCGACGGTGCGGGTTTCGAGTTCGAGGTCGCGAGCGTAGCCCCATACCTTATGGAGTAACTCATCGCGTGTCACCGGCCGTTCACTGTTGGCGTGCAGATATTGCAGGATCTCGATTTCGCGCCGCGTAAAGTTCAACTCATCTTCGCCACACCGGGCACTGAGATTACGGGTGTCGATGGTGATGTCATCACTTAGTTGTATCTGTTGTGTCTCATCCTGAGTGATGTGGGCACGTCGCAGTACCGCTTGAACACGCAGTACCAGTTGCGTTACAGAAAATGGTTTGGCGACATAATCGTCGGCACCGAGAGACAGCCCGTGGATGATCTCCTCGTCGCTACCCTTGGCGGTGAGCATGATGATGGGCTGGTCGCGATCCTGCTCACGTATGGCATTGCAGATGGCATAGCCATCCATGCCCGGCAGCATCACGTCGAGCAGGATCATATCGAAGTGTCCGCTCAGCGCCATCTCCAGTCCTTTATTGCCCTCTGCAGCAGTTTCTACCTCATAACCATGAAATACAAAGAGGTCGACCAGACCCTCGCGGATCGCCGTCTCATCTTCCACCACAAGAATTCGGATCTTTCTATTCATAGTCGTTTGAGCTTACCAGCTGGCGTCGCTGACGGCATGTAAAGTTTTTGTAAACAGTGAGTAAAAAGTTTTACTAAGAGCTGCCTACTTGCGCGGGCGGCTACGACCTAGACTGTTTTCACCGGGCAATGAAACGAAAACAGAGGAGAAGGACGATGGCACTTGTTACACGGGTATCACGGCTGTTTCGGGCTGATATGCATGCGGTACTGGATCGCATCGAAGAGCCGCAGCAGTTATTGCAGCAGGCGATTAGGGAGATGGAAGAGGCGCTGTTACAGGAGGAGCAACAGCTTAAGTTGATGCAACACGAACAGGGGCAGTTGCAGCGTCGCCTGCAGGGGCTGGAGCAGGACCTTGCCAAGAGTGAGGAGGAGCTGGATCTCTGCTTTGAGTCGAATAAGGAGGAACTGGCTCGCAACATTATTAAACGACGGCTGGAGACAGAGCGACTGGGCAATCAGCTGGCGGAGAAGGGCGAGGCCCTGGTTGAGCGTATCAGGCAGCTGGAGCCACGCATTGAACAGAATCGTGATGAGTTGCAGGGGATGCGCCAGAAGGCGGAACTGCTGGCCAGTGAACACCCTGACTCATTTGTTGGCGAGTCTGTACAGAGTAGTGATGTGGTGATTCGTGAGGAGGAGATAGAGGTGGCCTTTTTGCGTGAAAAGCAACGGAGGATGCCGTCATGAAACGACCAGGGTTTTTACAGGGGGTAGGCGTCGCGCTTGCCGCTGCGTTGCTGGGTGAAGTGGTATTTGTTGCACTGGCACCATTACTCGGCAGTGTCATGGCACTACATATGGTGATCGCCAGTACCTCATTCCTTTACATCATTTATCTGTTGCGTAGCAGCGGTGTGCGACTTGGCCGCATGACCACCCTGCTTGGCTGGTTGTTGATCATCGTTGTAACCGCATGGATGGAACCAGCGTTGATGGTCTATGCGTTGGTCCACGTGGCGATGATCTGGCTGGTGCGTTCGCTCTACTTTTACTCCGGTCTGCTGCCTGCAGTGGCGGACCTGGGGCTTAATTTTGTTGCCGTAGCCGCAGTGGTCTGGGCCACCGCACAGTCGGGCAGCCTGATGCTGGCGCTGTGGTGTTTCTTTTTACTACAGGCGGTGTTCGTTGTCATTCCTCGCAATATGAATAAGCCGCTGTCATCGGCTGATGGCGTGATAGTTGAGGAAGACCGCTTCGAGCAGGCACACCGTACGGCGCAGGCAGCACTACGCAAACTCTCATCCGTTCATTAATTTTGTTTAAGAAAGGGGCTGTAAAATGAAAACTAAATTGATTGCATTGGCACTATTCGTTGGCACCACAGTATCGGTGGCGCTATTCCCACTCTTTAACGGCGTTGCGGCAAACCCGCAGCCGAATGTTCACCCGGTGTTATTGCCACCGGCTATACCGATTAACAATGAAAAACCGCGGGTGGAGGCGGTGTTTGTACTCGATACCACCGGCAGTATGAGTGGTCTTATCCAGGCGGCTAAGGAGAAGATTTGGTCTATCGCCAATACCATGGCCTCGGCACAACCGGCACCGGAGATCCGTATTGGTCTGGTCGCCTACCGTGATCGAGGTGATGCCTACATTACACAGGTAGTCGATCTCTCTGCCGATCTTGATTCCACTTACGCCACGCTCATGGACTTTCGTGCTGGCGGTGGTGGTGACGGCCCGGAGAGTGTGAATCAGGCACTGGACGATGCGGTTAACCGGATGTCGTGGAGCCAGGATGATAAGACCTATAAGGTGGTATTCCTGGTGGGTGATGCACCGGCACATATGGATTATCAGGATGATGTGAAGTATCCGGTGACCATTGCAGCGGCGAAGCAGCGCGGCATTGTTATCAATGCGATACAGTCGGGCCGTAACGGTGAAGCCTTGCGCATGTGGCAGCAGATCGCTCAGGCCGGCAGTGGTGAATACTTTCAGGTAGAGCAGTCTGGCAATGCGGTTGCCATCGCGACCCCCTTTGATAAGGAGCTGGCTGAACTCTCCGCCAGGATGGATGAGACGCGCCTCTACTATGGTAGTGCAGAGAAGAAGTTGAAGCAGCGCAGTAAAGTAGCGGCGAGTGACAAGTTGCATGCTTCCTCTTCCGTAGAGTCGCGTGCCCGCCGAGCAGCCTTTAATGTATCAAAAAGCGGTGAGTCTAATTTCCTCGGTGATGGTGAGCTGGTTGATGATGTGGCCAGTGGTCGGGTCGATATCTCCAGTATTGAGGAGGCGCACCTGCCCGAGCCGATGCAGGCAATGGCCCCTGCAAAGCGTAAGGCGGTGATTGCTGAGAAGGCGGAGCAACGAAAGGAGCTGCAGGCTCAAATCAAGAGCATGGCAGAAAAACGCAGTAGCTACCTCAAGGAGAAGGTTGAAGCGGAGGGTGGTGCTAAGGATTCACTGGATGAGAAGATCTACAGTGCAGTACGTAAGCAGGCCGCAGATATGGGACTACGCTATGAGTCGGAAAGTGCCGACTATTAACCGGTGACGCTAAGAGAAAGGGCAGACCATACTGTATGGTTCGCCCTTTTTATGGCCATTAGTCGGGTTGTGGAATATGATGCTATAAACTGAGCGATTATAAGAATACCAGCAAGGGACATCTGGCTTGAGTATCTTTGAGAAAGATTTGAGTTTTGACCCCACTCATCGTGGTGATCACCAGATACGTATGTTTGAGCGTATGGTGTTAGTTGGTTTCCTGCCGGTTCTCTTTTTCAATATCCTCCACATCATTGAGGGGATGTATGTGCTGGTGGCGCTGCATGTCCCGGTTTTCTTATTGAATGTGGCCAATCTCTTTTGGTTGCGGACACATCGTCGTATTCAGACAGCAGTTCGTGTGATGCTGGCCTCGGTGGCGGTAATGCTACTGGGTACTGCCATGCATGGTGGGGTGGGGGATACGGGAGTTCTCTGGCTCAGTGTCTACCCGGTGCTGGCCTTTTTGCTGGATGGAAAAAAGCGTGGTCTCTACTGGACCGGATTTTTTAACCTGGCGGTTATTTTTCTGTTTCTCTCGGAGCTAACGGGTTTCGATCTGACGCCCCATAATGCTGAGTTTATGTTGGTGGCAGTTGCTACTACCCTGGTCATGAGTGTGTTGCTTTACCTCTATGAGGGGATGCGTCAGAGACTGGTAGATGCCCTGAGCGAAGCACGGCAGAAGGCGGAAATGGCCAACGTGGCAAAGAGTAATTTCCTTGCCAACATGAGCCATGAGATCCGCACCCCGATGAATGGCATCCTTGGTTTTAGTAATATTCTGCTGCAAGAGAATTTATCTCCGGAGGGGCGGCAGCATGCAGAGATAATTAAGGCCGCTTCCAGGACTCTGCTTGCTCTTATTGATGATGTGCTGGAGTTGTCAAAGATCGAGGCTGACAAGATCACCATAGAGCCAGAGCCTACAGAGTTGCGCCAGCTGGTGGATGAACTGATTGTACTGTTCCGACACCTCGCCGAGGAGAAGGGATTGCAGTTGGAGGTGGACTACGATGAACAATTGCCATTGTGGATAGAGATAGACCCGCTTCGCCTGCGACAGATCCTGATTAACCTCATTGGTAACGCAATCAAGTTTACCCCCGAGGGTAGTATCACCCTGCGATTGGGTGAAGAAAATGAACAGTTGTTGATTGCACTCGAGGATACGGGCATTGGTATCCCCGAGGACAGACTGGAAGCGATCTTCGAGCAGTTCGCCCAGGCCGACAATACCCTGAGCCGTCAGTACAGTGGTGGTGGACTGGGGCTAAGTATCGTACGTCGCCTGGTAGAGTTAATGCAGGGAACTATCGAGGTGGAGAGTCAGCTGAATGAGGGCACCTGCTTTCGCTTCAGACTGCCGTTGCAGCAGGCGACGGCAGATTCCGTTCAGGAGGCATCGTCGCAGTTATTAGCAGAGCAGTTCAATGCGCGTGTACTGGTGGCTGAGGATGATAAGATTAATCGCATGGTGGTAAGCCGCTTCCTTGAGGATTTTGGCTGTCGTGTAGAGTGTGTGGAGAACGGCGTACTGGCCACCGAGGCGGTGGCGCAGGGCGACTATGATTTGCTGCTAATGGACCTGCATATGCCGCAGCTCGACGGTATTGCCGCGACGCGTGTAATTCGTGAGTCTAATCAGCAGATACCTATCGTCGCCCTTACCGCCGATGTTCTTAGTAGTGAGCGCGACGCCTGTATTGAGGCGGGGATGAATGATTTCCTGGTCAAACCGCTGCAACAGGAAAAATTGCAGCAGGTGCTGGCTCGTTTCTGCAGGGAGGCTTAGCCGCGCGCTTTCAGCTCCTCTCGTAACAGTTGAATCTCCTCACGCAATGATCGAACTTCGCGCCCCAGCACACCGGCGTCTTCATGCACTACTTCTTCGATATGCTCGCGATCTTCTTCATGATCGGCCTGATGCATGGTCTGCATGGTATCGACGATGATAGCGATAAACAGATTCAGCATGGTGAAGGTGGCGATGAGGATGAAGGGGATGAAGTAGAGCCAGGCGTGGGGGAAGACTTCCATTACCGGGCGCACGATGCCCATCGACCATGACTCCAGAGTCATTATCTGGAACAGGGTATACATTGAGGCCCCTATGGTGCCGAACCACTCCGTAAATTGTTCACCAAATATGGTGGTGGCCATTACCGCAAAGACATAGAAGACGATCATCATCAGGGCAGCTATAGAGGCTATGCCGGGAACGGCGTGTAGCAGGGCCTCAACCACAAAACGCAGTCGTGGCACCATCGAGATCATGCGTAATACACGTAAAATACGCAGTGCCCGTAGCACGGCCAGTGGGCCACTGGCGGGAACCAGTGCGATGCCGACGATAATAAAGTCGAAGTTATTCCAGGCGCGTTTGAAAAAGCCACCACCGAAGGCGAACAGTTTTATTGCGATCTCACAGACAAAGACAGCCAGTATGATCTTGTCGGCAAGGATTAACTGACTTCCCATCCGTTCCATAATTGAGGATGAGGTCTCCATGCCGAGTATGGCGGCATTGATAATGATCAGGCCGATAATAAAAAACTGTACCTTGCGGGATTCTATCCACTCCCCGGTACGCTCTCGAAATGAGAGTTTAGACATGGTGTTTTCCTCGGGTTTAATTTGTTGAATGGCAGCCAGAACAGAGACCGCTAGATGCTCGGAAGGTTCGTGACTGCCATGATGAAGGTTGAGATTACTCCCCCTTCATATGGCCAAGCAGTTGTTTTTTAAGTGCGGCGGGAAGCCCGCTAATGTGCAGAGTATCGCTATCAGCATCATAGCGAACCCGATCATTTAACTGGTAGGAGGAGAAGCTTATCGCCAGATCTTTCTCGCGACCGGCGAATTTGACGTAACGTTTCAAACTACGCCGATCAATCACCAGCTCCTGATCCCGTTCGTTATCACTCTCCCCTGCGGTGTGACGGGCGACAACGCGCACAAACTCATCGGGATTGATCCCCTCCACCGACTTTGCCAGCCCCTCCAGCTTGACCGGGGCATCTTGCTCCTCCTGCTCCATACAATAACCCACTACCTGATCGCGGTACTCCTTCTGCTGCTCCTGCGGCACCTCTTTGGCGAAGACCTCGACCCCTTCGAGGAAGGCGAGGGTGGCCGCTTCTTTATCGATACCGTTGCTAAAACCGGTGAGTGCATAGAAGGCCTCAGTCAGTGGTGGATTGCCTCGTGGTGGAATGAGTGAGAGACAGGCGTAGTTCTTACGCTCGCGCCACTCGATGAGATCGACCTTGATGCCAAACAGGCTAGGACCATTGTCGATAGCGTAACTACTGGTGATCTCCAGTTCGTCGTTAACGGTCAGAGACTCGCTCTGGCGGGCGACAAAGAGGGTGAACAGGTGGTGGTCAAAGGACTTTTCCACAAAGAACAGCAGGTGGGCATCAAATTCGATTTTTGCCTCATCCAGTTGTGCCTGTAGCGCGGTGGTGAAGTCGCGGCTAAGGGTGATGAAGTCGAGTTTGTCATCGAGAAACTGCTGTAGCAGCCGGGGCAGTAGTGCTGTATCACTCTCAGTAGTAAAAGAGCCGTGTTCGCGGCTGATGCGGGCGAGAAAGCTGCCCTTGAGCTTGGCCAGCAATGCTTCGCTGGCCCCTTCAGTAGCAAGTTCGTCTACTCGCAGCGATAACTGGGAGGGGTGGTCGGCGTTTCGGCGCAACTGGTGGGCGATGGCGTGAGTGATGGGCATGGTTTCTGCTCGGCTATTAGGTAAAGGGGTGATCAGCAAGAGCTTATTCTAGCAGCTTGTTTAAAGAAAAATGGGGAGGCTAAAAACAAAAAAGCCCGAACAAAGTTCGGGCTTTTTTATCAGGAGGGGGAGAATTTCCCCCATCATATCAAGGATTACTTTTTGGCATTACGCTCCTGAGTCTCCTTGATGACTGCCTCGGCAACGTTGGCCGGGCACGCTGAGTAGTGGTCGAACTCCATGGAGAACTGGCCACGACCGGAGGTCATGGTACGCAGGTCGCCGATGTAGCCGAACATTTCGCTAAGCGGGCACTGAGCCTTGATACGAACGCCGGTGGCGCCGGAGTCCTGACCCTGGATCATGCCGCGGCGACGGTTCAGGTCACCGATAACGTCACCTACGTGATCATCCGGAGTGAAGACGTCTACCTTCATGATCGGCTCCAGCAGCTGGGCACCGGCCTTGGGCATGGTCTGGCGGAAGGCGTTTCTGGCGGCGATCTCGTAGGCCACGGCAGAGGAGTCAACCGCGTGGAAGCCACCGTCAACCAGATTGACGTGAACGTCGAGTACTGGGAAGCCGGCGAGCACGCCCTCATCCATCATGGATTTGAAGCCCTTCTGGATGGCTGGCCAGAATTCACGAGGTACGTTACCACCGGTAACGGTGGACTCGAAGGTAAAGCCGGTGTTCTGCTCGCCAGGCTCGAAGATGTAGTCGATCTTGGCGAACTGACCGGAACCACCCGACTGTTTCTTGTGGGTGTAGCTGTCTTCGATGCGCTGGGTCACGCTCTCACGGTAGGCTACCTGAGGCTTACCGACGTTAACGTCGATGCCGAAGGTACGCTTGAGGATGTCGATTTTGATGTCGAGGTGAAGCTCACCCATACCACGCAGGATGGTCTCGCCACTGTCCTCGTCGGTCTCAACGCGGAACGAGGGATCTTCCTGAATCATCTTGTTGATGGCGATACCCATCTTCTCGGCGCCGCCCTTATCTTTCGGGGCAACGGCAATGGAGATGACCGGATCAGGGAATACCATCGGCTCGAGGGTACCCGGATTCTTCGGGTCACACAGGGTGTGACCTGTCTGGGTGTTCTTTAGGCCGATAAAGGCAACGATGTCACCGGCCTGGGCACCGTCAAGCTCGATACGGTCATCGGCGTGCATCTCTACGATACGGCCGATACGCTCGTTCTTGCCGGTGAAGGTGTTGAGTACGGTGTCACCCTTTTGAATCTTACCTGAGTAGATGCGGGTGAAGGTGAGGGCACCGAAGCGGTCATCCATAATTTTGAATGCCAGGGCACGGAACGGACGCTCGGCATCAACGATGGCAAATTCACCGGTCTCATTACCCTCTTCGTCGGTCTCAGGCTGCGGCTTCACCTCGGTGGGGCTGGGCAGGAAGTCGACTACGGCGTCGAGTACCGGCTGGATGCCCTTGTTCTTGAACGCAGAACCACAGTAGGTGGGGAAGAAGTCCAGAGCGATGGTACCCTTGCGGATGCAGCGCTTGAGGTCTTCCATGGAGGGCTCTTCGCCTTCCAGGTAGGCTTCCATCAGGTCGTCGTCCTGCTCAACGGCAGTCTCGATCAGCTTCTCGCGCCACTCTTCGACCTTGTCGACCATGTCGGCAGGAACGTCCTGCAGCTCGTAGTTCTCAGGCTGGCCAGAGTCGTCCCATACCCACGCCTTGCGGGTCAGCAGGTCAACAACACCGACGAAGTCATCTTCGATACCGATAGGCAGCACCATTACCAGCGGGTTGGCAGCGAGAACATTTTCAATCTGATCGACGACGCGGTAGAAGTCGGCACCCATGCGGTCAAGCTTGTTAACCAGGATGACACGGGCCACCTCAGACTCGTTGGCGTAACGCCAGTTGGTCTCTGACTGGGGCTCAACACCGCCGGAGCCACAGAATACGCCAACGCCGCCGTCGAGCACCTTCAGTGAACGGTAAACTTCGATGGTGAAGTCCACGTGTCCGGGGGTGTCGATGATGTTGAAGCGGTGGCCGTCCCACTCACAGGAGGTAGCGGCGGACTGGATGGTGATGCCGCGCTCGCGCTCCTGGTCCATGAAGTCGGTGGTGGCTTCACCATCGTGAACCTCACCGGTCTTATGAACCTTACCGGTCAGTTTCAGGATACGTTCGGTGGTGGTGGTCTTACCCGCATCCACGTGGGCGAAGATGCCGATATTACGGTAGTGAGATAGCTCAGTCATAGTCGTACTCTGGTCAAGTTTAAAAATTCAGTGTGTAAGCGCTGCTGCGTGACTCACAGCAGTGCCGGATTCACAGGGCGGAGCGTTATTCGCCATCTGTTCGCGCTGGTCAGTCAAAATTAAAGACCGTACCCCCGCGACGAAAAGTGCGACATTTTACCTGAAAATGGCTAATGATTGGTGAAAAAGTTGGCTATTTGGTGATGAAATTGGAAGCTTTCACTCTTGGCTGCGCAGAAATTAGGGAATTTATATGTTTTTTCAATGAGTTGCGGCTGTACCCCTGACCGTTCTAGGGGGCTTCTGTACCCTCAGGATCCCTCGAAATCACAATCGGTTGGTAGCCTAACTCTTCATAGGCCTGAATCTGGGCTGGGCCGCTGGGTGCTACATCAACATAGTCTGGAAAGTCTTCGGGGTTTACCTGGTACCAACTGGCGTGGGTGGCGCATACGTGTACCAGGATACCCTGTTTCCGGTTGAGGCTCTGTACTGCCAGGTGTACCTCAGGGAATTCGCTTTGGCGATGGCGTTGTAGTGCGAACTCCTCGCGGCCATGGCTCATCACAGCGATGGGCAGGGCCTTAAAACGTGTCCGTAGTTGTGTGCTGTAGTTAATGATTTGTGGAATTGCCCAGCGTAATCCCTGCGCATCTTCAAGTATCTCGAACACGACCCCATCAGGGGCCTTGTCCTCACCAAGCAGCGCCTCCACCTCGCTCAGGCTGGAGGCAGTGGCGGGCTGTTGGAGTAGTAGTAGAAATAGCAGGTAGAGGATTCGCATGCCCATAGCTTAGCCTATCTATAGTTAGGTGTGATGCGTGATATGGGGTATAGTCGTACTCTGAATTATAAAGATAAAGGTGGGTTCAGGCCTGCCGTAAAAGCATGGTATGCGTTACGGGGTAGCTTCATGGAAATCAAACGTTTTGGTTTAAATCGTCTGTTTGGGCGTGAGGATAAGGATAGCGAGTCGCAGTCCGAAGCGGTGGAGCAGCCACTAGCCGAGACAGAACGAGTCAAACCCAATCCGGGTACCCAGATCCTTATTATTGATGACTCCAAGACCATTCAGGTCATGCTTTCGAAGATCTTGCATAAAGTGGGTTATGAGACCTTGTCTGCTTATGATGGCGAGACAGGCCTGGATTTAATTGAGAAACATCGACCCGCACTGGTGCTGATGGATGTGGTGATGCCGGGTATTAGCGGTTTTCAGGCGACCCGCTCGATTCGTAAAAATAGCGACCCAGATATTGCCCAATTACCGGTGCTGATTATCAGTGGCAATGCCCAGCCCACGGAGGAGTACTGGGGTGCGAAAATTGGTGCCAACGGATTTTTGGCAAAGCCCTTCGACAACAACGAGTTGTTTGGCCGCATTGAGGCACTGCTTTACCCCACCGCCAATAGTGCCGGGGTGTAGCCTGTTTCTCGAGCCATCGCGTCAGTGGGTGGTCGCTGTGTTTTTCTCCCGGGAAAATATTTTTGTGAAATGAGTGCCTTGTAAATTGTTTTAGTGACAGTCACGTATGCTGTTCCTGCCTATAAGCCCTACTATGATGAACCTCCCGAGTATTTGCGCCCTTTTTCTATGAGATGATCATTTGGTATTTTCATCTCAGTTCGTTTCGCTAATAGTAGATAGTTGATTTTTATTGCCCGATGGTGAACTGATAACATTAACTAATATGGGAGAGACAAACTGTTATAATCGCTATTGATTGGACTACTAAAAACAAGGTGCGTGATGCAATACGAAGGAGTGCCCACACCGGGTCAACAGGAAATTCCGAATGGTCAAAACTTGTTCAAGATAGCGGTGCTGTTCTCACTGCTATTCGGTGCTTTTTTTGCAGGCCATTACGGGGCGGTGATACTGCAGCATGAATTGGTGGGGGCGGGCTGGGCAGTGATGGTGGCCAAGTGGGGCTGGCTGCTGCTATGTGGCTCATTGGCCAGCGTGGCGGCACAGGGACTTGGAGTGCTGGCCCATGATGCGGTGCATAAGGTACTGTTAAAGAGGCTGTGGCTTAATGAATTGGTGGGAGGGATAATCTCTGCTTTTTCTCTGCTCCCCTTCAACGCTAACCGTCAGTTTCATCTGGCTCATCACCGATTTTCCCATCAACGGGGATTGGATCCGGAACAGCCTCTTCATAACCATAACCTCCTGTTTGCGATCTCCGCAGGCTCACTCATTGGCCTATTCCTGCAGTATCGTATCTTGCTTGTTAATCTTTTTACCCGTCTGTTTGAACGGCGCTACGCTGCCATTGTACTGAAGGATATGGTTTATCTTTCCATTGCGATGGGGAGTTACTTTCTGCTCATTCCTCTAACGGGGATGGTGCTTGAGCATACCCTGTTACCGATGTTACTGACTTTGCCGCTGTTCTTTGGTGTACGTGCTATCTCCGATCATTACGGTCTACCGGCAATTGTTCGTGAAAAAGAGAGTGATGAAGGTGATGGTTCGCGGGAGTCAATCCAGGTACAGCAGGAGGTGGGTGGGTGGGTAATTCTAACCTCTCCGTTGCTCGAGTGGCTTTGGAGTAATGTTAACTATCACGAGGTACACCACAAATTCCCTTACCTGTCGCATCGCTACCTGAAGCAAGCGTTTGCTGCGACTCATGGGCAGCTTCCCTATGTGGTGGCCGATGGTTATCTGCGTAATTTGTGGCGTCATCGTCAACGTGACTATTACCACGGGTAGCTTCCCGTATCGGATCTGCTGCAGGCGAAAGGTGTGTCGCACTAGCACCGGACGCATACCCTTCTATAGCCTGTTGGCACCACTGCACAGTGCAGGTATGCGTCGGATTATATACATGTTGTAGTGAACATCTTATTGGAAGATTGGCTGGTGCAGCGACAGTGATAGGGTAAAATGTGCGGCTTGTTTACTACAGAGTTGAATCTTCCTCCATGTCCATCCCTGTGTTCTATGCTGATGAGGATATCCTTGTTGTCGATAAGCCGACGTTGTTGCTCAGCGTGCCCGGTCGTGGGCCGGAAAAGCAGGATTGTCTGGTTAGTCGTTTGAGCGCGGAGCATGGTGAGGTGCTGGTGGTGCACCGGCTCGATTGGGAGACATCGGGGCTGATGGTGCTGGCGCGAAACAAGGCAGCACACCGGGCGCTGAGCATACAATTCCAGCAGCGCGAGGTAGCGAAGCAGTACATAGCAATGGTTTACGGCACTGTTGAATCGGAGCGAGGAGAGGTGGATTTACCATTGATCTGCGACTGGCCAAATCGCCCGCGGCAGAAGGTGGATATGGAGCAAGGCAAGCCTTCACTCACTGGTTGGGAATTATTAGATACAGGTAAAAAAAGAAGCCGTTTGTTGCTTAGCCCTGTTACCGGGCGCTCGCATCAGCTGCGGGTGCACATGTTGTCGATGGGCCACCCTATCCTCGGTGATCCGCTTTATGCGAAAGGTGAAGCGCTGGCGATGGCCGAGCGTATGTTGCTACATGCTACTAGCCTGGGATTCCGTCATCCGCAAACGGGAGAGGCGATGGTGTTTGAGTCACCACCACCCTTTTAGGTGGGGTACGTATCGAGCCATCAGGTATGGGTAAGGTGACGATGGGTCGCTGAGTGATGTTTACAGGTCAATACGCGCTTTCACCATATCGACCAGTTTGTCGCAGCAGCCTATTACCTCTAGTGAGAGCTCATCAATGGTGTCGCCATGACAGAGAAAACGCGGGTGCTCATGGTGTACCGGGCACTTCATATCTTCTACCCGATCGATGATAGAGTCGACGATACCCTGTAGCAGCTCTTTCTCCCTTGGGTCATCAAGTTCTGTGGGGTTGATGGCCTTTCCATCGATTTCAAAGGCGAAGGGAATTTCCAGCATTGTCGGTTCTCCTGTCTATGAGGGCTTGCTTGTCATGTTTGCATCTTACACTATCACACTCACCTGTTTCAGCCAGCGACCGTATGGAGTATCCCAAAGGTGATAGTCGTAGTTTGAGGTAACTCCTGTGATGCAAGCGCTGTTTGGTTTTCCTCTAGTTTAATACTGCCAACGGCTGGGTTCTTGGTCGAAGGTTTTTATGATCAACCTGTAACCGATTGCCTGTGAGCGGGTGCGTTAGAAAGCCGCGCCTCTTGGGTCATGGGCGACTATCCGTTATGCTCGCAGCTTTCCCCCTTTGCGGAGTTCTACCATGTCACTTGATATTTCTACCCTGAACGATGATGAGCTGGCTGAGCTCGATACATTTTTGCTCTCTGATGCTTGTGATGATGAGGTGCTCTCGGTAGATGAGGTGCATGGCTTTCTTACGGCTCTGCAGGTTGGGCCGCAATTGATGCCAGAGAGCGAGTGGATGGTTATGGCCTGGGGTGAGCCAGAATTTGTCGATGAGGCCCAGCAGCAGCATCTGCAGGGATTGATGTTACGCCTGAACAGTGATCTTGAGGCCTCTCTCAAGGAGGGGCTCGACTTTGAGCCGCTGGCGGTCGAGGTTGAGGAGGAGGGAGAGGCAGTAGTCGCCTTTGAGGGTTGGTGTTTTGGTTTTATGCTTGGCATTGAGACTTGCCAGGCTGAATGGGACAAGCTACCCAAAGCAGAGGAGAGCCTGCTTGCACCGATGGCGCAACTGGCCTTGCTTAACAGTGATGAAGAGCCTGAGATGGATGATGATGAGTACGAGTCGTGGGTAGAGCTGATACCCGGGGCGGTACTTGGACTATATAGCTACTGGCATGAGCAGTAGATACTGTGGTTGTTAAAACAAAAAAAACCCGCTAGAAGCGGGTTTTTTTGTGGTAAACCGCAAGGGGCTTACTGGGGTATGACGTTGCTCGCCTGCAGACCCTTAGGGCCTTGCTCGATGTCGAAGCTTACCGCCTGACCTTCGACCAGGCTTTTGAAGCCTGTGCCTTGAACGGCGCTAAAGTGAACAAATACATCATCACCGCCGTCGCTTTGTGAGAGAAAACCGAAACCTTTTGAGTCGTTAAACCACTTAACTGTGCCTGTAGCCATAAAACTAAACCTTCTTTTAATACAATAAAAACGAGAGTTATATACAGTTCATGAAGCGCGAGTTTCAGAGGTAACACCGAGGTTTCTACCAAAACAGTTACACCATAATCTATAGCAGAATCGACTATACCCCTGTTAAGTAACGAACACCACAAGAGAATTGAGGTAATTAATGCACGTTTCCGGAGTGGCTGTAGGGTACCTAATAGGGCCTGTCAGCTGCTATTCTGTGCTTAGCCATTGCGATTATGAAATAGGGGTATGCTTGTATGAAGAGACTGATCACATTGATTATTGTTGTTGCGGCCATCGCCGGGGTAACGCTCCCGCTGTGGGCAAGCTGCGGCGTTCAGGCTGAGGTATGCAGCAAATGGTGCGGTATTCGTCACTATGATTCGGGTATCAAGGCTGCCGCCTGTCGTGCGGAGTGTGTGGGGGCAAGGTTGAACTGTCTGGCGAAGGAAGGGGGAGTGTTGGGACAGTGAAAGGCCTGTTGTTATAGGGAGGACAATGGAGTCAATACGGTTTTTGGTGGTGGAAGATATCCATTCTTTTTGATTTGAATAGACGACAATCAGCATAAACAAAAATGGGGCCGTAAGGCCCCATCTCTTTTCTATCGAACAGGACTTGTTCGCTTAGATACCTACTTTTGCCTTGATGGAGTCAACTACGGTGTCACTGGAGGTGGCGTTAACATTCAACAGCAGGCCTTCACCTTCGTAGAAGCCAACCAGCGGGGCGGTCTGCTCGTTGAAGGTGTCGAGACGCTTGGAGATGGCTTCTGTGGTCTCGTCATCGCGCTGGATAACAGGGCTGCCGCATTTGTCGCATACGCCTTCTACCTTGGTAGGTTTGGATTTGATGTTGTAGATCTCCTGGCAGGCGGAGTTGGAGCAGGTACGACGGGTGGTGAGGCGATCGAGGATCACATCACGCGGTACGTCGAGGTTGACCGCAGCGTCGAGCTCGATGCTGAGCTTGGCCAGCATACCCTTCAGGGCATCGGCCTGGGGGATGGTGCGGGGAAAACCGTCGAGCAGGAAACCGGCCTTACAGTCGTCTTCGAGCAGACGCTCACCCATGATGTTCAGGATCAGGTCGTCGGGTACCAGGTCGCCAGCATCCATGAAGCCCTTGGCCTTTTTACCCAGCTCGGTGCCATCTTTTACAGCGCCACGCAGGATGTCACCGGTGGAGATTTGAACAGAGCCGTCCAGGGCGGTGAGCATTTTTGCAACGGTACCTTTACCAGCGCCGGGTGCACCTAAAAGAATCAGTCTCATGGGGAGTCTCCTTAATTTATGGATATATGTGATTTGTGGATACGTGTGTATTCATCCTGAGCGCTAGAGTAGCGTCAGAGGGGATTTTGTCTAATGGGTATTTGCTATAGAGATATAAACAAATTGGAGGGGGAGATAGATTTTATTTTTCCTTCTCTTTCTCGGTAGTGTAGAAGAGGCCGGGGATAATGGTCTTTTTAATGATGCGGGTTTCTTCCAGCTCCGGGTGATCGCTCTCTGAGTATTTGAAAAAGGCCTGGCCGATGCGAATCATGTCGCCCTCTACCAGCAGATGGGCGCTGATTTGTTCGTGGTTGACGGAAGTGCCATTGGTACTGTCGAGGTCACGTACCACGTAGTTGCTGAGGCTTTCGTCCTGCTCACTCTTGAGCTGTTCGATGAGTGCGTGCTCGCGGCTCGCCAGTTCATCGTCGATGCAGATGTCGTTATCTTCGTGGCGACCAATGCGCAGGGGCGTTTGAATAATGGGGATCTTGATCCCCGCTACACCGTTTTTGTATTGAACCAGTACCGCCATCACTTCCCCCTTGCTCAGTTTGTTAGCCTATCGTTTTTTGATGTTTTTGCTGTGGTGCCGCTCACATTCCGAGCCTATCCCTGCAGATAGGGGTTGTGACGTCGTTCCTCTCCAAGGGTGGTACTCGGGCCATGCCCCGGTACTACGGTGACCTGGTCGCCTAGGGGGAAAAGGCGCTGTTGAATGCTGTGAAGAAGGGCCTCTTGGTCACCCTGCGGAAAGTCAGTACGACCAATAGAGCCCTGAAATAGCACGTCACCGACAAAGGCGGTACTGTCGTTTCGGCAGTAGAAGACGACATGGCCTGGGGTATGGCCTGGTGTATGTAGTACCTCCAGCGTTACCTCGCCAAGCTGTATCTGCTCACCGTCATGTAGCCAGCGTGTAGGGGTGAAGGCCTCTGTGGCTGGGAAGCCGAAGTGCTCAGCCTGTTGTGGCAGTATCTCCAGCCAGAAGGCGTCGGCCTTGTGGGGGCCGATAATGCTCACTGAGCGTTGCTCGAGGATCGCGGTGACGGCTCCCACATGATCCATGTGGCCGTGGGTGAGCAGTATCATCTCCAGTTGCAGTCCCGCCTCATCTATCGCCTGTAGCAGTCGCTCAGGTTCACCGCCGGGGTCGATAAGGGCTGCCTGTTTACTGGTGTCGCACCAGATAAGCGAACAGTTTTGCTGGTAGTGAGTCACGGGAAGGATGCGGTATTTCATCATCTGCCTTGTGTCGTTGGTTAGGGTTTAGTCGAGGTCGGCTAGCCACGCCTCTACCTCTGGGTTGAGGTAGAGCTGTTCCTGTAACTCGGTGGCCCAGGGCTGATCTCTGAGATGTTTGAGTGTAGTGACAGCCATTACCTGTACTGCCGCTACCTCGCTCCACACAGCACTGTTAAGGCAGCGCCAGTGGTCGGGTTGTATGCGTTTTGGCTTGTCCAGCTGATCTTTGCAGGTTTCGCATAGCAGGATGCAGTGGTCAAAATCGGGCTCTGAGGCAACCTTTGGCACTTCATGAATCTGCAGTGTGGTACCAGAAGCGCCGCACATCTCGCACTGGCTCCTGGCTCGGCGAGCCAGGTCTTTGCCGAAGGTGTTGAGGGCATCGAGACGCTGTCGGTGTTTGTTGAGTCCTTTGGCCATACAGATTCTCTTGGGTTTTACACTGTAGAAACAAAGAACCCCGCACGGGGCGGGGCTCTCTGGGATCACGAAGGGCGATTACTCAGGGACGATGTTGGCAGCTTGCAGCCCCTTAGGTCCCTGCTCGACTTCGTAGCTGACTTTCTGGCCCTCGGCGAGAGACTTGAAGCCTCCACCTTGAATCGCGCTGAAGTGCGCGAATACATCGGCGCCGCCGTCATCCTGAGTGATGAAGCCGAAGCCCTTAGCGTCGTTAAACCATTTCACTGTTCCTGTTGCCATGATCTTGTACCTTTTTTTCTAAACTGAAATAAACGTCTGCAATACGTGCGACATCTTGGTTGGGATGTCTTGATGTAGATTTCAAATAACCGCCATCGCTAACCACCCGAAATTGAGTATACGCCAAGGAATGAGGGGCGACCACTACTGTTGCGCAAAGAATTTATAGGTGTTTTTGCCCCCATCTTTTGCTAAATACATAGCGTGGTCAGCTGCTTTTTGTAGGCCGGTGGTAGATTCGGCGTCGTTGGGGTAAATACTGATGCCGATGCTAGTGGTAGGGATAAGAGTGTGCTGCGGTAGATGTAGTGGACGGGTGACCTCTTTAACGATGTTACTGGCCACTAGAGAGGCATCGTCAGGGCTCTTGACCTGATTAAGAATAATAATGAATTCATCCCCGCCCATGCGAGCGACGGTGTCCTCTTCGCGTACACAGGTTTTTAGGCGATTAGCGATCTCCCTGAGAACCAGATCACCCATGTCGTGACCAAAGTTGTCGTTAATCTGTTTGAAGCTGTCAAGGTCGAGGTAAAGCAGCGCCATTAAGTGCTGGTTGCGCCTGGCTGACTGCAGGCTCTTCTCTACCTGCGCCTTGAAGTAGAGGCGATTGGGCAGACCGGTGAGTTCGTCGTGGTGGGCCAAGTGAGCCAATTGTTGCTCCACCGCTTTGAGTTCGCTGATATCACTGAAGATGGAGACGTAGTTGCTGATTCCCCCCGAATTGTTACGGATAACCGCTATTTGCTGCCATACGGGAATGATGCTGCCATCTTTGCATCGGTTCCACATTTCGCCACGCCAACTGTCTTCATTCTCCAGATGGCGCCACAGGTTCTCATAAAAGGCGTTATCGTGTTTGCCTGAATATAGTAGGTGTGGATTGTGACCCAGAGCCTCATCCTCGGTATAACCGGTGATTTCACTAAAGGCGCTGTTGACCATAGTGATGCGATTGTTCTCATCGGTGATGATGATACTTTCGTCGGTATTCTCGAAGATGGTGGCCGCCTGGTGCAGGCGTTTTTCTGCACAGACCCTGTCGCTGATGTCCTCAATACTGGACCAGATGTACTGTTTACCCTGGCTTTCGATTATCTTGCCGGAGAGGCGTACCGGCACCAGATAGCCCTCTTTGTGGATATACTCCTTCTCGTAGGGGCCGTAGTGACCGGTCTTGAGCAACTGCTGTAGTTGCTCGTCTTCCTTGGCCTTATATTTTATCGGTGTGATATCCCAGTAACTGAGCGTGAGAGCCTCCTCGATCGTGCGGCCGAGAATCTCGGCATAGGCTGGATTGATGTTGACCATCTCCCCATCCATGTTGCAAAGCGCCAGGCCAATGGGGGAGAGCTCGAATAAATCCTGTTGGTGTGCCTTAGCTTCCTGCAGTTTTGTAGTTATTGCTGAGGTTAGGCGCAAAATCAACCAGCTTCCCAGCAAGATGATGATGACGGCGGCCAGGGCGGAGAACATGGCTGCTTTGATGAAGGGGGCTCTAATCTCGGCCACATCGATTTTGGCGACAATACCCCAGCCCATGTGGGCGATGGGTTCGTGGGCGGCTAACACCGATTTGCCACGAGAGTCTAATCCGATGAGGGTACCTGATTTGCGCTGTAGGGCTCGACGCATTGGTTCGGCCCGGGGGGAGTCAAAAGGGATGGCCTGTGGCTTGTCCAGCGTGTTATGGCGATGGCTGAGCAGAAAATTGATGTTGCTTCCATTGAGCTTCGCCACCATGAACTCGCCAGTGTCGCCGAAGCCCTGAAAGGTGCTATGAGCACGTGTCACCTGTTCCAGGGTACTGTCGTCATCTTTGTTGATGGCATCACCAGCTTCATGCTCTGCGATGGCCTCAATCATGCGCGCATTGTTTTGGGCTATCTCGACCAGGCGCTGGCGTTGCTGCTCCAGGCTGACCTCATAGAGCAGCCAGATGGTAAGCATCAATACTCCGATGACCGAAAAGGCCATGATGGCAACGAGCTGTTGCGGGGTACGGGCTCTGTTCACGCGGGCATCCTTTACCTGACGTCTAGCTTCATGTAGCTCTGATATTCGTATTAGAGAGTTACGTTTGCATCTAGACAACTCAAATATAGTAGAGGGTTTTACTGGGGATTGCTGTCATTCATCGACGGGTTGTGATGTAGGCTATAACCTACAGATTTGGTGTACTATTTGTGTGTGGATCGAGAATTGATGGTAGGTATAAGGGTGAAGGCGGGGTTGTTCGTCACAACGCTTCATTGCATATTTTGCTGTAGGTGAGCAGGGGATCTCCAAATATAGAGTTGTAATTTGGATGTGGCTTGGGCCTTAAGTATTGGGATTTGAAAATACAGTATATAAGTGTATTATTATATTCTGAATATGTGTACTATCTACGTATACCAATAACCACTATTCAAGGAATTGAATGATGACTACCCCCCTGAAAATGAAAAACCTTACCCAGCGTGTTGCAGCCATTTGTCTGCTGTCTTCACTCCCTTTTGCCGTTATCACCACAGAGGCAGTGGCTGCCGATTTTAATAAGCCGGTATTTGAGTTCCAGAGCAAGCTGGCGAATAGGGGCAGTGCTAAGGCGCAGTATTACCTTGCAATGATGTATGAAGAGGGGCGCGGTACCGAAGCCAATGCTGAGCTAGCCAGGCACTGGTTCGAGCAGGCGAAACTGAACGGCTATATCCCCAAAGAGAAGATAGCCTCCGCTAATTAGAGCGCGATTGTATCGCGTGGCTTTCATCTGATGGGTGGCTGTGGAATGATCCACCCCCATGAACGAGACAAACTCCCCAGGTAGCCCCGCCCTCCATATTCTGCAAAGCATTTTTGGTTACGAGTCGTTTCGCCTGCAACAGCAGGCGATTGTCGAGCAGCTGATCGGTGGTGGCGATGCGCTGGTGCTAATGCCCACCGGCGGTGGCAAGTCACTTTGCTATCAAATACCCTCCATGGCTCGTCCGGGCGTCGGCATTATCGTCTCCCCACTGATCGCCCTGATGCAGGATCAGGTTGATGCCCTGCGCCAAAATGGGGTCAGTGCCGCCTTCCTTAACTCTACCCTCAGTATTGATGAGGTGCGTGAGGTAGAAGATGCGCTGCATCGTGGAGAGCTGAACCTGCTCTATGTTGCCCCCGAGCGGTTAATGATGCCTCGCATGCTGGAGTTGATTGAACGTGTTCCCGTCGCCCTGTTTGCCATCGATGAGGCGCACTGTGTCTCCCAGTGGGGGCATGACTTCCGCCCCGAGTATGTGCAGCTCTCGGTGCTGCATCAGCGTTTTCCTCAGATCCCGCGCATTGCACTGACTGCCACCGCTGATGCGGCCACACGTCGCGAGATCATCGAACGGCTGGCACTCGGTGAGGCGCAGCAGTTTATCAGCGGCTTCGACCGCCCCAATATTCGCTATCGTATTAGTGAGAACAGCGGCAACTCCCGTGATCGCTTGTTGCGCTTTATCCGCAATGAGCATGATGGTGAGGCGGGCATCGTCTATTGCCTGTCACGTAAGCGTGTGGATGAGACCGCCGCCTGGCTGAAGACAAAGGGGGTGAATGCACTGCCCTACCATGCCGGTCTGACGCCACAGCGGCGGCAGAAAAATCAGGAACGCTTCCTGCGTGAGGAGGGGGTGATCATCGTTGCCACCATCGCCTTTGGTATGGGGATCGATAAGCCCGATGTGCGTTTCGTCGCGCACCTGAATCTACCTAAGAGTTTGGAGGCCTACTATCAGGAGACGGGGCGTGCCGGCCGCGATGGCCTGCCTGCCGATGCCTGGATGGTCTACGGCCTGCAGGATGTGATCACCTTAAAACAGATGCAGGCAAACTCCGATGCCCCTGAGGAGATCAAACGCATCGAGCACCACAAGCTTGATGCGATGCTTGGTCTGTGTGAACTGATCACCTGTCGTCGCCAGGCGCTATTACGCTATTTTGATGATGAGTTGGCTGAGCCGTGTGGCAACTGTGATACTTGTCTGGAGCCGCCCAAAACCTGGGATGCCACTACCGCCGCGCGCAAGGCGCTCTCCTGTGTTCATCGTACCGGTCAGCGCTTTGGGGTCACCTATCTGGTCGAGGTATTACTCGGCAAGGGGAATGAACGTATCCGCCGTTTTGGCCATGACAAGGTAAGTACCTTCGGCATTGGCAACGAGCTGAACCAGAGAGAGTGGAGTGACCTCTACCGCCAGCTTATCGCCCGTGGCCTGCTTGCCGTAGATCTCGAAGGGCACGGCGGTCTGCACCTCACCGATGAGAGCCGCCCGGTACTGCGGGGTGAGCAGCCGTTGCATCTGCGCAAGTCTTCACGCAAGGCCAGGGCGAAGAGCCGCGAACGCAAGACCAATCGTTTTAGCGATCAGGGGCAGGGAAAATTGTGGGAGGCGCTACGCAGTCGTCGCCAGCAACTGGCCGACGAACAGGGCATCCCCGCTTACATGATTTTTCACGATGCGACCCTTGCCGAGATGGTGGAGAACCGTCCGGAAACGTTGGGGCAAATGTCAGGCATCTCCGGTGTGGGTGATAAAAAACTGGAGGCCTACGGTGAGCCCTTCCTCGACGTGCTTAACGAGTACCGCAACCTCGAAGGGGGAGGGGACAGTGACACCGAGGAGGAGACGCTGCAACTGTTCCGTCTCGGTATGAACGCCGAGGCCATCGCCGCCCAACGCGGTCTTAAGGCGACGACGATATATAGTCATCTGGCTAAGGCTATAGAGCGTGATGAAGTCCCATTAAAAGAGGTGGTCTCACTGGAAGAGCATCAGTTAGAGGCGATTCGTTTTGCTATCGAACACAATGAAGGGGGCAAGCGACTTAAGCCGGTGTTCGAGGCACTGGAGGAGGAGTTTCCCTATGAGGTGTTGCGTTGTGTTAGAGCAGATATGTTTAGGGAGTAATGTCACGTATCTGTCCGTTGCGTGTAAATCATAGGAGTTCTGGAAAGTGGAGAAAATTAGCCGCAAAGGGGTAGCTATAAGTGTGACGGCTTTTATTTTTCTTCTGGTTATTGGAACTGTACTGAGTTATGGAGCACGGCTAGTTTCTTTGGGGACAGCCTATAAGGCAAAGATGTTGTGCTCCGAGGTTTTTGTGGCTGAACGCGACACCGCTGCTGTACTGGTTGATTTGGCTGTAGACGACCTAGTCATACTACAATTCATTGACGCATCTATCGACAATGTGGCAAAAACCACAACGGCAAGCCTGTACGGTTTTGCCGAAAGCAAAGTCCGTTACAGAAAAAAGACAGGGTGTGCCCTGGTATCCAATATAGTGGCACCGATTGCATTGGAAGCCGGCAAACGAGGACAACGAGAAAGTACGGGTTACATGCGTCCTGAAGCAGATAAGTCTGTTGAACCATTGAAATTAAGTGACGCCGATAATCCACGCTTAACAGCAGTACTGAATGCAGCCTTCTTGGAACCTGATTCGCAACATCCAGGGCGTACCCGCGCAATCATCGTTTTACACAAAGGTCAGATCGTTGGTGAGCGGTACGCGACTGGAATCGGACCCGATACACCTCAGCTTGGCTGGTCAATGACAAAAAGCGTCATGAACGCACTCGTGGGAATACTGGTTAAGGAGGGGCGCCTTACATTAAGCTCCCCGATCACCACACGGAACTGGCAAGCACCAGATGACCCACGCCGAAATATTACTCTCGAACATCTATTGCACATGAGTAGTGGCCTTGCATTCAACGAGGATATGGCAGACCCACTGGCTGATGTAAGTTATATGATATTGCGAGAAAGGGACATGGCATCATTTGCTTCCAATAAGCCATTAGAAGCCGAGCCGGGTAGCCGGTGGCAGTATTCGAGTGGGAGCACAATTATCCTTGCGGAATTTCTATGTCACCTTTTAGGTAATGAGGTATATGGCGATTTTCCACGAGAGGCCCTTTTTGAGCCCCTGGGGATGACCAGTGCTGTGCTGGAAACCGATGCACACGGTACCTTTGTGGGATCGTCTTTTATGTATGCGACTGCACGTGAATGGGCCCGGTTTGGTCTGTTGTATTTGCAGGATGGCATATGGGATGGCAAGCGTATTCTTCCCGAGGGCTGGGTCCAGTACACCCGCACACCAGCGCCATCCGACCCAGAAGCAGCCTACGGTGCTCACTTTTGGCTTCAGCTGCCGAAGGAATATCGAGGGAAAGGAGATGCCATGCCGGAAGATGCCTTTCACGCGGTTGGACACGAGGGACAGTTCGTGACAATTGTGCCATCACATGATGCGGTAATTGTACGTCTTGGAAAGACCCGCTATCCGCAGGCCTGGCAGCATGATCTATTCGTCAGAAATGTGCTTGCGGCCTTACGCTAGACGGTAGATTAACGCTGTCCTATGTTGCCACAATCACTCTAACCGCATCCAACCTCGGCGTTGCTGAATCCAGTGCCTGATCCAGTGCACGCCACTGTTCACGGAAGAACTCCACTTCGGCTTCACGCACGTTGGGATTAACCTTGCGTAGCGCCTCCAGTCGATCTATCTCACGACTGAGTAACTCGCCAGTGCCGCGGTGGGCGGTGGCGATGATCTCGGGGGCCTGTTGTTTGGCGATGCCTTCGGCGTTATCGACCATCTGACGCAGCTCTTTTTCGTAGGCGCGGATTACCTTGCTGGCAGTCTGCTTGTCGAGTCTGTCACGGGTCTGGTTGATCTCCTCATGGGAGAGTTTGTCTGCCAGGTTGCGTCCACTCTGACCGAGTAACACACGGATGGTGGTAGGCGGCAGATAGCGGCTGGCATGCAGTGTGGAGGCGGCGCTGCTTTCGATAAGAAACAGGCATTCGAGCAGCAGGGTGCCGGGTTTGATGCGAACACTCTTAACAGCAGTGATGGAGCTGTTGCCTTGTTCGCCGCTGAGCATGATGTCCATTGCTGTAGCGGTGAGCGGGTGGTCCCAACTGAGGAACTGAATATCCTCATTGGCGAGAGCGACGCTGCGCTCGCAGGTGAAGGTCATACCCTCTTCGCTGAGGCCGGGGAGGCTACTGACCTGCATCTGCTCTCCGGGACGGATCACGGTGCTATTTTCGCTGTGTGCCTCGCTGTCGATGCCGACGCAGTCGAAGACCTTCTCCAGGTAATCGGGCAGGCTGGAGTCGGTATCTTCCTGCTCGGCACGCTGCTGTAGTTGCTCGGCGACACGGGGACGACAGGAGTTGACCTCCAGCAGGCGGTCGCGGCCTCGGTGTAACGACTCGTTCAGCTCACTGTGCAGCCGATAGCTGGCCTCAATGATGGCGCTAAATGTGGCCTCGTCGGTGTCGGGATGGTGCAGGGCGGCGATCAGCTGCTCGGCAACGCGGACAAACACGCTATGGCCGGCGGGGCAGGTCTGCTCGAAGGCCCCCAGTGCCTCGTGATACCAGCGGTACATTAGCTGCTGGCCACTGTGCTCCAGGTAGGGCACGTGGATCTGGATGGTCTCGTTCTGGCCGATGCGGTCGAGACGACCGATGCGCTGCTCCAGCAGGTCGGGGTTGAGTGGTAGATCAAATAAAAT
Organism: Pseudomonadota bacterium; assembly: GCA_039714395.1. Classification (GTDB taxonomy): domain Bacteria; phylum Pseudomonadota; class Gammaproteobacteria; order Thiohalomonadales; family Thiohalomonadaceae; genus JAPHSX01. The sequence continues at coordinate 14,374 of JBDLJH010000014.1, read as the reverse complement.
CAGATGGTGGGCGAACTGAAAGTTTCGCCCCTCGCTGCCGATCTCCGAGCAGATCAGCACCGGGCTGCCGAACTCCTGGTCGGCAAAGTAGGCGGCGGCGCGGTCACGTTCAATGAGGCTCATATCCTCATGGAATACGGCGGCATGCAGGCCGGTAGTAATGCGCAGGTATTCAGAGAGATCCATCGCGGTGTCGGCACTGGCGGCAATTACCAGTACCTTCTCACCGCGCAGCGCCTTTAACTTGTCGGCGAGCCAGCCGACACGCGGGTCAATGCGTGTCCACGGGGTATGGGCTGCCGCATCATCACTCTGGTAGAGCAGTTCGGGGCAGAGCAGTAGCTGCGGTTCGTGCAGGCCGCTGGCGTGGAATACGGCGAGTGTCTCTTCATATTCAACGGGCAATGTGAGTGGGTAGGCATGCAGCTGGCGTTGCGGAAAACCCTGCACCGCGGCACGGGTGTTGCGATAGAGCACCCGGCCGGTACCGTGACGATCCAGCAGGTGGGCGACCAGCTCATCGCGGGCGGCTTCTCGTACTTCGGTATCCTCAGGGTGTTGTAGTGCATCGAGCAATTGGCGGTTGTCCTCCTCATCGATGCAATCCATCAGCACCTGTCGAGCCTTCTCGTCCAGCGGCTGATCGTTGAGTAGCTCTTCGACGGCGTTGGCCACCGGTTCGTAGGCGGCCTCCTCGGCGATAAAGGTCTCGAAGTCGTGAAAGCGATCCGCATCGAGCAGGCGCAGGCGGGCGAAGTGGCTCGCCTTGCCGAGCTGCTCCGGGGTGGCGGTGAGTAGCAGTACACCGGGTATCTGTTGTGCCAGCTGTTCGACCATCTGGTATTCGATGCTGGGCTGCTCTGATGACCACTCCAGGTGGTGTGCCTCATCAACTACCAGCAGGTCCCAGTCGCAGGCCAGTGTCTGCTGCATTCGTGCCGGGTTGTGGTGTAGAAAGTCGAGACTGCACAGTACCAGCTGTGCGGTATTGAAGGGGTTCTCCTGTTCGCCGCTCTGTTCCACCGCCTGACAGCGCGCTTCGTTAAAGATGCTGAAGTGCAGGTTGAAGCGGCGCACCATCTCTACCAGCCACTGATGGGTCAGGCTCTCCGGCACGATGATGAGCACGCGTTGCGCCCGTTCGGTGAGAAGCTGCTGGTGCAGGATCAGTCCCGCCTCGATGGTCTTGCCCAGGCCCACTTCATCGGCCAGCAGAACGCGTGGTGCGAAACGATTGGCCACTTCATGGGCGATATAGAGCTGGTGTGGTAGCAGGCTGGTGCGTGCGCCGGTGAGACCGCGCAGGTCCGAGTGGCCGAGGCGGTTAAGCTGTTGCAGTGTCTCGTAACGCAGTTCGAACCATTTGTCGGCATCAAGTTGGCCGGTAAACAGGCGCTCGGTGGGGCGGTTGAGCTGAATCAGATCGTTAAGCTCCCCCTCAGGCAGGACCGTTAGCATCCCGTCATCGTCACGTCTGCCAACATAGGTTAGCAGGCCATCCTGCTCTTCCACGGTATCGACGCTGAGCGACCATCCCTCCTGTGACTGGGCCTCATCCCCCTGGGTAAAGTGGACACGGGTCAGCGGTGCGCTCTGCTTGGCATAAACCCGCTGCTCGCCACTGGCGGGAAAGAGTACGGTGACGGTGCGGTGATCGGTGGTAAGGATGGTGCCGAGGCCCATCTGCAGTTCGGCATCGCTGATCCAGCGTTGACCCGGAATGAAATCGTGCACGGTGTTGCCTCTGTGGGTGGAAGGTGCAATGTTAGAACAAATGTAGCCTATTGGCGACGGGTTTGGTGGGAAAGGGCTGGTATGTCATGATGCGACGAAGGGAAATCAATAACAATATAGGAAGACTGATGCGCAAGTTTCTCAAGATCGTACTTTTCATCCTGCTGCTGCCGGTCATCTATCTGGTGGTGATTAATCTTCTGCCTGATGAGGAGCTATCGGCCGGTGCAAAAGAGTGGCTGAAGCCGGAGCCGATAACCGTTCCCAAAGAGCAGAACAGTTACTACCTGATGTGGGGGCTGGATGCGCCTGCTGATGTCGATATGCAGGAGTACGGGGAGGCGGTGGTTGATGGGATGGTGCAGGCCGGGGATAAGCTCCACCGCTATGACCCGGATGCAAGTGAGAGTTACCTGCCTGAGGCTTACGATCACGATGCGCGAATCAGAGCGGTGGGCTTAGGTGACAGGTGTAAAGTGACGGAGAGGTTCTGTCTTGATGAATATCGCCGAAGTGCGGATAAGGTTCTTACGCAGGGAGACAACATTTTATTGCTAGAGCGATATTTGGCAATAAGTAACCTTATGCACTATCGTCGTGTGGAACCTGTCGGTATTAATTCTATCCCGTATTTTTCGCCTCTTACGAATGTACAGCGTTTGCGGCATATCGTTATTACTTCAATGTTTTTTTCCGGTAAGCATGGTGAGGCCCTGGAAGACTTGGCAGTAGATTTGCGTTTTTCTCGTATGCTACTGAGCGAGGCGGATACTTTAATTTTAAAGTTTATCGCTATGAGAATGGTGGCGAACGATCTACATCTATATGGTCAGCTGATGGAGTCAGATGAAGCAGCCATTGTTGCGAAAGAAGTTTCTGAAATTTCGACTTTGAGTGAAAGCGAAGGTGGCTTTGGGGAGGTTTTTAGAGGTGAGTTGAGATTTCAGAAAAGTATGATGCAATATACTTCAGACAATGAATTTAATGAGGATATAGGGGGGGGAGGTATGAATCCGTTTGGGGTGCTTCCGAGAAGGGACCGTCATTTCCTGAATATTTCATACCGTTATATGTTTGCATTACTCGATGCGTACGGTAATCCACCCACGCGTTTCAAACTATTGCATAGGGAACTGGTGAAAAAGCAGCCCGGTGTATGGGAAACCGTTAAGAACCCTTTGAATTCCATTTTGCTATCGATTGCCATGCCCATGTACCCCTCCTATATGCTTAGGAGTCACGACCTCAACGGCCTGATACGTCTGTTGAAGTTAAAGGGGAAAATAGTTGAGGATGGCGTTACAGCGGAAGATGTTGATGAGTATATAGCTACCAGCCCCTACGCTTCGGCCCATTCGCAGGAGAGTGTTGCGGTACACTGGGATCCGCAGAGGCAAGTCCTCTTCTTCTCATCAATGGCTGAGAGTAATAACGCCAATACTACCCAACTCTATTTAAGTCTGAAGGGTCAACGGTCTGACCACTCGCAGCAGTAAGATGTCGGAAAGTAATCGGTGTATAGTGCACCGCGACATCATGAATTAAGAGCCCCCCCCTATGCCATTTACCACCCTCGGCCTCTCCGAGCCGCTGCTACGTGTTATTAAAGAGAAAGGTTACGACAAACCCTCGCCGATTCAGGAGCAGGGGATCCCCGCCGTGTTGCAGGGCCACGATGTGATGGCGGCGGCGCAGACTGGCACCGGGAAGACCGCCAGTTTCACCCTGCCGCTGTTACAACTGCTATCGGCAGGGCAGAAGGCGAAGCCGAATCAGGCGCGTGCGCTGGTGCTGACCCCTACCCGCGAGCTGGCAGCACAGGTAGCCGATAGCGTTGCCACCTACGGTAAGTTTCTGCCACTCAATTCCACCGTGGTCTTTGGCGGGGTGAAGATCAATCCACAGATGCAGAAGTTGAGGAAAGGTGTTGATGTGCTGGTGGCGACACCGGGACGACTGCTTGACCTCTACAGCCAGAATGCGGTGCGGTTTGACCATCTGGAGATCCTGGTGCTGGACGAGGCGGATCGCATGCTCGACATGGGTTTTATCCGCGATATCAAAAAGATCCTCGCACTGCTGCCGAAGAAGCGTCAAAATCTGCTCTTCTCCGCCACCTTCTCGGGTGACATTCGCTCCCTGGCTCAGGGGCTGCTCAACGATCCGGTCGAGATTTCGGTAAGCCCGCGCAATGCGGCGGCGAAGACGGTAAAACAGTCAGTCTATGAGGTAGATAAGGACAAGAAATCGGCGCTGCTTAGCCACCTGGTGCGTGATAACGGCTGGGATCAGGTGCTGGTCTTTACCCGTACCAAGCACGGGGCCAATCGTCTGGCACAGAAACTGGAGAGAGATGGCGTAGGTGCTGCGGCGATCCACGGTAATAAGAGTCAGGGTGCACGTACCCGGGCACTGGCCGACTTTAAATCGGGCAAGGTACGCGTGCTGGTGGCCACCGATATTGCCGCACGCGGTATCGACATTGTGGAGTTGCCCCACGTGGTCAATTTTGAACTGCCCAATGTGCCAGAGGACTACGTGCATCGCATCGGTCGCACTGGTCGTGCAGGTAGTGAGGGCGAAGCCTTTTCACTGGTTAGTGCCGATGAGGTGAAGTTGCTCGCGGGTATCGAAAACCTGATTCGTCAGACCCTGGTGCGTGAGCAGGAACCGGGTTTTGTTCCCTCTCACAATGTATCGATAACCCGCCTCAAGCCTGGTGGCAACAAGCCGAAGAAACCGAAAAAGCCCAAAAAGCCCAAAGTGAAATATGCCGGCCGCGGTAATCGACCACAGGGCGGTGCACCGAAAAAGTCGGACAATGGCGGCAACCCCGGTAATACCAAACCCAAACGCCGTCATCCACCACGCGGTGGCAATGTGGCTAAATCAGGGGATTAACCGGCTTTGCTGAGGGGTGAAACACGATCAGTCGATATCACTCAGTAGTTGATTCCTCTCCTGCCCCGTATTCCCATTGCAACTGTTGCTGAGTGTTGTGGGTAGTACCTGTTGCAATTCAATGTGCAGGCTTCCCAGTGGTGCATCGACATCAATGCGTAGTGGCAGACGTCTCGCATCATCGCTTAACCACATATGCATTACCCCGTCTTCGCCATTATGGTTGCTGCGGCGGATCTCAATCTTAATTGCCTGTTCAGTACAGCCGTTGAATTGTAGCTCTGCTGTGCCGCTAAGGCGGGCAAGGTAGGGTTCCAGGCTTTCCTCATTAATAATATTCAGCAAAATCGTATTTTCACCATGGAAGTCGTGATGACGCAGCCGCATCAACATGGTTAGAGGGTCAATGGCATCGCCGTTTAATACTCCCTTATGATATTTTTTTTGTATAAGGTAACCAAGCTTTTCTGTTACGGGCGGGTAGGGATCGATAAATTTTGGTGTTCGCTTGAAGGTGTCTTTTTCCCACTCCAGTTTGGGCCCGTCCTCATCATCAAACATCGGGATGCTAACATCGATCTGTTTGCGCTTGCGGAATTCTGAAATGAGATCCTTTGACCAGTCATACCAGTAGACATCGTGACTGTTGCTGTCACCTTCGTCGATAACACGAACTAGCTGGATACGCTGTAGATCAGGGGTCAGAATGCTCTCCCAGCGATAACGCAAGGCATGAAATGATTCAGCGAAGCCGTAATGTTCCGTACTTACGGTCATCTCAATACGTGAAGCGGGTTGATCGAGAAATGTGGTTTCCTCTGGCTGGAGTGTGAGGTTTACGTCAGCCAGTTCTTTCCACATAAATCCCGTGAGAAGTCCACTGTAGCTGAGGTGGAAGTGGAGCTGCTCCCGTTCCTGTGCATGGGCCGGTAGGCTGATAAATAGCAGTAGCATTACAAGCAGGCGGTACATGAGCGATGAAGAACCTCTTTTTTGGTTTTGTCGTGGGATTGTAACGTATAGACACTAACGGTTGGAGTGCCGATCACCTGAATAGTTCACGCATGGCCCGGGCTGTTGGTGAACGCTTCCACGCCTTGATGATGGTCCTGGGTGTACCCTCTACCACAATTTCGCCTCCACCATCGCCGCCCTCGGGGCCGATATCGAGACACCAGTCGGCCTCGGCGAGGACATCCAGATTATGTTCGATGACGATTACTGAGTGACCGGCGTCGACCAGACGATGCAGTACACGAATCAATTTTTCTACATCAGCCATATGCAGGCCAACGGTCGGTTCATCCAGTACATACAGGGTGGAAGTGAAGGTGCGGGCGTTGGGTCGGGCCTTGGACAGCTCCGTTACCAGTTTGATGCGTTGCGCCTCGCCGCCGGAGAGGGTGGGGCTCTGCTGACCTAGTGTCAGGTAGCCGAGGCCGACATCCTGTAGCAGTTGCAGCGGGTGGTGGATTTTCGGGTGGTGTTCGAAGAACCCCACCGCCTCGTCGACGTTCATCGCGAGTACGTCACCAATCGACTTGTTGCGATACTTTAAGGCCAGGGTTTCCGGGTTGAACCGTGCACCGTGGCAGGATTCGCAGAGGGTCTTTACATCGGGAAGAAAACTCATCTCGACGCGGGTCATACCCTGACCTTTACAGGTCTCGCAGCTGCCGCCACTGGTGTTAAAAGAGAATCGCCCCGCCTTCCAGCCGTGGATGCGGGCATCTTCGGTCTGGGCGTAAAGCTTGCGGATCTCATCCCAGAAACCGACGTAGGTAGCAGGGCAGGAGCGCGGTGTTTTTCCGATGGGGGTCTGGTCTACCTCCAGCACACGTTCGATGGATTGCCAGCCGTCAATCTTACCGCAGCCGTGATAGTGTTCGCCTGCTATGCGTCCCTTTTTGTTTCCTCGGCTAATGAGGTTTTTCAGACTCTTTGCGACCACCTCGCGCACCAGGGTGGATTTACCTGAGCCGGAGACGCCACTGACGCAGACCAGTCGCTGTAGTGGAATATCGACGTCGATCTGTTTTAGATTATTCAGCGCTGCAGCGCGAACTTGCAGCACATTTTCTTTCTGTTCTTCTCGTTGTTCGAACAGTGGGTGCTTGAGTGGCTGGGCCAGGAACTGTCCGGTCAGTGAACGTTTATTCTTCATCAGCTGTTTGACGCTTCCGGTGTGGATTACCTCACCGCCCCGAATACCGGCGCCGGGACCGATATCGATCACATGCTCGGCACTACGGATGGTCTCCTCGTCGTGTTCGACCACGACGATGGTGTTGCCCTTGCCCTCGAGTTTTTTTAGCGTGCCCAGTAGCAGGGTGTTGTCTCGTGGATGCAGGCCGATGGTCGGCTCATCGAGGATGTAGCAGACGCCGCGCAGGTTGGAGCCCAGCTGTGAGGCAAGACGAATACGTTGTGCCTCACCACCAGAGAGGGTAGGTGCGGCGCGATCCAGAGTGAGGTAGTTAAGCCCCACCTCTTTAAGAAATTCAAGACGTGAAATGATTTCGCTGATGACATCCTGTCCGATGGCCTGCTCCCGTTTATTGAGTTGCAGATCATTGAAAATTGGCAGCGCCTCGCCCACCGGGCAGGCGGCATACTCGGCGATATTCCAGTCGTGAAAGTAGACAGCCAGTGCCTCGTTGTTGAGGCGTGCGCCCTCGCAGCTGGGGCAGGTTTCAGGTTCTGCTTCGTTGTCTAGCCATTCGCCCTCTTCGCCTGATTGCTCGTCATCGAAGCCGGGCAGTACGGTACCGGTGCCATAGCAGCTTTCGCACCAGCCGTGCTTGGAGTTATAGGAGAAGAGACGTGGATCGGGCTCCTCGAATCCGAGTCCGCAACTGGGGCAGGTGCGGTGGGTGGAGAAGTGCTGCTCCTCGCCCCAGCTACCACCACGTTTTACCAACGCGACACGTACCGTACCTTTGCCGTGGTCGAGGGCTTCACCGAGCAGCTGGCGTAGCTCGGCCTCATTCTCAGGCTTGATAATAATTTCCCCCGCCGGCAGGTCGATATTGTGTTCGTGGTAGCGATCCAGCACCGGCCAGTCGGCGGTAGGGAGCGGTTCGCCGTCAACACGCAGCAGTGGATATCCCTTGCGGTCGGCCCACTGTGCCAGCTCTTTGTAGATGCCTTTGCGATTGATCACCAGCGGTGCCAGCAGGGCGATCCTTTTGTTGCGATAGGTCGATAGTAAGTGGGCGAGAATGGCCTCTCGTGACTGCGGCTCAATCGGTACCTGGCACTCGGGGCAATATTGCACACCGAGCTTTACAAATAACAGGCGCAGAAAGTGGTGGATCTCGGTAAGCGTGCCGACGGTACTTTTACGGCCACCACGACTGGTGCGCTGTTCGATGGCGACCGTGGGAGGAATGCCGAACACCGCGTCCACATCCGGACGCGAGGCGGGTTGTACGAACTGGCGGGCGTAGGCGTTGAGTGATTCGAGGTAACGGCGTTGACCTTCATTGAAAAGAATATCGAAGGCGATGGTCGATTTACCCGAACCGGAGACACCGGTGATCACGGTGAACTTCTCACGCGGTATTTCGAGTGAGACATTTTTCAGGTTGTGTTCACGGGCGTGAACAATTTCGATGGCCCTGGATGTTGTGTTGCTCTTGCGTGCGGTGGCCTGCCGGGTTGGAACCTCGCTTATATTGATAAAGACTTCTCGGTAATCACGTAGTGCCCTGCCGGTGTGACTGGTTTTGTGTTTAGCCACCTGTGCCGGTGTTCCTGCGCATACCAGTTGGCCGCCGCCATTACCGCCCTCGGGTCCGAGGTCGATGAGCCAGTCGCTGGCAGCGATGACATCAAGATTGTGTTCGATTATTAGCAGAGAGTGGCCTTCGCGCAATAGGCGTCGCAGCGCCTTGAGCAGTACCGCGATGTCGGCGAAGTGCAGACCGGTAGTCGGTTCATCGAGCAGGAACAGTAATTTGTCGCCCACCTTTTTCTTTTTCCCGCTTTTTGCCAGATAACCAGCCAGCTTGAGTCGTTGCGCCTCACCACCGGAGAGGGTGGGTACCGGCTGGCCGAGTCGCAGGTAGGAGAGCCCGACAGCCTGTAACGGTTCAAGTACCTTGTGGATATCCTTTTCACCCTCGAAAAACTGCAGTGCCTCGCTGACGGTTAATTGCAGAATATCGGCCACCGATTTCCCATCGAGTTTTACTTCCAGGATTTCGTTGCGGTAGCGTCGGCCATTACAGTCGGGACAGCGCAGATAGACGTCGCTAAGAAACTGCATCTCGACATGCTCGAAACCTGAGCCGTTACAGCTGGGACAGCGGCCGTTACCGGCGTTGAAACTGAATGTGCCCGGCTTGTAGCCGCGCTCTCTGGATAGTTGAGCATTGGCGAGGCGTTTGCGGATTGCATCCCAGGCGCCGACATAACTTACCGGGTTGGAGCGTGAAGACTTTCCAATCGGGGCCTGATCCAGTAACACCACATCATCGATCAGATCGTCACCAGTGATCGCCCTGTGTGCACCGGGGATCTCCTCCGGCCTGCCCTTTAGTTTGGAGAGGGCGTTGAACAGCACATCCTGCACCAGGGTCGATTTGCCAGAGCCGGAGACACCGGTGAGGGTGACCATGTGGCCGAGTGGAATACGCACGTCGATATTTTTCAGGTTGTGTTCGCTGGCACCGATGATCTCGAGATAACGGGTGGTCTCATCGGGTGGGTTGCTCTCGTTTGCTTCGCCAACCTGTGCTTTGCCGTTGAGGTAGCTCGCGGTGAGCGAATTCTTAGGATTACTGTAGGAGCGGCTATGCCTCGATCTGCTTGAGCCGGCACGGTTTCGCGGCGTAGCCGCTCCTACCAGCTGTTGTGGAGTCCCATAGAAGACGATCTCACCGCCGCGCTCACCGGGACCGGGACCGATGTCCAGGATGCGATCGGCCCGTAACATGATCTGCGGGTCATGCTCGACTACCAATAATGAATTGCCGGCATCACGCAGTCGGGTGAGCACACCGTTAATACGTTCGATGTCGCGCGGATGCAGGCCGATACTCGGTTCGTCCAGCACGAACAACGTGTTGACCAGCGAGGTACCCAGCGCAGTGGTGAGGTTGATGCGCTGCACCTCACCGCCGGACAGGGTACGAGACTGGCGATCCAGAGTGAGGTAACCGAGGCCGACGTCACCAAGATATTTCAGCCGTGAGCGGATCTCCTCGAGTAACAGATCAAATTCATCGGCTGATTTTTTGCGTTTACTGAACAGCTTGTCGAAAAAGCGTTGTACCTGCTCCAGTGGCAGCTGCATCACATCGAACAGGTTGAGGCCCGGAAGAGCTTTATATATTGCCGTGTCCATGGTGACAGCGGTACTGCGAAAACGCTCCGCAGAGGCCAGCACAGCATCGGCCTCCTGTTTGTTGCCTATGCGAAAATCGAACACCTCATCCTTGAGTCGTGCACCGTTACAGCTGGGGCAGACATCATAGCTGCGGTACTTGGAGAGCATGATGCGGATGTGCATCTTGTAGGCCTTGCTCTCCAGAAAGTTGAAATACTCCTGCACCCCGTACCAGCTCTTACCATCCCAGGGGCCTTCGCCGTCAATTACCCAGCGTTTTGTTTTTTCATCGAGGTCTCCCCATGGGGTATCGAGGTCGAACTTGAGCTTGCGTCCGTAGCGCAGCAGGTCTTCCTGGCACTCCATCGAGTAGCCGCTGCGGAAGGGCTTGATTGCCCCTTCACGCAGCGACAGCGACTCATCTGGGATCACTAAATTCCAGTCGATGCCGATGGTGCGACCGAAGCCGCGACAGGTGTCGCAGGCGCCGAGGGCGGAGTTAAATGAAAATAGATTTGGTTGCGGTTCCTTATAATGAATGTCGCAACTGGCGCAGTGCAGATCGGATGAGAATTTCCATGGCTGACCGGGCTCACGGTCTTCGTTCAGCGGATAGACCGCCATTTTTCCGTGTCCCTTCTCCAGGGCGGTCTCAACGGCCTCTATCAGACGGCCACGGTTGTCGGTGGTGAGGCGTAGGCGATCCTGCACTACCTCAATAGTATGGTCATGTTCCGCATGGAGGCGGGTGTAGCCCTGCTGCTCCAGCACCTTCTTTATTTCATCTGCGGTGAAGTTATGCGGTACCTCGATGCTGAAGGTGATCACCAGCCGTGGTTGTTCTTTGCCGGCCTCGGCCATCAATAACTTATAGATGCCGTCCGGGGTATCACGTTGCACCTCGCGTCCGCAGCCGTGGCAGTAGAGTGTCGCGGCGCGGGCGAAGAGTAGCTTGAGGTGATCATTCAGCTCGGTCATGGTGCCGACGGTGGAGCGTGAGGTGCGCACCGGGTTGGTCTGGTCGATGGCGATGGCCGGTGGGATCCCCTCGATGCTCTCCACCTGCGGGCGATCCATGCGGTCGAGGAACTGTCGGGCGTAGGGGGAAAAGGTCTCGACGTAGCGGCGCTGCCCCTCGGCGTAGACCGTGTCGAAGGCGAGTGAGGACTTACCTGAGCCGGAGACCCCGGTAACGACGATTAGCTCACCCAGCGGCAGCTCCAGGTCGAGGTTCTTCAGGTTGTTCTGGCGTGCGCCTTTGATCTTGATGCTGTCGTTGGCCATCGGGGTGGAGTCTTTATTGTGGGTGAGACCATCTATTGTGGGTCTCCGGGTGAATACCTGCAAGGTCGTGGAAAACCACACCTTTTGTCTGTTGTGTTTAGTGGGTGCGAACGGTTTAATAGATCCATGAAAATCGCAGTCCTTTCCGATGTCCACGGTAATGTCCCAGCGTTGGAGGCGGTGCTGGAGGATATTGCACGCTGGCAGCCCGACGAGGTGATTGTTAATGGTGACCTGGTCAATCGCGGCCCCTGTAGTCTGGATGTGTTGCAGCTACTGCAACGCGAGCAGTCTGGTGCACGCTTTCTGCGCGGCAACCACGAAAACTGGTTGCTGCGTTGTGCCGAGCACGGCCCCGATCCCGGCAGTCCCACCCATGAGATAGATCGTTTTGCCCACCTGGCGTTGCGCCAGCTAGGCAAACAGATTGAAGCGATCGCAAACTGGGATGATCACCTCGATCTCACCGAACTGGACGGAGGTAGCCTGCATGTGACCCACGGCTCACGAAAGGGTGATCGCCACGGTATCTCGCCGGAGACCGAGGGGGAGGATTTGATCGAGCGGCTGGGTGACCCGCGCGACCTGTTTATTGGCTCGCACACCCATCGTGCCTTTAGCCGTTACCACAATGGTAATCTGGTGGTGAATACTGGATCGGTGGGTCAGCCTTTTGACCATGACGAACGTGCCGCCTATGTGCAGCTGCAATTTCAACAAGGTCGGTGGAAGGCAGATAGTGTACGTGTCGCTTATGACCGTGAACGCGCGATTGCCGATTTTGAACGTAGCGGCTTTTTTGATGAAGGTGGCGCATTAACGCGGGTCATTTTCCGTGAATTTATCGAGGCCCGTGTGCACGTGGGGCCGTGGCGAAAAAAATATCTTCAGGCGATTCAGGCTGGTGAGATCGGCGTGGTCGAGTCAGTAGAGCAGTATCTCAAGAATCTATAGACGGGGCGAAAAGGGACGTGCAAACCATACTGTTAATTGAGGACGAGGCGGCAATTGCCGATACCGTGATCTATGCCCTGAAGAGTGAGGGCTTTGCCACCGAGTGGCATCGTCTCGGTGGTGAGGGGATAGAGTGGTTGCACCAGCATGAAGATACCGCCCTTCTGATCCTCGATGTAGGGTTACCCGATGGAAATGGTTTTGAGTTCTGCAAAACGATTCGCCGCTTCTCCGAACTCCCCATTATCTTTCTTACCGCACGTAACGAGGAGGTGGATCGCATCGTTGGTCTGGAGATCGGGGCCGATGATTATGTGGGTAAGCCATTTAGTCCTCGTGAGTTGGCGGCGCGGGTGAAGGCGATCCTCAAGCGTACCGCTGTCAGTGGTACGAACGCAGCAACCGGTGATGAGATCTTTGAGATCGATGCCGCACGGGCACGCATTCGCTTTTATGATAGCTGGCTCGATCTTACCCGCTATGAGTACCTTGTTTTGGAGACCCTGTTGCAGCAGCCTGAGCGTATCTTCTCGCGCACCCAGATCATGGATCAGGTGTGGAGCGAACCGGAGGAGAGTCTGGAGCGGGTAGTCGATACCCACATTAAGACCCTGCGTGCCAAGTTGCGTGCGGTTCGCGATGATGCCGATCTGATTAAGACCCATCGCGGCATGGGTTACAGCATTAGTGGTTCGGTACGTGAATCTTAGCGTTCGCATCTTTCTAGGTTATTTTCTGCTGCTCGGTTTTGCCGTCTGGTTCGTGATGCGCACCTTCACCGCCGAGCTGGTGCCAGGTATGCGCCAGTCGCTGGAAGAGGTGCTGGTAGACAGTGGTAACCTGCTGGCGGAGATGGTGAGTGAGGAGGTGGCGACAGATTCGGTGACCGATGGTGATTTCGCCGCGGCAATGGCTGCCTTTGCCGAGCGCCGACTCGAGGCGCGGATCTGGTTTTTGAAAAAGCGTGATCCCAACCTCATCGTCTACATTACTGATAAAAAAGGTATCGTCCTTTACGACTCACGTGGCCGTGATGTGGGTCAGGACTACTCACGCTGGAACGATGTCTACCTCACCCTGCGTGGTGAGTATGGTGCGCGCACTACCCGTGAAGACCCACAGGATGAGTACAGCAGTGTGATGTATGTCGCCGCACCGATTAAACATGAGGGGCAGATCATTGGTGTGCTCACCGTGGCCAAGCCTAGTGTTGTGGTACAGCCTTTTGTTGAGCGGGCGATACGTAACATCGAGGAGAAGGGAGTATTGCTACTTCTCGGGGCCATTGCGCTCGGTCTGCTGATCACCTACTGGCTCACCTTCTCTATTCGTCAGCTCACCGCCTACGCCCGTGCGGTACAAGAGGGTAAACGCGTGAGTGTGCCGCGGCTGCGTGAGAAGGAGCTGGCGCAGCTGGCCGGGGCGATGGAGGCAATGCGTAGCGAACTGGAAGGCAAGGATTATGTGGAGAATTACCTGCACACCCTGACCCATGAGTTAAAGAGCCCGCTGGCTGCGATTCAGGGCGCAGCAGAGTTACTGGATGAGGAGATGGCGCTGGAAGACCGCAAACGCTTTATCGACAACATACGCAACGAATCGCAACGTCTGCATCAGGTGGTAGAGCAACTGCTTGGACTCGCTGCGCTGGAGAAACGCCAGGGACTGGAGCAGGTTGAAACTATTGATATCACTGCGCTGCTGCAACAGCTCTGCAACGACAAACAGCCGATGCTACAGCAGAAGGAATTGAAAATCGAAACTGACTTTCTGGATGCACTCTCGATACAGGGCGAACGCTTTTTGATTCAACAGGCACTCAGCAATCTTATCGACAACGCCATCGCCTTTAGCCCACAGGGTGGCATGATCTTGATCGCCATCCGCATCCATGAAGACCGTTGTGAAATCACCATTGCTGACCAGGGTCCAGGCATTCCCGATTATGCAATAGAGAGAGTATTCGACCGCTTCTACTCTCTGCCTCGTCCCGATAGTGCGGCGCGTAGTAGTGGGCTTGGCCTCAGCTTTGTGAAAGAAGTGGCACAGCTGCACGGGGGGGAGGTGAGAGTTCTCAATCGTGAGGAGGTAGGCGCGGTGGCATACTTGATAGTGCCGGTGAACCTAGGGGAGCAGTTGGTTTATAGTGGTAAGTCAGGATTAAGCTGA
>JBDLJH010000013.1:0-85801 GCA_039714395.1 Pseudomonadota bacterium | reverse complement strand
AACGCGAATTGGCGCATTACTTTTGAGTTTTCAGATGGCAACTGTTATATCGTCAACTACGAGGATTATCACTAATGGCTATGCATAACCCCCCTCATCCTGGCGAGTTCATTCAGGCGACCTATATGGAACCTTTTGACTTGAGTTGTCGATACTTGGCCGGCCAGCTGAACGTAGCCGCATCGACTCTCAACAGGGTGCTAAAAGCACAAAGCGGTATCAGCCCTGAAATGGCGCTACGGCTTTCAAAGGCTCTCGGTCGAAGTCCGGAAAGCTGGCTATCTATGCAGGACGCTTATGATTTATGGCAAGCAAAAAAGCATCTCAAGCTTGGTAAAGTCCAGAAAATCAATCTGGACGCCGCTTAAAGCAATGCCGAATTAAAACTTTCTGTCGCAGATCATTCCTTGCCATCTACCACCAATCTACCACGAGTTTTTTCGACCCACCAACCATGCCCCCTGCAGAGGTGGGAAGGTTTGTATAGATTCCCTTCCCGGTTGTCATGAGCCACCGCATAGGTGGTTCATCTTATACATTCGCCTTGATGTCAACGAGCGCCAGTTTTTTTGAGCGCACCCCAGTGATGCAGACATAGGGCTGGACTGGATACACCGTTACCTCGACACTTTGTGAATGACTCATTGAGGTCAACCGATCTAGCAGTTCACTATTCTTTCTCTGCTTTTCTGATAGAAACACCTCATGATTGAAGACTTCACCTGAGCCGTTTAAATCATCATTGGCAGCGTAGTGCCCCTTTAAAATATATATATTCCTAGAAATAGATTCTGGGACCAAACTTCCAATAATCACATGAGGGCTTGCACTATATTCTATCTTGTGTGTTGGTGATTTTGCCTCTTTTAGTTCACGCACCTCACTACCAAGGCGAAGTCTTAACAACCTTCTTCTTATCGCTTTCCCGGTATTAAAGTATGCATATACAAATTCTGCCGCACCGCGTGTTTTATATGGCACCGCATTTGTCCTTCCTTCTCGTTCATGCTCTGCACACAATATAACCGACGAAATATCTTTCACATCGACCGTACTGTTTATCTGTAATATCAAGCTATTTATTTCATCAATTAATGAATTAACTGTTGAACGAACATCCAGCATTCGATCAAGATCAATCGGCTCCCCACGTTCAGATACAGCCAACAACTGAAGCCTATCCACTAAGGCCCTACTTCCCTTGTTCGAGTTATTATTTGTGTTCCTCTCAACTCGAAATTCTATGTCAGCATATTCTTGGTGCAGCGCATAACACATCACCTTTAACGGGACTTTTGCCGCATTGTAATAAGAATTTTGTTCGCTAATATCATCGTCACTCATGTTGAAGTCTACTTTTTCCCGCGAAGCATCTCGTTCTACACAAAACAAACTCGCGCTTTCGTTTGACTCATCAAATATCATTTCCATCTGTTCAAGTGGAAACAAGTTCATGCCCGTGCTGTTCTGGTTTACACAGTCAAATATAACATCTGTCTCAAGAACATCCTTTGAGAATTTTTTACGATATTCACTAGATTTCATTTCACTACCCCATGCCACATCCGTCGAGATAGTCATACCTATATAGTCATTTATTATATCTTTCAACTCAATTTGGAAAAAACATGAAGGTGTCAACCATATTTGGGTAAGAAACTTTCATATTAATAAACAATATGAAAATAAGTGACAACTACAAACAACGAACAGCCTCATCATTGACCATCAAGTAGCCTGTTATTTCCATGTCTAAATAATCAATACTATTATGCACACTCCTCAAGCACTGCTGCCATATGTAAAGCATAACTTAACGTTTTAATTGATTTTGTGTGATTACGAATCCCTTCTAATCTTTTGGTACTTAGTCGAAGAAAATCATAACGCACAATACCCTCACCTCTATCCATCGTTCGTATAATTGCTTTCCTTACAGATTTGACACCAAGTTCAATGGCATCAGCTAAAGACATCCTCTCGTCATATTCCATCTCAGAACATAATTCGAAGAAGCGTTCGTGCTTCTCTGCTACGAAACTGTCTGAGCCAATACCTATTGATTCAGCCAAGTCTAATATAGACTTAAGATCTTCCTTATTTGTAATAACTAAACACTCGCCCTTTTCATCCTTCCTATAACACCGCATCCACACACCCACAGCCCGCAACAGTATTTTTCGTGATGCTTCACCACTATACAGTTCTTCAACGCTACTTATGACCAGATCCAAGTCATGTGCGTACCGCTCGTTGAGGCTCTTTAGCCTTCTGCCATGACTATTGCTGCTATGAAAGTACCCACCAAAATATGTCTCAATATTGACACGCTGGGCAATGCTTACCACCTTCTGCATGGTTTCTGCATCTATACAATAAAGATATCCCGCAGCCTCAATTGAATCCCCCATCGCCCCATGTTCAAGTAATGCACGATGCCATGAAACAAGAACCTCCAGTCGTTTCGGATGCGCAAATTCAAATCCATATGTAAACTTCGCCAACTTATATTGGTATTTCTTTATCTCCTCCCTTATTTGTATTGTCCGGAGTACGTCCATAGGCTTATAGCTTTTTACATCGATTTCCTTATTATTCCTGAGCCTGTTTCTTAGTGTGCTCTCCTTCATCCCTGAAATTTTTGATATCTCACTAAGCTTCAGGTTTGGCACTGGTGTCATCTCCGCATAAGCGCTAGCGATATCATCGACAAAATGCAGGTAGCTGTGTACGGTAGTGCTTACATCTTTATGCCCAACATATCTCGATAACGCATGCTGCCTATAAATTCGTTGCACCCCTGAGCCAATTAGTATCTTGCAGGGATCAGATGCGGACTCAAAAAGCTTTCCTCTCACTTGCGACTTAACTCTGTAACCAATGGGCATAAAATTAATTAGATATTGCAAGGATATAAAGCTATGCCTCAGGTGGTGAAATACGATTCTTGTATCACCTGTCACATACTTCAGTAATGCATGGACATTCGTCCTAATAAGATTCATATCAAGAAGTCCGTCCTCTGTTCCAAACCCAGTAAATAGTGGAGAATTTGGATTAAGTCCATGTTTTTCACTCATCACTGATAAGTGAGCGTTCACAAAATCAATTTCTTGGGGAGTAAGTTCACCAATCATTGGGGATTGCCTTACAGATGACTTGGTTTTAGCTCGGCCCTCTCGAGTATTCTGAATTTGTATGAGCAACATCCCTTTATATACTTGTACATCCTGTTTCCTGAGCCTGCGTATTTCTCCAAGCCGCAATCCAAAACGATAACCTATTATCAAGAACAATGCTGGCCAGGTACGTTGGTAGGCATCAAAACCGACCATTTTCTTCGAAACTAACGTTAAACAATGGCTATACTCTTCTGGAGTTACAACATTCGAGTTCGGCCTTGGAAGTCCACTGTGACTCACACCCTCTGCGATATATTCCCAGTCCAATTCGTCTATATTAGCTGTTCCGTAAGCCGTGATGCTTTGATGAAAGTTGATAAGCTCACGTAAAATATCAGACCTCGTATCTTTATCGTTTTTCTTCGATTCCCCCTTGTAGTTCACTACCGTTTTGAATATCCGACTTATGTTCTCCGCTGATATATCATCCAAATCCTTGCCATACATCAATAGGATTAAGGGCTTGGAAATCCATCCAAAGTATTTTCTTATTGTGCTTATTGCGGGCTTTTTTTCTTCAGTCACCCCTTTATTGCACATGTGTATCAACCATATCGATAGTTGTAATGTGACACCAGAAAACCTGCTCTGTTCGTATAACTGGTATACTTCTTCCGACAAAAACTCCCTTCTTTTGTCGTTAGAATCGCTTGCTGAAGCCCCCTTTATCACTTCTGCCCTATTTAACAGTCTATTGGTTAATGTCAGATATCCTAGCTCATCAACAATATCACCCTCAAAACTTGGTAGCGTCAGCGCCCCTCTATCGCTAGCAGCCTTACTTTGTACGCGTACTGGAAGTTTTGTCCCATATAGCAACCTAGCCAGAGATCGCTGTGGCAACGGCACATTCATTTGCACTCCACGAAATATGTCACTGATATATTGTGGGAAGTGGTAACGCCAAAACGGTTTAAATATTGAACACGCCTTCTCTAAATACTTCGTTCTCTTTGCCTCAATTCCAATACTGGAGATTAACTTGTCTAACTGTTCACCTGCCTTTTTGGATGAATATCTTCTTATTTCTTGCATTGAAAAACGCTGAAGAAGATTCAGGATCATTGCCTTTGAAAACGAATCTGGATGCCATCGCCAGTCAGGTGCTTGATACTCAGAATTTTTCTTTGGCTTCTGCGTTTTTGTCCAGATATCAATGAAATACACCCACTTCTTTATCTTTGACAGTCCCGCAGGCCCCTCATTGAGCACGTACTCCACCCACTCTTTTTTATGCAAGCCCGTCGTAGCAATCGCCGAAAACACTATATATGCCCAGGCTCCCTCAACTGACTCGTTCCTTTCTCGATCATACGCTTCTACTGTGCGAGCAATAAACCGATCACGTACATTCTTGGCAGTACGATATTTACTTAACCAGCCAGCCTCGAATGGACTTGGCTCTGCCACCATCAATCTTTTAGGACTATATTCAAGATCTGGCATTTCATTTGATAACTCTGATAACAAATTTAGCGCAATAGAAATCGCCTCTTTGGTTGGATACCCCTTCGGCACCTCATAATCGATAAGCGTTTTTAACGACTCATCTTCTCTCTTTGAATCCGACAAATATGCTGCAAGGCCGCCTGCTTTCGCGATCTCCTCATGTATATACGGCTTAATTATTCCCTCTAGTTTCTTAAGCTTCTTTCTACGTATATCCTGGCGCCGTAGGTATCCATACAGGGCTTTAGGACTCTCTCTATTCGGAGAAATTTTCTCATTATGCTCAGTTCTAAGTCCACCAAGTGGCGTAATACCACTCTTATTCAGTAATGACTCAATACTTGGTCGTATCAGATCTCCTGCTTCACTCGCCGACCAGGAAGTGTTCTTTCCGAGGAAATGATAGTACTCCGACTGATGCCCGAGCATTAAGTCAATTAAGGGGACGTCCACTCCCTCTTCGGACAAGCCCGTTTCCATGAAGTGTCTATTGTGATTGAACGGGAATGGCCACTCATATCCAAGTTGCGTCACCAAGGAACCGGGTCTTGCCCTTACAACCCTATAGTCGGTACTTAAATAAAAGAATAACGGTATTACCTGCCTTTCAGCTTTAACCGGCTCAATGACAGCAGCTATTTTCTCACTAACCTCCTCGTTTATATGGTCTAAATGGATAGAAAGCTGATTAAGATGGTTAAGATAGTTTCTAAACTGTCGTTTTGCTGAGTCACACAACCAGATTATTCTTGTTTCAGTACTCCCGCTGCTGACCTTGTCGTTTATGCTCAGCATCCCTGCACTGAGACATACGTCCTCTCTAAAACAGAACATATCGTGCACAGGCCTATGCGCCGTGGCATAGCTCAATACCAAAATTGAATAGGCCGTGTAGACGTTGTGCTGCTGATACAGAGGTATATTGCTGTTAGCAAGAATGGCGTCCACATGCCTGGTGAGTTCATCAAATCGATGGCGAAGCTCAGAAACCCTAGCCCCCAACTTTGATCCCACCACCTCAACGACATCATCGCCTAACAAAGGAAATACTCCTCTGTACATTTTTTGTATACATCTAGTAGATACTGAGTGGGTATAGCCCTGTAGTACAGTGCAGTAGGGACACGTACTTTCTCATTGGCTGTCAGCGCGTAGGTGATACACGGGTCATTCAGGCGAGCCGTGATGTAAGACCGCAGTTGGTTTCTTACACGATTCGCTGAGAACCGCTGACCGTACATGGTATTGAGCTTATTTATATGCTCCTTGGCCAGATTATCCGGCTCAACACCGCCCTTAGCCAACATCTCCTCAATAGATACTGTACCCATCGACGTTGAATACAGTGTGCTAAGGTGCTTAGTAACGACCATTGGCAGCTGAAGTATCAATCGACCACCTGCGGGGGCAGCAATATTCTGAACATATAGCTCCTCAGCTCCCTCATCTGGAACCGCCGATTTAGGTATTTCTGGAACCCTGTGGTGGTAGTAGCCTTCTGGTGAGATATCGCCATCTACCCCTACCACCAAATCTAGAACCTCATTACTCGAGCGAACTGTGCAAATTGCAAGTCCTACAAGTAAGGCCCCAGAAGGGATGCAGCCATACTTTTCTGGATAAAGTAAGGAGTCGGTTAGCCTTCCTCTCTCGAATGCCGAATATAATGAAGTGCTTGTCATAAGGTGGCTGTCACTCTTGAATGCCGCAGAAGCTAAATAACGGTTAAATCGTCGAATAAGGTTAGCGTCCTCCTTCACCTCACCTTCAAAAGCCTTTATCTCTGCGCTCGTTACTTTGAGCTTTTTCAGGGCATCCCTGGATTTCTTGTCTGGCCCAGTGGGTATAGGCGCATCGAGAATGGGGTCTTTAAATACGACCAAGTCCTCGATCTCACCTTTGTCCGATTCAATCTGAATCGCGCTGACAGTAGATGGCTGCTGGTCTTCAAGATTGATTTCTACTTTATGCAGTTCAGAAGCACTCGTTCTCTTCCTTTCACGCCTGACTCCTGACAGATCAACAAGAGGGAGCACCCTCCTTATATATGGGTAGAGCGTACGCCCCCTCGAAGAAAGACTATTGATAACGCTAAATAAGCTGTGTGGACCGCCAACGTTCCCCCCTAACTGTTGTGTTAACTCGGCAAGTCTCTGATATGACATATCTCTTGAACCAGGACCAGCTTGGCGAAGCGCCTTGGCAGACTTAACCAGATTCCCCCTATCTTCGGCCGAATCCACATCACACCGCAGAATCGCCAAAATCATGCAGGACCACAGGAGGGCATATGTATTCTCCTCCTCCCCCATCCTGTCTGGGCATTCACCGATTGAAAAGATCCCCACTGCAATTTCACGTGCTTCATTTTCAGAAGGAGACAGCCAGTCATCGCTAGCCGATGGAAAAAACTGCGCGAATTGCTTGATTGCGCTTTGATAGGCTTTTAATCCACCCAATACCCTTTCAGATGTAGGGTTTTTAAGTGCTTCAATTCCATTTGTGATAACACCCTCGTAGTAGGGTTCGTCCTCGTCCACCTGAAACTTAAGAAAAAAACTGCTGACATCGGCCTCACTCAGACCGGATACCTTTGATAAGTACCTTAGGTATGTATCGCCCTTTAGCTTGTCGCTAGCTAGTGATGAGCTCATGTGCGACAATCCTTATCGTGACCATACTACGAGTGGAAACACCGTTAGTGCACCCTATAATAATTCATGGTAATTTTAATAGTACACTAAATTACATTAATATCTATTGTTATTTCAATGAGTTAACCATTTTGAGTGTAAATTAGTGAGATTTAGTGAATGACTAGTTCACTTATATATAGAGAATATTTTTGGCCTCATAATGAGAATCTAGGTATAGCCACCATATTCCCAAATCGCGATCTTTTCGGGCTGCCCAAAAACAGCCCGAAAATGCTCCGTGACCATTCTGTGACCATCCCGTTTTTTCGGCCAATCAAAACTGCCGAAAAATGACCCTTTCCCTGATTTGGTCTCAAAGACCACTGTCAGCGTATATCAGCACAATTCTTCTAGTTCCCCACAGACCTCATCACACTTTTATCGCCCGACCGCTGCCTTTGCCATTAAGTCGTTGACAAACCTATCCCCCCCCATAGGATAATGCCGTCTGCTAAATACGAGGCATAACCCACATGGGACATACGCACCACTCTCACCCTGACATCATCAAGCGGCTGAAACGGGCTGATGGGCATCTGAAGAAGATCATCAATATGATTGAGGAGGGAAAGCCCTGCCTCGAGGTTGCCCAGCAGCTTCAGGCGGTCTACAAGGCCATTGGTAATGCCAAGGGGGTATTCGTGCAGGATCACATCGAGGGCTGTCTTACCGGCGAGGGTGACTCGCCAAGTGAACTGAAACAACAGATGAGAGAGATCAAAGAGATCTCCAAGTACCTCTAATCCAAACACCACGCTACAGGAACAGACTGATGAAGAAGTACCTGATAGGCCTCTTCGGCCTGCTACTCACCACTAACGTGCTGGCGCACGGGATGTCCGCCGCGGACAAGCAACGTATCCTGGATGCAGGCCTGTTGGAGTATGTCGAGTTGGGAGCATCACACATGCTTACCGGCTATGACCACCTGCTCTTCCTGTTCGGGGTGATCTTCTTTCTCACCCGCTTTAACGACATCATCAAGTTCATTACCGCCTTCACCATCGGCCATTCCATTACCCTGATCTTTGCCACCCTCTATGGTATTCAGGCCAACTACTATTTGGTTGATGCGGTGATCGCTTTAACGGTCTGTTACAAGGCGTTCGAGAACCTCGATGGCTTCAAGCGCTTTCTCAATAGCCGCTCGCCCAACCTCACCTGGATGGTCTTCGGCTTTGGCCTGATCCACGGTTTCGGCCTCTCGACCCGCCTGCAACAACTGCCGCTGGGTGACGAAGGGATTGTGCTCAAGATCATCGCCTTCAACGTGGGAGTTGAAGTTGGCCAGATTATCGCCCTCGCCGTGATGCTGTTCCTGCTCTCCGGCTGGCGTAAGAGCGAATCGTTCATGCGCTTCAGCCACGCCTCGAATGTGACACTGATGTTAGTTGGTGGGCTGCTGCTACTGATGCAACTGCACAGCTATCAGCACACTGCCTACACAGACGATTTCCCGCTCAACAAGGATGACCACTCCCATATCCATGAAGATATGGAAATGGCAAAGACCCCGCCTGCCCTGGAGGGTTATCAGAAGCCGCTTAGTCTGACTCCGCCTGTCGCCAGTGAGCCTGTTGTAGCCGCGCCGGCTCCGGAAGCAGCACCAACAACCCATAGCCATGGTGGTGGTCGCTCTCACTCGCACTAATTTACGAGGAGTAACTGATGATGAAGAAATTAATCTCTGTATTTGCCCTGTTTTTCATGCTGCAGGCCTCGAACATTCTGGCCCACGGTGGTGGTCACGGTCCAATCAGTCAGTTCAAAGCGGTCACCATCGCCCTGGATGCCGCTGACCAGTTCACCAACCTAGACCCGGGGCTGGGCTTCGGCAAGCTCGACAGTAGCTGGAAAGGGTTGTCACGCGATACATCAACAATCGCCACTAAGGGTAAGGGGTACTATATCGTCAGTGTAGAGAACAAGGCGCAGGGCAAGACCTTGTATATCCTGATGTCCGCCTCAGGTGACATCTACGATGCCAACTTCACCGGTGAATTCCCAAAGGTAAAGTAGGTGTCACTGAGTCTACCTATTCTGAAGGTCACGACAGCGGCGATTGTTATTGCTTTTGCCTCGTGGCTTTCAGGTAAGAAGCCTGAGTTGGCCGGCTTTATCATCGCCCTACCGTTAGCCTCGCTGCTGGCACTCGCCTTTTCCTATGTGGAGTACCGAGACCCGGCAGCGAGTATCACTTTTGCGAAAAGCATTTTAGTCGGGGTACCCGTCTCCTACTTGTTCTTTATGCCCTTCTTCTTTGCCGACAAGTTGGGAAACAGCTTCTGGCTCAGTTACCTGACTGGGCTTGTTCTGCTAGTCATCGGCTTCTTCATACACCGCTTCATCATGGCGCAGCTAGGGTGAGGTGCTGATACTGGTAACAGCATACCAGGGTAAATCCATGAAAAAAATCCTCTCCTTTCTTTTCTTCATCAGCCTCCCATTCATTACATCAGCTGAATCCTCTGATGGCCGGGAGGCCATTTTGGTACCTGAAAAGGTAAGGATACAAATCCTTGCTGATATGAGGGTGAACCTGGAAACAATTCAGCAAGTCATCAATGCCTTGGCTAGGGAAGACTTTGAAGCCATCGAGAAAGCGGCCTCAAAGCTGGGGAGTATGGACCACACCGAGGAGATGATGCAGCGCAGGCAACTGATGCCCGAGGGCTATAGGGCCCTGGGGCCACGCATGCACATGGGCTTCCAGGCCATCGCCAGAGATGCACGAGACTTTGGTGAGGTGTCACACACTCTCGAGCAGTTATCCTCCGTCATGAGTACCTGTATGGCGTGTCACCAGAGCTATCGGCTGGAGGCTACCCGGTAGGCAGAAGCCCCGTTTGGTAAAATCCTCTTCAGGCCAGCCGCATTTCATCAAACGGACAGAACACGATTTCATCGCCCATGGAGTCATCCTCGAGAAGAGGACAACTCATCGATGATTTTCTGCAATTCCTTCTCAAGCTTTTGTGACAGTTCTTGCCACTGCTGCCTGTACTCATCCAATCCAGAGCCCTCAACCTCGCCGAGTTTGCGTTGTGCACTACCTATGCTCTTGCTGCTTATGGCAATCGATTCGAGAGTAGGCTCAGCAAGGCGGTCACGACTTTCATCCACCTCTGAGGATGCCTCTTCCAACAGTCGCCTATCCTGCTCGGACAGCGTGTTGTTATCCTCTTTCAGTGCACGCCCAATGGACGCCTCCAACTCCTTGAGGCTCTCGCGCAGCTCCTCTGCATAACGTTCTATGCTGTCTGATGCCTGCTGCCCAAACTCCTCGGACATGGTCTCCAGCTCCTGGCTCATGCGCTCCATCTCGGCATTGAAGTCGTTGGCCGACATCTGCAGTTGCTTTGATAAATCGTCACCCAACTGACTAAGTTTGCCGAACAGGTTTGTAAGCGCACCACCACGAACCTCAACGCCGGTACGGTCATAGTCGACTTTCCACGCCTCACTCCGCTGCACCAAATAGGTAACAAATTTTCTATCTTCCATGCCGGAGTTGGCCGGACTGGAAAATTCTGAAACGACACTTGCCTCATTCCCCTCAATGATGACTTTCCCCCATGACGGCTGAAAGCCGGCCCACTCCTTGGCAAATCCATCATAGAGCTTCGCATCGGCAAGCGTGGAATACTCGACGACATCTTTGGTGTCACCGCTAACCACTGCCTCCCAAAAGGCCTGTGTGACTTCCTGTGGCGTTTTGGGGCCAAAACAAGCTGTGAGCGTGGCTGTCATGCCCACCAACAACATAAGGCGAAGGATAAATTTCATCATTTACTCTTGTTTCAAATCACACGGATATTCGGCTCAGGGCTTAGCCACGTATCAGGCTGGCGCCAGGTGGAACATTTCGGCGTAACTTCTCGCACTTTTCAGGAGGAGGCTGCTGCCCGGACTCGCGGTCATGGAACCAGACGCGGCACTCCCCTTTCGATGGCATATGACCTGGGGGAATGTCGGCGGGGGCCGACGCTCCGGGTCTGGAGTGTCGGTGAGGAGCTTGTGCCTCGCCATTGTTCGAGCCGTAGGTTATTTCAATATTCCCATTATCCAGCTCCACATTAGCGACCCCATTAACACTGACATTTCCAGCACTTGCCATGCCTGAGGTTGTGAGCAAAGAGATAATCAGTGATAACTCTTTGATTTTTCGCATTTTAAAGCTCCTAATAAACGTTGGTTACATCATATTATTGTCGCCACACCCTATCCGTGTGATGCGTCACAATCATCAAGCTACGGTAGTTAGTCAATGACACGACCGACAAAGAACAAGCCATTACCCACTTAATTTTGTGGATATTGCGAGGCCACTTCAGTGAATTGCTCATTATCCCCGTTTAGCTCACATCGCAAAACGGCCAAAACCCGCCCTCACAGCATGGTTAATACGAAAGGTAAGGGGGTATTACTGCGCTAGTGTACTACTCACAGTTTCTCTGAAAAATAGCATTTACCCGGCGACTCTCGTTACATGGCAATTGCGCAGTATTGAGTACAATATAACCTCGCGCTCAAATACGAGCGATCTCGTAACATACTGATTGATATACTTTAATGTCATTTTTCGACATTTCTGGGATAAGCCTGAATAGCCCTCATAATGATCCCTAGTTCAAATCTAGGTATAGCCACCATATTCAAAAGCCCGGTTTCATACCGGGCTTTTTTTCTACTGTCTTTCCCTACCAAACACATCATCTAGATGAATAAGCTGTCTGTACTACACTCTACGGCAGGTGAGGACGGGGCTGAGTAATGAAAAAGACAAAACAAATTCTAATACTGCTGATGCTCATTACACCAATGTGCTTTGCTGAGCAGGAAAATGAGAGTACCAACGATGAGCAGCTAACACACGATGATGCGTGGGGGCGGCTTGCCCAGCCGGTTCACCCTCATACTCGTTGGGAGACTTATAGTGGTCCGCCTTGGGGCTATAATTACCAACCTAATCGCTGGTCATCACCACCAGTAAGGCCACCCTGGCAAAACCCCTACCCTCCCTCCCGGTGGTATACCGAACCTAATCAGGTACCGGCCGAGAACCCCTATCCGCCCAGAAGATGGCTTCCGCCGCCGCGGGGACCACAATGGGTGCCACCACCGCCCACCTACCAGCATTGGAACCCCGCTTACCAAGGTAACTAGTGGAACAAAGGGGTCAGGGTCTGAGGGATCCCCACGAATTCACCATCCCTCACCCTGACCCCTTTGGTTTTAAAAGCCCTTGTGGAGAGATAAGCTCTGCAACTATTTAATCTCTTCGATGTAGCTACGACCAATCGGCGTCTGCACGTAGATCTTCTTACCATCCTCTATGGCCCAGAAGTAGTAGTAACCCTTGCCTGGTTCTGAGGTGACCTTACCGTCGATAATCTCCCAGATTTTCACATGATTCCCATCGGCGTAGGTGACACGATAATCACCATCCAACCAACTAACACCAACACGCGATAATTTATTTTGTTGATCCTCACTACAGGCCGATAGCAGAAGTAGAAGGGGTAACAAAAGAACAGCTCGTTTCATTATTTTATCTCCATTTATATTACTTGCGTGACGAGAGGCGTCCTCAGTGGCGCGTCTGCCCGCTTGTCGGTTGCGGCTGTTCGACAAAGAGCTGCTCAGCGTCGATCGCATCAAGCTGGTATTGCTTATTGCAGAAATGACAGGTCACCTCGATCTTCTTCTCCTTATCGAGAATATCCATCACCTCGTCGTGACCAAGGCTGCGTAGCGAATCGGCCACCCGCTCTTTGGTACAGTGGCAGTGAAAGGCCACCGGTTCGCGATCAAACAGACGGATATCCTCTTCATGAAACAGGCGGTGAATCAGCTCCTGCTGCTCTAGTTGCAATAGCTCCTCATCACGTACCGTGGCGGCAAGTGTGGTAACCCGATCCCAGGCGTCGGCATCACTACTCTCACTCGGCATCTTTTGCAACAGCAAGCCTGCCGCACGTTCACCGTCACAGCTCAACCACATGCGGGTCGGCAGCTGCTCGGAGCGCTCCAGATAATCATCAATGGCATCGGCCAGAGAGCTACCACTGAGCGCTACCACTCCCTGGTAACGCTGCACCCCCTTTCCGGGGTCGATGGTGATCACCAGATTGCCATCACCGAAGCGACTTTTCAGATCGCCCGAGGGTACCTCACCGCTCCACAAGGCCATGCCGCGAATGTGGTAGAGCGCACCATCCTCACCCTCGGTGCGACGTGGTGTGCAATCAACAACCAGCATAGAGATAGGACCACTACCGCGAATCTGCAAGGTGATATTACCCTCAAACTTCATCGTCGCCGTCAGCAGCACACCCGCCACCATCATCTCACCCAACGGGCCACGCACACTCTCTGGATAATCGTGACGCTCCAGCGCCGCCTTCCATGAGGTGTCGAGCTGCACAAGTTCGCCACGAATAGCGGCATCTTCAAACAGGAAACGCTGTAACGTATCACTCATCACATAAACCATAATTTATAAACAGAAAAAGCGCGAAGCCGTCGATTAACAGCAAAGAAATTCACCTTGCCGACCGAACAGTACTCCGCGCCATTTGTAGCGGGACAGCTAACCTTCCAGCTTGGATTTTAGTAGCTGATTGACCTGTCCGGGATTGGCCTTGCCCTGGGTCGCCTTCATCACCTGGCCGACGAAGAAACCTATCATCTTGCCACGCTTGTCCGGCTCGGCAGTACGATAGTTATCCACCTGCTGGGCATTGTTGGCAATGATCTCATCAATGATCGTCTCAATCGCGCCGGTGTCGGTGATCTGCTTTAAGCCCTTCTTTTCGATCACGCTATCGGCATCACCCTCACCGTTCCACATCGCCTCGAACACCTCTTTGGCGATCTTGCCGGAGATGGTGTTATCGGCAATACGTTTAAGCATACCGGCGAGTAGCTCTGCAGAGACCGGGGAGGCGTCGATGTCCTTACCGTCACGATTCAGGGCGGCTGAAAGCTCCCCCATCACCCAGTTAGCGCAAAGCTTGGCCTCACAGCCGGAGGCGGCAAGCAGGGACTCAAAATAATCGGCGGTCGCCTTGGTTGCGGTAAGCACGCCAGCATCCAGGGCAGGCAGACCGAGTGCATCAACAAAACGCTGACGCTTGGCATCGGGCAGCTCCGGCAGGGTGGCTCGCACTGTCTCGATAAAGTCATCCTCCACAATTACCGGCAACAGATCCGGGTCGGGGAAATAGCGGTAGTCGTTGGCCTCCTCCTTGGAGCGCATGGAGCGGGTCTCGTCCTTGTCCGGATCGTAGAGGCGCGTCTCCTGCACCACCTTGCCGCCCGATTCGAGGATCGCGATCTGCCGTTCCATCTCATACTCCACCGCCTTCTCGACAAAACGGTAGGAGTTCAGGTTCTTGATCTCGGCGCGGGTACCAAACTCCTCCTGCCCCCTGGGACGCATCGAGATATTCACATCGCAGCGGAAGGAACCCTCCTGCAGATTACCGTCACAGATCTCCAGATAGGTAACGATGGAGTGAATCTTGCGCATGTAGGCCGAGGCCTCTGCACCGGAACGCATGTCAGGGTCGGAGACGATCTCCAACAGCGGGGTACCCGCACGGTTAAGATCAACCCCGGTCATACCCTGGAAGTCTTCGTGCAGTGACTTGCCGGCATCCTCTTCAAGGTGAGCACGAGTAATACCAATACGCTTAGTCGTACCATCTTCCAGTTCGATATCGAGTTGTCCAATGCCGACAATCGGCAACTCGAACTGAGAGATCTGGTAGCCCTTTGGCAGATCCGGGTAAAAATAATTTTTGCGTGCAAAAACCGAACGTTTACCGATCTCCGCATCGACGGCAACACCAAACTTCACTGCCATGCGCACCGCTTCTTTATTCAGCACCGGCAGCACACCGGGCAGACCGAGGTCTACGGCACAGGCCTGAGTATTGGGCTCGGCACCATAAGCGGTGGAGGCGCCAGAAAAGATCTTCGACTTGGTCGCAAGCTGGGCGTGGATCTCACAGCCGATAACAACTTCCCATTCCATTATTCGATACCCTCCGGTGCCTGGGTGTGCCAGTCGGTCACCTGCTGGAACTTGTGCGCGACATTGAGTAGACGCGACTCTTCAAAGTAGTTGCCGATGATCTGTAGACCAACGGGGCGACCATTCACCAGACCAGCCGGTACCGACACCCCGGGCAGGCCGGCAAGATTCACCGCAATGGTATAGATATCGGCCAGATACATGGAAATCGGGTCGTCGGACTTCTCGCCCAGATTAAAGGCAGGGGTCGGGGTGGTGGGTCCCATGATCACGTCCACCTGCTCGAAGGCCTTTTTAAAATCTTCAGAGATCAGCTGACGCAACTGCTGGGCCTTCAGGTAGTAGGCGTCGTAGTAACCGGAAGAGAGGGCATAAGCACCAACCATAATGCGGCGTTTTACCTCAGTCCCGAAACCCTCACCACGAGAGCGCTTGTAGAGATCTTCGAGGTCCTTCGGGGCTTCACAACGGTGACCGAAACGCACCCCGTCCATACGCGAAAGATTGGAGGAACACTCAGCCGGGGCCACTACGTAGTAGGTGGGCACGGCGAGGTTGGTGTTGGGCAGGGATATCTCCACCACCTCAGCACCGAGCTTTTTATACTCTTCGATAGATGTATCAATGGCACTCGCCACCTCGGCATTGAGTCCCTCTCCGAAATACTCTTTCGGCAGACCGATCTTCAGGCCACTGAGATCGTTATTCAGATCGGCAGTGTAATCGGGGGCGGTTTTTTCCATCGATGTCGAATCACGCTCATCGAAACCGGCCATCGCACCAAGCATCAGGGCACAGTCCTCAGCGGTACGTGCCATTGGTCCTGCCTGGTCCAGCGAGGAGGCAAAGGCGATCATGCCGTAACGCGAAACACGGCCATAGGTTGGCTTAAGGCCGGTAATGCCACACAGCGCCGCCGGCTGACGAATCGAGCCACCGGTATCGGTGCCGGTTGCACCGGGGGCGAGACGCGCCGCCACACAGGCCGCCGAACCGCCGGAGGAGCCACCAGGTACCGCATCGGTATCCCAGGGGTTCTTCACCGGGCCGTAGAAGCTGGTCTCGTTGGAGGAGCCCATGGCGAACTCGTCCATGTTGGTCTTGCCCAGCATCACCACACCAGCCTCTTTAAACTTGCGCACCACGGTGGCGTCGTAGGGGGCAATGAAAGGGTCGAGCATCTTTGAGGCACAGGAGGTGCGCACACCGTCGGTACAGAAGATGTCCTTGTGGGCAATCGGTACACCGGTAAGCGGTCCGGCCTCACCGGCAGCGATACGGGCATCGGCTGCACGCGCCTGCTCCAGCGCCTGCTCTTCGGTGATGGTGATATAGCTATTAAAGCGACCATCGAGCGCCTTGATGCGCTCAAGATAGGCCAGGGTCAGCTCCTCACTGGTAAACTCACCGGCCTTCAGGCCAGCCGCCAGTTCAGCAATCGTTTTGGTATGCATAGGGGTTCCGTTCAGCAAATATCTTTAATTAATTTATTAACACGGCTGCGTGCCGGAGCACTTAGTCACTGTTCAGCATGTTTAGATTTTGTCTCAGTACAAGGCATTTTCGCACGGAGAACGTGAGCATATAGATCATATGTGACCATTTGAGTACGGAAATAAAGCTTCCGCGTCCTGTTCACGCACCTCACCTACGTCCTGTAGGCGACACCGTAATGAGACAAAAAATGAATATGCTGAGCGGTGACTCACTCAATGACCTTCGGCACCAGGAACAGCCCATCTTCTACCAGGGGGGCGTGTTGCTGCAGGTGCTCGCGCTGGTTCTCTTCACTCACCACATCCTCGCGCAGACGTTGCGCCATATCGAGGGGGTGGGCCATGGGCTTCACACCACTGGTATCGACGCTATTCATCTGCTCGACCAAAGTAAGGATATTCGACAGGTTTTCAGTATAGGCAGGAACATCCTCCTCGCCAATAGCAAGCCGTGCCAGGTGTGCGATATTTTCAACATCGCTTTTATCCAGTGCCATAGATGACTCCAAAATAGGGGTATTATGCAAAAAGGGGCAACTTATCACATATATGGCCTTGCCCAAAGACCCACCGGATTGTTACATTAGCGCGATCACTATCTATATATAAACGAATTAAACAACAAGCGAAGAGAATTATGGGACTGCTGCGACGTTTTAAGGGGCTATTTTCTTACGATATTTCGATCGATCTGGGAACCGCCAATACACTGGTCTATGTGCGCGGCGAAGGAATCGTCTTGAACGAGCCGTCAGTAGTAGCCATCCGCCAGGAGGGTGGTGCCAACAGCGCCAAGCACATCGCCGCGGTCGGTGTAGAGGCCAAACGCATGCTGGGCCGTACCCCCGGTAATATCGTCGCCATCCGCCCAATGAAAGATGGGGTTATCGCCGATTTCACCATCACCGAGAAGATGTTGCAGCACTTCATCCGCAAGGTACACGAAAATAAGTTCCAGGCCCTGAAGCCCAGCCCACGTGTTCTAATCTGTGTCCCCTGTGGCGCCACCCAGGTAGAACGCCGCGCCATTAAAGAGAGTGCCGCCGGTGCTGGTGCCCGCGAAGTCTACCTGATTGAAGAGCCGATGGCCGCCGCCATCGGTGCCGGCATGCCAATCTCCGAGGCCAGCGGTTCTATGGTGCTGGATATCGGTGGTGGTACCACCGAGATCGCTGTGCTCTCACTCAACGGTATCGTCTACTCCAGCTCAGTACGTATCGGTGGTGACCGCTTTGACGAGGCGATTATCAGCTATATACGCCGCAACTACGGTACCCTCATCGGAGAGGCCACCGCCGAGCGCATCAAGGAGGAGATCGGTTCAGCCTACCCCAGTGCCGAGGTGCGCGAAATCGAAGTACGTGGTCGCAACCTCGCCGAGGGTATTCCTCGTAGCTTCACTCTCAACTCCAACGAGATCCTTGAGGCGCTGCAAGAGCCACTCTCCGGCATCGTTAGTGCGGTGAAAACCGGTCTTGAGCAGACCCCACCAGAGCTGGGAGCCGATATCGCCGAGCACGGCATGGTACTCACTGGCGGTGGTGCACTACTGCGTGACCTGGATCGCCTGCTGATGGAAGAGACCGGCCTGCCGGTAATCATCGCCGAAGACCCGCTCACCTGTGTTGCCCGTGGTGGTGGTCGTGCCCTGGAGATGATCGACGAACACGGCGTCGATATCTTCGCACTGGATTAATAATTAAAACTGAACCCGCCCTGCGGGTTCAGTTCATCTAGAGAACGCCTACATCCTTGGGGAGGGGTGAACCATCAAACTGCTGTTTGCTCAGGGACCATCGATTGCGGTTCGCGCCGCCCTGTTGGTGATCGCTTCCATCTCTCTGATGACCATGGATCATCGCCAACACCACCTTGAAGGCATTCGTGCCAGTCTCTCGGTAGTCGTCTACCCGCTGCAATATTTGATCGATCTTCCCTTCTCCGTCGGTGACTGGACGAGTGAAAACCTCGCTGCCCGCACCATCCTGCTTGATGAGAATAGTGAGCTACATGCAAAACAGCTGGAGCTGCAGTTCAAACTACAGAAATTTGAGGCCCTGGAGAGTGAAAACCAACGCTTGCGCTCGCTACTACAGTCCTCCAGCCGCAAGTGGGAAAGGGTATTAATCGCTGAGCTTCTACAGGTCGACTTTGATCCCTTCCGCCACCTGGTACTTCTGAATAAGGGCAAAAATGATGGTGTCTTTGAGGGCCAC
Source organism: Pseudomonadota bacterium (assembly GCA_039714395.1). Classification (GTDB taxonomy): domain Bacteria; phylum Pseudomonadota; class Gammaproteobacteria; order Thiohalomonadales; family Thiohalomonadaceae; genus JAPHSX01. The sequence goes on along the minus strand of JBDLJH010000013.1, from coordinate 66,721 downwards.
CCGTTACTCGATGCATATGGAGTACTGGGGCAGGTAGTACACGTCTCGCCACTGAGTAGTAGTGCCATTCTTATCACCGACCCCAGCCATGCCGTACCGGTACAGATCAACCGCAACGGCCTGCGTAGCCTGGCCGTAGGCACGGGCAAAGAGGGAATACTCGATATCCCCCACCTGCCGAATAATGCCGATATCAAGGTGGGAGACCTGCTGGTCACCTCGGGCCTGGGACTACGCTTTCCCCCCGGCTATCCGGTCGCCACTGTCAGCCACATAACGAAGGATCCCACCGAACCATTCGCCACCGTCCGTGCCACCCCCCTGGCCCACCTCAAGCGCACCCGCGAGGTATTACTGGTGTGGGCTGCCGCAACGGAGGGTGAAGAGTGAGGTCAGTTCATCATCAGGGCGGCTGGATTATCTTTTTAAGCTTCGTCGCCGCTCTCATGCTCACCCTGGTGCCACTGCCCGACTGGGCCGTCTACTGGCGCCCCGAATGGGTCTCTATTGTGCTCATCTACTGGTGCATGGCACTGCCCGAGCGGGTGGGGGTCGGGGTCGGCTGGGTGGCCGGACTGTTTCTCGATGTCGTACATGGAGCGGTGATGGGGCAGTACGCGATGGCGCTGGCTCTTCTCGCCTACTTCACCCTCAGTCTGCATCAACGCATGCGTATCTATCCGGTAGCACAACAGGCACTGGTGGTACTCATGCTGATCCTGTTTCAGCAGTTACTGGTGATCTGGGTAAAGGGGATTATTGGCCAGTCACCGCACAGCCTGCGCTACTGGATCCCCTCACTGACCACCATGCTGTTGTGGCCCTGGCTGTTCGTTATATTGCGAGACCTACGTCGGCGATACAGGATCCGTTAACATGACACGCCGCCGGGCCACCCTACTGAAAAACCCGATCAGGGAGCGCCAACTGTTCCAGGTGCGCGGTATTATCGCGCTGCTCTTCAGCCTTTTGCTAATGACCATCCTCATCTCCCGTATGTTCTACCTGCAGCTGACGCAGCATGAGCACTACACCACCCTGTCCACTAACAACCAGGTGAGCATACGGCCCATTGCCCCCACTCGCGGACTGATCTACGACCGCAACGGCGTGGTATTGGCACAAAACCTCCCCACCTACAGCCTGGAGATCATACGAGAGAGGGTTGAGGACATCGATCAAACGCTGGAGGAGATTGGAGAACTGATCCAGGTTTCAGGAGAGGATCTCACCCGCTTTCGCCGCGAACTGAAGCGCAGTCGCCGTTTTAAGGCGGTACCTCTGCGCTTCCGTCTTGATAACAGGGAGGTCGCATTGATCGCCGTCAATCGCCACCGCCTGCCGGGCGTTGAGATCAACTCCACTCTTACCCGCCACTACCCGCAGGGAGAACTCACTGCCCACACTGTCGGCTATGTGGGGCGGATTAACGAAAAGGAGCTAAAGCAGCTCGATCCCTCCAACTACGCCACCACCACCTATATAGGTAAGATCGGTGTAGAGAAAAGTTACGAGTCGTTACTACATGGCATGGTGGGTCACCAACAGGTAGAGACCAACGTCCGGGGGCGAGTACTGCGCGTTCTGGAGCGTACCCCCCCTGAACCGGGGCAGAATATCCACCTGAATATCGACACCGCATTACAGCGCGTGGCCCAGCAGGCCTTCGGCGAGGAGCGTGGTGCACTGGTGGCTATCGAGCCGGAGAGTGGTGCCGTTCTCAGCCTGGTCAGCGTCCCCAGCTACGACCCCAATCTGTTCGTCAACGGTATCCCACTCAAGACCTATCGCGCACTAAGCGATAACCGAGACCAGCCGCTATTCAACCGTGCCCTGCGCGGCCAGTACCCCCCCGGCTCCACCACCAAGCCCTTTATCGGCCTGGCAGGACTCGAACTTAACCAGATCACCACCCTCAATACCATCGCCTGTAAGGGTTGGTACAGCCTGAAAAATGACGACCATCGCTATCGCGACTGGAAGAAAACCGGTCACGGTACCATCGGCCTGAACCGCGCCATCGTCGAGTCATGCGATGTCTTCTTCTACGACCTGTCGCTAAAGCTGGGCATTGACCGTATATCCAGCTACCTGGCCCACTTTGGCTTCGGCAAAAAGAACGGTATTGATATTGGTGGAGAATCGAGGGGCCTGCTACCCAATCGCAAATGGAAGCGCCGCATACGTAAAGAACCCTGGTTCCCCGGTGAGACATTGATCACGGGGATCGGCCAGGGCTTCTTCCTCACCACCCCGCTACAACTGAGTAGTGCCACGGCTGCCCTTTCACTTCGTGGCAGGCATATGCGCCCACTGGTGGTGCGGGAGATCGAAGACCCAGGCAGCCACCTGAGTACTCCCCTGCCACCCACCCTCATCCACCAGGCTCCTATCGTTAATGATGGCAACTGGTGGCGCATAGAACGGGCTATGACTCAGGTCATACACGGCCCCAAAGGTACTGCCCGACGCATCAGCCATGGCCTGCGCTACAAAATAGCTGGCAAAACCGGGACATCCCAGGTCTTCACCGTCGCCCAGGATGCCGAGTATGACGCTGAAGAGATCAGTAAACGGCTACGTGACCACGCGCTGTTTGTCGCCTACGCACCGGTAAAGAAACCAAAAATCGCAGTGGCACTTATAGTAGAAAATGGTGGTAGCGGTGGTGCCGTAGCCGCCCCCATCGCCCGCAAGTTGATCGACCGCTACCTATTAGGTGATAACGCCACCAGGGGAAGAGATACCGATGCTGCTCAGTGATGCTTCATCCAGCCACGGCCTGTTTCGCCGCTTCCATCTCGACCCGCCACTACTCGCTGGACTGTTACTGCTGGCGGGCATCGGTCTGGTTATCCTGTTCAGTGCAGCCAGCCAGAACGAGGCGCAGCTATGGCGACAGGTCACCCGCCTCGCCGTCTCCTTCGGGGTGATGCTGCTGTTCGCGCAAATATCCCCCGACACCCTGATGCGCTGGAGCCACTGGATCTTTGCCATCGGCCTGATCATGCTGGTCGCCGTACTGGTATTCGGCGATACCGGCAAAGGGGCACAGCGCTGGCTACGCCTTGGCAGCATACGCTTCCAGCCTTCCGAGCTAATGAAACTGGCGGTGCCAATGATGGTTGCCGCCTACCTGGCAGAGAAGCCGTTGCCACCACGCCTGAGTCATCTGTTCATTGCCACCCTTGTCGCGCTAGTGCCCACCCTGCTTATCGCCAAACAACCGGATCTCGGTACCGCCGTGCTGATCGCCAGCTCAGGTATCTTCGTGCTGCTGTTTGCCGGTCTACAGTGGCGCATCATCGGCATCGCGTCAGTGCTCGCCGTACCCACGGCCTGGCTACTCTGGACCTTTGGCATGCACGACTATCAGCGCACTCGGGTACTGACCTTCCTCAACCCGGAGAACGATCCCCTGGGGGCCGGCTACCACATTATCCAGTCGAAGATCGCCATCGGCTCTGGTGGCACCTACGGCAAGGGATGGCTCAACGGTACCCAGTCTCACCTTGAGTTCCTGCCAGAACGCCATACCGATTTCATCTTTGCCGTATTCGGCGAGGAGTTTGGCTTCATCGGGATATTACTGCTGCTCACTCTCTACTTTTTGATCGTGTTACGCGGGCTTTATATCGCAAGCCAGGCACAGGACAGTTTCAGTCGCCTGCTGGCCGGTGCGCTCACCATGACCTTCCTGATCTACGTCTTCGTCAACATAGGCATGGTCAGCGGCCTGCTGCCGGTAGTTGGCGTGCCGCTACCCCTGGTAAGCTTCGGTGGCAGCTCGATGGTGACCTTGATGGCCGCATTCGGTATCCTTATGTCGATACACACCCACCGTAAGTTATTGAAGGACTAATTGTTTTATCATGATAAAGACTCTCCCTATGCTGCTTGCGGCCCTCACCCTGTTCGCCCCCACAGCCTTTGCCCAAAACGTGCTCGACAAATTTCCTGACACTCAGGTGTTGATCGATGAGATGGTGCAGGAACACAACTTCGACAAAGCGGAACTGAGCCAGCTGTTCCGTCAGGTAGAGTTCCAACCGAAGATCATCGAAACCATGACCCGGCCTGCTGAGGGCAAACCATGGCATCAGTACCGCCCTATCTTCCTTACTGAAAAGCGCATCCACGGCGGGGTAAAGTTCTGGGCTGAAAATGCCGAGCTGCTGGCACAGGTTGAAAAAGAGTACGGTGTACCGGCACAGGTCATTGTCGCCATTATCGGTGTGGAGACCTATTACGGTCGCCACAAGGGCAGCTATAAGGTCATCGAGGCACTAAGCACTCTCGGCTTCGGCTACCCCAAGCGCAGCAAATTTTTCCGTGGTCAGATCAAGGAGTTCCTGCTAATGGCCCGTGAAGAGAAGCGCAACCCGCTGGAGTTTCTCGGCTCCTACGCCGGGGCCATGGGGATGCCACAGTTTATACCCAGCAGCTTCCGCCACTACGCAGTCGATTTTGACAAGGACGGGCGGCGCGACCTGTGGAAAAACAACGCCGATATTATCGGCAGCGTCGCCAACTATTTCCACCGCCACCACTGGAACATGGGCGAACCGGTCACTGCACGCGCCGAGGTACCTGACACATCACTGGAACATTTTACCAAAAAGAACGTCAAACCCTCTATTAGTCTTGGTGAATTGAAGGCTGCTGGTGTGATACCAAAAAAGTCACTTGATGAACAACAGGCTGCCCTGCTGGCGCTGGACAGCGATGAGAAGAACAAGGAGTACTGGGTGACACTACACAACTTTTACGTCATAACCCGGTATAATAGGAGCCCTCTTTACGCGATGGCGGTTCATCAGCTCAGTGAAGCGATACGCAGCTCACGCGCCGCCGCACTACGTAAGGCCGTACGCAAGCCAGGATAATTTGCATGGATAAGGTGAAGAGCACAGCCCGCATCACCCTGCTTGCCACCATGGCAGGTGCGCTGTTGCTGTCCGGTTGCAGCCTCTCCACCCGCGATTCCGGGCCGAGCCGCCCGATGAATTTCTCCCACCTCGAAGATGCGGTGCCGAAGCACGAAAAACGCACACGTGCCGGTAACCCTCCCACCTATGTGGTGCTCGGCAAGCGCTACTACGTAATGAAGGAGAGCACCGGTTACGTGGAGCGCGGCCCCGCCTCCTGGTACGGCAAAAAGTTTCATGGGCGCAAGACCTCCAACGGCGAAACCTACAACATGTACGCGATGACCGCCGCCCACAAGACCCTGCCCATTCCCACCTACCTGCAGGTCACCAACCTGGATAATGGCAAGAGCGTGGTGGTACGGGTAAACGACCGCGGCCCGTTCCACGGCAATCGCATTATCGACCTCTCCTATGCCGCTGCAAGCAAACTCGGTTATGCCCAGAACGGTACCGGCAATGTCGAGCTGCGCGCCATCGAGCCGGGCGAGGCCAAAACGGTAACCACCACCGCCAGTACAAAATCAACTCCTACCGCTCCCAGACCAGCGGCTGCTCCAGCTATCGCACGCGATCAGCTCTTCCTGCAACTCGGCTCCTTTATCAGTCAAAGTAACGCCGAATCGCTGCGTGCACAGTTAACCCTCAACAATGTCACCCGTGCCGCAGTGCAGCAGACCGAGGTGGATCGCAAGAACATCTACCGGGTACGCATCGGTCCCATCGCCTCAACTGAAGAGGCCAACAACCTCGCCTCACGCATCCATGATCTGGGAATGGGAGTGGCGAGTATCGTCATCGATTAGTGTCCGAGCTACATTTCCCGCCACTAAAACGGTAGAATGTCCGCCCATTCGCCGCAACATAGCGCTATTTAGAATATGTATTTACTAAAATCACTTATCGCCAGCCTGCTTCTTTGTCTCGTCACCGTTGCCCAGGCCGCCCCATCCATCATCCCCCAGCCGCCCAAACTGGCAGCTAGCGGTTATGTATTGATGGACTTTCAGAGTGGCCAGCTCATTGCCCAGAACAAGGCCCAGCAGCGCCTCGACCCCGCCAGCCTGACCAAGATGATGACCGCCTACGTCATCTCCCATGAGCTGAAGTCTGAACACATCTCGCTGGAGGATAAGGTTCGGGTCAGCGAGAAGGCATGGCGTATGGAAGGCTCGCGTATGTTTATCGAGGTCGGTACCGAGGTCTCGGTAGAGAAACTGCTAAAGGGGCTGATCATCCAGTCAGGCAACGACGCCAGTGTCGCCCTGGCCGAGCATGTGGCCGGTAGCGAGGACAGCTTCGTGCCACTGATGAACACCCATGCCAAGACTCTGGGACTAATCGGCACCCACTTTGCCAACAGTACCGGTCTGCCCCACCCGGATCACTACACCACTCCACACGACATGGCACTGCTGGCCGCAGCGATCATTCGCGACTTTCCCGACCATTACGACTGGTATTCAGAGAAAAAATACCGTTACAACAACATCTCACAGAACAACCGCAACCTGCTGCTGTTCCGCGACGACAGCGTGGATGGCCTCAAGACCGGCCACACCAAGTCAGCTGGTTACTGCCTGGTGGCCTCGGCCGAACGTAAAGATATGCGCCTGATCTCAGTGGTAATGGGAACCAAGAGCGAGAAATCACGAGCTCAGGAGAGTCAGAAACTACTCAATTACGGCTTCCGCTTTTACGAGACCCATCGCCTCTACAACGCCGGGCAGGAGCTGAAACAGATGCGTATCTGGAAGGGTGAGATCGAGTCGCTGAAGCTAGGCCTCAGCAGTGAGCTCTATATCACCGTACCTCGCGGTCAGTATAAACAGCTCAACGCCTCACTCAGTGTCGACAAGACTATCATTGCCCCTGTCAGCCATGGCCAGGCCTTCGGCAACGTCAGTATCCGTCTCGACGACAAGGTGCTGGCAGAACGCCCACTGGTGGCACTACAGGATGTCAAAGAGGGTGGTATTATGCAGCTCGTCAAAGACAATGTGCTACTGCTGTTCAAGTAGCACTCTTAGTGTGATTTCTAATGACGCATCAGGGCAGCGTCTACCTTAATGGCGAATTCCTTCCGCTAACCGAGGCCAAAGTCTCGGTGCTGGATCGTGGCTTCATCTTCGGTGATGGCATCTACGAGGTGATCCCGGCCTACGGCGCTCGTCTGTTTCGTTTACCCCACCACCTGCAACGTCTCGATCAGGGTCTTGCCGCGATCCACCTCGCCAATCCCCTCTCCCACTCACAGTGGCAGACACTACTGGATGAGCTGATCGAGCTTAACGACGGTGGCGACCAGTCACTCTATCTGCAAATCACCCGCGGTGTCGCCGAACGCAACCCCCGTTTTCCCGTCGACACACAACCCACCGTATTTGCCATGAGCACACCTATCGAGGTGGTAGAACCGCAACGACGCCAGGGCATTCATGCCGTTACCGTCGAGGATATCCGCTGGAAACTCTGCCACATCAAGACCATTTCATTGCTACCCAACATCCTGCTGCGCCAACAGGCACTCGATGCCGGGGCAGACGAGGCCATCATACTGCGAGATGGTGAGGTGACCGAAGGAACCGCCAGCAATATTTTTATAGTGCGCGATGGTGTTGTCATCACCCCACCCAAAGGACAGCTGCTGCTACCCGGCATCACCCGCGACCTGGTAATGGAGCTGTGCCAGCGTCATAACATTCCCTGCGAGGAGCAGAACATTGATGAGCTGAGTCTGCGCGAGGCTGACGAGATTTGGCTCACCTCATCAACACGTGAGATCATTCCAGTCATCGAACTGGACCAACAGCCCCTTGCAAATGGCCGGCCCGGCCCTATGTGGGAGAAAGTGATCCACTACTACCAGGCCTATAAACAGGCCTTCCGCGAAGGCCGGGAAGAATAACATGAGCGATGAAAAAGAGACCCTGCTGGAGTTCCCCTGCCAGTTCCCAATCAAGGCAATGGGTAAAAACAGCGGTGATTTCGAGGCACAGGTAGTCGGCCTGGTGCGTAAACACTGCCCGGATCTTGGCGAAGAGGCGGTAGTCTGTCGTGACTCCAGGGGAGGAAAGTACCTCTCTGTCACCATCACCGTCCGCGCCACCAGCCGTGAGCAACTCGACAACATCTACTACGAGCTGACCGCCTGCGAACAGGTTTTGATGGCCTTGTGAAACAAGGCCATAGGTTGCAGGTATCAGGAAACAGATAGCAGGTTAAAACACCCCCTATGCCCGCCATTACACCTGACGCCTGTCACCTGTTTCCTGTTATCGTACGCCGCCTCGGAGTGGTGGAGTACCAGGATAGCTTCGATGCGATGCGGAAATTCACCACTCATCGCCATAAAAGCACTCCCGATGAAATCTGGCTTCTACAGCACCCACCCACCTTCACTCAGGGTCGCAACGGCAAACCCGAACACCTGCTCGATCCCGGTGATATTCCACTGATTCAAGTCGACCGCGGCGGTCAGGTCACCTACCACGGTCCAGGGCAGATCATCGTCTACCTGTTGTTTGATCTACACCGTCGCAAAATGGGGGTACGTCAGCTGGTAACGGTGATGGAAGATGCGGTGATCGAGCTTCTTGCCGAGGATGGCATCACCGCTTGCACCCGTGCAGATGCCCCCGGCGTTTATGTAGAGGGGGCCAAGGTGGCTGCCCTCGGTCTGAGGGTGAAACGCGGCTGCAGCTATCATGGCCTCAGTCTTAATATCGATATGGATCTTGAACCCTTCTCACGTATCAATCCCTGTGGCTACCCCGATATGGCCGTTACCGATCTGCGACACCTGGGTATCAACGACAGCCTGGAGCAACTTGCCGACCAGCTTGTCGGGAAACTCACTCATCAGTTGCCGCTCTAGCCTGAGGCAGCACCACGGCTAAAAGAGGCCTCAGCGCCTTACCCGATCATTGTTAAACACCATGTCGCCACCCGGCGCTGCGGTGTGACAGGCAATACACCCCTCTTTGGCTCCCTTGGCCACTTGTCGAGGTACTCTCCATGGGGAAAGGCCCCCTTGTAGGGAGTTGAATAGAGGGCATATTGCCCGACCAGATTACGGCTCTCCATCTGCTGCCACAGCCTGGCCGCATAAGATACATCATCATCACCACCAAATGGTGCCGCTACTGAGGCACAAGCGACAACGAACAAACCAGCCATACTCAACGCATAGATATTCCGCTTATTCATGATCATTCTCCTTAAACTATTCCTCAGCCAACCACTCAAGAGTAGGCGAGACTCTCTTTTGTTCAACCAAGCCGTACAGCCCTGTGAACAAACAGCCATAAGTGGCATCTAAAAATAAATATTCAAGGACGAGATGGGTACAAAAAGTGAATGATGTCTTGAAACACGCGATACCTAGTGCCACCACAACCGTTGCTTTGGCAGTTACCTGATCAGGCAAGCAATCACCATGCTCCAGCCACATCGTATATGGTTATGGTCGCCCTACAATGCGACACTCCGACCACTCCATGCTCTCTGAACATGCAAAACCCAATCGATCACACTATTTGAGGCTACTCAATACGCCTTATAAATGGCATAAAACTTGCTTTCTTCCTGTTGAGAATAATTCAACCAGGGGGAAATCAATGTCACAACAGAGACAGCCTAACCAGATCGACCGCAACTACGTGCGACTGCTCATGATAATGCGGCGATTCGTGCGCGATGAGTTCGACATCAAGGTTGCCATCAGTGAACCAGAGGCGGCAATTAAATTGCTTGATTACGCAGAGCGCTCGCGCAATAAGGTGCTACAGGAGATGGGCAAGGAGTTGCGCTCCATGTTCTCCCCCAATAGCGACGAGACAACAGCCAAACCTGAGAGAGCAGAAAAGGAAAAGGTTCACTACTATCGCGGGGTGGCACAGCCTGTGACGACCCGCCCCCCAGCGGATGCTCAAAGACCAGCAGAGAACAAATCGACCCAGCAGCGAATTTACCGTGGCTGCGTGGTTGTCGGTTGAGTCTACGGCTCGACCTCAAGGCGTCGGATAACGAGCCATTCGGGGGCATTGCCTCTTTCACTTGGCGGAACCTCAATGGAGAGGCTGAAAAGGTCCTGCGGCAGCGAGGCCGCCCATCCCTTCACCAGCTCCGCCTCTTCACGCCCACCGGGGTGACCGGTATAGGCGAGCACGGCGATCATCCCACCTGAAGCCAGCAGCGACAGTGATGTCTGCAATGCTGCCAGCGTAGTCGAAGTATCCGTGGTGCGCTGTTTGTCACCCCCCGGCAGGTAGCCCAGATTAAACATCACCGCCTTCACCTTTCCTGCCACCGACCCGGGCAACACCATAGCCATCACCTCGTGTCCGGCATGATAGAGCGAAACCTGCGCCGTCTGCCCTGCCTGCTGCAAACGCAGGTAGGCACTATCAAGCGCCTCCTGCTGTATGTCAAAACCGTAGACCTTTCCCGTGGCTCCTACCTGCATCGCAAGAAACAGGGTATCGTGACCGTTGCCAACGGTGGCATCGATAGTAATGTCACCCGGTTTCAACACCGCTTCTATTGCCTGGTGGGCCTGCTGCACCAGTGAGAGCTTAGTCATTACAGCGCTCCTGATAACGGGCAACATCAATCGTTGACGGTAGTGGGGCGTCATCGAGCAACCGTTCGACAAAGCGCTCCACATGCCAGGGGATCAACAGCGATCCCTTGGAGCCAAAACCGTTAAAAATCGACATCTGTGGATACCGCGGGTGAAAACCAATGAAAGGCTGACGATCACTGGTCGTTGGTCGCACTCCTGCCTGCTGTGCCACCACCTCAAATTCAGGCGCTGCAGCGAGGAATGTCGGCAACGCCGCCAGTAACATCTCCCGCGCCTCGGTGGTCGTATTCTCATCCAGCTGCTGATGATCATAACTCGCCCCGGCGCGATATAATCCATCGTCACGAGGCATGATCCAGCGGCCTGAGTTAATAATAAGATCGGGTAACGCCTCACTACTGCGAAGTGTAAGGAACTCCCCCTTGGCAGGCTGAAACGGAAGCCAGCCAAACCACGGATTTTGCGCCCCCTTATAACCCTCACAAAAGATCACGCGACGGGCGTGCACATCACGCCATACAACACTCTCCCCTTCCATCTGCAGAGCGGTGTAATCGAACTGTGCCTGACAATAACTACCTTGCTGTTGAAGCCAGTCACGCAGGCCGTGTAACAGTGGCTCGGTTCGCAGGTAGGCTGTCTGCAACTGCCTGCCACCACCATGGCTGGCGTAAATGGGGGCTGGCAGCTGTGATGCCTCAACCACTTCGCCGAGATAGGCCTGGTAACCAGGCTCCTGTAGCCGCTGCTGCCAACGATCACGCTCCTGCTGGCTATGAAACAGACGCAACATCGGCTTGTCTACCAATAGCGCAATACCCAGTTTATTTTCGAGTGCATGATAGCTTTCACGTGCTAGCGGCAGGCAGGCATCAACACCCACCGTCTTCACCAGCCGCTTGCCGGTAACAGGATTAATCAACCCGGCTGCCACGGTAGAGGAAGAACTGGCATAGTCGTTGTCAACCACCAGCACGCTCTCGCCTCGTGCCATTAATCTCCAGCAGAGCAAGCTACCTGCTAGCCCCTGGCCGATAATCAGATTGTCGATAACTCTCTGCATCATTATTACAAATCACACCAACTAGTGATGGCGGCGGCACAGGCAGAAAAGAACTTCATTACACGCATCTGCCCCGCTATTTTTGATTAAACACAAACTTCTACTCTCACAGCGATTAAACTGCTATATGATAGAGGTCACGATCACATATTCTGGCACTATGCACCAATGATTAAACTGTGCCACACTTCACAGACCCTTCGCTATAAGAGGGCTTACATTGGATCGGAGCAATATAACGGAACAACTTATGGAAAACACCGAAGCCACAGTCAACGCCAGCTATCACTTTCAGTCGCGCCTCAAAGGCGAAGTGGATATAGAGATATTCAACGACTTCTACATCCGTGTAAAAGAGCGCCCGTTGAAGAAGACCCGCCAGTTCAAGATGGAGGTGGCCACGCTTAACCCTCAGGCAAAAAAGAAGAACGACTTAGCCTTGCACTGGTTTGCAGCGGCAGCCATCAGCGGCATCGGCAGCTGCTTTTTTATTTATACCCTGTTCACCGGCAACGAACTATGGATGTCGCTACTAGGCGCGCTAATCGCCGCCGCCAGCAGCGCCGCCTTCACCGTCCTCTACTTCTACAACTCGGAGCGTAAGTGGATAGTGGAGACCCGCAATTCACTCTACCCGCTAGTGGTAGTGCCCTACCACAAGAGGCAGCAAAAAGAGGTGCAGGCTTTCATCGAAACTCTGCAACAGGCAATAGAAAATAATGTAGCAAGTAAACGCTACAATAGTGAAGACCTCTTTGCCGGCGAGTTACGCATGCTGCGTCGCCTGACCAATAATAAGATCCTTAGCAGCACCCGCTACGACAAAGCCAAGGCCCATATGATGAAAAGTCACGGCACGGCAACTGCCGCCTGAACCAGGTCAGCGCTCTAGTCGGGGAAGACCACCCCGGTTCCACCCAGTCCACAATAGCCTCCAGGGTTTTTGGCCAGATATTGCTGGTGATAATCCTCGGCGTAATACCACTCAGACGCTGTAGTGATCTCCGTCGTGATCTCGCCCTTTCCTGCCGCTGACAAAGCCTGCTGATAGCGTTCCAACGAGGCCTGTGCATCTTCATGCTGCACCTCGGAGTAGGTGTAAATGCCCGAGCGGTACTGGGTACCCGCATCGTTGCCCTGGCGCATCCCCTGGGTCGGATCATGGCTCTGCCAGAAGTGGCGCAGTAACACCTCATAGCTAATCACCGCCGGAGCATAAACTACCCGCACCACTTCATTATGGCCAGTCATGCCACTACACACTTCATCGTAATGAGGGTTAGGGGTAAAGCCACCCGCATAACCAACCATCGTCGAGTAAACTCCAGACAGCTGCCAGAAACTGCGCTCCGCCCCCCAGAAACAGCCCAACCCGAACATCGCCATCGCCATGCCGTCGGGGAAGGGAGGCATGAGACGATGACCCGTCACAAAATGAGCTTCTGGCACTGGCACCGCTGCTGCACGCCCTGGCAGTGCCTCCTCTGCACTCGGCAGGCTCAGTTTCTTGCGTATAGAGAACATCGTTAGCACCCACTGAAACAACATTGTTTAGCTATTTTCTAAGGTAGCAGAAAAACCGAGACATAAAAAAGGCCGGTTATCACACCGGCCCTCTTTACTGCATTAGACATACTTACTCTGCAGGAGTCTCTTCTGCTGCAGGGGTCTCTTCTGCCACAGGCATTTCTTCTACTGTCTCCTCAGCTGCAGTGGTTTCGGCAGCAGGGGCCATCTCGGTGCTGCTCTCGGCGACACCATCGTCACCGGCAAAACTAAAGCTCTTCTCACTAACAACATTGCCCTCACTATCAACCACCGCAACCGTCCATTCACCCGCCCACTCAGGCATTAGACTCTTGCTCGACCAGATGCGCCAGCGCGGGCCGCCAACGTTGAACTCGATCTCGGCCAGCATCTCACCACCATGGCTCCAGCGGTGTTTGATAGTCTGCCCTTCCATATTGCGCAGCTCGGTAAAGAACAGCACCTTTTCATTACCACCCAGCACACGCTCAAGGTCATTAACCGGCTCACGGTCAGCTACTCCAGTGGTTACGATGGCACGAGCTACACTCCCTTCGGCCTGAACCAGACTACTCAGCAACAAACCACTGAGGACAAACAGGGCAATTATTAATTTTTTCATTCTCATCTCTCCATGGATTAATACATCATTGCGGCCCGACAAAGACCTATACGTTTCATCAAAGTTAGAAGCTAGCTTGCAGCGATCTACGCTCTTACTCCATGATCTTAATCACGTTCTGCAATAAAAGCAGAAACAGGGGCGATACGTGGTAGAGCTGACTACGTAGAGGAATAACAACGACCTCTCAGACTTGATGGATGAGTCCGTACTCAGGTCACCGGCATCATCAGGTTCATCAACTGATCAGAGGTCTTACGCAAATTAATACTAATATGACGAGCGATCCCCTTCATCAGCTTGGCAGCAATACGAGGGTACTGCTTCATAATTTCATCAAAGTCACTGCGCTTTAGTACAATAATAGTGGTCAGCAGGGCGGCCTTCACTGTAGCCGAGCGAACCATACCATCAACCAGCGCCATCTCACCCACCGACTGTCCATCACCAATAGTGGCAATCTTCACCTGTTTGCCATCCGCTGCCGCTTTCAGCACCTCCAACTCGCCACTCAGCACCAGGCACATCGACTCGGCAGAGCTGCCTTGTTTGAAGATTATCTGTCCCATATCGACCTCGGTCATCTTCATGAACTTTTTTATGATCTCCAACTCCTGCGGGATCAGGTCTTTAAATATATTATGGTTTTGTAAAAAAAGTGTCGGTATCTCGTCCATTGTCTGGGACTCCGCAAATGCAATCGGCCATATTTAATATACATTCTATACCATTAAATCCACTGCGCTAGCGACCGGCATAACAACTTATATGTGATCCGGTCTATATAACGCGGCAATAGGCCAATTTTTTTGCGTGTTCTGAATGACAACGTTGCAGGGATTAGCGGATATCCACCTTATTCACGCCACTATCATTACTACTATTGGCGATAAAGAACACGACCCAATAAAGCTTAGTGATCCGCCTGACTATAATGACTGCAAAGCACGCGAAACAGCCCCCGCAACTGCTCTATTGCCTCTTTTCTTCCCACCAGCCCCATAATTTGTACCAGCTCAGGCCAGGGGCGCCGTTGCAACACCTTGGCAATGGACAGCCTCTGCTGCTCCGTGGTTAGTGATACTGTCGCATCGGACAGAGCAAATAGCAGGCATTGGCGTAACCCGGCCAGGCAGTTGCCATAATCACGCTGTGAGAAAGCAAAGGAGTTAGCATCCTCCCACGCCATCTCGTCCGGTCCAAGTAGAAGGGTACCCCGCAACAGACGCAGCACCAGATCGGCCTCAAGCCCGGCCAGTGGTTCGCTTAACTGGGTAGGCAGTTGCTTTGCCATTCGCTCTCTGGCCAGGGCGTAAAGCTGTTCTCCCTGAGAAGAGAGCGGGCGCATCACCATCATTGCATGGGCCCCGCTGGATGCCTCCCGTTTCAGCCCCACTCGTACCGGCAGGCATCCACAGCGCTGCCAGAAATCAAGCAACCGTGCATCTCCACCGAAACTGGCACCGAGATAATCAATCCCATCCACCGCCGCCTTTTCGGCCAAGCCATCGATTAGGCGACGACCGAGCCCCTCACCCTGGCGTGCCGGGTGTACCGCAATGCGCATCACCCTTGCAGCCGTTAGTTGGGGGGCCTCCACCAACCCCGCGTGGGTGGCCAGCGACTGCGGCAACAGATTGCCACGCAGACGCCGCTGTCCCGCATAGACCTGTCGTGACAGAGTCTCATCGAAGTCCCCCTCACGCGCCACTAAAGCCGTCGCCATCACTATTTGCTGATAACGCAACACGTAGAGTTCAAGATTGGGGCCATCAAGCAAATTGCGCAGGTCTCCAGGGCTGGTGCGGTAATGGGCCAACACCAGCAGACCAAAGAGCTGTGACAGCAACGCTTCATCCTTTACCAGTGCATCACGATCCAGCCGTTCGAGTCGGCACTGTTCAAGGGGAATCGTCGCTACCTGCTCATCAGCAACAGGCTCAGCATCAAGTAGCAGGGCGCGAAACACTAGCTGCTCCAGTGGATCCCCTTCGGCCCAGCGGATCGGCTGCTCTAACCTTAGCCCTCGCCACTCTGGCGTGGCCTCATCCAGCACCTTGCGAAAACGCAGGTCAAAGCCACGCCCGGTTCCCTCGTAGCCGTGTACCGTGGTGGCAAAGGCGATACGGGAATGGTCGCGCAGCATACGCTCCAGCAGCGCCGCCGGGATCGCTGCCGCCTCATCTACCAATAACAGATCACAGGGAGTAGCCTCATGCAGCAGACGATCCGGTGGCTCAAACAACAACTCGGCACCATCGGCCAGTTTGAGCAGGCCACGACTTAATTTGGCCCCAGGCAGATGGGATGCGGCATGTCGAAACAACTGCTCCACCGCCGCCAGACGTGGGGCCGTCACCACGATTCGACGCAAGCCCTGTTGCAGCAGCCTTGCTGCCGCCAGCCCCAACGCCGTCGACTTGCCGCGACCCCGATCTGAAACCAGTACCAGTGGCCGCCACCGGTGGCCCTGTGCCACACGGCACAGCGCCTCGACAGCCACCAGCTGATCCGCACTGGCGCACTCTTCAAAACTCTGTGTCGATAAACTCTCTAATACAATGGGTTGAGGTGGTGCAGGCAGGGTCTTGCCCTGCTCGATCAGATAGCCCTCATCCGATTCACGCAGCAGTGCAGCGAGACGTTGTAAATAACGTCCGCCCACCTGCTTCTCACTATAGGGATGAACGGTGATACGGCTGCGCTGTGGATCGGGATAGTCGCCCCACTCCGACAGCGGTGGTGTAAGCAGTAGCAGCAGACCACCGGCACGCAGGGTACCAGCCACCGCACCCAGGGCATCGGGGGCAAAACCGGCGCGTGCATCATAGACCAGCCCAAACGACTCTCCACCCAGCAGGGTGTGGGCCTGCTCCACCGTGACCTGTCGCGACATAGCGAGAGCCTGATCGCCAATCCAGCACCACTCACCGGGAAGAACAGTGATCGCCTCCTGTGCGCACTCGTAACCCCACTCCCGTTCACCCGCGATCACCACCAGTCTTCGATGACGTGCGGCGGCACAGGCACTGGCAAGCGCCTGTATGACTACCTCAATTGAAGGGGGTCTGCTCACGAAAGGATTAGCGGTGGGCGGTGACGCCGCGCTGGCTCTGCTCGAAGAAATCAATAATAGATAATACCTCCGCACCAAACTCCTCACCCTTGAGTTGCTCCAGCGCCAATGAGGTATTGATGCCTGATTTGAATAAGGTTTTGTAGCTACTCTTGATCGCCGCCCGCTGCTTAGCATCAAAGCCATTACGACGCAGCCCCACCACATTGTTGCCAATAACGGTGGCCGGATTACCATCGGCCATGGCGAAGGGGGGAATATCTTTCACCACCTTGGTGCCACCGGCGATCATCGCCAGCTCACCGATACGACAGAACTGATGCACCGCCACCAGCCCTGAAATGAAGGCACCATCCGCCACATCCACATGCCCACCCACTACCGTACCGGGGGCAATGATAATGTGGTTTTCAAACTCACAGTCGTGCCCCAGATGGACGTTGCACATAAAAAAGTTGTGATCACCCAGACGGGTTGATGCACCGGCCATTTTAGCCCGCGAGATATTCACCCCCTCACGCAGCACATTGTGATCGCCAATAGTGAGATAGCTCTCCGTAGCGGGGTCAAAGCCCGTATCCTGAGGCAGGGCACCGAGCACTGCATTGTCGAAGATCTGGTTGTGCGCACCGATACGTGTTCTGCCATGGATGCGCACACCGCTACCAATCACCGACCCCTCACCGATCACTGCACCGTCATCGATAATAGTAAAGGGACCCACTTCTACTGAGGGGTGAAGCTGCGCACCATCGGCAACGATAGCCATTGCATGAATTGTCATTCTGTTCCTTTATTTATATTACCCATATCCTGTAACCGCTTAAACTCAATAGATATAGAGAGTCAAGTTTACCCCCGCAGCCCCCCTCCCTGACAAGCCCTGTGTTGCTGCACCGTCCAGCAGCCCCTATAGTCGCGGGATGAATCACATCCTCTACTACATCCACGATCCCATGTGCAGCTGGTGCTACGCCTTCGGCCCGGTGTGGACAAAACTTCAGACAGCCCTGCCGGTATCGGTCAAAGTAGAACGACTTCTTGGTGGCCTCGCCCCCGACAACCACAGCCCGATGGACGAGGCGATGCGCCAACGCCTGGAGGCGACCTGGCAACGCATTGAGCAGAGTGTCCCCGGCACCCGCTTCAACTTCGGCTTCTGGCAACACTGCACCCCTTACCGCTCTACCTACCCCAGCTGTCGTGCTGTGATAGCGGCCTCCGCACTAGACCCTGAGGGCGATGAGGTGATGACAAAGGCGATACAACGCGCCTACTACCAGCAGGCCCGCAACCCCTCTGAGGAACAGACCCTCATCGAGATAGCAACAGAGACAGGATTAGACAGGGAGGTCTTCTCAAAGGCCGTGGCCTCTGAGAAAACCGAAGCGGAATTGCAGCGTCAGATCACACTTGCCGCCGAGATTGGAGCAGACTCATTCCCGGCACTGGTACTCTCAGTAGACGGTAGTCGCTGGCCTGTGGCTATCGACTACAATAATCCGGAACCCATGCTGGATACCATTGAGTTTCTACTTGAAGGGTAGCCACTACCTCACATCGCCCACACGATGTGGGGTCATGACATAAGAAAGCTACTCACAACTGAACCCGGAACGAATGAAGTTCTCGATCATCCGTTTTTGTTGCAGTTCACAGGCCGCACGATTAGCCAGGGCATTCTTGGTGCCACTGCCGCTAAGCTGATTATCGTAGACCAAAACACAGCGCTCATCTTTCAGTGTCACAATACGAACATCTCTTACATCATCACCCTTGGTACAGACAATACGTCCTTCTGCAGAGTCACCCATTGCCGCTGCAATAAGCTCATCGGCTACCACATCCGCCGAGACTTCTGGTGCCGGCGCAGGCTCAGCAGCCATAGCCCCATTATCTGGTTCGACCACATGACAACATGAGGCCAGGAAACCCATTGCCAGAACAATTATCAGTGCTCTCATAACTACCCCTCTCACCATTTCTGTTGCGAGCGAATTTGCGCTCTCAATCTACTTTTTATGTTGCCGGGCATAATAGGCCGCTATCCCTTTTATCTCGATCAGGCTCAACACATCTGACATAGCGGCCATAGCGCGATCATTCCTGCGCCCATCGGCATACTGTTGCATCGCCTCGATCAGGTAGGCCTCGGACTGCCCAGCGATCCGAGGCTTATCAAAGCCACTGCTATAACCTCGCTCACCATGACATTTAACACAGCGTTCTGTGATTAACTTGGCCGTGGGCTCAGGTAAATAAACTCCTGATGGTTTTTGTGCCTGCTGATTGGTGTAGTAATCAGCCAGCGCCACAATGTCGTCAAGACTCAACTTCTCTACCGCATTGAGCATGCCTTCGTGTTTACGCTTTGCAACGGCGTACTCACGCGTCGCCTTAATAAGGTAATTACGATCCTGCCCTGCCAGAGAAGGAGCCTCGGGTTTTTCACTCACCCCCTTCTCGCCATGACAGCTGACGCATTTCTCGCTTAACTCTTCACCTCGTACCATCGCGCCCGGCTTCAACTTTTTACGCTGTAGTGGTTCCTGGGTGGCGTAATAAAAGGCAACCTTCTCGGTACCGATATCTTCAAGAAAATCGACCATGGTCTGCATCGTCTTGTGCCGGCGCTGGCCATTCTTATAGGCACGGGTCGCACTGAACAGATATTTCACATGCAGGCCTGCAAGGCTTGGCACACCACTTACCCGGCTATTGCCCTTATCTCCGTGGCAGCCATTACAGGCCGAAGCGATGCGCTTGCCATCGCCGATAGGGTCGAAATGCTTGCTTCTATCGCGCACATAGAAGAGACGACTGTCAGGCTGCTGCTCGGAGTAGTAGATGGCGATCTCCTCCATCGTTTTCTCATCCAGGCCAGCAGAAGCCTTGCGCATCAACTCATTGTCACGCAGACCAAACTGGTAATCCATGGTCGCCTTTAAGAGGTAGTCAGCGGGCTGTCCTGCAAGGCTTGGGATCTTCGGATTGGGACTGTTTCCATCACTGCCATGACAGCCGGCACAACTTCTCATGGCTGCCCGACGCCCCCGTTTGGTTATTCGGGATTTGATAATCGCAGGGCGCATCGGTGCCTGTGCTGCATAATAGGCCGCAATATCACGTGATTTTTTATCGGTAAGCTGATACTCCAGCAGACTCATAAAGCGATCATTACGATCACCCTTAAAATAACTATAAAGTGCGGGCAAAAAATAGTCCGGTTGCATTCCAGCCAGGTTGGGGACATCGGTCTTGCTAAGGCGGTGCTCGGGGCCATGGCAGGCATCACAGGATGAGGCCGCAATCTTGCCACGGGCAACTGCGGCACGATCATAGGCAAGTGGACTCGATTTTCGGATCTCGCCCCCTTTCCACGGCGTCGAGAGCGAGGCGTAATAGGCTGAAACATCACGGATCTCGTCTGGCTCCATCGCCTCAACAATCTTTTTCATCTCGGCATGATCACGTGAACCGTTGGAGTAGGCCAGCATCGAACGAATCAGATACTCCTGAGTGATTCCGGCGATAAAAGGGGCACCCTTGCCTATCATCACCCCATCCATCTCATGGCACTTTACACAGCCCTTCGCCAGCTCTTTGCCACGAGGGATATCACCCATCGGTTCAATTACCGCATTCGCCTCCTCTACAGCCTTTGGTGTTTCATCCGAAGTAGTTGTCACCTCCTCCTCACTACTACACGAAAGCAGCAACAGGGGCACGAAAAGTAGAGTTAGAATTGAACAGCGCATCATTATCCTACCCGTACCGTGAGCGTTCGGTATCTGCTTCAGCTGGCAACTCGTAAAACCACATTTGGTAAATTGAAGCAATAAACTGTATCGCGAAGCTCATGCCCATCATCGCTCCACTGATGATCACCACCCAGGCAAAGGGCTGAAACACCTTGGTGATATACCAGGAGGCAATATCAAAGACGATGGCAATAAAGGGGATAGAGACAATCGCTACCTTCTGCCAGTCACTACGCATGTAGGCATGCGAGAAGATATTACTGACGATGAAGAAGATAAAGGTGAGACCGAAGAGGTGGATATGTGAGACCCGCACCAGGGTGAAGATATTCATCCCGGTATCCACCTCAGCGGTATGCATGAGCTGCTTATAATCCTGCAGGCTGGGGATATGGGGGTTACGATTGTTATGGCAGGCAACGCAACGCTTATCGACGATCTTCTTAATCGTCTTGTTGTAGGCCTCCTCCGAGGTCCCTTCACGTACCCAGTTTACGAGGGTGATATTCTCCTCTGCCGGGAGCATGTTCGACATCGCCCCCTTGAGCGCGCCCTCCAGCACCGTCCCCTCCTTACTACCGCTGTAAGCGATAACAATATCGTTGACCGAGAGCATCGGGTCACCATCCCGCCCGGCATGATTGGCCACCACGTAGATCATGGCAAATAGGTAACCGAGACCAAGCGTCAGCAGTGTGCCGGTATAGACCGCCTTCTGTACCAGCGGCAGATGAGTAAAGTGAACAAAAACGTGTCCGCTCATGGACATACTGTAATCCCCCCACAGTTCATATTGTTATAATGGCGGGAGTCTAGAACGGATGAGTTTGGGAAAACAAATACAGGATTTCTTATATACCCCCATAACTACCACTTATGGGGTATTTCCGAATAAGTTTTAACTTATTGAAAAAACAGGATATTAATTATTCAGACTTAGGATTGAGCCCGGCAAAAAGGGGGAAGATAATTATTTGGTGATACCTCCCACTACGCGCTAGCTAAACAGCTCTGCCAGTCGCTCGCCCGGCTCATCGGCACGCATAAAGGCCTCACCGACGAGAAAGGCGTTAACGCTATTCTCACGCATCAACCTTACATCCTCAGGAGTGTGAATGCCGCTCTCGGTGACGACGATACGCCCCTCGGGGATCTGATCGAGCATCCGCAGGGTAGTACCGAGAGAGGTCTCGAAGGTGCGCAGGTTACGGTTATTAATACCCACCAGCGGCAAATTAAGAGGCAGCGAACGGGCCAGCTCCTCCTCGTCATGCACCTCCACCAGCACATCCATACCGAGAGATGTGGCCAGCTCCGCCAGCTCGCGCATCGGCCCATCCTCCAGACAGGCGACGATGAGCAGGATGCAGTCGGCCCCCATCACCCGCGCCTCAACCACCTGGTAGGGGTCGATAATGAAGTCTTTGCGGATCACCGGCAGTGTGCAGGCGGCCCGTGCCTGTTGCAGGTACTCATCTGCACCCTGGAAGAAATCGATATCGGTCAGCACCGAGAGACAGGCGGCACCGCCCCTCTCATAACTCTGCGCAATCTCGGCAGGAATAAAGTTCTCGCGCATCACCCCTTTCGACGGTGATGCCTTCTTGATCTCGGCGATAACACCGGCCTGGCCCGCAGAGATCTTCGCCCGGATGGCATCAACAAAGCCGCGCGCCGGCGAGGCACCATCAAGCCGGGACTTCAGCTCATCGATACTCACCTTCTGCGAACGCTCGGTGATCTCCTGGTGCTTGCGCGCAACGATCTTCTTCAAAATATCAGGGGTGTCACTCATCGAATCTGTAATCTCTAAAAACTGTTGGAAAGGGAAACAAGTGCTTCAAATTTTTCACCCGCCGCACCGGAGCTGATCACCGCCTGTGCCTTCTTGATACCGGCAGCGAGAGAGTCAGCCAGCCCGGCAGCGTAGATGGCAGCACCAGCATTAAGGGCGACGATATCAGCAGCAGGACCGGACTCACCGGCCAGTACCGACTTCACCACCGCCAGCGAGGCCTCGGCCCCGTCCACCGCCAGCACGGCGATGTCAGTGCGGCTCATGCCGAAGTCCTCGGGCTGGATGGTGTAGCTATTCACTGCACCGTCTTTCAGCTCGGCAACAAAGGTGGGGGCACCGATGCTGATCTCATCCATCCCATCCTCGGAGTGGACCACCAGCACATGATTGCTACCGAGCTTGTTCAATACGTTGGCCAGTGGCTCAACCATCTCTTTGGCAAAAACGCCAAGCACCTGATTGGGCGCACCGGCGGGGTTGGTCAGCGGACCCAGCACGTTGAAGATGGTACGTACCGCCATCTCCTTACGCGGGCCGATGGCATGCTTCATCGCGCTGTGGTGGGCGGGGGCAAACATAAAGCCGACACCGACCTGCTCCACACACCTGGCCACCTGCTCGGGTGTGATATCGAGTTTCACCCCGGCGGCCTCCAGCACATCAGCCGAACCCGACTTCGAGGAGATAGAGCGGTTACCATGCTTGGCCACCGTGCCACCGGCAGCGGCAACAACGAAGGCGGAGGTGGTAGAGATATTAAAAGTGGATGCCGCATCGCCACCGGTACCGCAGGTATCGACCACGTGGTCACCCGAAACCTTTACTCCGGAGGCCAGCTCACGCATCACCCCGGCGGCGGCGGCGATCTCGTCCACTGTCTCGCCCTTCATCCGCAGGCCGATAAGAAAACCGCCGATCTGCGCCTGGGTCGCCTCGCCGGTCATGATGGTGCGCATCACCTGCTGCATCTCATCACGACTTAGATCACGCTTCTCGGTGACCGCCTTAATCGCCGTCTGCATATCCATATCGATTTCCCCGCTACTGATTTAATAACTATTGGTCGGCAATTCTCCCGTCCTCACCCCCACGGGTCAAGGTGCAGGATGCCGCATCGCCGCAGGTGTCCACCACCACAACACCAATGCCGCCCCATTGAGCAGCAGCATAGTAAGGGCAAGGTAGGGCACTTCAACAGCGACCCATGGCACGATCAGCCCCACCACCAGTGCCGTCATACCCATTTGGGTGAAACTCTGCATCGCCGAGGCCATGCCGCGGTTGTGGGGAAAGCAGTCCAGCCCCATCAGGCTGAGGTTGGGCATCGCAATCGCCATACCCATCAAATAGAACGCCGCCGGAACGATCACATTGAGAGGGGCCGGTGCCATCAGGTGGGCTTGTAATAGATTGAAAATACTCGCTGTCATCATCACCACAAAACCTATGCCCACGGTACGCGAAGAGCTCACATAACCGGCCAGTCGTCCAGCGATAAACGAACCAAGCATCACCCCGCCGACGATAGGTACAAACAGCTTCCAGAAATCGTTCACTCCCAGCCCCAGATGGTCATAGATAATGTGCGGCGCCCCGGCAACATAGAGAAAAAAACCGCCGAACATCAGGGCGAAGGTAAAGGCCAGCCCCATAAAGCGACCACTCACTAACGCCGAGAGATAGGCCCTGCCAATAGATAGGGGATGAATAGAGTGGCGCTGTTCGCGCGGGTGGGTCTCACTGCTGCCCAGGCTAAGCAGTACCACCAACAGAAGTCCAAGCCCAGCGAGAAACCAGAACACCGCTCGCCAACCAAACAGATCGTGCAACAGACCGCCGATCACCGGGGCCACCGCCGGGGCGATGGCAAAGATCAACATCATCCGCGCCATCACCCTTTGTGCCTGCGGGCCGTGGTAACAGTCACGGATCATCGCCCGCCCGATCACCAGTCCGGCACTGGCGGCAACCCCCTGTCCGATACGCATCAAAATCAGCTGTTCGATATTCAACGACAGTGCACAACCGATGGAGCTGAGCACATAGAGCAGCAGTGCTGCCGTGGCCACCCGCTTGCGTCCAAGGCTATCGGAGAGGGGCCCATAGAACAGGGTGGAGAGCGCAAAGGCGAAAAGGTAGAGGCTCATCGTCTGCTGCATCTGCAGCGGGGTGGCGACCAGCTCGGTGGCGATATCAGGGAAGGAGGGGAGATAGGTATCGATGGTGAAAGGGGCGAGCATCGCCAGCATAGCCACCATTAAGGAGAGCGGAAGCCGCCCCTTATACTCAGAAACTGTGGGCGTCATTGCGGGGCCACGCTCAGGCGCGGATGCCACCCTGCATCTTCAGAAAATTAGCGAGCTGGTCATGGCCGTGCTGACTGAGAATCGACTCGGGGTGGTACTGCACCCCCTCGATGTTGAACTCGCTATGCCGCACACCCATGATCTCATCACGCGAACCATCATCGTTCTGCGTCCAGGCGGTCACCTCAAGGCAGTCGGGAATGCTCTCCTGCTCAATCACCAGCGAGTGGTAACGGGTCGCCTCAAAGGGATTGGCCAGCCCCTTAAACACACCAACATCGGCGTGGTACATCATCGAGGTCTTACCATGCATGATCTCATGGGCGTGAACGATATTGCCGCCAAAGGCCTGACCAATAGACTGGTGACCGAGGCAGACCCCGAGGATCGGCAACTTTCCGGCAAAGTGGTTGATCGCCGCCACCGAGATCCCCGCCTCATTCGGCGTACAGGGACCGGGGGAGATCACCAGGTGGTCTGGACTCAACGCCTCAACCTCCTCAACAGTGATCTGGTCGTTGCGGAACACCTTCACCTCGGCACCCAGCTCACCGAAATACTGCACCAGGTTGTAGGTGAAGGAGTCGTAATTATCGATCATGACGAGCATAGTTGATCCAGGACGTTGTTATTTCGCGATAGATAGCTATCAATTATCAATCAGTCGGCGGTGATGAACAATAGGCAACTAACTACGAGGCAAAACTGCAGCACAGACGCCACCCGAATCTGAGTAGAGAGTTTCACCCCGTCATCAGCAACATTGAACCGCAGCGGGTACTCTGACATAGTCAGGCTGCTAGAGTTTAAGAGCAATAAATCAACCACATAGAGTGCGTTATGAAGACGATGAAGGCGTTAGTAAAAAGGCATGCCAGAGAGGGTCTATGGCTAGAGGAAGTGCCACTCCCGGAGGTCGGCAACAATGATGTACTGGTAAAGATCCAGAAAACCGCCATTTGTGGCACCGATGTGCATATCTACAACTGGGACGAATGGGCGCAAAAGACCATTCCTGTACCGATGACCATCGGACATGAGTTCGCCGGTGTCATCGTCGAGATGGGGGCCAATGTCACCGAACTGAATATCGGCGATGTGGTCTCCGGTGAGGGACATATTGTTTGCGAGCGCTGCCGCAACTGCCTGGCAGGCCGACGCCACCTCTGCCCCAACACCATCGGCATCGGCGTTAACCGCGACGGCTGTTTTGCCGAGTATCTGTCGATACCTGCGAAGAACGTCTACCGTCCCAACATCTCTATTCCCAACGATGTGCTTGCCTGCTTCGACCCCTACGGCAACGCGGTGCATACCGCGCTCTCCTTTAACATGGTGGGTGAGGATGTACTAATCACCGGTGCCGGTCCCATCGGCATCATGGCGGCAATGGTTGCAGCCCACTCCGGTGCCCGCAACATCGTCATCACAGATATAAACGATTACCGTTTAAATCTCGTTAAAGAGATCGTCCCCAAGGCGATCCCTCACAATGTTGCCACCGATGGCCCTATCAGCCGAGAGTTCATGCGCACCCTAGGCATTCTCGAAGGCTTCGATGTGGGGCTGGAGATGTCGGGAGCCCCCACCGCCTTCGAGGAGATGATCGCCAAGATGATCAACGGTGGTCACATCGCCCTGCTGGGGATCATCCCCGACGGCACCGGCATCGACTGGACCAAGGTGGTGTTCAAGGGGCTTACCATCAAGGGGATCTACGGCCGCGAGATCTTCGAGACCTGGTACAAGGGCACCATGATGTTCCAGAGCGGCCTGCCGCTGGAGAAGATCATCACCCACCACTTCCACTACAGCGATTTCCAGAAAGGCTTCGATGTGATGCGCTCGGGAGATTCAGGGAAGGTGATCCTGAACTGGGAAGATCAAAAAGCCTGAATTAACAACGAGAATTCACTATGAGTTTCAAAAGCGCTAAACAGAGTCTGCAACAGGATCTGCAGGAGATAAAAGATTCCGGCCTGTGGAAGAACGAGCGCATTATCGCTTCTGACCAGAAGAATGATATAACCCTCGCCGATGGCAGCGAGGTGGTCAATATGTGCGCCAACAACTACCTCGGTCTGGCCAACAACCCGGAAGTGATTCAGGCCGCCAGGGAAAGTTATGACCAGTGGGGCTTCGGTCTCTCCTCGGTGCGTTTTATCTGCGGCACCCAGTCCATTCACAAGCAACTCGAACAGAAGGTCTCCGACTTTCTCGGCATGGAAGAGACCATTCTCTATGCCGCCTGCTTTGATGCCAATACCGGGCTATTCGAAACCATTCTTGGCAAAGAAGACGCCGTCATCTCCGACGAGCTAAACCACGCCTCAATTATTGATGGCGTACGCCTCTGTAAGGCTGCCCGCTATCGTTATAAAAATAACGACATGCAAGACCTTAAACAGAAGCTCAAGGAGGCGAAGGCCGCCGGGGCACGTCGCATCCTGATCACCACCGATGGCGTCTTCTCCATGGATGGCACCATCGCCCAGCTCGACAAGATCTGCGATCTGGCCGATCAGTACGATGCGATGGTGCACCACGACGACTGTCATGCCGTTGGTTTTATGGGCAAGACCGGTCGTGGCGTACACGAATATTGTGGAGTCATGGATCGTGTCGACATTATCACCGGCACCTTCGGCAAGGCACTCGGTGGGGCCTCCGGTGGCTATACCTCAGGGCGCAAAGAGATCATCGACATGTTGCGCCAACGCTCCCGCCCCTATCTGTTCTCAAACACCGTGGCACCCGCCATCTGCGCCGCCTCGATAAAAGTACTGGAGATGCTATCTGCATCCACAGAGCTACGAGACCGACTGGAAGAGAACACACGTTATTTTCGCAAGGGAATGAAGGAGGCCGGATTTGACATCAAGCCTGGTGAGCATCCGATAGTACCGGTGATGCTGGGTGATGCCGCGCTGGCACAGGAAATGTCTAAAAGGCTACTGGAACGCGGCATCTACGCCATTGGGTTTTTCTTCCCGGTAGTACCGAAAGGCAAGGCAAGAATTCGTACACAGATTTCAGCCGCTCACACCAGAGAGGATCTTGATAAGGCGATTAAGGCGTTTGCAGCGACCTATGCTGAACTGAAAGAGGGGACATGACAGAGAGCAATTATTTATTAGTAGATATTGTTCTCTGACCGGGTTTCTCCTTCCTATCTATTCTAGCCATGAAAAAAGTACTCATTCTTTACGCTACAAGAGAGGGCCAAACTGAAAAGGTGGCCACGCAGATTTCAGAGCACCTGAAAAAGTCCGGTGCAAGCGTGCAACTCGTTAATGCTCACGCCCCCATTGCATCAGACAAGCTCGACCTCAGTTCGTTTGATCTGCTCGTTTTCGGGGCTTCCATGCACGCTGGAGGCCTGGAGCCGGAGTTGGTTAACTTTATCAATCGAAACAACGAACAGATTGAGTCGAAGACAAGGTCTTTTTTCCTTGTCCTCCTAAGTGCTGCGACTAAAGATCCAGAGCTAAGGGCGAACTGGCTCGCAGATGCCCGAAAAAAGATGAATCAACAACTGCTGGTAAGATTTGAGGGTGCCGAGATGATTGCGGGAGCACTGACTTACTCAAAGTACCCGCTGCCACTGAAATGGGTGATGAAAGGCATCGCAAAAAAGGCGGGTGAAGGAACTGACACCTCCAGAGACTATGAATATACCGACTGGAAGCAGGTCGAGCGATATGCACAACAGCTAAGAAAATTATGAAATGCTTAATCCAGCCCTGTTCTAGACATGTAAAGGACGACTAACAAAAGGACTCTGGCACCTTTAATTAATAAACCTGGATTTGTCACCGGCTATTATAATGGAACCGGCAAGCCGACAAGGTGGGCTGGTATCACTAACACCTGAATAGCACAGCCCCTGCTGGAAGCGCGTTATACGCTTCAGTGATTATTCAGGAAATTATTGCCATACTTTACAGGACAATTAAGGCAATAAACGGGAATCCAGAAATCGATGCAGCCACGCCATTCACCTCTCACTCTGCGCCTCATCTTTACGGCCCTGATCGGGTTGTTGTGGAGTGCTGCGCTCCATGCCGAGATGGCCCAGACGGAGTCTATGGCACCCCAGGAAGCTGGGGCGTTTGCCGCGGAGTTGCGCTCTCAGCTTGGACAGCGTTCCGGGAGTTATTCATCGCAACTTCACTGGACGCAACTGGCTACCTTTTATACCACGCGCGACTACCTGCCGGTGTGGGTCGATACGAGCGGGACCAACACAGACGCTGAAATTCTACTTAGGACACTGCATCAGGCCGGAAACGAGGGGCTGGAGCCCGCCGCCTACCCGCTCCCGCTTCTAGTGCAGTTGTGGCCGAGTGAGAGTATCCACGAGCTGATCACGCTTGAGCTGCTGCTGACCAACGCCTTTTTCGATTACAGCCGCAAACTGCAATCGGGGCAGATCGATCCGATGTGGAGCGAGCAGCTCTGGCACATTGAGGTGGCCGAAACCGACAGCGTCTCCCTGCTACAGGCGCTACTGACCAGCGACGATTTTAAGATCGCACTCAAGAGCCTGCCTCCTACCCACCCCGCCTATCGGCGTTTGCGCGATGCCCTGGCCCGCTATCGTAAGATCGAGGCCGCCAATAATGGCTGGCCGACCATCCCGGCAGGAAGGACGCTACGCGCCGGGGTGCAAGATCCACGCACCCCCCTGCTGCGCCAGCGGCTGCACCTTGAGGGGGAGCTGCAGTTTGCCCCGGTTGAGGATGAAATGCTTTTTGACCAAGCACTGCGCTACGCCATTGAGCGCTTCCAGCTGCGCCACGGCCTGAGAGTGGATGGTGTCGTCGGGCCGCTGACCCTCGCCGAACTCAATGTGCCGCTGAGCCAACGCATCACCCAGATCAGGCTGAACATGGAGCGCTGGCGCTGGCTACCCAATCAACTCGGTCACCGCCATATCATCGTCAATGTCGCCGCCTACCACCTGAGCGCCTACAATCATGGCGAACGACAGTTCACCATGAATACGATCATCGGCACCCTCCAGCGTCCGACTCCTTTGATCGCGGGGAAGATTCATACCGTCGTGTTTAACCCCTACTGGACCATACCGCTGTCGATCGCTCTGGATGAACTCATTCCCCGACAGCGACGCCATCCTGGCTATTTTGCATCGCGGGGGATTCGGGTCTTCAGCCACTGGGACGATGGCAAGGAACTCGCCCCCAGGAGTATCAACTGGTCGCGGCTGAACGAGAACCACTTTCCCTATATGTTGCGCCAGGATCCCGGGCCGAAAAACCCGCTGGGGAAGACCAAGTTTATCTTCACCAACGAATTCGATATCTACCTGCACGACACACCGGGGCGGCAGCTTTTTAACCGGACAGAGCGTGCCCTCAGTCATGGCTGCATCCGCGTTGAGGAGCCATCCCGACTGGCCGCCTATATCCTTGCCAATAAGCCATTGCTACACTGGACTGAGGAGAAGATCCGTTCGGTGGTTGCCACAGGGGCTACCCGCAGGGTACCAGTTAGCCCCTCGGTACCGGTCTACCTGCTCTATCTGACCGCCTGGGTCGGCGATGATGGGGCAGTGCACTTCCGCAAGGATGTCTACGGCGAAGATGAGATGCTCTTGATCCGTCTGCCGGACAGGGAACTCTAGTGAGCTTTTGTGGTCTTAGATTTTATGAGTGTGTGTTTTAGTGGGAGCAAAACAGATGATGTCACGCCGAACCTTTCTACAGTACGCCGCCGTTGCCGGGGCGACCCTCGCCGCCCCTGCGGCGATGGCCAAAGCCGTCGTACAGAGTGGAGAACGTCGCCTGAGCCTTTACAATATCCATACCGGTGAGCGACTCACGACCCCCTACTGGGCCGATGGCGT
This sequence comes from Pseudomonadota bacterium, assembly GCA_039714395.1. Classification (GTDB taxonomy): domain Bacteria; phylum Pseudomonadota; class Gammaproteobacteria; order Thiohalomonadales; family Thiohalomonadaceae; genus JAPHSX01. Next base: position 36,184 of record JBDLJH010000013.1, on the reverse strand, counting down.
CTACCTCGAAGATGAACTCACGGCTATCAATCGTCTGCTGCGTGACCACCGTAGCGGGGAGGTCAGCTCCATCGATTACAAACTTCTAGACCGGCTGCACAGCCTGCAGCAACAGCTCGGCCATAATGGGAGCTTCCAGGTCATCTCCGGATACCGCTCTGCGGCAAGTAATGCCAAGCTGCAACGGGCCAGCAACGGCGTGGCCAAGCGCAGCCTGCACATGCAGGGGCGGGCGATCGATATCCGCCTACCGGGTGTGGAACTAAAGCACCTACGTCAGGTAGCCCTAAGCCAGCGGGCAGGCGGGGTAGGTTACTACCAAAAGTCGAACTTTATCCATCTCGATACCGGTCGTACCCGCTTCTGGTAGCACTACGCCATACATTGATATAACGTCGACAAAGCCTATGTGGCCGCACTTCAGACGCAAAAAAACAGGAGCCGAGAATAGTCCAATATTCTCTGGCCCCTTTTCTTTACCTGTTCATCACTCCCTGTCCCAGATTCTCCCCTTTTTGCTTAGTGTTTTGCGTAGCCGCGAGCTGCTGTCCAGTCCAGGCATACACAGGGTTCATCACCAACAGTCCATGCATCGTGACCCGGTGCAACAAAGACCACGTCACCGGGGCCGACCACAGACTCTTTCCCATCAGCGGAGAGGATAGCCATGCGCCCTGAGATCACGTAGAAGTTATGCGTTGCCTGACAACTGTCAGTGCCAACTATGGGCTTCATATCTGAAGACCACTTCCAGCCCACACCATAGGTCACATAGCCTACTGCCTCTTCACCCAGATCAATGACCTTCATCGAACCGCTATGATTAGGGAACTCACGAACCTCATCGGAGTTCGTGAAATTTCTTTTTGTCAAAGTTGTTGTTGCCATGTTGGTTTCTCCTGCATTGGTTATGTTCCTCATAACGCAATTGAGGTGACATACCCCTATTATCGGCTAGAGCACCATTGGTTAGTCAGGTATAACAATTTGAGCTGGCGCTGGAGTGTTGCATTGGGCAGGTGTGTTACCTAACAAGGTATCTGCATGATGGATACAACAGTGGTCGATAGCCCATCAGGGCCGTTCCAAAGTGTCCGCATCTGTCTGCTGCCTGTCGAATCAAACCCCCGCATCTCAGCTTTAGGATGTTTGCTGACTCTTCTTCTCGTACTCCGTAATAACTGCTTGTGCCAAAACCATAAACCGGGGCCAGAACCCGAACCTCCCAATAGAGAAAGATCTGTTTCTAGCCCCGGTCTCCTGTTCGGCCTTCCCTAGGCCGGGGGGGATCCTTGCTTAAACGTCTTCTTCATTTCTGCCCTGAACTCAGGTGTATCCTCGTAACCATGTACCTTTGTTCCATGCTGTATCGCGGCATCAATGAGTTCTTCTTCACTATCAGCGGAAAGGGCAACAGTGCAACCTATATCGCTGGGATAATCTCGACAATCAATGTAATAGCGTGCCATGACGTCCTCCTTGGAGGTTGATTTACTGGATAGATGATGGGGTTATTTCACCGGATTTCAGCTACGTAACGACATTCATCGTCAAAAACATAGTATATTTGTCGGGAAATGCAATATAAATGAACGATGATTAATTAAAGCCAATAGGAACAAATGAAAATACTTAAGGCGTATTGGTCGCAGGGGCTTACTTTAAACCTTACCCCGATTTTGCCAGCCCCCTCTTATGCCTTGTTACGGTCATTCAACTTCCGGCACAACTCAGGGCCACTCCACAGCAGAATTAACCCTATTGATGTCGATGGATAACAGTCACATCAACAAGGCGATCCCGCCGCTACTAAGCCTGGCCTTCAGGCCCCTCTTTCTGGGGGGAACACTGTTCGCCGTAGTGGCTATGAGCTGGTGGGCTCACTTTTGGCTCAACCCTTTCAGCTGGCAGCCTTACGGCGGGGCGGTGTGGTGGCACGGCCATGAAATGCTGTTTGGCTTTGGGGCGGCAATTGTAGGGGGCTTTCTGCTAACCGCCGTTGCATCCTGGACCGGTATTGCAGCTCTGCGAGGCGGGCAGTTGCTTGTTCTGGCCGGGGCATGGATCTCGGGCCGCCTCCTGATCGCCCTTGGTGAAGGACTGCCCGATGGACTCATCATGGCCGGTGATCTGCTTTACCTGTTACTGGTAACCGCTGCGATGGCCTATCCGATCATCAAAGCACGACAGTGGCGCAATATGGTGTTTCTACCGATGCTTCTTAGCCTGACGCTACTCAATGGGGTGAGTCATTGGGCCGTTGTAACGGGGAATAGTGCATTGGCAATGCAGTCGCTCCACGCGGCTATTTTATGGTTTGTTTTGGTCATTGCGTTCCTCGGTGGGAGGGTGGTTCCCGCCTTCACCGCCAATAGCACCAGGTACCGCAAAGCCCAGCCCATTCGTTGGCTGGAGGTGGCAAGTATCACCACCATTATCCTGATGCTGATCATCGCCTGGGTGGGTTTTGCATCGGTCCCCTCGTGGCTACTACTGGTTATAGCCAGTGTCGGTGCGCTGGTGAACGGCTGGCGTTTTCTGCGCTGGGGGTTCCAGTACTGCCGGGGCATACCGCTGCTCTGGTCACTCCATCTGGCCTATGCCTTTATCCCGCTGGGGTTTGTCGCCCTGGCACTCTATAGCCTTGGCTTGATAAATAATCTCAGCGCCGCACTGCACTCTTTTACAGTCGGCGCCATGGGTGGAATGATTCTGGCGATGATCTCGCGGGTCACACTGGGGCATACGGGGCGTCCTCTGGAACCGCCTCGCCTGATCACCCTGGCCTATATAGCTGTTTTGCTGGCCGCAGTGCTGCGAATGATACTCCCTGCCTGGCTACCAGCACTAACAAGCTGGGGCATCGCCATTGCCGGGGGACTATGGGTATTGGCCTACGTCATCTATCTCTTCAGCTATGCCCCCATACTGATAGGCCCCAACATGGAGGGGGATCCAGACTAGCCGAGGGCGGGCTTAACCTAAATCAATACCCTCTCTTTTAGATAGTGTTAATATGCCCCCACTTTAAACGTAAATGTAATGAGGTCTAGATATGGGTTGTTGTGGAAGCTGTGGTGGTCAGGATAGCGAGCCGAACAAAGAGCAGGATAAAGAGCAAAACAAGGCAAAGGAAGAAAGCAAGGATAAGGGGCAGAAGTAGTTCGTTGTCTGTTCCAGTCACCATGGTTACATCAATGATTGGCCGTAAGTGATCGTAGTGAGAGGGGGCCGTCTGGCCCCCTTTCTGATCCTGAAGCTTTATTGGTTATATGCGATAGACCGGGGGCGGCTCAACCCTATTGTTCCCTTATTGCACCTTCAGGCGATACTTCTTCTCAGCATACATCTTGCTTCCGTACCGCTCCAAAAACTCAATCGCTTCCGCTGTCCCACCCTGTAAGAGAATTTTCCCAACGCCATCCGTTACTTTCATCTCCGTAGGTGAGATACCCAGTGCTGGAACACAGTTTCTGGTATCCAGCCGGATCATGTTGATCTCTGAATTTTTACCGTCACCATTTTTTATTGAACAGCCGGGGAGCTCACTAAAGAGTTCCACCTCATCCCCAAGAAACTCCACACGCATCAACTCAAAGGCATCTCCATCTCTAAGCTGGATATAAAAGCTATCAGCCAGCTTCAGAGTTTCGAAGGTTTTACGCTCCCTCTTACGCCGATGTTTATACTCCAGACTATAGCTCCCATCCTGGCGTTGATTTACATGAATAAGTGTACCCAGGAGATTCTCACGCGAGCTCTTTGGCAATCGGTCCCAGATCATCAGGTACTTCTCTGCAACAGGAACGCTAACTTTCGTCTCCGCAGTGACCAGTGACTGGGGGTAGCAACCACTCAATCCTATCAGAAGGGTAGTGGCCACCATGGAACGTTGTATCATCTTGAACATACTTTCTCTATCTCACAATAAATGGGGAATAACCAGCTGATCATTATCCTATACTTGATGGGCTCAGGTACATGATTCACATCAACCATGGAAACCCGCGGAAGTCTCTACACCAGCCCGAACAGGGCAATCAAGCCTGATCATCCTGGTTCTAAGCGAGTATTGCTATCTAATCATGTCTCCCCGTGATCACCACATTCCCCTTCTTGTGTCCCTTTTCAACATATTTATACGCCTCGACAATCTGTTCCAGCAGATATTCTCTATCTATCACCGGTTTAAATTTTTCCTCCTCCATGAGTTTATTGATTAACTCCAGGCTTCCTCTAATATCTTTCGGGATCGGGAAGAGGGTTTTTCTGCCACCAATGAATGGCTTGACGATAGAGGTGATGAACGGCAGGAAAAGGTTCTGGGCCATGTAGCCAAGATCAGATGAGATATAAATACCGCCGGGGTGAAGTCGCCGTCTGCATTTGAAGAATGAGCTCTTACCGACGGTGTCGAAAACATAGTGCTATTGCTGCTCCTCTTTAGTGAAATTCTGTTTCGTATAGTCGATTACCCTACACGCCCCCAGTGATTTCACCAGCTCAATGCTTTCTGTGCCACATACTGCAGTAACATTAATGCCAAAATATTTTAGAGATTGAACTGCCGCAGACCAATGGCGCCGGTTGCTCCATTAACAAAAACACTTTGTCCTTCTTTAAGATCAACCTTGTTGATAAAGTTATATCATGTAAGTGTAGTCTAGGCCGAACATAACGATAAGCTCATCGATTGCTGGTTTTTTACCGGGAACAACCGTTGAGGATAGAACACGGAGGAGATGACCCCGGATTCTTTGGTAGGGTCTATAACTCTTCTGAATTTTTATTGACTGTATTGAGCATGTGTCTTGTGATTAGGGAGAATAGAAAAGACTCATAAATAGCAGCCGCAAAGAATACGCCCACTGCAGCCCATATCGCCACCTCAGTGGAGATATAAGCGGTGTAGGAGAGTAACAAAATGATTATTAGCATAAGCGACGCACTGGCCAAGGACACAACTAGCATGCGACATTTGAAGGGGAGCTTACTGTTCTGAGTAGTGGCATTTTGCATGTGAGTATCTCCTTATATATCAATACCCATGCAACACACTTAGTCTTATGACCATAGACGATATAAGGGAAAATGCCAATTTCCTGAAATCTTAGTGGAAGACAATCAAACCGTTACGGTACTGCGCTCGATTCCCTCCATTCCAGCAGCAGCTTCAAGCTGTTGTTTATGAAGTGTTTCTACTTTATTGCTCTTAAGAAATACATAAAATTAATATTATTCTATTCTTCCGCAGATATAAGACTCCCGGCAAAATGGGATCTGCCTCATTTAACTCCATTCTGCCCCCCTTTAACTGTTTATATTCCTTTTGTATATTGGGTATTAGTTGATGGATGAATACTTTTATGTAATTCCTTTGTGGAACCAGCGTCACCATTGAGGTGTTCCTCAAAAAGGCTAATCATTCTTAATCTATCTATCTCTATTTTAGAGTCAGTTTTTACATCTCTTAAATCTACAAATAAGCTGGAAAAGTTATTCGGTATCTCAGAAACAATATCGGTATTCAGAAAGTTGACCTCATTATAGATGTTATGGTAATTCCCTTTTGTTTTGTTGATAAATAGAGAGACCTGTTTAAGGTTTGTAATTAATGAAGATTTTTCACACCGCTGAATGCATGCATCATCAACAATATTTTTCTTACACCCAGTGACCTGATGAAACAGGCACACCCTACTTGTCATCAATACAATAGGGTGGCAGATGCTATAGAACAGCTCGAAATTATCCGGCTTTTTTATTCGTTTTATCTGTTCTTTATTTATCTCATTTGAAATAAATGCACCAGAACAGTTAAAATTTTCTTTTAAACATAGCAGGCCATATGAATTAACAAGATTTATATAGGGGCCGGCCATCCACGACACTCCTTGTTGATATGCTTCATAAACAATTCCTGTGTTGTTTGTGACAATGCGCTCGGGTTGTACCTGTTTAAGAAACTCTACTGCCTCACTGTAGTCTTCTCCAATTAGAACAGCAGGGAACCATGGGATCAGCCTCCTGTTGCCTGTAAAAATCTCTATAAACTCTGAGCATCTATTTTTAAAACTGTTAGGCAGTTGAAAATAGATGTCGGCAGATGTCTCATTGCAGAGGTTCAAATCCTTTTGGGAAGATATTAGCAGCGAAAGAGAGGGGGCAATCTCTTCGGCACCCTGCTTTTCTAAGCGGGGAACATCAACTGGGGCAATAGTCTCTTTTGAGCCATTTAGTACGAATAAGATTCTATTCCTTAATGAGGTAAGCTCTTTGAACGGTATAAAAAGATCAACTTGAAGAGCTTCTGAGCTTAGGCGTTCAATATGATATTCCGTATCATTTATGGCTTTAAATCTTTTTAACAAAAGTTCGTGATTGATACCGAGTGCTTTGTTGTTATTTTTCTCAAACGTGCTTCTACTTAGGTTTGTGCCCGCACTTGCAAGATTGACCCCTGAACGCACAACAAATGACATTTCTGGAGTTTTAACAGAGACTTCCAAAGGTGCGCCAGACTCCCCCGCAACAGTGATAATTAGAGGCGCTTTTTCAAAGCTTAGCTGAGAAATTTTCTCTTTAACATCAGATATAATTTCTGTCTTTATATCATAAAGCTCCCTTTTGGCTTTGGCCAAACCATCGCCTGTAGAATTACCACTTATTTCAGAACGATGTATCGCGGAATTGTCGCGCGGATTATCAATAAATACTTCTTTATTAATATCCCCATTCAAGAAGGAGCTTGAAAAACCCCTGTTAAATACCTTTCTGAGATCACTGTCGTCACTATTCACCTTGTCCTGTTCATAGAAACTTTGGAGTTGTTTTCTCCATGAACTTACCACCGTATAGACATAATGATATTTTTTTATTCTCCCTTCAATCTTTATTGAATCAACACCCGCATCAGATAGCGCCCTCAGATCTGAGTAGGCTGAATTGTCTTTGATATTAAGAGGGAAGTCTTTGCCTTCAGCCGTAGTCAGATATTGATCTCTGCATGGCTGGCTGCATCTACCACGATTTCCCGAGTTACCCCCATGAACAGAACTCATATAACAGAGTCCTGAAAATGAGATACAGTTTGAACCATGAACAAACACTTCCGTTAACACGCCATTTTTGTGCCCAACAGAAGCCAAGGCCTTTATCTCATTAATGTTTAACTCTCTTGATAGATTAACTCGGGTAGCAGCCAATTTACTTAAGAACTTTATTTGTCCCGCATTGTGAGTGGTAAGCTGAGTAGAAGCATGAATTTTAAGAGATGGAAAATATTTAGATAACAGATAAAATAGCCCTAAGTCCTGAATAATCACCCCATCAATACTTGTATTAACTAGTTTATTCAACAAGCGAATAAGGGAGGGGAACTCACTCTCCACTATAATGATATTAATGGTCAGAAACAGTTCACAGTCATTCTTATGGGCAAGCCTTAAAATTCCATTTAAATCATCAAATGTTATATTTTCCGCCCGATTTCTGGCATTAAATTTATTCAGACCGCAATATATAGCATTCGCACCAGCTAGAATGGCAGCTTTTATAGAATCAACATCCCCACCTGGCGCCAGTAATTCAATTTCTCTTCTCATAACGTATTTCTGCTTTTGTAACGGATGATTTGTGCGTAATTAAGGCGCTTAGTTTACAGCACAGCCATCACAAAAGCCGGGTATGGAGAATATTCTTCGATACACCCTGCACATATCGAACATACCGTCTGACAACTAATTGCATTATTTGCGACACTGCCAACGCCTTATCAAGTGTTGCCAAAGATTAGATACTTTAATAAGGCTACAATCCCTTTAATTTACCCGGTCATTTCATCCCGCTGATATATAAGGACACAGCCTCAATCTCGAACGCTGTCAGTTTTGAGGCAACCGAATGCATGATGGCATTATCATTCGTACGTTTACGCTCATTAAAGTCCTGCAACTGCCCGGAAAGATAGTGTTTGTGTTGCCCTGCGAGTCTGGGGAGTTGAGTAGTCCCCCTCCCCCCTGCACCATGGCACGTTTCGCAGGCCGGAACATCGGAGTATTGATTGCCGTGATGGTAGATATAGTATCCAACAGCGGCAAAGCCTTTATTACGTACTCGATGAGATAATGACGGCTTGGCAGCAAAATACTCCGCCAGGGCAGCCATTTCACCCCTGGTGAGATCCGCCGCCATCTCATTCATGGTGCCCTCTCGACGGCCACTTTTGAAGTCTGCCAGCTGCTTGGCAATATATTCGGAATTCTGCCCCGCAAGGCGGGGATAAGCACTGGAACCCTCGCCATTGTCACCATGACAAATTGCACATTTCTGTTCAACAATATCAAGCATCGTTCTGCTCTCTGCAGCGTTAACACCGCTCATCATTAACATAGGTGCAATTAGCAAAAATGGGCGTATCAACATGGGTTACCTCAATATAAACTGGTGATGAGTTATTAGGGTGAATGCTATAGATTTCACAGTCACTGTGGTGAAAATCAGGGTTTTAACCCTTAATTTGGCTAGTATAGCTGGATTGATTTTACTCTGGCCCAAATTACTCTAAAATGCATTGTTCTGCCCCAAATTACGCTCTGACGGGTCTGCCGGGATTATCCCCGATACGTGGTTATTGTCGAATATGGAGAAGGTTATGAAATGGTTAGTCATTCTGCTAGGTCTGTCTACTTTTGTCTCTGTAGCACACGCCGCCAATAAGGGGCTGGAGGAAGTGCAGGCACTGGGGCGCCTCAATGGACAGGCTCTGGCCTGTTCCCAGAAGGAAAACATCAGCCGAATCAAGGAGGTAATGATTAATCATGCACCCAGGTCACGCCAGTACGGCGCGGCCTTCGAGCAGATTACCCATGAATCCTTTCTGGTTCGTAGCGCTGAGCAGGAAGCCTGCGGGGACGCACCGGTGATCGCGCTTCAGGTGGAAAGTCTAGCCACAAGCCTGCGTGCAATGTTTCCCGCCAGGGAGAAGCGTTAATGAAACATTTATCGACTGCCGCACTGCTGTTGCTACTGACAGTTACCACTCAGGTAGAGGCGGAAATTCCGGCAGGGGAAGAGGTGGAACAACCGGAGCGCGCATTCGTAAGCCGCTACCTGCTAATGGATACCAGAGGCCGTACAATAACGGATAAGGATTTCCGAGGTAGCTTCCAAATCATTGCTTTTGGTTACACTTACTGTCCGGATATCTGCCCCACCACACTGGCAGAAATGTCGCTGATCATGAAGCGACTGGGAGAGCTGTCCGAACGCCTGCAACCCATCTTCGTCACAGTCGATCCGGAGCGTGACACACCCGCCAAGTTGAGCAAGTACACCGCCTTTTTTCATCCGCGAATCATCGGCCTCACCGGCTCACCCGCTTTGGTACGCCGCGTAGCCGACAATTTCAAGGTGCGCTATGAGAAATACTACGAACCGGGCGGTGATCCCAAGAATTATTCTGTCGACCACTCTGCCGGCATGTACCTGCTCGGACCGGACGGAAAATTTGTAGCCAAGTTCGCCTATGCTACCCCGGTTTCGGAAGTAACCGAGCGAGTTCGCGCCATTATGGAGAATACCGTTCCTCTACCGCCCACTCGTGGCTCAAATTCCTATTTAGGGTCAGAGTAAAAACTACCGGTCATCCATCAGGTTTAAGGGAGCATAACCTGATAGGTCCCTTTTGGTTTTTCTAAAATCCAAACCTCAATCCAGCATAAATACCTGAGCCCGTATAATCATATTCGGCAAAAGTACTAAGCATCTCAATGTATCGCGTTTCAGCGTAGGCAGCCACATCGCCAAACTTGAATATAACACCACCACCCAGATGCACTATAGAGGCAAGCTCATTATCCCAGATGTCACCCGTACTGAAGTCCATATCAACAAGTCCAATCCCAGCACCAACATATGGCTGTACAACTGAGTCTGTGTTAAACAAACGCTTCCCTGAAAACACTACCAGTCTACTTTCAAGATCACCAGTTTCTCCACCCACAGCTATCCAGTCATGCTTCATCTTGTAAATCTCAAGCCCAACCATCCATTTATCCCGCAACAGCCACTCCAGACCAATGGCTCCTGATGATATCGATGCCGTATCAATAATTGTTGTGCCATAAGCACCACTAGAAAAGGTATCTTCCTTAAGCTCAAACATACCGGCTTTGACAGACAGGAATAAATCAGCCGCCTTTACAGGCATTGCCGCCAGCATAAGTACAACCATAAACAGACGAAATTGTAATTTCATAAATAATCCTTACTGTTTAACAAAAAAAGGAGGGGGACAAAAACCTCATTTTATAATATAACAAATCGGAGTCTAAAAAATCAGCGGCAGTTCACAGTATTCTCTAATAGTACAACAATTGAGTTCTGGCACCGGTTTTTTAAAGATAGGATACGGTTGCCCGGGAAGGACATAATGGGGTAATCGTGACATTGAACTATCTCCTTGTAGGTATGCCCTGAGTCGCTCGCCTCTCCTAGCCTGAACTTGATTGCAAGGATACCTTGGCAGGGAATTTTACGGGCAAACAGGAATTAGGCATTTCCCTACTGCCAATCAAGCAGTCGCTGTCCCCCTCCAGTGTCTGTATATCGGTAATGTCCTGTGACATCTCTACTACGCCACGGTAGGTCCCATCAGCGTCACGCACGGCAAAATAGCGAATCAGTATGTAGCGCCCCAATGCGTTTACCTTTATAAGTAAAACAAAACCGCGTGTGATCACCGTAAACAGATCGAAGTGCGAGCACCGCATCATTGCTAAGCGGTATCCCTCGTCCTTCACCACTCTTGTGTTATTAGCATTAAAAGCAGAAGAGGTGGCCAACAAAGTCTATTTCTCTAATGACATCACGACCACTTCACCGGCACCATTATTCTGGGAAACAGTGAAGCTGTGATTGGACAGATTAGCCTTTAATGTTAGCGTAACTTCCGGTTGTTGCCAGGAAATATGTAACAGGTGTGACTCAGTATCGATGATATTCATTTCACCATTGAATGCCGGTGATGTATTGCGTAACCGAATCAACTTGAGCTGATCCAGTACGATAGGACATTTTAGTCCACTATCGATATCGATTGTTTTTAACGTGGTACGGTTAATATCCTTGTGTCCTGCAGTACGCCCTCTTTCCGCTGCAGCGTAGTCATTAGTGCCGGCAAATAGATCCAGATACCACACCTGTGGGACACCGGGCATAAACATCTGAATGGCGCGGGCCAGGCGCAACTTTTGCTCGTCCTCGCCAAGAGCACTAAAGAATGTCGCGTTAACCTGATAGTAGTCGATCTTCTTGCCGTCAGCGTTGTACAAATCCTTGGTCTTACCACCCCGTTCAATAATATCCTCGATAGTTGCCTCAATCTGCTCATCACTCAGCAGGCCAGGCCGATAGGCACCATCGACCTGCTTACCTTTGAGGTCAAGCACAGGGATGCCGTCATGGCTGCCAAGCATATTGATGGTCTTTAACCCCAAGCTACGGATATCTGATATCCAGTGTAACAAAGCCGCATTATTGCCCCGATCCAGGGCATGGAGCACCAGCCCGGGGAAAAAGAAGTCATAGACGGGATAACCTTGTTGTGCAATCTCTTCATGTATACCGGAACCATATTGGGCATGGATCTCGGGGAAGATAATTAATTCATACTTCTGGGCAAGTCCTTGCAAACGTTGCAGATAATCCCAGGTACCAGGTCGGTTGAAGAAATTCGTCTGACCAGGTTCCTTGTGCAAATAAGCGAATGCATCCAGACGGATTATTTTGGCGCCGTACTCGCTGAGTTTACGAAGTGTCTCATCGTAGAAGTCCCAAACCAGTTCGGAACGGGCGTTGAGATCCATCTGCCCCAGATATTCACGCTTAAGGTGGGCCGCCTTAATAACCTCATCCTTGAACGGTTCGATGTCTTCAAGATCGATGGATTCCAACGGCCTTCCACTCTTGATGACGACTTTGATCTGATGTGCAATCTCCGAAGCTAACTGCGGATTGATGCCCTCGATATGCGTGAAGTCCTGGGCGGTTATCTCATGGAACTCTACTTTTTGATAAAAGGTGTTCCAGTAAGCCCTGACGGTACCATCTGGGAAACGCAATATAAGAATCGGCAACCCAGGTTTTCTCCTAAAGAGCTTATCAATGTTCTCTTTATCCGGCACAACGTAACAGTCCTCACCCATCGTGCCATACCCATTCCAGAATTCATTCCAGTCGATGAAAAAGTCCCTGTAGGGTGAATCGCTACCGTTCTGCAATAAATCTACAAACTGTGGAGAACGTACGGAAAGATGATTGAGTACGAGATCAAGCTTAATTTGGATACCAAGTTTGTTTAGTTCATCGAGATCCTGAGGACTCACAAGTTCTTCGTTGATATAGTAATCAGTGATAGAAAACCCACGATCCAGATCGCTATGAAAAATGGTCGGCAAAATATAGAATAAAGAGAATGCTTCTTTAAATTCTGGTCGCTTGAGCATTTGTACCGTATCCGCGAGGTTTCGGCCAATACTATCAGGGTAAGCATTAAACATTACACCATTTGGCAAGTCATTTTTTGTTGACATTACTGCGTTCCACTAGCTTCGACTATATTATTTGTGCTTTTCTTCGCTGTCATCTACCGAGATAATTCACCGGTTATGTTTTGCTGATAACAATGGGTGGTTGAACCCGATACATACAAGTAAATGTTTTACCACCCATCACGCTTCCGGAACTTTGCAGTCATGAAGATAATCATAATATTCTATTGCTTCAAGAATACCAAAGGCATAATTCTGACCCGCAAAATAGACTCTTTCCTGATCGACAAGTTGAGAAAGCTCTTCATGGTGCCTGTTACCCACAACCACCGCTAAAGCATTACCTCGCATCATATCTTCATCAGCTCCAGAACCACCAACAACAAGTATTTTCTCCAGTGGAATATCGAGATGTTGTGATACATAACGCAAAGCCTGCCCCTTGGAAACTCGTGAGGGAACAACATCAAGAAACTGACCAAAAGATAACATAACATTCGCGGTGATGTCATTCTGCCGAAGTAGACTAACAATCTCTTCAGTTTTAAGTGCTATTTTTGGAGCGTAATAATAGGAAACTTTAAACGGTGTCAGCTCCAATCTCGGTTGAATCTTCAGGCCAGGCAATTTATCAAGTAGGCGTCTTACTCGCTGACTACTCCAGTTATGATCGATATGATCAGCCCAATAATCATCTTCTGTTAGGCTCTGGCCATAATGTATTCGTGTACCAAGACTACTGATCAGGACATCCGGTGTTGGTATTTGGTGTTTTTTCATTAATGCCAATGCTGAATCAATGCGGCGGCCAGTCACGATCCCAAAAGTGACGCATTTGCGATTCTCATTTATGACATCAATGAAATATTTTAAGGCCTTTGGATCCCCTATTAGATTTTGATCAAGATCAGTGAAAATTGCACGATCACGATAACGTTCTATTCGAGTGGGGCGTTCGCTCAGTATAGGCCTGTGTTTACCAGGCAACTCATCAACTTTTTCTAAATAAGTCTTTACATGAAATTGCCATGAATAATGTTTTTTAACGCCTTTAATGCCATTCTTGGCTGCTTGTGACCAGATATTCCTGTTTTGCAATAATTTGAGAATAGCTTTGGTTATCGCGGACTTATTTAGTGGATCAATTAGTTCGCCATTTTTGCAGTTTTCAATGATATCGACAGGACCACCATTCTCAGTTGCAACAACGGGTAGTCCACTGGCTGCAGCTTCCAGAAGTGTCAGGCCAAAGGGCTCGGTTAAAGCTGGATTAACAAAAACTCCTTGCGACGATGCTGCCAAACGGTATATTGCCGGCACCTCATCTGCATCATGTGCCTTGGGAATAGCAACTTTCCCATATAAGTCATAACAGTCAATTAGCAGTAAGATATTTGTTAAAACAGATTGTGCACCACTTTCCATATCCCGAACATCATCTCGACAACCAACGACAATCAGTAAGTTGGCAACTTGTTGTAAAGTGTGCGACTCGCCAAAAGCCTCGATCAGAGTAAGAATATTTTTACGTTCGTCGGGTCGTGATAGTAGAAGTATCAATGGCTTATTAGGATCATTTAAAAAACGTGGCAACTGGGCTGTTAAAGATGTTACCTCATCTCCTGTTGAAGGATGGAACATTGTTAAATCAGTCCCTGGAGGCACAACTAACATGCGTTTAGGGTCATAGAAATTATAGAGCCCATACTGTGCCTCAATTTCATTATGAGTACTGGCAATCACCAAGTCTGCATTGGCCAGTATTTCCTCTTCCGCATCAGTACGCCTCACCATGTTGTAAGTGTGTTCAATTTCATCGCTCGACAAGCCCGTAGCCAGTAAGCGTTTGCGCTTATCACGCCCGAGTGAATGGCCAGTATGAATCAATGGAATACCAAGCAAGTTAGCAAGGCGCACACCAACATAGCCAGCATCTGCATAATGACTATGCACCAGATCAGGTATACATGGCTGCACGTTGAGCCAGTTGATCAAGTTATCCATAAAGCTATCAAGGTGATCCCACAGTTGTTCTTTGGGAATGTATTCTTCAGGGCCCGCATCAATGCGAATAATCCTAGCCTTGTTGGAAAGTACTTCAGTAGGGTTAGCGTAGTCCTCACTGACGTTCACATCAACAACACGACGGGTAATCAAGTCAACCTTCTCAATATCATCACGCTCGGCCAACGCTTTGGCAAGATCAAGCACGTATTTTGTCTGGCCGCCTGTATCAGCATCACGACCAAGTTCAAGATCATGGCTACGAATCAGACCATGAATACTGATGAGGACCAAATATTTTGTTCTGCTGTGTTTTCCCATAAATATCCATAATTTATTTACAACTAGACATTAATATTTCTTGTTTGCGATGATCTTTTAATAATAGCTCCTCAATAGCTATAGTATATCGAACTTGATAGTTAACTTTCACTTGGTTGGGAATGACAGCTTTGGGTTGTGGATTCAACCGGTCAACGCAACACACTAGACTCTACATAAGTAGAAGGAGTGTTGCTGATGAAACGAGGACCACGAATCAATTACACCGAACAACAAAGGGCATTGATGTGGGAGCGGTGGCAGAAAGGGGACTCTCTGGAAAAGATTGCCCAGCTGTTTGACCGCCATCACCCATCCGTTGAACGTATCCTCAGAAAAACCGGAGGGATACGCCCTGCACCTCGACACCGTTCCAAATTAGCGCTCACTGTGGCAGAGCGTGAAGAAATCTCACGTGCTGTGGTAGCGGGTCACTCAATCCACTCTATTCCCTCGTGGCCTGGACGTGCACCATCGACGATTAGTCGTGAAATCACCCGTAACGGTGGGAGAGAATGCTACCGGGCGAACAAGGAATTTTCGTCATCGTGCGCAACGCTTCTAAGAATGGGATGTGAACTATCGCAACAAGCTTATCGAAAAGAGGAAACAACAAGTCATTTAAGAAGAACAACAAAAAATAGAGGCCATAGAAAGTGAGAAAAAGGCAATAATTGATAAATTACTGAAAGATGCTGATGGACTACGACAGGCAAATAGCACCAGAGAGTATGTAGGAAAGGTGTTAGAGCAAAATTGCAATGTAGATCCGGAAGTCAGCGCTTGGGCTACATGGGCGTTAGCGCAGGTCGATGCCATTGACCCACTACTTAACAAGGCTTATCTACAAACCACCTAACATCCTTATCCCCTAAGCATTATTGCTGTGTAGATACGCTGAGATTACTGAGAATGTGTAGTCATATGCCCTCTCATGCCCAGAGGCTCTTGGTCCAGCGACGGATGAGACACTGACTCATCATCCGGTATACGAAGCGCTGGCGAAGGAGTCTGCCGCTATCGCTCGTCTGCGCGCAGTGGTGCAGAAAGTGTTCACGGCATACAGGCAGTAGCAAACCGTCCCGACAACATCTCCCTCGGTTGCGCAAGACACACCAACCCCACAAGAACTATTTTGCGGTACCCTTCTCCACCTTGACACGGCGCAGCTTCACGCCTCTCGGTGTTGATGCGCGGTCCAGATCGAATCTGTCGCCAGACACAGGGATGGTGATATGGCTGCCGCCAGGATAGGTCAGCTTCACAGCAAACCCTCTTACCACCTCACGGTCACTGGCAAACTCGGCTGGCCCCCACACCATCAGGTCCGCGGCGCCTTTGGTCTCCTTTTTGTCCACGAGGACAACGGCAGGGCTGCGCGCCAGTTCGGCATTACCCGATTCCACTGCAATTCGATCTGCCTGCGATACACCATCCGTTAAAACCAGGACGCCGACGGCGTTTTTGCCCATCTCGCTTTTCCTGCATGCAGAATCGGTTCCCCGCCGCGAAGTGTAGGCCACATGACGCTTGATCATATCCTTCGGAACATAGATCTCTGCACTCGCCGGTTCTGTGGTATAGGTGTAGACGTATTTACCACTGCTGAAGTTGAATGCGCGCATCAGATTCTCGGCGCCGCCCTGACCATACTTCGATGTGATATAGAAATCACCGTCCCGCCAGCCAGCATCCGCGCAATCGTGAATCGTCCACATTTTCGTGTCATAGTGGCTCTTACCATCCACCCAGGCAGCCACCTCCAGCTTTGTTTCGGCCCCCTCTTTCCCCACCACACTTACACTCTCGATCTTTTGCGCTAGCAGCACGCTCTCCGTCATGTCCTGTTTCTGTGGGTTGTGGACGCTGGTGAATGCAAAGCTCGTATTCGTTACCGTCTGGGTGATGCCATCGGGGCCGGGTGATTCGGCGGCCCTCGACTCTGCCTTCATGACGTTTTGCTTCGCCGTAGACTGGGCGACACGGGCCTCCTTGGTTGCCTCAGAGTGAGTCACAGCCGGCGGTGTTGCACACGCTACACCCGCCCCCTGCAGTGAAAGAATCACGATGGCCAACTTCTTCATTCTGAACTCCTGTGTTTTTTTCATTTTATCTTCTACTCCAAAAGCTGCTGAAATCCTTATAGAACACGTGCCATAAGTGTACGCCCATATCGTACCCGGCATAGGGTCCTAGCCTATATGGCCATTATCTATCCACAGTATAGTAGGCTGCAAGCCGAAACTCCTGGCCTCGCCCGTGCTCTGCAGACCGGGCGTAGTGCATCAGACCGGCTGTTTGCTTGCGACCGGCTGTTTGCTTGCGATCGCCTCCCCGTTAGCGGCGAGCACACGATATTCGCCGCCAATCCTCCAGGCCAGGACGATCCAGAAGAGCGCGATTGTCATGTTGACTAGTGCGAACTGATAGACGCTCAGGCCGAACCAAGTGGTACCGCCATAAATCAGCGCCGCATGCATCAGGTCACCAAAGCGCCAGAAGAAGGTTTCGATCGCCGTCTTCCCCTCGTATTTCTCATTCTGTGCGACCGGCAGGAAGAGCGCATGGCGCGTCGTCTGCTGTACAGAGTAGTCGGTACTGTTTTCCAGGATCTTGATGGCGCGTATCACCGTGAACACCGGGAAGAAGGCTATCAAGCCGTAGCCTATGGTGGCGATCACGGGCAGGATCATCACCGACCAGTGGACTCCAATATATCTGAACAGGCGTGATACGACAAATGCCTGAAAGAAGAGCCCAAGCCCATTCACCCACATGAAGAAGTTGGAGTAGATCTCGCCAATCACCACGCTCTTGACTCCGCCAGCTGCAACAGCCATTTCGGCTTGTGCTACAACCATCTTGGCGAAGATGAATTCGCCGGTAGAGTTGATAAGGTTCAGCAGGATGATGAATATTGCCACCAGTCTCAGATAGGGGCTGCGCAGCACGACAGTGAATCCGCCACCGACATGATAAGGATCGTGATTCTTCGTTCTGTGCGGCATCACGGACTCCATGCCGGAGCGCACGTAGATTAGCGTAGTGAAGAGCAGCAGTACTGCGGCCAGTAACAGCATGCCGTAGCTGCCCAGCAGAGGAAAAAGGTGGTGGGCGCTCTGCGAGCCCAGCACTGCGCCCAGCGATCCGCCCAGGGCAATAATGGCAAACAAGCGCTGGCCCGAATTGATCGAGTGCACGTCGGCCGCGAGCGCCCAGAACTGGGCCACCTGCCCGATACTGAAGATTCCCAGCCAGACAAAGAAGGCAAAACCGATAGAGAAGCCGGAGATTCCCAGGAAGTAGAAGATCAGCAGGTTAATCGCAAAGAATATCGTAATTGAGCGGTACATAACCTCGCCGACGCGATTGTGGAAGAAATAGCTGTAGAGCGGCACCGCCACCAGCAGCACTGCCGCCTGCACGGCCAAGGCATAACTGCGCAGCTCAGGGGTTCCATGCTCAAGGATCAGTGCCTCGCGCGTCGGCTTGAGCAGGTAATAACCGAAGATAATGATGAAGATGCGTGCTGCCAGAACCAGGGTCGGCACAATCTCATCAGGTTTTACCTCGGCAAAAGGCGCCAGCCAGCGCGCCAGCATATGTCTGGTCATTTCTCTCCCGTAACCTCGCTTCTATCGGTACATGCCACATAACGCATGGTGCGCTCCGCTGTCATCAGCAGCCCGTCAACCGTAAGGGTATTGGCCAGCGTATTGACGGTGGCAGGTATCTTTTGCCACTGCCCCGCCTCATAACGCCAGAGCCTCAAGGCTGCCTCATTGGTGATTCGGCCAAGCTCGTGCAGCACGGAGTTTTCTTGCAGGTACTCCAGCGTCAGCCTGCCGCTTATCTGCGGCCTTGCTGTCCTGATGGTCACATACCAGGTGCGCTGGATGCAACTATCTGGTGAAACGCCGGGCGGCACCAGCCGCGGCGCCTGCCCGAACTGCGATTCTGCAGCAACAGATATCTCCTCTCGAGGATCGCCAGGGCGAACAACTGCAAGAAGATAGCCGTATCCATCAGCCACCACTGCCACGGTTCCACTGCCCGTGGCCGTCGCCTGCAGTTTATCTGGATAAGGCAGCGGACGCGGTGACTCTTCAGGGTGCCAGTAGACCACTTCCGGATCCCAGGGAACATTGCCGAATATCGCCGTCGTCAGATAGCCGGTGCGCGCCAGAACGAAATGCTCGATGGCGTCTACATTCTCAAGAAACGTATCGATATTTCTCCCCAGATAGGGGTCTTTCCTGACCTCCGGCAGCAGCTGCGCCTTCAGCGTTTCGATGCGTGCGCTCATCTTCTCAGGGCTGAAGATGGCGAAGCCATTTGCGCCCTCTTCCCTATTTAACCCTATCAAGTGTGCTAAGCGTGCCTGAAAACGTGCCAGCAATGCCGGATTACTCAGGGTTTTCACCTTGAGTGGGTTGTATGCCCCCAGTTCCGGCGGATAGAAATACTGGAAGCGATCGTTGAAAACACTCTTGGGATAGGGGAGATAGGTGTCGTAGGTACGTCCGAAGGTCAGATCGTAGTCCCACGGAATGACGCTCCATTTGCCGGTAGTCCTGCTGCGGTAGAGAAAATAATTCTTGTTGTAGGTATCGCCATTTGCCACGAGCACGTTGACCGCCAGCCAGTTTAGTACCGACTCTGTATCGAAATTCCTCTCCATGAAGCTGTCGAACTCGGCGATTGGCGTGGCGTTGATCTCGTCGATCAACTTCTGCAGCGACGAGAAATCGTCAAAAGACCATGAAAACTTGAACCAGCAGTCGTCAATGTCGTATTTGGCCATCTTGCCCAGATCACCACAGAAGTGGCTATCCTGCGGATGATAGAGTTCGCCATCATCACCGAGTCCGTAGCGCTCGAACATCTTCCCCTCTATCCACTCCAGCTGAAGATAGAGTCCCTGCGGCTTTCCATTGAGCAGGATGTGACGGTAATGGGTCTGCGGCCCTGGCACACCGAGCTCATGAAACAGCTCCCAGACAAGTCTGTTACGCATCAGCGTCGGGTCGCTGCCCATGCCGTTCAGGCTGAGGCGCCGCTCTCCTTGCCACTTCAAGCCCTTGTCCAGTTTTACATAGAGGGAACGTTTTTCCATCAGCTGCGAGGAACTACCCATTGTTTTTATCCGTCCTGGGAGCTGGTTTGCGTCATCGATGAGCGTGACGGCGAAGGATGATTTGTCATTGGGATCTTTGCGTACCAGCACTGCCGCATCGGTGGCATCCATCTGTAGATCGACAGTCTCTATGCTGAGTGGGGTCGCAGTCGCTGCAGGAACGCATAGCGTCAATCCGCTGATGGTCAGTAGGCAGCATAACAGGGAGGCCGGTAAACGCATTGATGTCTAATCCATTAATATGCTGCTATAACTCAAAAATTCTGCTGAAGCTCAAACTGACTCCGTTGGTCTTGCTGGCATTTCGCCCCGCCAGCACGCTTGTTGCCTCGATCGACATACGCCAGTCGAGAGACACCTTTTGTGAGTAGCCAATACGCAGATTGAGTCTGTCATAACCATAATTCTCTACTTGGTTGATGGTGGTGTCATAAACTTTGTCACGATCGACCAGCGCATAATCGCCCTCCAGGGCAGCAAAGAAACGACGCTCGGCGCTGGGCGCAATATTGAACTTAATATAGCTCGCCAGCTGTTCCGGTGCCGATCCCTCCCAGATATAGAGATTAGCACCCAGCTCAAAATTGGTGGCGGCCTCATTGCGAATGGTATGTATGTCCCCAAAACTCCCGAAGACGCCGAGACGTAATCCATAAAGACCACTATGTTCAGAAGGAATAACTAGCGCCGTTTCCCAAGTCCGTCCGTTGCGGTATACATTTAGACGCCCTCTCATCCCAAATGTGAGATTGCCAACTCCGGAATCGGTCACGTCACCGCAGCGGCGATCCATATACTCGAATGATCCAAAAACCGTGCGGTAATAGGACCAACCATATTCATAGGACTGGTTATGGGCCCAGTTGGTGGCCGTGCATGACATATCCGTCAACTCGCCATCGCGATTCCAGCGCTCGCTCGCCCTGTCATAGGCCAATCCTGCCTTGAAGTAGAGCTCATCTTCGGAGCGCATCCAGTTGCTGGCGAATGCCGAAGCCGGTAGCGTCAGCAGCAGTGCCAGGCATGCACTCATCAAAGCTGTGTTTGTTAAGGAAACCTTCATTTACGAACTCCGCCGCACTCTCCTGCCCACCGACATTTTACACCGAGCTCCGCAGGCTTATTCTGTAACGTATAGTCAATATTATTCATACCACCAGCATACGGATCGCTATACCAGCACCAGATGAACACCGCATCGATCCACGGTTTTTCAAGTGCCTCCAGCCACTGGCCAAGCACGATACCCTGCATAGCGGGCTCAGGCCCTGAGCTATTGTCGCTCAAACGGCGCCAATCCCATGGCGACTCCAATGCCCCCTGAGCAGAGGGAATGCCAACCTCAAGCACCCAAACCGGGCGCAGGATTTCGCGTGTCAACTTCTTCAGCTCCTTGACGGTTTGGTCCATGCGCGCCCTAATCGAAGATTTATCTGCGCTATCACCCAGTTTCGGATAGAGGTTGACGCCGACGATGTCGAGCTCTCCCCATGCTGGAAAACGCTTCACCCCTTCTACCCCGTGTGCGGCATAGGTAAGCTTGCCGTGAAACACCGCTCTTACAGAGGCAATCACATCGCGCCAGCGAGTCGAGGTTTCGATACCAGACAACTCCGTGCCGATCACGAAGGTGTCAACCCGTTCGCGCTCGGCAAGGCGGGCGTAATAGCCAATCAATTCGCGATAACGTTCAAACCAGCGCTCCTCATCGGCATCACTGCCAAACTTGATATCTCCAGCCCAGCCATCATCTACCAGAATCTGCGGCTTGAGTATGATTGTCAGCCCCAGCCTGCGCGCATTCTCTATGGCCACATGCAGTTGGCGATCGGTTACCGCATCGCTAAAGCCGATCTCCGCGCTACCGGCCCGGCCCTGCCGAAAAAAGGGCACCAGGATCACTGCGTTCGCCCCTGTTTCCGCCATGCGCCGCATCGACTCGGCTGCAGCAGGATGATCAAAGGTGGCCGCGGGAACCTGCAACAAATTGAAGCCTTGTTGCGGTGCAGCCGTGGCTGCCGCGGCAAATATCAGCATCATGACAACAAGACAACGCGCCATACACATCATATTAAATTTTCCTGTAGACGCGCCAGCCATCGGCATCATATGCCAGGTGGTAACCCGGCATCCCGAAGTCGTATAGCTCAGGAAAGAGCCTGTTCAGCTCGTCAATCCTGCCGGCATAGCTATCGGGATCAGGCAGTGCGATCTGGCCGACCTCTGGCAAGGCGCCCTGAATCAGCAACTTGTATCTGTCGCTATAGGGGGTAATGAGGTCGAGCGCGTCACCGCGTGCCGCCACCACCTTATAGCCACTATGCAGATCAATCAACGTTGTAAGCCGATGGGCCGACAGCCACTGTCCCAGCTTTTCCTCGCTGCTATCGCGAACTTCCTGAGGGTGTTGCAGTGCACCTCTCCATGTTTTTATTTGTGGCGCCGTATCTCGCGCCACAAGATATCCACTCCCAATAATCCCCATAATTAAGAATAGCGCCAGAGCCGCAATTGTCTTTCCGGGCGGCCTTCTGTATCGCACAATTTCCGCCATTAGTATAGCGTTGAGCAGGGCAATCACCTGCAAAGGGCTATAAATATAGAAGGTCATTGTCGCCAAACCAACCGACAAGGCCGGATAGCAGGAGAGTGCAATCCTGCTAATGGCACCGTGCCCCCCCCTGTACGCCCTCCACAGCAGGTAGAGCAGGGCAGGAAAGCCGGCGGCCAGGTAGATGATGCCCATGGCCGCGGGCCTGATAAGCTCCCCGCCATATGCAAAAAGCCATGGCGTGCTTTCTGCCTCCGGCCTGGCACCAAGAAAGGCGGAGTGGTCACTGCTTAGGAACGCCAGAGGGCCGCCGTAAAACACCCAGTTGAAATAGAGCCACGATACCACGACTATCAGTAGTGGCAGACCGAGAATGATCAAGCTGCTATGTGGTGAACTCTTCAACTGCCTGATCGGGATAAAGATGACTAGTACGGGCAGCAATATTGCCAGAAGATAGATGGCGATGGCATCGATATACAGGAAGAGCCCCATCAACACACCTGCTGCAATGTAGGCACGTATATCGCCTTCGTGCACGATGCGTAAAACCGCCCTGTGCAGCAGATAGAGAAACAGCAGCGACAGGGCTTCCGCCCCGCCGCTGGTCGCACACCACACTAGCGCCGGAGTGAGCGCCAGCAGCGAAATCAGCAAGATGCGCTCAACTCTGCCATAGCCGGACCTTGACAGATCTCCATGCCAGAGGGCCAACAATACCGAGACTGCCGCTATTGATACGATGTACTGACCCAATGGCAATAGCTTTGGCACCATGTAAAGCGGCGCCAGCATGATCAGCTGACCATAGAGGAGCTTACCGGCATGGCTTTCGCTGTACAGGGTACCTGCATCCAGCAGGGCGCGCACTGTGACCCAGTTGTATACGGCCAGATCAGAGCTGTAGTTGTTATCCAGCTGCCAGAACAGCAGCGTTGCATAAACCAGCCCCATCGACACAGCAACTGCAATCAGCGACATTACTGCATAACTGGAGTGCCGCTTCATCACTCGCCCACCTGTTCTATTTGCCTGGCCGCTCCCTCCTGGTTGAATTTTGACACACCATGCTGTGTCTTCTCCCAATAGAATGGTGCATGCACAAGCTGCCAGAGCGCCTTAAAGGCGGCCCATGACATAAGCAGCCAGTAGAACGGGCTAAACAGCGAATAGGGGATCAAGCTGTAGAGCCGCCGCTTGAACACACTGAACGACGAGAGATAGATCAACAGGCCATTGCCGATGAGCAGATTAAAAGTGCTGATATAGAGAACCAGCGGTGGAAAGATCTGGTCGAACTCATGTGTGCCGGTCAGCAGCCAGGCAATGAATACGCCCCATAGCAGCGGGGCGATCAGCACACTTGCTATAGTCCCGCCAATGAAAAACTGGAAGCCCCAGAAGCCGACATGGCCAAGGCTGCGGTACAGATCGAGAGGATGACGCATATGTACCAGATAGGTCTGCATGTATCCCTTGTGCCAGCGTGAGCGCTGTTTGATCCAGCTGCCCAGGCGGCTGTTGGCCTCTTCGTAGGTAGTCGAATTGACCACCCCTACGCGATAGTTGAGACCGGTGTAACGTACCCCGAGGTCAGCATCCTCGGTGACGTTGTATGGATCCCACGCCTGTACCTGACGCAGTACCTCCAGCTTGAAATGGTTCGATGTCCCCCCAAGCGGTATGGGGATTTTGAGAGCGTCGAGTGCCGGCAGATAGAAATCGAACCAGAGCGAGTACTCCAAGGTAAACATCCTGGTCAGCCAGTTCTCTTCCGCATTGAAGTAATTCAGCCGCGCCTGGATCACCACGGTGTTGTCCGAAGACTTGCGAAAGGCGGCGACCACCTTTTTCAGCTGGTCCGGCTCAGGCCGATCCTCGGCATCGTAGATGGTGACATACTCGCCACGGGCAAACTGCAGCGCGTAGTTGCATGCCTTCGGTTTGGTACGCGGCTGGGAGGGTGGAACCCGGATAATCTCGAAGATACCCTCCAGCCCCAAATCCTTTGCTGTCTCTACGGTGATATGGTCATCCTCTTCGAGGATCAATTTGATATCAAGCTTGGAGAGCGGGTAATCGAAATGTCTGATCGCCGCCGTGATGATGGGCAGGACCTCCGGCTCCTTGTACATCGGTACCAGTACGGTATAGGTGGGAAGTTCATCATCGGCAAGCGCAGCCACCTCTTCATCGCTTACCTTGACATCGATGCGCGCATCGGCCGCCACCCACACCAACAGTGCCCTGAATCCGAAATTCAGCAGCAGTCCCAACGATATCATCAGATTGAGCGCGATCAATGTATTCACCGGCCATAGTGCAATCGCCAGCAGCACAAGCGACAGTAGCAGATAGACTCCCGCCAGCTGCTTTACAGAAAAGACCGTCTGGGCCGAGTGCTCCGGGTCTCGCTCCGACAGCGCAAAGCGCGCCATCGTGTCCAGATATCCATCTGCATGGCGCTGCACCATCCAGATGATGTCGAACTTCGAGGTGATAACGTAGTCGGTTTCGCTGCCGTAACGCTCCCTGATATATGAAAGGGCTGCCTCACCTGGATCGGCCAGTGCGACAATCACGCGGCCATTCACCACGCGCCACGGCAACACCAGTAGCTCGGTGTAGTGGCTCAGGTCGTCATTCGAGAGCAACTGAGCATCAAGCGGCTCGCTAAAGAGATCGACGTACTCTTTTTCAAGGTGATCCGCCAGCGTGTGATAGAAGTCGATAGCGCGCACCCACCCCTTGGCAAGGAGGATATCACCAAGTCTGGTTCCCCACCGCTGCTGCAACTGCAGCGCTTCCTGAAGTTGCTCCTTGCTGATCAGCCCCTTGGCGAGCAGCAGGTTACCCATCCTGCCATTAGTGCCGCCTGACGCATGGTCACTCATCATTGCCATCGGCAAATCATCCACCTCATTCATCATGATACATCGCGCTGCCGCCTGGACACGAAATGGAGATAGAGCATCGCAAGCGTCAGCAATACCCATGCGCCCAGCAACCAATGCCGCCGCTCTTCGTACAGGCTCTCGAACCAGTGGGGAGCGTCCAGATAGCGGATATCCATCATCCCCGCCTGGTTCGTATCGATAGAGATTGTTCCATGCGTTTTCGCATACAAAAGCAGATCCGCACTACCCAGCAACCCCGCGTCAATGGCCGGCAACCCCTCCTGCTCCCCTGAGTATAACCACAACCCGCCGTGATCGCCGCTCCTGACAGCCTGCAATACCAGGCTCCTGCGCAGCTTGGCATCGTCAATCAGCACAGCCCCCTGCCGATCGACAAGCGCTACTCTTCCTCTATCGAGGCGTAGGGGCACATCCAGCTGTGGTGATACCTCCATGCCCACCATCATGAAGTTGCGTGCCGGCTGCGGCGCTTCACCCTTTGCATAGAAGAGCAGCCGATAATCGGCCTGTGCGATTGCCAGGGCGTTGAGCAATGTTCCCAGCAGTGGGAGGTAACGTTCCGCCCCATTGCGGCTCTCCTGCGGTACTATCAAATCGAACCCGGCGCCATAGGCAGTCGGAAGGGCGGCGAGCTCCTTAACCTCGCGATCTTCGTCCTTGAGCAGAAGCCGGCTTGCCGCATCAATCCCTATCGGCGGGCCATCTGCGGCTGCAGTGCACCTCTCCCCGGCACTGCTACGCACCGCAATCTCCATGCGGTAAATATTGTTGGCTTGCAGCTGTCGGAAAGGCACTCTGATCTGGTGCCGCTCCCGGTCACTCTCCAACAGGTCGCTGGTAACCAGACGGCCATTCAGATGGACGTATAGACGCCGCACCTCACCGGCCAGAGCTTTCGGCATCTTCAGATCCACCACGGCAGCAACAGGTCTGGTTCCCGGCGGCAGCTTCCAGGGGGTCACTGTGCCGCGCCACTGTTGCGAACCTCTGAATACGGTTTCACTGTTATCGATATTGAAGGCGGCAAGCATTACCTCTCTCCGCTCGTCACGGGTCGACGCTGCCTGTGTATCAAGGGTTGCTTCAGAGCCAAGCCTGGGCCACTCATCCGCAAATCGTCGCGCTGAAGGATAGGGGGCCGTGATCACCATCAGATTCTTGCCGCCATATCCAAGCAGTCCGACATTCTCCTTGTCACTCCAAGGCAGGTCCTTGGTGATGCCTCTCGGCTTCTGTTTGGCCAGGGCTCGATTGATTTCGCTACGCGGCGCCAGCACGATCTCGCCGAGCTCGGGAAGACGGATGATACGCACCTTGCGGCCGTGGCGCTGCAGCAGGGCCACCCACTCCAGTGCAGATACGAAGAGAGGTTCATCGATAGCACCGGCGGGCAGCGTCAGCCGCACCTCATCGGGAAGGGTCAGCCAGTAGTCGCGCAAAGTTGTCGGGCCTCGCTGGTAGGCGACCTGCAGGTGGCTATGCGACAAAATGCGCACCCGCTCCTCCGTCACCCGGCCCCCTCTGCAGCTTTCGGCGCTACCCAGTGCCACCGGCTCAAGCTCCACCTTGAGCTGGCCGGCCTTCAGATCTTCAGCGGCTATCGGCAATGTCAACACATGTGTCGCGTCGTCCAGGTGCAATAACAGCTTATCCGTTCTTTGGCCATTGATGGAGATGACAAAGGTTCTGCTGGCGGCCTGCACCGATGCGCCCCGATAGAAGAACCGAAGCGAGCCGCCTTCAGGCTCCATGGTCTCAGGCAATTGAAACAGTAATGAATAGCGTTGTGGCAGAGTGTTCTCCGCAAAGAATATCCCCGCCGGGTAGCCAAGCTGCGCCAGACTGGTGTTGTGAACAGCTCTTTGAGAGATGAGGGCTGCCTCATCGGCCTGTGCCAGCTGCACGGTCATCCCCTGACAGCTCATCACCAGCAATGCAAGCAGCCCCAACAGATAATGGCGCTTGCCCATATATGATTCCCTGTGAAATTGAACTTTTACTCTAGCAAGCGCGAATTCAGGTAACAAGTGCAACGCTCAATCTATAGTGGCATAGTTAATTTGGCCACCTGATTATGGGTGATATAATTACTCTCAAGACAAACAGCTGACAAAATGGCTAAGACGAGAAAGACATTCAGTCCAGAATCCAAATTGGAAGCGACTCAGCTGGTGGTAGACTAGGGCAGCCAGTTTGCGAGTGAGGAGTTTACCGGAGTGCTCAAGCAGCATGGACTGCAAAGGCCGCTGGGTTGAAAATGTATTCGTTGAGCGGTTGTGGCGCAGCTCAAATATGAAGAGGTTTACCTCAAGCATGAGAAGAAAATGAATAATATGTCTCTAATTCCTGTAATCCTGTCAGGCGGTTCCGGTACGCGACTATGGCCTCTATCACGACAGGTAATGCCCAAACAATTTCTACCTCTCGTAGATAAGGACAGCCTTATGCAGGCCACCCTGAAGCGTCTGCAGGGCGTGAAAGACTTGGCGGCACCAATCGTTGTATGTAATGAACAGCACCGCTTTACCGTGGCTGAGCAGTTACGACACATGCAAGCTGTGCATCAAGGTGTCTTGCTGGAGCCGGTTGCCCGGAACACGGCACCAGCTATTGCCGTGGCGGCGAGGCATGCCCGCATGGTTTCCAAGAACGATCCATTGCTTTTGGTATTACCAGCAGATCATGTGATACTGAATGTGCCGGTATTTCATCTGGCCATCGAGCAGGCTCGCTTTCATGCCGAGCAAGGTAAACTGGTGACTTTTGGTATATCGCCCACAAGGCCTCATACGGGCTATGGCTATATCCGCGCTGGTGAGCTTGCGGGTAGCGGAGAGTTAATGGACAGTGATGCTTCCGCACCCAGCAAATGTGAAGTCTTTTCCGTTGCAGAATTCATAGAAAAACCAGACCCTGATAGTGCAGAACGCTATCTAAAGAGCGGTGGATATTTCTGGAACAGCGGTATGTTCATGTTCAAGGCAAGTCGTTATCTGGAAGAGCTTGAACGCTTCAATCCTGAGATGCTGGCAGCCTGTGAGAAAGCAATAGAGCAAGCGAGTATAGATCTTGATTTTGTGCGTCTTGACCGCGAGGCATTTGAACAAAGTCCCGAGGACTCCATCGATTATGCGGTAATGGAAAAGACTGAGAACTCTGTGGTTGTACCGATGGATACAGCCTGGAGTGATGTAGGGTCATGGTCAGCCCTGTGGGACCTTGCTGACAAGGATGAGGATGGAAATGTCTATGTTGGCGATGTGTGTAGTGTTGAAGCCAGCGGATGCTATGCGCGTTCGGGAACCCGCCTGGTTTCATTGTTCGGGGTCAGGGACCTGGTGGTGGTGGATACACCAGATGCCGTAATGGTGGCAGAACGCGGGCGAGCTCAGGAAGTGAAAAAGCTTGTCGATATGCTCAAAAATAACGACCGTCCAGAGGCCTTCAAGCACAGAGAGGTATTCCGCCCTTGGGGAAAGTATAATTGCATTGATATGGGTGAACGCTTCCAGGTCAAGCACATGACTATCAACCCTCATGCCTGCCTTTCTCTGCAGAAGCATCACCACCGTGCGGAGCACTGGATCGTGGTAAACGGTACAGCGGAGATCACCTGTGATGACAAGAAATTCCTGTTGACCGAGAATCAATCCACTTATATACCGATAGGCGCAGTACATCGTCTGGAAAATCCAGGGAAGATACCGTTAGAGTTGATCGAGGTGCAGTCTGGAAGCTACCTGGGCGAGGATGACATCATCCGCTTTGATGATGTTTATGGACGTAGCGCGGAGAAAAAGGATGAAGCTTAGTTGCTTCAAGGCTTATGACGTGCGCGGCGTAGTGCCTGACACCCTTAACGAGGATATTGCCTATCGGATAGGGCGTGCTTTCGCTGAGGTAATCGGGGCCAGTAGTGTAATTGTTGGATATGACGTTCGTTTGTCCAGTCCCAGCCTGACCAATGCTCTTGCCAGTGGTTTGATGGATGCAGGAGCTGATGTATATGACATCGGTCTGTGTGGGACAGAAGAAATGTATTTTGCCACCGCACATTTCGATATGGATGGTGGGATTATGATCACGGCCAGCCACAATCCTATGGATTACAACGGCATGAAGTTTGTGCGTGAGGGCGCGCGCCCGATCAGTGGTGACTCAGGCCTGTCAGAGGTTCATGATCGCGCTGCGAGCGGTAATTTCACTCATCAGACAGAGCGTGGTGTGCGACACTCGATCAATGGCCGCCCCCCCTATATCGCACACATCCTAAGTTATGTGGATGCTGCCAATCTCAGGCCTCTGAAAATCGCCATGGATGCAGGCAACGGCGGTGCAGGCCTCGTTGCTGCAGAGATAGCTCGGCACCTGCCTATCGAGATTGTGCCAGTGCATTTCGAGCCAGATGGAAGCTTCCCGAACGGTATACCTAATCCACTTCTGCCCGAGAATCGTTCAGCCTGCATTGAGGCAGTGTGCTCAAGTGGCGCAGATATGGGTGTGGCATGGGACGGTGATTTTGATCGCTGCTTTTTGTTTGATGAGCAGGGTAATTTTATTGAGGGGTATTATATTGTTGGCCTGCTAGCTGAGGCCTTCTTACGTAAGCACCCAGGCGAGAAGATTGTGCATGACCCACGCTTGACTTGGAATACCATAGATCTGGTAAACAAAGCCGGAGGGGTAGCAGTGCAGAGTAAGACAGGGCATGCATTTATCAAAGAACGCATGCGTTTCGAGAATGCCATTTATGGTGGCGAGATGAGTGCGCACCACTATTTTCGTGACTTCGCTTATTGTGATAGCGGCATGATACCTTGGTTGCTGGTTTCCGAACTCCTCAGTGTATCCGGCAAACCGTTGTCCGCGTTGGTGGGTGAGCGCATGCACGCCTATCCCTGTAGCGGTGAAATCAACTTTCACGTGACAGATCCCCAGGCAAGCATTGACACTGTGATGAAACGTTATGCAGACAGCGCTATTAATACTGACCGTACTGATGGCATAAGCCTTGAATTTGCCGACTGGCGCCTCAATGTGCGTGCATCAAATACCGAGCCAGTGCTACGACTGAACGTAGAGTCACGAGGGGTAGAAAGTTTAATGCACGAAAAGACGTCTGCACTCACAGGCTTGCTAAGTGAATAAGTTGTAGTAATCGCCGCCAGAATTTGACAGTTAGCTATTCTGTTTCGGTGGGACGTCAAAAAGAATACATTGCAGTAAGCCAGTCCTTCAGCTTTCGCCCAAGCGTGCGCCAGTCGTAGTTTTCCTCTGCCCTTGTCCGCCCGTTGCGCGCCATCCTGCCCAACCTCTCAGGATCGTTCAGCAATTCGCGGATCGAAGAACCCAACAACTTTGGATCGCGCTCGGTGAGAATCCCGGTCTCCGGCGTCACGATTGACGAGACTCCACCTCCCTCATAGGCCACAGATGGCGTACCTGCTGCGAGCCCCTCGGCGTAAATAATGCCAAAATGCTCCTTCTTCTCCGGAGCAGCGGTCAGGATCGACGCAGCATTAATGAGGGCTGCCTTGTCCTCGGCGGGCACGAATCCCAAAACTCTTCCACGGTCGTTCAAGTTCGCTTCGATTTCCTGACGCAACTCCCCATCTCCGATGAAGATCGTCGTCGCGATGTCTGCGTACTGCTTGGTAGCTTCAACGACGTTTTGCGGCCCTTTCGAGGCAGTCAAGGCGCCTGGACAGATAACGTACGAGTCTGGTAGTTGGTAACTACGCGCGAGCTCCGCACCCTTGCCAGGAGAGAATTCGTCGAGGTCGATTCCGCATGGAAGGACCAGAAAACGCTCAAGAGGAACATCGACGAGGGGACGGACGAGTTGGTCGCGGACATAGTCAGTTGTAACGAGGATCCCGGCCGCACCCTCAATGGCTTCCTGAATCATCGACCACACTCGATCGTTGTACTTGCCATCGTGCCGTGGCTCGATACCCGTACCATGGAGAAAGAGTGCGTAGGGCTTTCCGGCACGATTGGCAACATTCGTCGTCGCAATTGCGCTAATGTTGGCATGGTGCCCCAGAACGATGTCGACCTCGGAAATGACTGACTCGAGGACCCGCTCATAATCCTGCAGGTAAGACATCACACGATCGTACGGCATGGCCGCAACCTGCTCCTGAGATCGACCGGCCGAAGGCAGGTGTTCGTGCACAGGAACGACAGAGGTGTGAAGTGCGATGTCCTTGTTGATGGCGCCGGGAACGCCTTTTCCAATGCCGGGATGCATGAAGTAAACCTCGCATCCGCTTGACACAAGGTAGCGAGCCTGCTGGCGCGCCACTTCACCGCTCCCTCGCCCAGAATTTAACAGAAGGATCCCTACTCGCATTCTACTCTCTCAACGCTGCTAGACCGGCAAGCTGTTGTTGCCTTGTTTCACATAAGGGGCGCTCATGTCTCATTATACATTTATAGTTAGACCTCTTTGTAGCACTGTAACTCTCTAGTAATCAATAAGATAGCGAAATGCTGTCTCGTTATGCACGGATAGCGAGTCGTGACACTGACAGTCAGGTGCTATACGACTGTGCCCCATTAGATTGACTATCTAATGTCGGCAGTTAGCGAAAACGAACAATTATGGCTGCCTTACTAGCTTTTTATTCTTCGAATTCTGATCACCAATTAAGCTCCTATTGATTTCCCATATTAAGACATGAGGGGGGAAGCTGCTTCGGCTTAGTACCTTCACCGTTACTACAGTTCCAGAATATGCGTCCTTCTTCATCTACTTTAGGTGTGAAAATTAGTTCGCCTTGTTTCATGCTGATAGTGAGCACCATCTGCTCAGGATCGAGAGATAATTCACTTCCATCTGCCAGTTGCGAACTAATGCCAGCAGCATCTAATGTTTCTGGGATATTCTGGGTAGACTCGTAATAGCTACCTAGCGCTTCGCGTGCGCTCTGTGATTCAATGATTACGGTACTGACCTGAGCTTTTACTATGTAGCCTTGGTATGCAGGAATGGCCACAGCCGCCATCACACCAATAATGTAGACCATAATCAGCACGCCAAATCCCGCCCCCAAGCGTCCAGCGTACGGAACGAATATGGCCAGTAAATAGGCGAATACGTTACGTTTAGGCATTTGCGCTTTGGTATCCATTACGCGGGCTGCTCGTTTGGTCAGCCAGGGATATCCAGCAGTCAGTTCATGGAAGGACATCCAGAAGCCAGACGAGTGTTTTGCCTGACTAAGATAGGCTGCCACATCAAGATTCTTCCAACGCTCCACACCAGCCGATAGAGCTGCCAGCGATCGAGCAGCGCCCTCTGGTGACCCACTACAAGCTAGCCCGTGTCGATCGCAGGTACTCTCACGCGCACGTGAATAGGCCGCGCCTAAAAGTGGTAGCCATAACACGGGCCAACGCAGTAAGTGTCCACTTAGATGCTTCATGCGCAAGTGGCCGAGTTCATGCCCTATGTAAAAACGAACTCCATCAACATGCTTCTCCATCGCATCTACCACGTCCGTCATTAATACAACATACTGCGTACCAAGAAACTTCGTTGCAAATGCGTTTAGCCCCCCATTGCCATTTAGAATGTATGCCTTCGGGCGTGTTTCTATCTGCAGCCTGTCACAACAATCTGTGAATTGTGTATGCAGGTCAGGAAACTGGGATTCAGATAGTTCGACGCCATTCCCCTTTATATAGGCAATAAGCGTAGACTGCATAAACAGGTACAATACGAAGCCGATGGCCAATCCAGCCAATGCACCACCCACTGTGCCTATAATTAGGCCAAGCCAAACAAGCAGTCCGAGAATAAGGGTGATTTTACCAAGTGTTCGTTCACGTGGATAAACGAGTTCAGTCATTGTTCATTTTTCCTTTTTTATTAAGTATTAGAAATAAACGCACTTTTGTAATTAATTGTAGTGCTGAAAAATACAATCGGTATTACTAACTATCCCTGTTAATGTTATTGTTGTGCCTCGGTCTAGTTCAGATTTATTACTTCCAATTACTACTGTTCCCGCAAATTTGTCATGACACCCTTGTTTTCGTTTTTTCAATACCAACCCAAATAATTCAAGAAATATGGAGGCATTGAAATAAAATACTCAAGATAATGAATAACAAATGACGAGTAGAAGCCTTCTTTGTTGCCATTTTCCTAGCGTAGCCGATTCATATATTCAAAAGGCAATATCTGCATTTACCAAGATCAACGAGAATAGATAAAGATGTTCTAATGGGATTCGCTAACTTAGCATTTTTGAATAACATACAACAATCCCTGTCTCGTTATTGATATTAGTAAATCGGGACTCCGATTTAATTTCTCACATTAGTATATCCCAACTATTTACAAGATATGTGGACGGATTCACAGATCAGAAACATGAGTGGCTAATGTCCGCTCTCTGGTGGTTAGCGGCTATCGAAGTCTACCTGGCTGGATCACTGCTATTGGCCGGTTTAAGTCAATATACCTGACATACAACGATGTTATTAGATAGTAATATATGTGACGCACCCAAGCCGACATGGATATGTCAGGCGCTTGAGGGAATCCCAGCCCCATCTTCAACGGTGGGGCTTCTTTGTTTTCACCATATGAAGGCTATTTCTGGCAGCTACTACCATCTCAATTGGCCTGCTGTGCGGCCGTAGCGGGAATTAATGGTTTGTTCCCTTATCTTCCGCTGTTTAGCCAAGAGCAGACGTGTGAGATTAAGATGTCGACCTCAAAGCCACATCGACAGTCTGAATATTTTTCGACGCATGGTATGTAGCTCGGCGCTTACGAATATTCTTAATGCTCAGTTCAATTCTTCAGCACCAACTGCTTGATCTCTTCCTTTGTTCTTTGCAGCATATAGTGCATTATCAGCCCCCTTTAAAAGGTCTTTGACGGTACATCTCTGAGCATTTTGGCAGTGGTTATACCCTACAGATATACTTAGCTGACCTAATGGCACCCCTTGGTGTGAAATCTGTAACTCCCTGACATCCTGGCACAAATCCTGTGCAAATAATGATGTCGACTCCTCATCTATTTCAGGTAATAAAATACAAAATTCTTCTCCACCATAGCGATACACGCTATCAGCAGCTCGTCGAGCTGACTTAGTGAGTGTAGCAGCAACAGCCATAAGTACATCATCACCTTGCTGGTGCCCATACATATCGTTATATTCTTTAAAGTGATCAATGTCGATCATTAGGATTGATAAAGCCCCATGATTTCTTGTTAATCGTCTGAATTCAGCATCATAAGTTTTATTGAAGTGACGCCTATTATAAGTACCGGTCAATTCGTCAATTTGTGACAATAGTGATAGTTTTATGAGATTTTTCTCATAGTGCTTCATAAATATGTAAAACACATATGTCGTGGTACCCATGGCTGCTAATTGGATACTAATAGAGAACAGGTTGTAACTATTCGGGGATATTGAATATATCATCACTAGAGTGACGATAACTCCTAAAATCCATACAAGCCCCTCTCGAAGCCCTGTAAGAGAAAGTACTAGAATAGGTATCATTACAGCCCATGGTTTATTGTCGATTTCTTCACTACCTAAATAGTGTGAATACAATATCAACAGAATAGTCAGAGCTAGAAAGATCCTTGAATATATTATGTGGCCACTAACAGCATCCTTGATTCGCCAGAATATCACTCCTGAACAGATGAAATATCCAGAAAGTGCTACAACTAATTCGGGTATGCCTATTTGGTGATAGAGAATTAATAGTGGAGGAGATACAGTGATAGATATTACGACAAAAACTTTTAAGGTATTAAACCTCAATGTATCAACAGTCTGTTGTGTCAACTCGGCTTGACTGTCCATAGCGATTTATGACTTGCCCCACTGTATGGATTAATCCCTAAAAATCTAACTCCTAAGTATTAAAGCTAGCAAAAGTTGACTAAATAACGAGGGAACTAAGTCACATTCCTGAAGTTTCATTAGTATGTGAAATTATTCAGGTTCTTATAGAAGGTGGCAACGGTAGCGGCCGAAGCAGCCTATGAAGTAGGGAGCCCGCACATGGTAGACATCAGCCAAACCGCCCCTATCTTCTGCCAACTCCTCAGCGGCCAAAGCAGACCCCAGAGAATATCTAGAATTTAGTCTTCTACTCAGCCGATTGCAGACATTGAACGTTCAAGCTCAGCCGACGGTAAATGCAGAGTGCGGCGAAGCAAAACGCCGCATTAACAGGTGCACCTCCTCCTTGAGTGAATTGCTAAGAGGATAGCTTTGATGCTGCTTCAAACTCACCTGAGTAACGGAAAACCTGGCCAAACAACGGGTGCGTAATACGGAAGTCCATGGCGAAGTGAGTTTCGTCCACGGCCACTTCAACAATTCTGGTGTGCCCGAGAACTAACCATTCGGGTACCGGCAGCAGCACTGATCCTAATTTCACTACGAACCTGACTCCGTGGTAATGAAGTTGGTCATCCTCCACTCGCGCAGTCATTTGTAAGCCGAGTACCGGATTGACGAATTCTATGACTTGGTTACCTCCGGCAGAAACCCAGAAGCTTTTGAAAAAGATCACCTTCCCATCTGGGTACCTGATGGTCCGCCGCCAATACTGTCTCCCACCCACAACACTCTTTTCAACCACCGTGGGTACCAACCGGCCACTGCGATTAACCAACGCGCCGAATACGCGAAGCACGCTCAGGTAGGGCTGC
>JBDLJH010000012.1:0-92090 GCA_039714395.1 Pseudomonadota bacterium | reverse complement strand
ACTCCATGGGGTAAGATTGCCAAACTGAATTTGAGATAGAGTATAAGGGATATGAAGCTATATAAACCGGTTGTTTTCCTCTTCCAGTCGATCACCGTCGGCCTGGCCATCGCCTTCCTGGTACTGGTATGGCAGCCGCAACTGTTAGATAACGGCAAAAAGGTGGTGGAGTTCATCGAGAGCAACACCCCCGAGCTTGCCACAGCCTCATCACGCAGCGGCCCGGTTTCCTACGCCGATGCCGTCGCCCTCTCCGCCCCCGCCGTGGTCAATATTCATACCCGTAAGACCGTGGTACAACAACGCAGCCCGCTATTCGACGACCCCTTCTTCCGCCGTTTCTTCGGCGAGCAGTTCGGTATCAAACCGCGTGAGCGCGAGGAGACCTCGCTCGGCTCGGGTGTCATCGTCAATGCCAGGGGCTACATCCTCACCAACAACCATGTCATTGAAGGGGCCGATGCCATCCAGGTGACCCTGCGTGATGGGCGCACCTCGGAGGCCAAACTGGTTGGTAACGATGCCGAGGCCGATCTGGCGGTGCTAAAGATCGAACAGGACAACCTTCCCGCCATCACCATCGGCAATGCCAACGCCCTGCGTGTTGGCGATGTGGTGCTGGCCATCGGCAACCCCTTCGGCGTCGGCCAGACCGTCACCCTGGGCATCGTTAGTGCCACCGGCCGCAGCTCTCTCGGCATTAATACCTTCGAGAACTTCATCCAGACTGATGCCGCCATTAACCCCGGCAACTCCGGCGGCGCACTGATCACCGCCCGAGGGGAGCTCATCGGCATCAACACCGCCATCTTCTCCAAGTCCGGCGGCTCACAGGGGATCGGCTTTGCCATCCCCATGAGCCTGGCTAAAAACTCAATGGCGCAAATCGTTGAGAAGGGCTATGTCAGCCGTGGCTGGATGGGCGTCGAGGTGCAGGAACTCACCCCGCAACTCGCCGAATCCTTCGGCCTGAAGGATGAAAAAGGGATCATCATCGCCGGTGTGCTCAAAGAGGGCCCCGCCGACAAGGGCGGTCTCAAACCCGGTGACATCATCCTCAAAATCAACGACAAGGCGATGGATAACGCCCACGACGCCCTCAACACCATTGGCCAGACTGCTCCCGGTGAGAAGATCACCGTGCAGGGACAGCGTGAGGGCAAGGCGCTGGAACTTAAGATTGAGGTTGGAGAACGGCCTGCACAGGAGCGGCGCTAAATCACAGCGATGAAGCTGGGGGAACGGAAACCCTTAGTATTTTGGTCTTGCCAGGCAAGGCCAATGCTTATTGCCACTCCTGCGGCGCCAAATCCAGGGCCTTTGCCTCATCCTCTAGCTGATAGGTGCCACCACTCCCTATAATAACAATCGCCCCTTGTTACATCGGGCCTCCGCTATCACTAACTGTCCCATCGGCACCCGCATCTTCAACATTCTCAAAAACCATATATACACTGAAAAAAAGCTGAATCGGTTTCTAAGTATTAAAGGATGAATAATGTTTATTGGCGAACAAAATAGATAGCTGGAACTAAACAGGGAGAGTGATGACCACTAAAATTGCGGTAACCGAAATAGAACTGAGAGCTAGACCCAAACACTGAACGTCTATTTTACAACAGCCGACACTACATCATTTCAGCACCGTGCCATCCTCAAATAGAAATAATGCTAGATAGATAATAACAGGAAGTGTTTCGCTGCATATACATAGTGATTAATTCGGTATCTCGAACAATCTGTTTTGTGCCTGGGAGGTCATATTTATATCAATTTTGATCCCGACAGGGGCATTGAACTGTTGACTATACTCCTATGACAAAACCCCTTGGCATAAAATTCAGAAGAACCCGGTTCCAGCCCACAATGCCAACAGTGTGAAACCCCAGACTGTGGGGCCCGATAATAGATTTTTCTGACCATGCATTAAGCAAAAAAAAGGGGCCAGTTACCTGGCCCCCTTCTTTACCAACTTACTACCTACTGATTAACGTTTCAGCAGAACACGCTCCCATGCGGTAGAGTCGTTCAAACCAGTGGTCGTTCCGCATCTGAAACCTCCCTGCAACACATCACCGGGATCTGCATGCCAGCACAAACGCTGATTATTCTTACCAGTATTATCAACATCACACGAACTCTTAACTACGGTATCACCCAGTGAGGCAAAACCCCAAGAATAAGTTGAGTTGTAATACCAGGAGACGCCGGCCACATCGTTGGTTACACCATCATTGGCTGCGTTCGTATCCACCGTCATATCGGCTTCAGTAGCCCACGCCGCCAGGGTCAATGTTCCCGGTGTAGCGGTTTCACGACAGGCCATCATCAGCTCGGTACCGGCACAGGCAGCCAGGGTATCTGGAATCGATGTACCAGTAATGTTATAGGTTTCCGTGAAGCAGGTTGTCCAACCCTGAGCTTCCACATCGGCCAGCGCCACATCGGTCAGCGGGATCTGCATCTCCAGTGCATCGGCAGAGACGGCCTGAGTCAACACTTCCAGCCAGCCATCATCCACGGCTCCAACTGGCAGGGCATTGAAATAATCCCAACCCAGCAAGGTCACTGTGCCGGAACCCACCTGCCCCATGGCCACAACAGCATTGCCATTGGCATCTGCATAGATCACGCGTGAGCCAAGCGGCAGATCGGCAGCGGTAAACGCATTGGTTGCACTAGGCGCAGTTAACGCTGTACCACCAACCGTGGTGCCACCCTCAAACGGGGTACCTATCGCATCATTGTCAACAATAGCTATTGCTCCACTATCCGCAATTGAGGTAATTGCCAGTCCGAAGATGTCATTAACCAGCGTCGTCGAGTTAGCATTTGCAAAGCCAACAATCAAATTACCACCCGCGTTGACATAATCAGATATTGCGGTGTGCTCCGGGGCACCAATATCAGCAGCCAAGCTGCCATTCTCCTGCTCGGGAATTACGAGTGCTACACAACCATCGGTAGCGGCGGTAAAGTCCGCTGCGGTGATACCGGTGAAGGTGCGAGCATCATAACCGTCAGCGGCCAGAATCGCCTCCATGTTAGAGGCTTCTGAGTCTGAATTGCCTACTATGTAATCAACATAGGTATCGTTGGCAAAAACCGCTACACAGGGTGGTGGTGGTGGTGGTGGTGGTAGTAGTACCACAGCACTGTCTCCGCCTCCGCCACTACAGCCGGCCACTAGAGCAAACAGACTGGAGGCCAGTACCGTTGTTACCCTCTTATTAAAAATTTTTGTATCCATTATCTTTCTCCTTGATCCTAGTATATATACATCAAATAACATGCTCTAGCTAATGAGCATGCAACTCCCCCGTTCCCATCGCGCGCCATAATCTAATACAGCACATAATGTGTTCAGGAAATTCCTGTTATCGTGATTTTTTATAGAGAGTATGTTGCGACAATTGATTTTTAACCAATGGAAACGATAGCGGTGCTCTATCCGTGATTCCATGTGTTCCATGTGTTCCATGTGTTCCATGTGTTCCATGTGTTCCATGTGTTCATAGTAGAAACTTATACGTAAAGGGTACCATTTAGAAAGGAAAAAAAAAGCATTTTCCGCTATACAGAATCAAAAAATGTAACAAATATATATTTTGAACGGGTCTAAATGTTACAAAGGTTACATCCAATTCATTTACTACTTTTATGGTCAGCCGTAACCCATTGATCGCAACGTTTAGATCTCATTTTTTATTCAACTGCTCACTCCCAAACAACACCATTAACGGGTTGTTATGGCGACTATGATCCGTTCACAATATTTCTGAGTATTGTTGTCAGTAACTACTAAATTAACCGGGTAAGATTTTTCCAGGCAGGGTGCTTAGACTAATAACCGTGGGTGGGGAAACGAGCTGGGAAAGAGGAGCGCTAAATCGCACCTCGGAGGTTGATGGAACGGAAGCCCTCGGCATCGGCCTTGCCAAGCAGGGATAAATACTGTCGCAACTCCTGTGCGGCCAACTCCGTTGCCTTTACCTTGCCTTCAAGCTGATACGCACCGTCAACGCTCATGGTAAGGGTGGCCCTTAAATGCAAAGGGCCTCCGCTATCGCTGATAGTGCCTTCGATACCACCACCATCAATATTTTCCAGATCCATTTGCAGATCACCAAAGAGGAGTGGTTGTGGTGCACTCACGCCTGCCTGGTGCCACACCACTCGACCTGTGGCCTGTTGTGGCCGGCCTTCGGCATCAATCTGCAATGCATCTAATTTTAACGATATCACCCCATCAAGAGGGAGTGGCAATTGTGTTAAATAAGGCTGAATGAGGCTTAAAGGTATGCGAGCCTCGGTCTCTGATAATGACAACTCACCACCACCCAGTGGTGTTGTAAGCTGAGACTGCAGGTAGGCATCGTCCTGATGCGCACTCACCTCACCACTCAACCGGCCCCACAATAGCCCCCAGGCTGAGAGTTGCCAGTTAAGGCTGGCAACGGCCCGGCTCTGAACTTGTAGTTGCTGTGCCTCACCGCGCCACAGAGTTCCTGTCACACCGGCGAGCTGTACCTCCTTGCCTAGAGAATCTGCAACCAGGCCGTACGCCACCTGCGCCGGAAAACGCATCACCAGAAACAGCAGCAATGCGACAACACCGAGTAACAGGTAATGCCACCAATGGCTCATCCGCTCCATCATGCCCCTCGCTCCAGCACTACCGTGGCGTTAACTCTTCCGGGTGAAGGCAGGCGCTCCAGGGTAAGCGTGGTCACCCCGACTCCCTGTTCGGCACCCAACCGCCCCAACCAGCGCAGCATGTCATCAAAGCCCGCCGCCTCAAAATGCAGGCGTACTCCATCACCCTCAGGTTTCAGTTGTTCGAGCGCCCCACCCAAGCCATTTTTCCTGGCGCTGGCATCGACCAGACTGAGCAGGGACTTAGCGTTACCACGTTTACCACTGCCGCTAGCGCGTAGTGTTTTAACCTGTTGTGCCGACACCTTCATCCACGCCAGTAATTCACTATCCGCGGCCACGCTCTGCTCCAGGCGCTGCAACTCCTGTGCGAAGGGGTCGAGCACGACGCTATAGAGCAACAGCAACAGTGCCGCCACCCCACCGATCAATAAGGTGCGCTGTTCACGTGCCTGCAGATTGTGCCAGTACTGCATCATTGTCCCATCTCCCTGATCACCACACGCCCTTCGACTTTATTATCACGGCTGGTGGCATTACGGATCTCCACCTCCAACCCTTGTTGCTGCAGGCTCTCTTTGAGGGTGTCCAGCGTGGGCAGGTCCTTGAGTTCCAGCGCCAGCTCCAGTTCTCCCTCACGATATCGCAGGTTCTGTAGTTGCACCCCCTTAGCAGAGTTCAACACCGGTCCGCTTGCACCCAGCAGTGCGACAAAGGCACCACCATTACCGCCCCCCTGCAACTCCGTCAATTTGCGCTCCATCTGCACCCTGGGATTGGCCACATTCTTCGCCTCGGGAAAGGTGTCGCGATAGACCTGCTCCACCGCCCTGTAGAGGCGTTCCTCCTCGGCGGCCAGCCGCTGGTAGTTGTAAATCGACTCACCACCGAGTAACAGTAGCCAACATGCCAATAGTGCCGCCGTGGCGCGCCATGGTCGCCACAAGCGTCCCAATTGCTCCTTACGTCCAAACTCCCCCTGCAACAGATTGATGGCAGATTGGTCGTGGCCAGAAATTAGCAGCGACAGGGGCTCAGTAACGACCTCGTATTGCTGTTCCAGTTCACCCAGGGCCCCCTGCCAACGAGGCTCTTCGGCACTCTCACCACGGGCATCGTAAGTATGTAAACTTGTCACATCATCAGGAGCACGTTGCAACGCCAGCTCCAGCAACGGCTCCAGGCCATCAAGCGGCAGACTGTAGGCTTCATAGTTAGAAATACGTAGCAAGGCCCCGTCGGATTCCAGCAGCAGACTCATCTCTCCGGGCTGCCATGGCAGCAGTTGTGCCTCGTTAAGAGCGGTATGGGGTTTAATATCTGCCTCGGCAAAGCGTGTCTGCCACGCCACCATCTGTTCCCTGTTTACCGCCACCAGTGGTAGCGTCCCGTCTGCCTGGCGCTTACCCAGGGCAAAATGATAGGCCTCCACATCATCGGCCAGCTGCTCCTCCACTGCGTAGGGCACGGCACGACGCAACTTCTGCCCCTGTAGCGGTGGCAGGGTAGCAAAGAGGGGAAGTAGTGGAGCCGCAGGCAGGAGCACGCACAGGCGCTCACCCTGTGTGCGCAGTGGTGCCTCCTTCAACTCACCTTCGCGCACAGCAGAGGTGGCCTGCACGGAATTGCTCGTCCAGCGCACTTCACCCTGTGGCTCGCTGCCCAGTCGAATGTAGAGTGTTGCTTGCATAATCAGTAAGTCCCCTGCGCTCGCATCAGAATGCGGCTACTCCCTTTTTGATCCCGCTGCAGCACGCTGTAACGCTGCTGCGAGAGCTCTCCAAACTGTACCTGCGATACGATCAAAAAATGATCGCTCTGCACGGCCAGTATATCGACCTCTAATTCCTGTCCGGCCAATACATCATGACTCAAAAAATCATCTACCTTGCCGTAACCCTCATCACCCCGCCCCTCGATCAGAGCATCCGCATCGGCGGGGCTCAACGCCTTGGTCAAGCTCATTAACACCGGTGCACTGGCAGTGTTTACATTTAACTTTGTACCTGCTGGCAAAGTCGCAACATGGGGCCGTAGCTTCTCATATATCTCTGCATCCATCCCCTCCAGCAACAACAACTCCGATGAGCTGAGCATCGGCCCGTTGGCGCTGCGGTAAGGGCGCTCACGACTCATGTAGCGGTCATCCTCCGCACCGCCCGGGTAACCGGGTTCCAGATCGGTATCGATCCAGTCGGCCACTACCATCGCCAGATCCAAACTTAGTTCCAGCGCCATGAGCAGGCGACGAAATCGTTCCACCGCCTTTGTATCATGTTTGCCTGCCACCACCAGAGAATTGAGATTAAAGCGTCCTTGCAGATCCTCAATATGACCACCAATGCTGCCACCCTCCACCGGAATTGGCGGTAACATGGAGGCCCACTCCTCTTCATTGTGATCGACCTGATTGTTCTCACGATCACGGCGTAACAGTTGTGCCGCCCACGCCGTAATACCATCGGCATAAAGTCCCGCCTGCTCTGCCTGCAACATATTACCTGTACGACGGATATCAAATTGCTGACGCGAGACCATGGAGACCGCCACACTGGTAGCTAAGGTCACCACCAGCATTGCCTGAATAAGTGCGACGCCACGCTGCGGTCCCCTGTTCACAACTCTTTCTCCGTCTCTGGGACGGCCTGCATATCAACACCGCCCCCTGGCGTAGAAACAATACGACGAAAAGTCCCCCAATCCTCCAGTTCCAGCGTCATCTCAACCGCTAGCGGCATTACCACCAGCGGTTCATTGCCACTGGGGTGTGGTGGCCACTGATCCTGCCACTCACGATCCCGGCCAAGATAGCGCAGCTTCAAATCACGAACCGACTCCAGCAACACCATTTTGTACGGTTCACTGCCCTGGGCACGATCCAACATCGGCCAACTGTAGCGCAGCAACTTCTCATCCTCTATGCCGTAGCCTACTCGTTGCAAGGTACTGCGCGGCAGATTCAGCGGATTCTGCCAGCCGGCACGAGTCAAACTAAGGCGTATATCGCCGTAGTCAGCTGATACCATTGGTGGCTGGCTGTCACCATAATCATCACGTACCGGGCGTAGCAGGTGCTGGCTAATATCCCGCTCAAACATCAGCATCGCACGTTGCAGCTGCTTAAGCTTTTCAGCCTGCCTGTCGGTTG
Source organism: Pseudomonadota bacterium (assembly GCA_039714395.1). Taxonomy (GTDB): domain Bacteria; phylum Pseudomonadota; class Gammaproteobacteria; order Thiohalomonadales; family Thiohalomonadaceae; genus JAPHSX01. Next base: position 84,286 of record JBDLJH010000012.1, on the reverse strand, counting down.
CCTGTTTGGCATTGAGCACCGCCATCTGACCACCGTAGACCATTGCTGATAACAGGGCGAAAACGGTCAGGGCCACCAACATCTCAAGCAGGGTAAAACCATGCTGGCAGTAACATTTCACTTCACTGGCCTCGGTACAAAGGCGACCAGGGTTATCAACGCAGAGGTATCTCGATCATCACTACCCCGCACCTCCACATTGAGACGTCGCACATCCTCATCAAAGGTCTTGTTGAGCCTGGCCTGCCAGTACCAAGTATGCCGCGCCATCTCCTCTTCACCACGTTGCACACCCAACTCATCCCATTTCACCGCCAGGCGTTGCTCAGTCACAACATTCATCCCCACCCAGTGGGCCAGAGTCTTGTCTCGCAGGTAGGCCGCATTAGCTGCATTATCGGCCGTCCCCTTGATCATCGCCGCCAGGGCAATGGCCAGCACGGCCAGAGCCACCATTACCTCGAGCAGGGTAAAACCACGTGAACGCTGGGCCTGCCACCGCATCTAACGACGTGCCTCCATACGACGCTGTTCGATCGGGCCCACTGGTGGAACACTAAGCATAAAACCGGATTCGTCATCCTCGTAAAGGAGCGACAACTCAAAGGCGGTGCGCTCACCACCGGGCATAAATATTATCTGTGGCTTCGGTCCAGCATCCTCTTTCTCAGGGTGCGCTATCTCGCCAAGTTCGACACTAAACCCCTCCACCAACAACCGCATCACCATCGTCTCATCTAACTCACGTGGCCTGAGTAGCCCATCATCGCGCACCAGCTGCCAGGGCTGCTCACTATCGCCATATCGCATAAATTCATAGCCGTGCTCGACAAAATGCAACCCGATTAGCGAGGATTTCAGTACCGCCTCTTCACCCACCAGTTCCACCAGCGAGGTGAGTCGTTGGGCCTCGCGCTTGATGCGATCACCGCGCCCGCCATCACCCACGGAGCCCACCACGAAGGTGAGGATGATGCCGATCAATACCACCACCACCATCAGTTCTAGCAGAGTGAAGCCGTGCTGATGCGTGTGGCGCAAGTACCGCATGGCTGGAGTCTCAGTCGCTCCAGTTGCCGATATCGGCATTCACACCCTCACCAGAGGGACGACCGTCGGCACCATAACTAAAGACATCGATCTCACCATTCACACCGGGGTTGAGATATTGATAGTCGTTCTCCCAGGGATCCTTGGATAAGCGATCCACATAACCGCCCTGCTTCCAGTTACGTGCCTCAGGCGAACCAGACGGTTTCTGGACCAATGCCTGCAGCCCCTGATCGGTACTGGGATAGGAGAAATTATCGAGCTTATAGAGGTCGAGTACACCCTTCAGCGTCCGCACGTCCTGTTTTGCCTTAACGATGCGCGCCTTATCCGGATTGTCCATGATCTTCGGTACCACCACGGCGGCAAGAATACCGAGAATAACCACCACCACCATGATCTCGATAAGGGTAAAACCACCCTGTAAGTGAGTCTGTTTAAGCTGTCGCATTGTCAGTTGTTGTCCTTCCATTATGTTTAATATCCACGGCCCTAGTGGACCAGTTGATTAAGGTCGAAGATGGGTAGCAAAATAGCCAGCACGATAATAAGTACCACAGCCCCCATCACCAGAATCAGTATCGGCTCGAACATTCCCATTACCATGGCAATCACTGTCTCCAGCTCGCGCTCCTGATTGTCTGCGGCCCGTTCCAGCATCGATTCCAGCTTGCCACTCGCCTCGCCACTGGCGATCAGGTGTAGCGTCATCGGCGGAAAATAGTGACTCTGCTCTAAAGCATGAGCAATTCCTCCACCCTCACGTACCCGATGAGAGGCCTCATTCACAGCATTGCGCATCGGCAAATTACCCATCACCTCTGAGGAGAGGCGCATCGCCTCTAACACCGGCACACCACTGGCGGTGAGGATGCTGAAGGTGCGTGCAAAACGGGCGGTATTAAGACCACGTGCCAATCGACCAATCAGAGGCAAATGTAGCAACGTGCGATGCCAGCGAAAAAGCATTGCCTCACGACGAAGTAGTGACTTCATAGTGACCACCACCAATACCAACAAAAAGATCAACCACACACCATTGGCACGTAAAAAATCACTAACGGCAATAAGGGCAACAGTAAGCCAGGGCAACTCCTGACCAATACCCTCAAACACCTGTACCACCTGCGGTACTACATAGGTAAGCAGGCCACCGGTAACAAGGATAGCCACTGCAGTAAGGATCACCGGATAAAACAGGGCCAGCATGATCTTCTGACGCATCTGCTGACGTTTTTCGGTGTAGTCGGCGAGCCGTTCCAGTACCACGTCGAGATGACCCGACTGCTCACCAGCAGAAACGGTGGTGACATAGAGTTCAGGAAACACGTGAGGAAAATCGGAAAGACCATCCGCCAGAGTGTGCCCCTCCATTACCTTTGAGCGTACCGCCAGCATCATACTCTTAAGGCGCGGCTGCTCACTTTGACGGGCTACCGTCTGTAGTGCCTCCTCCAGCGGCAGCGCGGCCTGTACCAACGTGGCCAGCTGGCGCGTAATCAGGGCCAGCTCGGTGGCGCTGATGCCTCGTGTTAACGTAAAGCCCCGGCGTTCGCGGGTCTCGCGTTGCGCGACCTCCTCGACTGAAAGCGGTGTCAGTCCCTGCTCGCGCAGTTGTTGGCGAATTTGGCGGGCGGTATCACCTTCCAGTACCCCCTTCTTCTCGCGGCCACGCTCATTCAGCGCACTGTATTCAAAGGCACCCATCGTAGTATGCCTACTCTAACCCGCTCACGCGCAACACCTCATCCAATGAGGTCTCACCTGCCAGTACACGGCGAAAGCCGTCGCTACGAATACCGCTGGAGTGGCGACGTGCCTCCCGTTCCAGCTCAAGCTCATCACTGCCGTCGTGGATCATGCCACGCATGGCCTCGTTGATGGTGACCAACTCATAAATACCGGTACGCCCGCGGTAGCCCATGTTGTTACAGTGGAGACAACCCTCACTGGCACGGTAGAGGGTAGGCGGCTGGGTGGCATCAATGCCCATCAGCTCACAATCTTTCTCATTAGCCACATAGGGCTGCTTACACTCATCACACAGTAGACGCACCAGCCGTTGCGCCAGCACTCCAATAAGGCTGGAGGAGAGCAGGAAGGGTTCAACCCCCATATCGCGCATACGGGTGACGGAACCGACTGCTGTGTTGGTATGCAGGGTGGAGAGCACCAGATGACCGGTGAGGGATGCCTGCACCGCGATCTCTACCGTCTCAAGGTCGCGGATTTCACCCACCATCACCACATCTGGATCCTGGCGCAGGATCGCACGCAGGCCACGGGCAAAGCTCATATCGACCTTGGTGTTGACCTGGGTCTGGCCGATCCCATCGAGGTAATACTCAATGGGATCCTCGACAGTAAGAATGTTGCGTTTGGTTTCGTTGAGACGACTCAGTGCGGCATAAAGGGTTGTGGTCTTACCCGAGCCGGTGGGGCCAGTGACGAGAATAATGCCGTGGGGTTGATGAATCAGGCGATCAACCTCTTGCTGATCGCGAGCAGCCATCCCCAGATGTTCCAGATCCAGACGACCCGCCTGTTTATCGAGTAGACGCAGCACCACTCGCTCACCATGGCCCGAAGGCAAAGTGGAGACACGCACATCAACCGCTCGCCCGGCCACCTTGAGTGAGATGCGTCCATCCTGTGGCAGGCGTTTTTCGGCAATATCAAGCTTAGCCATCACCTTAATACGCGATATGAGTAGTGGCGCAATCGCACGCTTTGGGCGCAACACCTCACGCAATACCCCATCGATGCGAAAACGCACCACCATACTGCTCTCAAACGATTCAATATGAATATCGGAGGCGTCCTCGCGCACCGCCTCGGTGAGCAGAACATTGATCAGGCGAATAATGGGGGCATCATCCTGACTCTCCATCAGGTCTTCCGGCTCGGCCAGCTGCTGCGCTACATCGTTAAGGTTGAGATCACCATCCAGCTCGTCCATCGCCTGCATCGAGTCACTACCTCCGTGCTCGTAGCTCTGTTGCAACAGGTCATCGAACTGCTCGGTATCGACCGGCTCTATGGCAAAGTCCCGCCGCAACAAGCGCCGAACCTCAGCGATACTGGATAGCTCGACGCCATCACGACAAACCAGACGAGGCCCCTCCTCCCATAACAACAGCACACCGTGACGTCGTACAAAGGCAAAGGGCAGGCGTAACTGCTCAGAATCCACTATAGCGGCGCTCTCCTGCACACCATTAGTGGGTAGCGACATCACCACTCTCCATCGCAGGCAGGGAAGGTGGTACCGCACTCTCATCAAAGGGCGGTGGCAACTGCAATAACTCCTGCATTTCAGGCAACAATGGCGAGACCTCATCAGGCATCAGGCGCAGCCCCTCCTCACGAATATCCATTTGCAGCGCCCGCATGTAATTATACTTTTCACTAGCCAGAGCCAAACTTTGTGCTCTATCTCGTATGATGCGCGGATGAATAAATACCATCAGATCTTTTTTCGACTTAATGTTCTTCTGGTAACGGAATAACCAGCCGAGTATTGGGATATCACCCAGCAGCGGTACCTTCTGTTCTGACTCCACCAGTTGATCCTCAATAAGTCCGCCAAGCACCACCGCCTGACCATCGTCGACCATCACCGTGGTCTTTATCGAGCGCTTGTTAGTAATAAGATCAGAGGCGCTCACGGTACTACCACTAATACTAGAGACCTCCTGAGTGATCTCCATGCGGATGGCATCGCCCTCGTTAATTTGTGGTTTAATCTTCAAAGAAAGACCCACGTCCTCACGCTCGATGGTTTGAAAGGGATTGGTCGGGGTAGAACCAGTACCAGTTGAAGAATATGAGCCTGTGATAAAGGGAACGGTCTGCCCCACCACGATCTCCGCCTCCTCATTGTCCAGGGTCATCAGCGACGGGGTGGAAAGAATATTATTGTTGGAATCACCACCCAGGGCTCGCAAAAGACCAGCAAAATTAAGGACATCTGAAGTAAAATCACCCGCGCCAATAGTCAGGCCATTAAGGCTGGGAGGCGTTGCAAGGCCCTCTGCAGCCAGTGCAAGATCAGAAACTGTGTTGTTGAAATCGACTATTCCCACCGGAGCCTCACTGGCCGAACCATCGACACCCCACATAATACCCAGCTCCATTGACGTATCGAGACTCACCTCGGCAACCACCGCCTTCACTAACACCTGAGCACGGCGTACATCGAGTTGACGTATCACCGCCTCCAGATCACGAATCACATCAGGGGTGGCGCTAATCACCAAGGCATTGGTCGCCTCATCGGCCTGAATATTAAGCTGATCACCCTTGGCTCTAGCCCCCTTAGCCCCAGCTCCTTTGGCTGCGCCGGCCTTTTCATCGACAATGCTTTTACCCACACCATTTAGCACATCGGCCAGATCGGCAGCCTTGGCATAATGCAAATAGATCACCCGGGTATTGCCACTACTCTGCAACGGGGTATCAAGTTTCTTTATGATTTTTTTCAGCTGACGACGTTTGGCCTTGTCACCACTAAGAATCACGCTATTGGTACGACTATCGGCAATAACTTTCACCTTGCTGCCCTGGACATTAGTGCTCTTGCCAGCACCTCCCTGCTCTAGCGCATTGAGAATACGTTCCACCTCAGTGGCCGAGGCGTGTTGCAGCGCGATCAGTTCCGCCTCGGTCTCGCTTGATAGGTCAATGCGCCGCACTAAACCGACAATACGTTTAATATTTGCCGCAGTGGCCGAGGCGATCAGCACGTTGGTGTGGGCGTAGGCGGCAAGGTGTGCCTCCTGTGGTAACAGCGGACGTAGAATTGGCACCAGCTGGGCCGCGGTCACATTGTTGACCGTAATCACGCGGGTAACGAACTGCTCACCATTCGCCTTACTACGTGCTGAGATGGTAGGAATAGCACCCTGCTTGGCATTAACTTTAGGCACAATTTTGATCACATTCTTACCCGGCACGGCAGAAAATCCGTGTACATTAAGAACGGTCAGAAAAACCTGGTATATATCCTCCGCCTCCATTGGCTGAGAGGAGACCACAGTCACTTTCCCCTTAACCCGCGGGTCAACAATAAAATTCTTACCGGTCATCTCGGAGATCGTAGAGATCACCGTATTAATATCGGCATCTTTTAAGTTGAGAGTCATCGACTCGGCCCAGACAGTACTACAACTCAGCACCATGATCAGACAACCGCCCACCAGAGTTTTAAATACTCGCCTAGCCCGAGCGACAAACCGACTGTAATAAAATACCTTCATGTCTGAGAATCCTTGCATCACACTCTTTTTCATTATTTTCCTAAATTGATGGTCAGACTATTCTGTTTCCCACCCCGTTCCACCACCAGATCAAAACTATCCACCGACTTGAACTGAGCGAACAGTGTTGCCATCTGCGCAGGGTCACCCACGGAGATACCGTTAACACTCGTCACCACATCACCAGTACGCAGGCCGGTGCCCTGGAATAGCCGTCGCTCCTTCTTACCCGGGCTCACCCTATATCCCTTTAGTTCACCGCCATCCATAACTGGAGTGACTTCCACCAAACTAAAGGCTTGTTGAGGATCACGCACAATCCTATTACGTAATGTGCGCAATTTCCTGCTCATGGCGGGATTCGGGTTACTGCTTAAATTCTGTACTCCCGTTACTCGATTACCTGTCGTGCTACCAGACCCTGCTACCCCAGAAAAAGCTTTACGCTCACGGGGGAGTGTCAACGTCTCAAAGCGACCACCGCGATTGAGTATCACCTTATCAGCCAACACCTCATGTAAGACTGCACCGCCGGAGAGAGCATCTCCTACCTGATAAATCTTCTCCGCGGCAGAACCTTCAGCAATAAGGGCACGTCCCTCTGACCCAGCAGAGAGAGCGACAATACCCCGGAGAGTCAAGCTAAGGCGTGTCTCGGGAGCATCCATGACACTTTGCACGCGGGCAGCCTGAGGCGCATCGGCCTCACCGAAGAGGTGCATAACCGCAACCGCGTCAAGCCATGCCTCTTTACGGGAATTTGAATCTATTTGCATCGGTGCAGCAACCAGCAAACCATGCTCAGCACTATCACTGTGTTGCAGCCATACATGCCAACCAATACCTGTAAAGATATAGGCAAGAAACATTACCAACAGGGTATTGAACCACGGTATTAGGGACTGGGAGCGTTCAAACCACTGCACAGCTGATAGGCGATGAAATAAGCCTTCCATAGACATCATCTTATTATTTAAATATCAGAACGTTAATCAGCATGTAACTATATCGTCTAACATTCTGTTTTACCACGAATATTTATCGGTAAAACACCAACGAAAGTAATCCGCCAATTGTCATCGAGAGTCATATTCTAGCAGGAGAAATACAATTTAACCGACCATGCTGGTGGAGTATGACCCAATAAACTTAGACAAACTCTCATTAACAAGTCCAATAATTACCGGCCAACAGGTGTAACGGTAAAGCTATAACACTGATTTCAATGCCGTAAGAAAAGCATTATTTTCATCGACACTGCCCACGGTCACCCGTAAACAGTCGGCCAGCGGACCATCTGTTGCCTTCATGTTTTTGATCAATATGCCCTGCTGCTTTATACCCTCGAAGAGCTCACCTGCACACCCTTGCGGCACACAAAATAGGATAAAATTGGCGGCAGAGGGATAAAGGGTAAGAGCCTCGAGCTTCTCCATCTCGGCAAAGAGTCGGGAACGCTCTTCACGAATGAGGCGAGTCTGCTGATCAAGCACCTCAATATGTTTGAGGGCAAACTCGGCAGCGACCTGGGTCATCACATTGATGTTATAGGGCAGGCGTACCTTGTCGAACTCATTAAGCCACTCGGTCGGTCCGGCCAGCAGACCAAGGCGCAGACCGGCAAGACCGAGCTTGGATACGGTACGCATCACCAGCAGGTTATCGAACTCACCCAGACGAGACATAAAGCTCTTAGCTGCAAAGGCGTGGTAGGCCTCGTCCACCACCACCAGACCGTTGGTCGCTCGGATGATGGTCTCCACATCCTTCTCATCAAACAGGTTGCCAGTGGGATTGTTGGGGTAGGCAAGATAGATCACTGCCGGTTCGTGCTGCTGGATCGCCTGTAGCATCGCTTCCATATCGAGGGAGAAGTCCTCCTGTAGCGGCACGCCCACATACTCCAGCCCGCTGAATGTCGCGATCATTTTGTACATCACAAAGCTCGGCTCGGGGGCCAGCACCACACGCTTTGCCCCACCCAGAGCCAGGGCGAGGATTTGAATGATCTCATCGGAACCGTTGCCGAGCATCACGCCCATATCATCCGGCACACCCATCGCCCGGCGTAGCCCAAGGGTTAACGCTTTCGCAGAAGGATCGGGGTAACGATTAACGGGAATATCGCGCACCATCCCCTGCCATTCATCCAGCATTTCTTCCGGCCAGCTGTAGGGGTTTTCCATCGCATCAAGCTTGATTAGGTCACCCGGATCGGGGACGTGATAGGCGGCAATATCGCGAATTTCGGAGCGGATCCAGTAGGAAACTTTATCGTTAATCGTCATGACGGCTATCTGAGTGGCTGCAACTAGAAATGCGGGGGGGTGGTACTACGCTCCCACCCTGCGGGTATTAGCTAATACTATTTAATGCGGAATTCGGCAGAACGGGCGTGAGCGGTAAGCCCTTCGCCACGGGCCAGGCAGGAGGCGGTCTTGCCCAGTTCCGAGGCACCATCTGCAGAACACATAATGAGGCTGGAGCGCTTCTGAAAATCATAAACACCCAGCGGCGAGGAAAAACGCGCGGTACGCGAGGTGGGTAGCACGTGGTTAGGCCCCGCGCAGTAATCACCCAGTGCCTCGGCAGTATAACGCCCCATAAAGATGGCACCGGCATGCTTGATCTGTGGAGCCATGTCGAGCGGATCCTCCACTGATAACTCCAGGTGCTCGGGGGCAATAAAGTTGGACACCTCGACCGCTTCATCCATGCTCTTGACCTGAATCAGGGCACCTCGATCACGTAGAGAGGTGGTGATGATCTCCTGGCGCTCCATGGTCGGCAGCAGTTTGGCCACACTCGCGGCGACCTTGTCGAGGAAATCGCCATCGGGACTGACGAGAATAGATTGCGCATCCTCGTCATGCTCTGCCTGGGAGAAGAGGTCCATGGCGATCCAGTCCGGGTCTGTCTTGCCGTCACAGATCACCAAAATTTCTGAAGGACCGGCGATCATGTCGATACCGACGGTACCGAATACCATGCCCTTGGCAGTGGCCACATAGATGTTGCCAGGGCCGACGATCTTGTCGACCTGCGGCACGCTATCAGTACCGTAGGCCAGCGCAGCAACAGCCTGTGCTCCACCAATGGCGATGACCTTATCGACGCCGGCTACTGCGGCGGCGGCCAGCACCAGCTCATTCACCTCGCCATCAGGGGTAGGCACCACCATGATCAGCTCTGCTACCCCGGCCACCTTGGCGGGTATGGCATTCATCAGCACTGAGGAGGGATAGGCGGCCTTGCCACCTGGCACGTAGAGACCGGCACGCTCCAGCGGAGTCACCTGCTGACCCAGCAGGGTGCCATCGGCCTCGGTGTAGGACCAGGAGTCCTGCTTTTGATGTTCATGGTAGGCACGCACCCGCGCGGCAGACAACTCCAGAGCCTCACGCTGCTCGACGGGAATTGTCTTCAGCGCCTTTGCCAGACGCTGCTGCGGAATGATCAGCTCATCCATGGAGGTGGCGCTCATACGGTCAAAGCGGTTGGTGTACTCCAGTACCGCCGCATCGCCCTTGGCGCGTACATTTGCCAGAATCTCACGTACCGTGGCGTTGACCTGCTCATCAGAGACCCCTTCCCAGGCGAGAAGCTTCTCCAGCGCGGGCCAGAAGTCATCGTTTGAACTGTCGAGTCGGGTGATATCAACCATGTCTCAAGTCTCAGAAGTATTTTCAGTAAGAGGGGCTGCCGGGTGGGTAATGCAGTGCAGGATCAGGCCTGGCGCTGCTCCACCGCCTCGGCGATCTGCGCGATAAAGGCCTTAACCCGGGCGTGCTTCATCTTCATTGAGGCCTTGTTCACCACCAGCCGTGAACTGACCTCGGCGATATGCTCCAGCGGCTCCAGGCCGTTGGCCTTAAGGGTATTGCCAGTATCGACCAGGTCAACAATGCGATCGGCCAGCCCCACCAGAGGTGCCAGCTCCATCGAGCCGTAGAGTTTGATGATCTCCACCTGTTTACCCAGGCCCGCGTAATAGCGACGGGTAGAGTTAACGAATTTGGTGGCGATCTTCATACGCCCGACCGGCTCTTCGCTGCCCTTCGGTCCGGCCACCATCAAACGGCACCTGGCAATATTAAGGTCAACAGGCTCATAGAGCCCCTCACCGCCATGCTCCATCAGCACATCCTTACCTGCCACGCCGATATCGGCGGCGCCATACTCCACATAGGTAGGCACGTCGGAGGCACGGATGATCACCAACTTTACATCGTCAACATTGGTATCGAGGATCAACTTGCGGCTGGTCTCCGGATCGTCCTTGGGGACGATACCGGCGTGAGCCAGCAACGGCAGTGTCTCCTTAAAGATTCGCCCCTTGGAAAGGGCAATAGTCAGGGTATCACTCATGGCATTACGTCCATCATTACGTCGCTCTGGAAGTGATTCTCCGGTACGCGTTTAATCTTGGCACCCAGCTGTTGCAGCTTCTCTTCGATGCACTCATAGCCACGGTCGATATGGTAGATGCGATCCACCACCGTATCACCATCGGCCACCAGAGCGGCCAGCACCAGGCTGGCTGAGGCCCGCAGATCGGTGGCCATCACCGGGGCGCCTGTCAGGCGCTCTACACCGCGTGTATAGGCGGTGTTGCCTTCCAGCTGGATATCGGCACCCATGCGCTGTATCTCCTGCACATGCATGAAGCGGTTCTCAAATACGGTCTCGATAATGGTGCCCTCACCCTCAGCTATACAATTAAGCGCGGTAAACTGCGCCTGCATATCGGTAGGGAAATCGGGGTAGGGGGCAGTCTCCAGACTCACCGCCTTGGGCCGCTTGCCATGCATATCGAGGCTAATCCAGTCCTCACCACACTCGATATCGGCACCCGCCTCGCGCAACTTGTCGAGTACATTATCGAGCAGTGTGGGATCGGTATCCTTGAGCTTGATCCGACCACCGGTGATCGCCGCGGCGATAAGGTAGGTGCCGGTCTCGATGCGATCCGGCAGCACGTTATAACGCCCGCCGCCGAGGCGTTCGACACCTTCGATAATAAGGGTACTGCTGCCGGCATCACGAACCTTCGCCCCCATACTGTTGAGGAAGTTGGCCAGATCGACCACCTCGGGCTCACGCGCCGCGTTGTTAATCACGGTAGTACCCTCAGCCAGGGCGGCGGCAATCATCAGGTTCTCGGTGCCAGTCACGGTAACCACATCGCAGTCGATCACCGCGCCCTGCAGGCGCTTACCATGAGTGGTCGCCTTGATATAACCGTTCTCCACCTTAATATCGGCACCCATCGCGCGCATGCCATCGATATGGATATTCACCGGACGTGAACCAATGGCACAACCACCGGGTAGCGACACCTCGGCCTTGCCGTGGCGCGCCAGCAGTGGGCCCAGCACCAGGATCGAGGCGCGCATGGTACGCACCAGTTCATAGGGGACATAAAGTTGCTGAATGGTGGAGGCGTGCACCTCGATATTGAGCTTCTCGTCGATCACCAGCTCCACCCCCATGTTGCCAAGTAGCTCCATAGTCGTGGTGATATCGTGCAGGTGAGGCACATTGCATATCGTTACCGGCTTTTCAGCCAGCAGGGTCGCCGCCAGGATTGGCAGCGCCGCATTTTTCGCCCCGGAGATACGAATCTCGCCGTCCAGGGGCCCACCACCGGTTATGATCAGTTTGTCCATAGTCTTCGCGTCAAACGCTCGGGGCATCTCATCATGGACGCACCCTCACTAAAATTCAGGAAACCTGCATCTTGCTGGCTTTGTTCCATTCATCTGGGGTATACGCCTTGATATTAATGGCGTGAATTGCACCAGAGGTCACCGCATCACCCAGCGTCGCATAAACCATGCGTTGCTTATTGACTATTGATTGCCCCTCAAAGGCATCGCTAATCACAGCTACCTCGTAATGGCTACCATCACCCTTGGCCGTCACTTCACTGCCGGGAATACCGGCCTCAATTAGCTGCTTGATCTCTTCAGGCTGCATGGACATTTACCCAGTGAATCGAAAGGAATCGCGCATGATACCGTTTGAGGGGACAGGCTGCCACCCTTGACGCTGTCGTTACTCGGCAACCGGCAACAGCGTATCCAGTTCACCGGCACGGGCGATAGCGAGTAGCTGCTTTGGCAGATGATGGAAGCGAATATTCGTGTCGTGTTCGCGGGCCATGCGCATCCACTGTATCAGCAGGGCAAGACCGGCACTGTCGGCGCGGGCAACATTGCCAAGATCCAGATCAAGCTGTGTGGCAGCCTCTGCAAAGATGGAGACCTTGCTCTCGGCCAGTACCGCATTGACCGTTTTGAAGCTCAGCTCACCACTGATCTGAAAATTTCCGCCCTCACCACTGATATAAGTACTACTCACCACTACTACCTTCCGCAGAGCTGCTACTCTGATTCATCTGTGCAAGTTTATCCAGCAGTTTGGGGATTCCGCCATTGCGGATCTCGGTGGCGAAAGAGCTACGGTAGTTACTCACCAGGCTAATGCCATCAACCTTGATGTCATAGACCTTCCACTCGGCGGCCTTATTCAAATACATGCTGTAGTGCAGCGGGATACCCGGACCACGTGGCTGCACAATTTCGGTCTTTACCGTCACCTTCTTGGCCCCCTCTTTGGCGTGGAAGGGGAGGTAACGTATGTTCTGATCGGTATACTCCAGCAACGCCTTGGCATAGGTGCGCACCAGCAGGGTACGAAACTCAAGGGTAAATTGCTGCTGCTGTGCCTTGTCAGCCTTGCGCCAGTTCTTACCCAGCACCCAGATCGACATACGCCGAAAATCGAAGTGGGGCAGGACAATATCCTCAACCAGCGGGTAGATTAAGTTGGCATCTGCCTTGAGACTTTTGCTATCGGTCTTCAACCGGGCCAGCACACTCTCAGTGGTATCCTGCACCAATTGCTCAGCAGCATGAGCCGCGAGAGCCGGCCGAGCGAGAGTAGCCAGTAACAGAACACTAACCAGGGTAGTAAAAAAAGTGATGCGCCTAATCATTTATCGTCTCCCTCTGAGGCCTTACTGAAAAGGAACTGGCCGATCAGCTGCTCCAGCACCAGGGCACTCTGGGTAAGCATGATCTCACTCCCCTGCTCCAGCATCTCCTCCTCACCACCTGGCTCCAGCCCCACATACTGCTCACCGAGCAGGCCGGCAGTGAAGATATTGGCGCTGGTATCGGCAGGCAGTTGATCATAGTTGCTGCTGATGTGCAGGGTAACCACCCCTTCGAAGGTCTGTGGATCAAAGCCGATGTTACTAACGCGCCCCACACGTACCCCTGCCATGGTCACCGGCGAGCGTATCTTCAAACTGCCTATGTTCTCAAAGCGGGCAGTGACATCGTAGCCCGCATCATCGCCGAGCATGCTGAGGTTACTTACCTGCATCGCCAACATGAACAGTGCGGCGAGACCGGCGGCTACAAACAGGCCAACCCAGATTTCGACACTCCTTGATTGCATCATTTTAGTCTTCTCCAAACATCAAAGCGGTAAGGATAAAATCGAGTCCCAGCACGGCCAGAGAACCATGCACTACGGTGCGAGTGGTAGCACGGCTCACCCCCTCGGAGGTGGGCACTGCATCATTGCCTTCAAAGATGGCAATCCAGGTCACCACCACACCGAACACCAGACTCTTAATTACCCCGTTGTAAATATCTTCCTGCAGGTCGACATTCGCCTGCATGTTGGCCCAGTAGGCCCCCTCGTCCACGCCCAGTAACCCCACACCGACGAAGTAGCCACCCATCACACCGACCGCACTAAAGATGGCGGCGAGTAGCGGCATCGAGAGAAAACCGGCAACAAAGCGCGGCGTCAGCACCCGTTTGATCGGATCCACCGCCATCATCTCCATGCCGGAGAGCTGCTCGGTCGCCTTCATTAGTCCAATCTCGGCGGTGAGCGCCGAACCGGCACGTCCGGCAAACAGCAGCGCGGTAACTACCGGCCCCAGTTCACGCACCAGGGTCAGAGCCACCATGGTGCCCAGTGCCGACTCGGTGCCGTAGTCTTTGAGGAGGTTATAACCCTGCAGCCCCAGCACCATACCGACGAAAAAGCCGGAGACCAGGATGATCAGCAGCGACAACACCCCTACCGAGAATATCTGCTGCAGCAACAGACGTGGACGCACCAACACACTGGGAATACCGAGCAGCATGTAATAAAAGAGGATATGAGCGCGGCCCAGGCGCTCGAAAAAGCTCAGGCCACTTCGACCGAGTTGTTGTAGCCAGTCGAGCATCAGCCCCTCCCCCCTTCACTGCCGTAGAGCAGATCATCAGCATAATCCGCAGCAGCGTAATGGAACGGTACCGGCCCATCAGGCAAGCCCTGCAGAAACTGCTGTGCCCACTCAGAGTCGGAACGCCCCAAATCATCAGGGGTTCCCTGCCCCACCACCTTACCGCCAGAGAGCAGGTAGATGTAATCGGAGATCGCCGCGGTCTCCTGCACATCGTGAGAGACGACTATACTGCTCAGTCCCAGCGCATCGTTAAGGGTACGGATCAATTTCACCAGCACCCCCATGGAGATCGGATCCTGCCCGGTAAAGGGCTCATCATACATAATCATCATCGGGTCGAGGGCGATGGCCCGGGCCAGCGCTACACGTCGCGCCATACCACCAGAAAGCTCGCTCGGCATCAGACTACGGGCACCGCGCAGCCCCACCGCCTGCAACTTCATCAACACCAGATCGCGCAACATCGCCTCGGGCAGCTTGGTGTGTTCTCGCAGCGGGAAGGCAACATTTTCGTAGACATTAATATCGGTGAGCAGGGCACCACTCTGGAACAGAAAGCCCATGCGCTTGCGCAACTTATAGAGTTTATCGCGGGAGAGTTTAGTCACCTCTTCGCCATCGACACGAATAGTGCCCTCCTGCGGACGCAACTGACCACCGATAAGCTTGAGCAGAGTCGTCTTACCGGTACCGCTGGGGCCCATGATGGCGGTCACCTTACCGCGTGGAATATCGAGGTCGATACCGTCGAAGATGATGCGATCACCGCGTGCGAAGCGCAGGCCGCGGATCTCTACTAACGGTGACTCGTCTTGCTGGGACATGACTCTTCCCTGATTATTATTTTTGATTAAAGAGACCCTTCAGACCTCGTTGTGTGCCGCAAGTTTCATCGAAAGGCAGGACAAGGTCAACCGCCACCGAGTAACAGCGCCAGATCACGTGCTGGCCGAAGGGTCTCGGCAGCGGCGGCCTCCACCACTACCAGCAGACGTGAGCCTTCCTGCGCCATCGCCTGTTCCAACTCTTCACGTAACGGACGCAGCTCACTATTTTTTTGCTGTCGCAACACAGCGAGTGACTCCCCACCGAAGGGGGGCTGGGGGAGTGGTGATACCGCGGCAATATCGACCACCCCACCCCAGTGGGCAGCAAACTCAGCATCTGCCATCAGAGCTTGCAGGCGTGCGGCTGCCACATCCTCGCCACAGGGCTGTTCCCAGTAAAAACGAAAATCCTCTGATACCTGCTGCTGCCATGCCAGCAGCTCGTCATCTGCCTGCACCGACCACTCACTATAGGGCACCACCACGGCGAAGAACTCATTGGCGTAGTAATCCAGCCGCCAGTCGGCAGGCATATCCTCGGGATAAAAGCGGTCCCACTCACGACTCTGCCAGCCGTACGCGGCGATCTCAATCTCCATATTCATCGGTACTCGTGTTGTTTCTGGCGCGTTATTATAGATGAAGCTTCGTGGCATCAGCACGCCAGGCAAATAATTACTGAGGAGAGCAGCGTGGGAGATATCATCGCCTTCAAACGCCCCAGCCCCAAGCAGAAGCACAAGGGTAAAACCCTGTGCAAAAGCGGTTTCCACAAATGGGAGGTGGTCAAGGGCAATCCGTTCGACGTAAAAAGTGGCAAATTGGTCAGCCACTACCGTTGTTCGCGCTGTGGTGCCACTCGTACCGAATCACGCTAATCTCACATCGGGACTTGATCTCAATACCTCCTGCTGCCGATAATCGCCATCGATTCCATTCACGACAAGGAACACACGTGTCACTGTTACATAAGTTACTCCCACTTACCCTGATCTATCTGATCACCAGTGGCTGCGCCACGATACAGGGGCCTACAGAGGAAAAGGATCCCCTGGAGCGCTTCAATCGCACGGTATACGAGTTTAATGATGGCTTCGATCGCCTCCTGCTCAAACCGGTGGCTGAGGGCTACGAAGCGGCTATACCTGCACCGGTAAATAACAGAATTTCCAACATCTTCAGTCATATCGACGATGTGATAGTCATTATTAATGACATTCTGCAGCTAAAATTCGAGCAGACTATCTCCGATATAGGCCGCTTTACCTTCAATAGTACCTTCGGGCTATTCGGTCTGTTCGATGTGGCAAGCCACATGGAGCTGCCAAAACATAACGAGGACTTTGGCCAGACCCTTGGTCACTGGGGACTAGGTAGTGGCCCCTACCTGGTATTACCGATACTCGGCCCCAGTACTCTACGCGATGGCAGCGGCCTGCTGGTCGACTGGCAACTCGACCCCATCGCACACATTGAAGGTACCCCAGAGCGCTGGGGCACCATTACCCTGGAGGCCGTTGACACCCGCGCCGGGCTGCTACGTGCCAGCCGCATTCTCGATACCGCGGCTCTGGATCGTTATGTGTTCCTGCGCGACGCCTACCTGCAGCGACGCAACAACCTGATCTATGACGGCAATCCACCCACCGATGAAATGGATGACTTTGATCCCTTCGCCGAGGATGACTTCGACCCGGAGGCCGGGGATAGCACCCCTGCGGAATAGGGACTTGCATTGTCTGCGAGCAGC
Organism: Pseudomonadota bacterium; assembly: GCA_039714395.1. GTDB lineage: Bacteria > Pseudomonadota > Gammaproteobacteria > Thiohalomonadales > Thiohalomonadaceae > JAPHSX01. Next base: position 67,144 of record JBDLJH010000012.1, on the reverse strand, counting down.
CGATTTAATGCCCCCTCTTTCCACCAGCACGAACAGATAAGCGCAAACCTATGCTCTGGACTTCAATCCTCGCCATTATCGGCGGTTTTGCCCTGCTGGTCTGGGGGGCCGACCGCTTTGTCGCCGGCGCCTCTGCGACCGCCCGCAACCTCGGTGTCTCGCCGTTAATCATCGGTCTGACCATCGTCGGCTTCGGTACCTCGGCCCCGGAGATGCTGGTCTCTGCCATCGCCGCCCATGCGGGCAACCCCAACATGGGCGTGGGTAACGCACTCGGCTCCAACATCACCAACATCGGCCTGGTATTGGGTATCACCGCACTGGTCACCCCACTGGCGGTTCACTCCGAGACCCTGAAACGTGAATTCCCCATTCTCTTTGTCATTATGCTGGTGGCCCTGCTGCTGCTAATAGACAACGAGATGGGGCGCATTGACGGCATCATCCTGCTGGCCGGCATGGGTGTGATGATCTACTGGATGGTGTCACTGGGGTTACGTGAACGGCGTAAGGGCGACCCGATGGAGAGCGAATTTTCCGACGAGATCCCCTCCCATATGCCGATGAAGACCGCGCTGTTCTGGCTGTTACTGGGGATGGTAATACTGCTCGGCAGCTCACGTATGCTGGTATGGGGCTCAGTCAATGTGGCTGAATGGTTTGGTGTCAGCGACCTTATTATTGGTCTAACAATTATCGCCATCGGCACCAGCCTGCCCGAACTGGCCGCCTCGATAATGAGTGCGTTAAAGGGCGAACACGACATCGCCGTCGGTAACGTCCTCGGCTCCAATATGTTCAATCTTCTGGCAGTACTAGGCTTGCCGGGGCTAATTATGCCCGCCAGTACACCGCCAGAGTTACTAACCCGTGACTTCACGGCGATGATTGGTCTGAGTATCGCGCTATTTGCCATGGGTTACGGTTTTCTCAAACCGGGCCACATCACCCGCGCCGAAGGCGGCCTGCTACTGAGCGGATATTTCGTTTATATGGGCGTGCTGTATCATGCCAGTATCAGCTAACAGGAAATAAGACCATGCAAAATGAACAATTTACCGTGCAGAACGTCAAATGTGGTGGCTGCGTCAGCACCATTGAGAACGGACTCAGCGAACTGGACGGGGTTAGTGAGGTCAGCGTCACCATTGATGGCGGACTGGTCACTATCACCGGTGAGTCACTGGATCGCGCACAACTGGCCGAAAAGTTGGCATCACTAGGCTACCCCGAGGCATAGATCCGAATGAGTCGCGACATCGACGAACAACGCATTATCGAACTGGGCCGCGCAGTACTCGAGACCGAGGCCGAGGCGATCATCGACCTCAAGCAGCGCCTGGACGATAGCTTTGTTACCGCCTGTCGCCATATGTTGCACTGCGAGGGACGCATCGTCGTCACTGGCATGGGTAAATCGGGCCATATCGGCGATAAAATCGCCGCCACTCTGGCAAGCACCGGTAGCCCCTCTTTCTTTGTCCACCCCGGCGAGGCCAGCCATGGAGACCTGGGCATGATCACGGCAAAGGATGTGGTGATCGCCCTCTCCAACTCTGGCGAGACCGATGAGATCCTCACCATCCTGCCCATCATCAAGCGCCTTGGCATCCCGTTAATTACCCTCACCGGTAACCCGGACTCCCGTCTGGCCCGCGCTGCCGAGGCCAATATCGATGTCAGCGTATCCAAAGAGGCATGCCCACTGGGACTCGCCCCCACCGCCAGCACCACCGCAGCACTGGCGATGGGTGATGCCCTCGCAGTGGCACTGCTGGAGGCGCGCGGTTTTACTGAGGAAGACTTCGCACGCTCCCACCCGGCGGGCAGCCTGGGCCGTCGCCTGCTGCTGCGTATCGAAGATCTAATGCACAGCGGCGAGTCCCTACCCAGAGTGGTCAGTGACGCCAGCCTCAGCGAGGCACTACTGGAGATGAGTCGTAAGGGGCTGGGTATGACTACAGTGGTAGACGCCAACGACAAATTACTCGGCCTGTTCACCGACGGTGACCTGCGCCGCCTGCTGGATCACGGTGAGGTCGCCATCCAGCAACTTAGTGTTGGAGAGGTGATGCATAGCGATTTCACCACCATTGAGGCCGGACTACTGGCCGCCGAGGCACTACGTATAATGGATGAGAAACGCATCAATGCCCTGCCAGTCGTCGATGGTGATGGCTCGCTCATCGGCGCACTGAACATGCACGACCTGCTGCGCGCAGGTGTGGTATAGAAACGCAAAATTAAGGATACTGGCTTGATGCAGGACATTATCGAAAAAGCGCGTGACATCCGCCTGGTGATCTTCGATGTCGATGGCGTGCTCACCGACGGCAGCCTGTTCATCGGCGATGGCGGCGAGGAGTACAAGGCCTTTAACTCGCGCGATGGCCACGGTATGAAGATGCTACAGAAAAGCGGTGTCGATATAGGCATTATCACCGGTCGTACCTCCGATGTGGTGCGCCACCGCATGGACAGCCTCGGTATTAAACACGTCTATCAGGGGCAGCTCGACAAACTCCCCGCCTTTGAGGAGTTGATCGCCAAGCTTGGCATCCCCGCCGAACAGGTCGCCTATATCGGCGATGATGTCATAGACCTGCCCATCCTCATTCGTGTCGGCCTTGCCATCGCGGTGCAGGATGCCCATCAAATGGTCAAGCAGCACAGTCACTGGATCACCCCCAACCCCGGTGGTCGTCGTGCCGCACGGGATGTCTGTGAATTTATCATGCAGGCCCAGGGTACCCTGGAGAAGCAGCTCAACTACTACCTGCAATGAATCTCAAAAGCCTGTTTATGGTTATCGCCGCCCTGCTGCTGGTCGTCCTCGGCAACAAGCTCACTGAGGAGGGGGTAAAGCAGGTCGATAGGCACCTCACACCAGCCGGCCCGGTGCAGCAGGACTACTACCTGAACGACGTAACCATCACCGCACTGAATGAGCAGGGCCAGCCGCAGCATCGGCTGCAGGCAAAGCAGCTCAGCCACTTCACCGACAGTGAACAAACCAGGCTACAGCACCCAGAACTGGTAGTTTTTAAACAAAACAACATTGAGTGGCGCATCGTTGCCGATCGCGGAGAAATGAACCCACAGCAGGATGAAGTACTGCTACAGGGCAAGGTTCAGCTAAGCCAGCCCAGTAGCGATAAGCCGCTGCAACTCACCACCGAGGCCCTACGCATACAGCCCAAACAGGGACGCGCCAATACGGATCAGCCCGTCACCCTGATTCAGGCAGATCAACGCATTGATGCAGTCGGTCTGGAGGTTGAACAGAAGAGTCAGCGCCTGCGGCTACTCTCACAGGTAAGGGGGCATTATGAAATTCCTTCACCTTAGCCTGCTGTTATTACTGCCGCTAACGCTAAGTGCGGGGCCAGCAGCAACCGACACAGCTAACAAATCGACCCCGGTAAGCATTGAGGCCGACCGCATGGAACTGGATCAGGCACACGGCACCAGTACCTACCAGGGCAATGTCATTCTGATCCAGGGGGGGCTACGGCTGAAGGCAGAGCGTATTACTCTCTACACCGTAGAGAAACAACTGAATCGGGTGGTATCCGAGGGCAAACCCACCACCATGGAGCAGCCAAAGGATGATAACAGGGCCCCGCTCCACGCCGAGGCTGAATGGATAGAATACCTGCCTCTACAACAAACCGTTCAGCTCAAGGGCAAGGCACAGCTACGGCAAAATGGAAACGAGTTTAGTGGCGAACATATCCGCTACGACCTGAAAAAACAGCTGGTCAGAGCCTCCGGCAACAAACAGGGGGATGGTCGGGTACGGGTGCTGCTGCAACCGGCAAATGACGAACAGAAAAATGACGACCATAAGATGGAGAATAAACCGTGAGCCTCATCGCCAGCCATCTTGCCAAGAGCTACAAGTCACGATCCGTAGTCAGCGATGTCTCGCTACGTGTTGAGCCTGGTGAGGTAGTCGGCCTGCTAGGGCCCAACGGTGCAGGCAAAACCACCTGTTTCTATATGATCGTGGGCCTTATCCCCAACGACAAAGGGAGCATCCAGCTGGGTGAGCACGACATCACCAACAAGCCAATGCACCAGAGGGCCCGCGAGGGGATCGGCTACCTGCCACAAGAAGCCTCGGTATTCCGCAAACTGACTGTCGCACAGAACATCATGGCGATCCTCGAAATCCGTGCCGACCTTGAACCGCAACAGCGCGAACATATCCTCGAATCACTGCTGGAAGAGTTCCACATCACCCATATCCGCGACAGCCTGGGAATGAGCCTCTCTGGCGGTGAACGCCGTCGTGTCGAAATCGCTCGTGCCCTCGCCACCGAACCAAAATTCATCCTACTCGATGAACCCTTTGCTGGTGTCGATCCGATCTCAGTGATCGATATTCAGGGTATTATTATTCACCTCAAGGAACGGGGCATAGGAGTACTGATCACTGATCACAACGTGCGTGAGACCCTGGGGATCTGTGAGCGCGGTTACATCATCGGCGAAGGCCATGTAATTGCCGAGGGGGAGCCGGAGATACTCCTTGAAAATCAAAAGGTTAGAGACGTTTATCTGGGTCATGACTTCCAGCTCTAATTGTTATCCAAAATCTGTGCCATTCACCAATCAAATACGCTAGAATCTAGGGCGTACTAGTACTTCCTCATAACCGCCACCTGAGTCTAAATGAAGCAATCCCTACAGCTCCGTCTCGGACAACAGCTCACCATGACGCCGCAACTGCAGCAGGCGATCCGCATGTTGCAGCTTTCTACCCTGGAGCTACAGCTGGAGATCCAGCAGGCACTGGAATCCAACCTGATGCTTGAAGAGGGGGATGAGTTCGAGCAGGAGTTAAACGAAGAGGGCGAAACCGACGAACTCACCGATAACGACGAAACGGAAGAGGTCGCGGAGCTGAGTGAGGAGCTTCAACAGGAGACCCTGCCCGACGAACTGGTCATCGACAGCGTCTGGGACGACACCTACGACGCCATGCCCAGCACCCCCTCCGCCGCCAGTAGTGATGAAGATCGGGAATTCGAATACGGCGATAGCCGTAGCGAGGACTTGCGTGAGCACCTGTTGTGGCAGGTACGCATGAGTCCCATAACAGAAGAGGACATGCTGATCGCCGAGGCGATCATCGACGCCATTAGCGACGATGGCTTTCTATCCCTGCCCCTTGAAGAGATCCTTGAGAGCCTGCAGCCACAGCTACCTGAGATCGAAATGGACGAAGTCGTGGCAGTGCTACATATCGTGCAGAACTGCGATCCCATCGGGGTAGCGGCACAGGATCTACGTGAATGCCTGCTGTTACAACTACGCACCTTAGCCGGCAAAACAACATGGCAGGCCGAGGCCCACGCCCTGCTGGAAAAGCACTTTGAACTATTAGCTGGCCGAGACTACACTCAACTTAAAAGGGTCATGAAACTTAACGAACAACAACTCACCGAGGTGATTCAGCTGATTCAGAGCCTCAACCCCCGTCCCGGCGCTCAGATCGCCAGTGACAAGACTGAATACATTACCCCCGATGTGATGGTGTCCAAAACAACCAGCGGTTGGCGTGTGGAGCTCAGTGCTGGAGCCGCCCCCAAGCTTCGGGTGAACAACTACTATGCGGGACTCATCAAACAGGCCAGCAGCGGCGACTCAACCACAATGAAAAACCACCTGCAGGAGGCTCGCTGGTTTATCAAGAGCCTGCAGAGTCGCAACGATACCCTGCTCAAGGTGTCCACCAGCATCATCGAACACCAGCGCAACTTTCTCGAGCAGGGCGAGGTGGGGATGAAGCCGATGGTGTTGCACGATATTGCCGAAGAGCTGGGGATGCACGAATCGACCATCTCCCGCACCACCACCCGTAAATACATGCATACCCCTCGCGGTATCTTCGAGCTGAAGTACTTCTTCTCCAGCCATGTGAGCACCGCCAGCGGCGGCGAGGCCTCTTCCACCGCTATTCGCGCCATGCTTAAATCCCTGATCGCTGAAGAGCCACCAAAAAAACCGCTTAGCGATAACAAGCTGGCACAGATTCTTTCTGACAAGGGCATTAACGTTGCCCGACGCACGGTAGCCAAATACCGTGAAGCCATGGCAATCCCGCCATCCAACGAACGAAAACGCCTGGCCTAAGCCAGGCATCACAACCCATCATCAACCAGGAGACGATAATGCAACTTAATCTAACCGGTCATCACGTCGACATCACCACCTCCATGCGTGACTATGTAACGGAAAAACTTCAGCGCCTGGAGCGCCACTTCGATCATGTTACCAATGTGCATGTGATTCTTGGTGTAGAGAAACTGCGCCAAAAGGCCGAAGCCACGATTCAAATTACCGGCAACACCCTGCACGCCGAATGCGAAAATGAGGATATGTACGCCGCCATCGACTCCATGATCGATAAGCTCGACCGCCAGGTGAAAAAGCACAAAGAGAAGGTCACCGATCACCACCGTTCTCAGGGTGGACTGAAAAATCAGCCCCTTGACGCCGACGTCGAATAAACCCCTACTCTACAACACTTATTTGGCAAAATAACTATGCAGGTAGCCGAACTACTCGACCTTGAACACATCAGCTGTAACACCCAGTCCGCCAGCAAAAAGCGGGTACTGGAACAGCTGAGCCAACTGCTTAGCGCCAATCAGGAGGCACTGTCGCAAAACCAGGTTTTTGACAGTTTGCTCTCCCGTGAGCGGCTAGGTAGTACCGGCCTGGGCCATGGGGTGGCAATTCCCCACGGCCGACTCAAACAGAACGATGCCACCCTTGCTGCATTTATCAAATTGCAGCAAGGTGTCGATTTCGACGCCAGCGATAATCAGCCGGTAGACCTGCTGTTTGGCCTGCTGGTACCTGAGGAGGCCACCGAGGAGCACCTTCAACTGCTGGCACAGCTAGCACGCATGTTCAGCGATGAACAATTAGTGAAACAACTGCGTGCCTCACCCGATGCGCACAGCCTGTTCTCTGCCATTCAGGAGTGGCAGAAACAGCACTAGCCATGCATACCAGTATTACCCTGCAGCAGTTTTTCGAGGCCTATCAACAACGCCTTAGCCTGCAGTGGCTGACCCACCACCACGGAGAGCAGACAACGCTCTCCCTCTACGGTGATGATAAGGGGGACGAATCCCTCATCGGTCACCTTAATTTCATCCATCCCCACCGCATCCAGCTACTGGGCAAATCCGAGCTGCAATACCTTACTGAGCTAGGCAATAACTCGCGGCACGACGCCCTGGAACAACTATTCAGCGGTGGCTCACAGCTGGTCATCATCGCCGATGACCAGCATGCCCCCGATGAGTTACTGGAGATGGCAAATAGCAGCACGGTTCCGCTCTGTGCCTCCCCCCTCTCCAGCCACAAACTGGCACGTAACATCGACTACTACCTAAGCGGTCTACTCGCCGATACATTGGTGATACATGGTGTCTTTATGGAAGTAATGGGGATTGGGGTGCTGCTGACCGGTGAGAGCGCCATCGGCAAGAGCGAACTGGCACTGGAATTAATCACCCGCGGCCATCGCCTGGTGGCCGATGATGCTCCCGCCTTTCGCCGCACCGCCCCGGAGACCCTGGTAGGCCACTGTCCAGAAGTACTAAAGAACTTCCTTGAGGTGCGCGGCCTTGGCGTCATGAATGTGCGTGAGTTGTTTGGTGACAACGCGATTAAACCCGAAATGGTGCTACAGCTTATCGTTCAGCTCACCCCGGTTGATGCCAACAAACCCAAGGCCATGGATCGCCTCAAGGGAGCACGGCGTATGCATACACTGCTCGATGTAGCCGTCCCCGAGGTAGAGGTACCTGTTGCCCCCGGTCGCAATCTCGCTGTACTGGTAGAGGCCGCCGCACGCAATCAAATTCTGTATAATCGTGGCTACGATGCGGCAGAGGATTTCATTGCGCGACAGCAGCGCATGATTCAAAACAGAGAACAATGAAACTACTGATTGTTAGTGGTACATCAGGTGCCGGTAAGAGTGTGGCGCTCAACGCCCTGGAGGATATCGGTGGCTACTGCATCGACAACCTGCCGATGGCACTCCTGCCGGCCTTCGCCGATGAGATGCTCAACGCCCAGCACCACCATTATGAAATGGTCGCCGTGGGTATCGACGCACGCAATCTCAACAACGACTTCGCCACCTTTCCAGAACTACTGAAACAGCTCAAGCAAACCGGATTGCCGTGTGAGGTCATCTTTATCGATGCCACTGACGACATCCTGATCAAACGTTTTAGCGAGACCCGCCGCCGTCACCCCCTTACCGACGATGAGGTACCGCTGGAAGAGGCCATTTTACAAGAGCGTATGATGCTCAAGCCTATCAGCAGCAAGGCGGATATGCAGATCGACAGCAGCCGTACCAACATCCATCAGCTGCGCGAACTGATCCAGAAGAGTATCGGCGAGCGTGGCGGTGAAAACATGTCAGTGCTATTCCAGTCATTTGGCTTCAAGCACGGTGTACCGCTGGAGGCAGACTTTATCTTCGACGTGCGATGCCTGCCAAACCCTCACTGGGAGCCGCGCCTGCGTCCACTCACCGGACGTGATGCGGAGGTGGTCCACTTCCTGGAGAACCACTTCGAGGTCAATCGCATGTTTGAACAGGTGAGTGACTTCCTTGAGCAATGGCTGCCACAATTTGCCGCCGACAACCGCAGCTACATGACGGTGGCCATCGGCTGCACCGGAGGGCAACATCGCTCTGTATTTTTTGTCGAACGACTCAGCCAGCACTTTCAGCAACAGGGTATCAGCGTACTCACCCGCCACCGGGAGCTGTCATGAGCGTTGCCCTGTTACTCATCACTCACACCCCCTTTGGCAGCGCCACACTGGAGGCCACCATTGGAACTCTGGGTACTCTTCCCCTGGAGACCAGGGTGATGGATATCCAGCCTGATTGCGACCTGGAACAGGAGCGTAATCGGGCCCGAGAACTACTCAACGAACTCGATCAAGGTGATGGCGTACTGATCCTGACCGATCTCTACGGCGCTACACCCAGCAATATCGCCTGTAGCCTGATGGGGGAAGAACATCCGCTTATTCTCATCTCAGGGCTTAGCCTGGCAATGCTAATTCGCGTTATGAACTATGCCGAAGATGGCCTGCAAGCCCTTGCCGAGAAGGCCCTTAACGGTGGTAGGGACAGCATATATATGCACCCGCCACTGGCACAACAGGAGCGGGTAGACCATGCTTAGCAGTGAGATCACCATCATTAACAAGCTGGGGCTGCACGCGCGCGCCGCTGCCAAGTTTGTCAGTCTCGCCTCCGGTTTCAATAGCGAGATAAATCTCAGCCGCAACGGCCAGCGCGTCAATGGCAAAAGCATCATGGGTGTAATGATGCTGGCCGCGGCCAAGGGAGCCACCCTGGAACTCAGTGCCGATGGCAGCGATGCCGAGGCAGCACTGCAACAACTCGAGGCGCTGGTAGCCGAGCGCTTCGGCGAAGAGGAGTAACACCACCCCATCTTCTAACAGGCAGGAGTCAGCATGCCCATAGCACTATCCGGCATTTCAGTCTCAAAAGGAATCGCCATCGGCAAGGCCCGTGTAATACAGCACGGACAGCTTGATATCGCCGAGTATGTGCTGCCAGCCGAACATATCGATAATGAAGTTTCCCGCTTTGAACATGCACTAAATACGGCACGTGAACAGTTACACATCATCCGCCAGCAGATCCCAGAACACACTCCGCAGGACATCGCCGCCTTTATCGATACCCACCTGCTGATGTTGCAGGATGAGGCACTGAGCAGCGCCCCGGTGGAATTGATACGCCAACACCATTGCAATGCCGAATGGGCACTAAAACTACAACAGGACGCACTGGTGCAGGTGTTCGACGCGATGGAGGATCCCTACCTGCGCACCCGCCGCGACGATGTGGAGCATGTAGTGCGACGTGTGCAGCAGATACTGTTACGCGAAGAGCATCAGATCGGTGCACTGGAGAGTGACAAGGATGAGCCCCGTATCATTCTCGCCGTCGATCTTGCCCCCAGCGACATGGTGCAGCTGAACAGCCGCAACGTTGCCGCTATCGTCACCGAACGTGGAGGTCCACTGTCACACACCGCCATTCTCGCCCGCGGTCTCGGCATCCCCGCACTGGTAGGGGTCCCCCGTGTTCATCAGTATGTTCATAATGATGAGCAGCTAATCATCGATGCCAATAACGGCAGCGTGCTGTTAGACCCGGACGAGGAGCTCCTCAAACACTACAAATCACGTCAACGTATCGAGAAGCGAGCACGGCGTGAACTCTACAAGCTAAAGGATCAAAACTCTCTTAGTCTCGACGGTACCCCCATCACCCTACACGCCAACATCGAACTCTCCGATGACATTACGGCACTTAAACGTGTAGGTGCCGCCGGGGTAGGACTCTATCGCACCGAATTTCTTTTCATGAATCGTCAAAACCCACCCGACGAAGCTGAGCAGTACCACACTTACCGCAACACCCTGCGACGACTCAAAGGATTACCTCTAACCATCCGTAGTCTTGATCTCGGTGCTGACAAAGAGATCATCCCCGGTGCCACCGCCTGCACCAATCCGGCACTGGGACTACGAGCCATTCGCCTCTGCCTGAAAGAGCCCGAGCTGTTCCTGCCCCAGCTTCGTGCCATTTTGCGTGCCTCAGCAAAGGGACGAGTGCGACTACTGATCCCAATGCTCACCAGCGTACAGGAACTGGGGCAGACACTGGCCTTGATAGAGCAGGCAAAGGCCGAGTTACGGCGCGAGAAAAAGCCCTTTGACCCCAGGATACCTATCGGTGCAATGATTGAGGTACCTGCTGCGGCCATCTGTGCAGACCTTTTCGCCCAACGCCTCGACTTTCTGTCGATCGGAACCAACGATCTAATGCAATACACCCTTGCCACTGATCGCATTGATGAAACCGTTAACCATCTATTCGATCCCCTTAATCTCGGTGTACTGCGACTGATACAGGGGGTAATTAAAGCGGGCCATAAGGCCAAAATACCGGTATCCATGTGTGGCGAAATGGCCGGTGACTCACGTTACACCCGCCTGCTTCTGGCAATGGGCCTGCGCGAGTTCAGCATGCCTCCATCCGGTCTGCTTGAGGTCAAACAGCTGATACGTGAAAGCGATATCGGTAAATTGCAACGCAAGCTCGGCAAATTAATGGCTAGTGATAACCCTGCTGCCCGAGGCGTAGAATTGGGCCTAATTCACACATTTTAGAGATAAATCTCTAGCCATCACCGGCAGGCCATTCCCTAGACCTGTCCCCCTTGCTAAACTGCGCCACAAACAACAGGGGATAAACATGGTCGAAGCGACAGAAACAGAGTCGGTGCAGGAGCGTCTTGAGACGCTGCACGAGGCGCTGTCGCAACAAGACCTGAAGGCCATCCGCGAGTTTATCAACGAACAGCATCCTGCTGAGATCGCCCTGCTACTCGAATCCCTTCCCGCCGAACAGCGCAACATCGTCTGGGAGCAAGTCGATCCCAACTTCGACGGCGATATCCTGCTACACGTCAACGACAACCTGCGTGCCAGTCTGATCCGTGACATGGAGTCACACGAGCTGGTGGCCGCTGCCAGTAAGCTCGCCCCGGACGACCTGGCTGATCTGCTGCCGGAAATGCCTGAGGATGTAACCACACAACTGCTGCAAAACATGGATCAGCAACACCGTGAACGGCTGGAGGCGGTACGGCACTACGATGAAGATTCGGCCGGCGGTCTGATGAACGTCGATACCATCACTATTCGCGCCGATATCAGTCTTGATGTGGTACTGCGCTACCTGCGCCGCCTCGGCGAGCTGCCAGAGAGCACAGACAGTCTTATGGTGACCAACCGTGACGGCTACTACCTGGGACTGCTACCACTTACCCTGCTGCTAACTCATGACCCCACACAGACCGTTGAAGAACTCATGAGTAGCGACTCAGAGGTACTGGTTGCTAACAACCCGGCACAGGAAGTAGCCACCCTGTTCGAGCATCACGATCTCATTAGTGCCCCGGTCCTCGACGAACAAGGTAAATTGCTTGGCCGTATCACTATCGATGATGTGGTCGATGTTATCCGCGACCGTGCTGACCACGACTTTATGGGTATGGCCGGACTAAACGAAGAAGAGGATATCTTCGCCCCGGTAATCGCCAGTAGTCGGCGTCGTGCCGTATGGCTGGGTATCAACCTGCTCACAGCACTACTTGCCTCCTGGGTTATCGGTCGGTTCGACGCCACCATCGAACAGATGGTGGCATTGGCAGTACTAATGCCTGTCGTTGCCAGCATGGGCGGCATCGCAGGCAGCCAGACTCTCACCCTGGTAATTCGTGCCCAGGCTCTGGGGCAGATCAGCAGCGCCAATGCGCAACAACTACTGATTAAGGAGCTCGGCGTGGGTATGCTCAACGGCATCATCTGGGCCAGCGTCCTCGCGGTGGTGGCCGGTCTCTGGTTTAACAGCCTGCCGCTGGGGCTGGTGATCGGTGCCGCCATTCTGGTCAACCTACTAATGGCGGCCCTCTCTGGTGCCACCATCCCACTATTGCTGAAAAAGATTGGTGCTGACCCAGCGCTGGCCGGTGGCGTTGTATTGACCACCATCACCGATGTCTTTGGCTTCTTCGCCTTTCTCGGATTAGCGGCACTGTTCCTGATCTAAACAACGAATCAAACACATTATGAGCAATGAACCCGAACAGCCCGAAGATGATGATGAGGAAATCCTCATCAGCAAGAGTCAGCTCAAACGAGAGAGCCATGCCCTCACTGATCTGGGTAAAGAGCTAGTTGAACTGCACCAGAACAAACTCGACAAAATCCCATTGGATGAAAAGCTGCAAGATGCCATCGCCCTGGTCCATCGCATCAAGGAGCGCGGCGGTCGCAAGCGCCAACTGCAATACATCGGTAAGCTGTTACGCACCGCCGATATCGAACCCATTCTTGCGGCGATGGATGGCCTGAAGCTTGAACACGCTCAGGAAAATGCCCGTCTTCACCGCCTGGAACAATGGCGAGACCGACTGCTGGAGGAAGGGGATACCGCCCTTGGTGAGTTGCTGTCACAGTACCCGGATGCCGACCGCCAGCACCTGCGGCAGTTGTTACGCAATGCGCAAAAAGAACAGTCGCAGAATAAACCGCCGAAGTCAGCGCGGGAGTTGTTTAAATACCTTAGGGATAATATTGAAAGGTAATAATGAAAAGTGCCTCGATTGAGGCCCTTTTCTTATGACTTGTCATTGCGAATGGACGCGAAGCCGTCTGGATTTTGATCCCCTACGAGGTGTTCATTTTCTTTGCTTCATTGAAACGAGGTGCCAATTATTTCGGGGTAGGTTCAGCTCAAATTCGCCAGCTCATTTACCACAACGACAGATAGACTTAACTCGCCTCTCGAAAACGCTTCACTCTGTCTTTTGTAGGAGGGTGAGTGGAAAGATATTCGAAAATATCGACCATCGTACTTCCCTCCTCCTGTTTTTTCTCATCTTGCCTGGAACGACGTACCGTGTGCGCCGCCTCCAACCCTTCAAGGATGGTAGCAAAACGCTGTAACGGGATTTCATCCTGCTGCATAAAGTCGTAGGCAAATTGATCGGCCTCATGCTCGAAGCGACGAGAGTAACCCAATTGCACAAACAGTACTGGTAATGCCACTACCAGTGAACTGACATCACCGGTAGTGTAGGTAATGGCTAAAGAGAGGGCAGAATTCTGTAACACCTGACGCAAGCTGTGACGATGCACGACATGGCCAAGTTCATGGGCCAGCACGGCCACCAGCTCCTCATCATTATTGGCAATATTCACCAGTTCATCGGTGATCACGATGGTACCCGAAGGTAGAGCGAAGGCGTTGGCACCCAACATCTCACCTCCCTTACGGAATAACAGCTGATAGTTAAAACCCTGCTCCACCTTTTTGCTCATGACTCCAAAACGTGCAATTAATCGCTGCTGTACGGTTTCGTCCATCTCGGAGGGCTCGAGATAATGTTCATCCAGCAACTCCAGAGTGGTATCGGTAGCACTTTGCATAATGTTCTGTGGCAGGGCATAGGCAATGCCCTCGGCAGCAGCAGGCAGACCGTATTTCAGCATTCCCCAGCTAAAGGCGATCACCAAGATTAGTGACAACACCACAAACTGCATGCGGCTTTCCAGTTTGTGCAGCAGCGACTGCCAACCATGTAGCTCCTGTTTGCTATGTTCGCGTAACAGGGTGTCCACAGCATCGTTATCATGGGTCTCAAACTTACGCCCATCGGGCAGACTGAAGTAGCGCGGCGTATTGCCAAGACGTGAAGTTACCTCAACACCGTCAAGCGCATAATCACTCTTGCCTTCATCCCAGCGCAGCTGTAACAGACCACCCGGATAGACCGTCAGCTTCGCCCCCCAGTGAGCGGAGGTTTTACCGTCGTAGAGCTCGCCGAAAATCTCCATTACAAACCAATATCAATATCGAAAGCTTCACCGATCTCTTCACCCAACGAGCTGACATTCTTCTCCTCTGCGGCGATAAAGTTATCGAGTGAACCATCGACTGCTACCACCAGGTGAGCGGCGCGATATTCGGCCAGCCGTACCTTGACCCACGGCATGGCCAAACCAAAAGTAAACACCAGCATCAACCAGTTAACGAAGTAGATCATCGCCAGCTCTTTGGTATCCAGAGTTGAGTCAAAACCGTGGTTAAGCAGATTAGAATTGTTATAAACCAGGTTACCGATATTGGCAGTGAAGTAGGCAAAGACGATGAGATAGACAGCCATACCAAGCAGGGGACCAACGAACGGCACAACAAACAGCACCACCGCCAGCAACATCAATAAAAACGCACGAATGGCGATGCCGTAGACATCACGCCAGCCAAACTCCGACGCAAAGCTACTGGTACCGTAGCGCGAACCCTGTACCACATAACTTTTCTGCTTGTATATGGCATAGGGCATAAGGATACCAATCGTTAATGCCCCTGCTATCGGCCACAGAACAAAGGCCTTGAGCGCATCCATGTAGTTGCCATCAAAACCAAAACGTACATTACGGTAAACTGTATTGCGATTGCGAAAGGCCATAGAACGATTAACCAACCACGGTACAGAAATCACGAAAATAATCGACAAAATGAGATACAGAATCCCACCGAACGGCAACGTAGTACCTGCATAGTTAAAGACCAGCAGGAAGATCACCGCAATGATACGCCCCTTAAGGATCGCTACCGGGTCAGCCGTGTATTCGAAGCTACCGCTGCCAATCTGGGTATTGCTATAGAAGTAACGATGATTGCGTACCTTGGCCCAGGCGGAATAGATTCCGAAGGTAACGATAGTAAGTAAAATATTAACGATCCATATCTTAAAGTACTCGCCCCCTTTGCCGTGGAACTGCACCTGCAGATTATCGTTCTCCGTCGTCTTTTCCTTCTGCTCGGCCCGAATGGCTGAAACGACATTGTCACCACTTTGTGGTGCCGCAGCGGCAATAGTGGCTTCACTCACAGAGACCACCTTCGCCTCTTCCATGGCCTTAACATCGGTACGCACACCGATTCTCTCTAGCTGCTGCTGAAAACTCTTTGCCAGTTCCTGACTAAGATTCTTCTTTAGCACCACCGCTGGAAGGGAAAATAGCTGCTCTACCTTTTCTCTGGTCAACTTACAGAGGGTTTGCAAACTCTCCTTGACCTGCTCCAGATCCGCCCCATCGATCAACTCACCCCGGAACACCACCATATAAGACGATTCAGACATCAGACTCCCTCCCCATAGACTCCCCCTATCCACTTAAATTGTACAGCTAACCGCAGGAAGAATTAACTTATTGTTTTATTTAAATAAATCCGCATGTTTTTGTACCATGCAGCACTACCCGGGTCAACGTACGCAGCGCCAATACCCCACACAATATAGCTGTAATAGCACCATCTCTGTCTCTGCGGTAGACTGCGCTCCTACCATCTATCGAAGTATTCGAGTGACTCTATGCTTGCCCTGGAAAT
The DNA here is from genome assembly GCA_039714395.1 of Pseudomonadota bacterium. Taxonomy (GTDB): domain Bacteria; phylum Pseudomonadota; class Gammaproteobacteria; order Thiohalomonadales; family Thiohalomonadaceae; genus JAPHSX01. The sequence continues at coordinate 51,084 of JBDLJH010000012.1, read as the reverse complement.
CAGCGGTCTGACCAAAACCTACCGTAACGGGTTTACTGCCCTAAAAGGGATAGACCTGGCGGTTGAGGAGGGTGACTTTTTCGCCCTGCTCGGCCCTAATGGTGCCGGTAAATCGACCACCATCAGCATCATCACCTCCCTGGTGAACAAGAGCGCTGGAGAAATCAAGGTGTTCGGCAACGACATGCGGGACAAACCAATGCTGGTTAAACGTGATCTGGGACTGGTACCACAGGAGTTCAATTTCAACCAGTTTGAACCGGTAGAGGAGATAGTAATCAACCAGGCTGGTTACTACGGTGTTGATAAGCATGAGGCCCGTGAGCGCTGCGAATGGGCACTGAAGAAGCTGGGGCTGTGGGAGAAACGCCGAACCATGGCTCGCGGCCTCTCAGGTGGAATGAAACGTCGCCTGATGATTGCCCGCGCACTGATACACAAACCACGCCTGTTGATCCTTGATGAACCCACCGCTGGGGTAGACATTGAACTACGCCGTTCAATGTGGCAGTTCCTGCGCGAGATCAATGCAGAGGGCACCACTATCATCCTCACCACCCACTACCTGGAAGAGGCCGAGATGCTATGTCGCAATGTTGCGATCATCGACCAGGGGGAGATAGTAGAAAACACCTCTATCAAGAGCCTGATCAACAAACTCGATCGAGAGACATTTATCCTCGATCTTGCTTCACCTCTCTCCGCCCCCCCAATACTACAGTGCGGCTACCCACTACAGCTCATCGACAACACTACTATCGAGATAGAGGTGCGCCGCGAACAAAGCATTAACGTGGTATTTAATGAGCTAAGTTCATGCGGTATTGAGGTGATGTCAATGCGTAACAAGGCCAACCGGCTGGAAGAGCTGTTTCTCGATCTGGTTGAGCGCGGGGTGGACAAATAATGGACCTACAAACCTATCGCATCGCCTTTAGCACGATTTTAATCAAAGAGATCCGTCGCTTTGCACGCATCTGGATACAGACCATCCTGCCACCGATGATCACCACCGCCCTCTACTTTGTTATTTTCGGAAAGATGATCGGCTCACAACTTACCCCCATAGATGGCTTCAGCTACATGGATTATATTGTACCGGGGCTGATCATGATGAATATCATCTCCAACTCCTACGCCAATGTAGTCTCCTCCTTTTATGGTGCGAAGTTCAGCAACTACATCGAAGAGCTATTAATCTCACCGATCCCACACTCACTGATACTCATCGGCTACATCGCCGGTGGCGTGGCGCGCGGACTAACGGTTGGGGTAATGGTCACACTAGTGGCAATGTTCTTTACCGAACTACAATTCTACAACATATGGGTGACCCTTAGCGTTGCCTTGCTTACCTCTATCCTCTTCGCCCTGGCTGGTTTCATCAATGCGGTCTTTGCCAAGAGCTTTGATGACATCAGCATCATCCCCACCTTCGTACTAACTCCCCTCACTTACCTGGGAGGAATTTTCTACTCGGTGAGTATGTTGCCAGAGTTGTGGCAAACACTGTCGCTAGGCAACCCCATCCTCTACATGGTAAATACCTTCCGCTATGGCATGCTGGGGGTTTCAGATATATCGTTGGGAGTTGCTTACGGGGTGATCACTCTGTTTATCATTGCACTCTACAACTACAGCCTGTGGCTAATGAAACATGGGGTGGGGCTGCGCGGCTAAAGCTCACTCAGCTTGGTGTCGACAAACAGGCTGGCACGGCCCTCCTCGGTATAGGCCACACGGTTACGGCCATTCTCCTTGGCATGGTAGAGAGCGCTATCCGCCTCAGCAAAAAGTGTTTTATAAGTCTCGTGTGAGTACTTTATCTCAGCCACACCGATACTGGCAGTAACAGCTACATCCTGTCCCTCGAAGTGCACCGGACTCCCCTCCACCAGACGACGCAAAATCTCCGCCATCTTTAGTGATGTCGGCAAATCAATGTTGGTAAAGATCACTACAAACTCCTCACCCCCATAACGCCCGACGAAATCGGTCTCACGCAACTCTGCACGTATACGCGAACCGATTTCACGTAACACCGCGTCGCCTGCCAGGTGACCGTGGACATCGTTCACCTGTTTAAAAAAATCGAGGTCGAGTACCGCTAAAGTCAGTGGCGTCTTGTAGCGCCCAGCTCGTTTAAACTCAATATCCAGCTGCTCTTCCAGATGGCAACGATTGGCAAGGCCAGTCAGCTTATCGGTCTGACTAATGCGCCGTAACTCATCGGTACGCTCAACCACCATATGTTCCAGACGGATATTTTCCTCACGTGCACGGCGTAGATTGATAGTGTAAATAGCATAGGCGATAGTCACAGAAACGATAATCGCCATCAGACTGGTTGCCAACGCGGTGAAAAAAAGTTTTCGCTCATTAACAACATAATCGCTGGCATCGATAGCGAGCAGCATCATGTGACCATCACTGCCCTGAGGATTGAGTGGCACCTGCAAAGTATATTCAGAGAGACCATCAACCCGTTGGCGAATGCTGCCACTGACAAAACCGGCCCTCAATGATTCGCCCGTCAGTGACAATGAACGACTGCTGCTATAAATAAGGCCCGATGCATCCATCAGGCTCACCTCTAGCACTCCCTTCGTCTGAGCTACCAGAGCTGCAAGAAAGTCCGGCATATTCAGTGTTTCGAAGACCTTGGTGCGTGAGATGATAGAGCCCGCGATAGCATTAAGCGTATTGGTCGTATCGATCTGTAAACGTTGCATCACCACATCACGTGATGTCGCCGGAATATAATCGAAGTCGGTAATATCTACCGCCAAATCAATTATGCCGAAGAGGCGATCATCTTCACGTACCGGAAAACTGACCGCCATCACATTGGTCAGGTCACGCTCTTCTACATAATACTGCCCCATACTATAGAACTGAGCTGAATCACCTACCGCCTGCAGTGCCAGTTCAATGCCAGGGTGTGCATAGGGCTTGCCTACCTCATCCTCAAACATTGAGCTAACCACTACACCATTGTTATCGAGATAGCGAAATTCAAAGATATCCAGATTGAACGATATAGTGCTCACCAGCGTATTAAGGCTAAGTGTTTTTTCTATGCTGTTGAACTTATTTACACTGGAGCGCACCGACTGTAACAAGTCGCTGCTATTGCTCTGCAACTGCTTGAGGAACACCTCTTTCTGCGAGACGTAATTATAAAAAGAGAAAAAACAGAGCGAGGCGATCAATAACCCCAGTTGTATAGAAATATTGTGACGCTTAAAGAAATCAGTCATTGGCTACTATTTATCGCCAGGCTTGGCCGTCTTGTAACTATCGTAGGCAGCCTCAAAGTCGTCAAAGGCATTGCCCCAACGCTGATTATGACAGGTGAGACACATCTTTTTCAGGATCTCTGGACGGTCGGTACCAGCCAGAAAACCGCCTTTGGCGTTACGCCGAATATGCTCACTACCGGGGCCATGACACCCCTCACACTGCACGTTGGCCAGGCGCGGCGTGAGAATAGCTGACTTAAAGCCTCCTTTAACACCGTAACCTGTGGTGTGGCAGCCGAAACACTGACTCGTCTCACCGTGCCCTGCCTTTAGCACCTTGGAAAAAGCGTGGTCGTGTACATCCTGTTTACGCCCAAGAAAGAAGTCGCGATGACAGAGTCGACACTTGGCATTGGTGGCGAAGGAGTATTTACCACTGGCCATCGCCTCATTGAAGACCTTCTCGCCGAGAGCGCTCTTCAGGGGTATTGTGGGGGCATTCGGGGAAATTGCCTGCGCCTCAATACGAGCATCTAGCGCATAGCCCGCCTGCCCGATAAACAGCAGGGAAATCAGCAGACTCAATGATAGCTTGCGCAAGATTTTTTCTCCTCTCATTACTCTTTCTAGACCACCTGCCTTCCCTGCCGGTTCAATTTACATGATATTTATCATACCGTGAATGATTCGAGGTGAAAACAACGCCATCGTATTCAGTAGCTATAATAGGACTTCTTCTCGTCCCCCGGTTTGGCCGTGATATAGCCCTCGTAAGCCTTGCGAAACTCCTTTTTAGTGAAGGATCTGTTCCAGCGTTTGGTATGACACGCCTTACACATGCGTTCAATACGATCCGGGTTATCTACCCCGGCAAGAAAGCCCCCGCCGTCATTAAGGCGCATATGCACGTTACCCGGGCCATGACACCCCTCGCAGTCAACCCCTGACAGCTGTGGCGTCTTCTTCTCATCCTTAAATCCTGTCGGTACGCCGTAGCCCGTTGTGTGACAAGCCAGACACTTAGGCTGCCTGGCATAACCGGCATCGACAACCTTCTTAAAGGTATGAAAATGGCGATCATTTTTCTTTCGCCCATTATAAAAATCACGATGGCAGACGCGACAACTGCGCGGCCCTATATACCGATACTTGCCTGAAGCCATCGCCTCATCATAAACTTTCTTGCCCAGTGCTTCTTTAAGCGGATTCACCAGTGGCGACCTATCAGCCAGCTCCCGAGCAATACGCGGATCCTCTGCGTATGCCGTAAATGAGAAAATTCCCAGTAACAATAGTAAAAAAAGACGCGTCACAGAAGACATTTGATTCCCCCCCCAGCCAGCTGTGCGAACAATTAACTTTATATTTTTATTTCCCTACACATTGAAACATTATTTAGTAGTTATTTCAATGAGTTAGAACCATAGACAAGGCACGCAACTGGATCAGCCAAGATAGTGACACGCACAGGACAAACCAAGATCCCTGTCCCCCTTACTAGAAAGAAAAAAGGCCGGTATTAACCGGCCCCTCAAACCACAACTAGAGGCTTACTTTTCACGCGTAGCACGAAAGGCGATATCGGGATAACGCTCCTCGGCAAGTTGCAGGTTTACGCGGGTGGGAGCGATATAGGTAAGATCCCCGGCACCGTCAATGGCAAGGTTGTCCTCACTCTTACGTTTAAACTCTTCGAGCTTTTTCTCATCATCACATTCCACCCAGCGGGCAGTGGCGACATTAATCGTCTCGAAGATGGCATCGACCTTGTACTCATCTTTAAGCCGCTGGGCGACCACATCGAACTGCAACACACCGACTGCACCGAGGATAAGATCATTGTTCTTTAGTGGCCGAAATAGCTGGGTAGCGCCCTCTTCAGAGAGCTGTTGCAGACCCTTGAGCAACTGCTTGGATTTGAGCGGGTCTTTCAGCACCGCGCGGCGGAACAGCTCCGGGGCGAAATGGGGGATGCCGGTAAACTTGAGGTCTTCGCCCACGCTGAAGGTATCACCGATCTGAATAGTGCCGTGGTTGTGCAGGCCGATGATGTCACCGGGCCAGGCCTCTTCGACATGGTCACGCTCCTGCGCGAGAAAGGTGATGGCATTGGGGATTTTCACATCGCGACCAATACGCACCTGCTTCATCTTCATTCCCGGCACAAAGCGCCCGGAACAGACACGCATAAAGGCGACACGGTCGCGGTGCTGCGGATCCATATTTGCCTGGATCTTGAAAACGAAGCCGGTGAATTTCTCCTCGCCCGGATCCACCTCACGGTTCTTGGTAGCGCGTGCCAGTGGTGCAGGGGCATAATCGACCAGGGCATCAAGGATCTCCTGTACGCCAAAATTATTAATCGCAGAACCAAACAGCACCGGACTTAGCTCACCACGCAAGTAGGCCTCCTGATCAAACTCGTGACTGGCACCACGCACCAGTTCCACCTCCTCGCGGAAATCGGTAATCAGAGTTCCAAACAGCTCATCAAGGCGCGGATTATCAAGGCCATCAATCACCTCGCCGTCGAGCTTTTTACCACCGTGAGTGGCGGACATAATGGTAATGCTGTCGTTGTAGAGGTCGTACACCCCCTTAAAATTTTTACCCATGCCAATCGGCCAGGTCAAAGGTGCACATTTAATCTTAAGGACATCCTCCACCTCATCCATCAGGTCGATAGGGTCCTTACCCTCTCGGTCGAGCTTGTTGATAAAGGTGATAATGGGGGTATCACGCAGGCGGCAGACCTCCATCAACTTGATGGTGCGATCCTCAACACCCTTGGCCACGTCGATCACCATTAACGCCGAGTCGACCGCGGTAAGGGTACGATAGGTGTCCTCAGAGAAGTCCTCGTGACCGGGGGTATCAAGCAGGTTGATGGTGTGCTCGCGGTAGGGGAACTGCATCACCGAGGAGCTGACCGAGATTCCACGCTCCTGCTCCATCTTCATCCAGTCGGAGGTGGCGTGACGTGCCGCCTTGCGCCCTTTGACCGTACCGGCAAGCTGAATCGCCCCCCCGAACAGCAGCAGTTTTTCAGTCAGGGTGGTCTTACCCGCATCGGGGTGGGAGATAATGGCGAAGGTGCGGCGTTTCTTCGCCTGCTCCTGCACCTGCTGTTGGATCTCGGACATGGAATACAACCAGTGGCAACTTCAAAAGGGAGCGCAATTATAACGGCGAGACTGCCATAGCGCACCTATAGCACTCAACTACGATTCAATATCACTCAGTTCTCGAGCCATAATCACCGCGTCCTCATGTCCCTTATCAGCGGGATAGTAGTCACTACGTAAACCTACCTGATGAAAGCCGCTGGTCTCATAGAGTCTAATGGCGACATTGTTGGAGCCGCGCACCTCAAGAAAAGCCGTATCGGCACCGTGGCGTCTGCCCGTTTGCAGCAGGTGCATTAACATATCGCGGCCCAGCCCCTTCCCCTGGTGGCCGGGGGCAAGGGCAATATTCAAAATATGTGCCTCACCTACCGCCACCGACATAATGCCGTAGCCGATAATTTCACTCGCTTCCACCAACACCCAGCAGGAGTAGCGAACTGCCAGGCAGTCACGGAAGATCCCCTCAGTCCAGCCATGCGGGTAGACCTGATCTTCAATCGTCATCACCGTGGCAATATCTTCATCGAGCATGGGGCGCAACAGCGGCTGTGAACTCTCCCTGACCGCACTCATCTCAATCCCCTTCGAGCACATTTCTGGCAAGGCATAGGTCAGCCCATGACTTGCGCTTCTCAGAGGGCGAGCGCAGCAGGTAGGCGGGGTGATAAGTTGCCACCACCGGGATATTGCCCTCGTATTGATGCACACTACCGCGCAACTTACCGATGGGGGTGTCGACCTTGAGCAGATTCTGCGCTGCAATACGCCCCACCACCAGAATCACTTTGGGCTGCACCAGGGCGATCTGACGCCTCAGGTAAGCCTCACAGGCCGCAGCCTCATCGGGCTGTGGATCACGATTATTCGGAGGACGGCACTTCAGCACATTGGTGATATAGACCTGCTGGCGCTTCAGCCCCAGGGCCTGCAGCATGGCATTGAGCAACTGCCCCGCCTTGCCTACAAAGGGCTCCCCCTGCCTGTCCTCATCGACACCCGGCGCCTCACCGATGAGCATCCAGTCAGCCTGCGGATTGCCGACACCGAACACCGTCTGGCTGCGGTTGGCCACCAGCTCGGGGCAGGCGACACAGTCACTGACACAGCGTTGTAATGCACCCCAGTCGAGGCCAGCAACATCGTTCTGAACAGCTCCAGAAAGAGCATCCGTCTCAGCAAAATCGCTTCCATCCTCCATCTCAGGCATCGGCAACTCAGGGGCAGGGGCTTCATCGAGGTAGGCTGGAATGCCATCGTCGGCTTGTGACTGTCCAGCCTCCGCTTCGAACTGTGGTGCAGTGACCGCAGCCTGAGGTGACGGCGGAACACACTTCATTTCAACAACTGGCGCTGCAGCCTCTTGCTGTTCAGGCACTGATGACGGACTCACGGCCTGCCCCTCGGGCGTGGGCGGCGATGTCTCGCGCCGCTCCCACACCTGGATGCCCATCGCATCGAGATAGAAACGCTGTTGTGAGTTCATAACCTAGCCCGGATGTTTTATGAATTCACGCGATGATTGCGCAGGAAATTGTTCGCGCAGTGGCTTTTCCGAAGGAGTGGCGTATCGGTGATTACAGCCAACTGAGGAAAAAACTCTGTGCGGACAATAGGCAAGCAAGGGCGTGTGTAATTTATGAAACATTCAGGCTTCTACTTAAACGTCTGCGCCCTGCGGCTTGAGACGTGCCTCGGGGATAAGGATCTTGTTGATACCGTTAAGGTAGGCCTTGGCCGAGGCGATCACAATATCGGTATCTGCCCCCTGACCATTAACAATGCGGCCCGCCTTCTCCATCCGAACCGTTACCTCACCCTGAGAATCGGTACCTGAGGTAATGTTATTGACCGAGTAGAGCTGTAACTCGGTGCCGCTCTGTGCCAGCGACTCAATGGCCTTAAAGGTGGCATCAACCGGACCGGAACCGCTGGCGCACAACTTGTGCTCCTCGCCGTCAATGGCGAGGGTAATGCATGCCTCGGGGGTCTCGCCAGTCTCGGAGCAGACCTTGAGCGAGAGCAGCTTGTAGCGCTCACTCACCATCTGTTCGATATTGCTCTCGGTCGCCAGCGCCTGCAGGTCCTCATCATAGATCTCGTGTTTCTTGTCGGCCAACTCCTTAAAGCGGCTAAAGGTATCGTTGAGTGCCTCTTCCGAATCAAACTCGATACCCAGCTCCTGCATGCGGGTCTTAAAGGCGTTACGACCGGAATGTTTGCCCATCACCATGCGATTGGCACTCCAGCCGACATCCTCGGCGCGCATGATCTCATAGGTCTCACGGTGCTTGAGCACGCCGTCCTGATGAATACCCGACTCGTGGGCGAAGGCATTGGCACCAACGATCGCCTTGTTGGGCTGCACCGCAAAGCCGGTAATTCCCGAGACCAGGCGCGAGGCAGGGACAATCTCAGTAGTCTTGATGTGATCGACATTGCAGCCGAAGAGATCCCGACGGGTCTTCACCGCCATCACCACCTCTTCCAGCGAGGCGTTACCGGCACGCTCACCGAGGCCGTTGATGGTGCACTCTACCTGACGTGCCCCCTGAGTCACGGCGGCCAGCGAGTTGGCGACAGCGAGGCCGAGGTCATTGTGACAATGTACGGCAAAAATCGCCTTGTCAGAGTTGGGCATCTTCTCGCGCAGCTGACGGATGGTCTCACCAAACTGCTGCGGCAAGTTGTAGCCAACGGTATCGGGCACGTTGAGGGTGGTGGCCCCTGCCTCGATCACCGCCTCAAAGATGCGGCACAGGAAGTCGATCTCGGAACGTCCCGCATCCTCGGCGGAGAACTCCACATTATCGGTGTACTGGCGTGCGCGTTTAACCGCGGCTACCGCCTGCTCCACCACCTGATCAGGGCTCATGCGCAGCTTGCGTTCCATGTGGATTGGTGAAGTAGCAATAAAGGTGTGGATACGACCGGAGTTGGCCCCCTTCAGCGCTTCACCGGCACGGTCGATATCCTTATCCAGCGCACGGGCCAAACCACAGATAGTGGAATCCTTAATGGTATTGGCCACCGCCTGCACCGAGTCAAAATCACCGGGTGAGGCAATGGGGAAACCGGCCTCGATAATATCTACCCCCATGCGCTCAAGGTTCTTCGCAATGCGAACCTTCTCCTCCTTGGTCATAGAGGCACCGGGGCTCTGCTCGCCATCGCGCAGGGTGGTATCAAAGATAAATAATTTGTCGCTCATGGGCTCACTCCACTGGTTGACGACATCTTACCGAAAAGCGGCAGGAAATTGGAGATGGCGACAGTCATAATATAGCCACCGAGGCAGCATTATTTGTCGCTCTTTTTATCACCCTGCGCGGCATCCTCACCAGCCTGCCGCTGGCGACGTCGACGCATCAGCATCCAGGCCGTGGTCACCAGGCCCGAGAGGGCATAACCGGCAAACATTAGGAAGAGGATCTTGGGAGGGTCCAGCGTCACCAGCACGAAGATCAGCACCGCCACCAGCAGGAAGAAGAAGGGTACCTTCCCTTTAAAGTCGATGGTCTTGAAGCTGTAGTAGCGCACATTGCTCACCATCAACAGACCCGCGGCGATAGTCACCGCCCAAGCCGCCCAGTCGAGTTTGCGTGGTTCCAGGCCAAAGTCGCCAGCGATCCAGACAAAACCAACCACCACCGCAGCAGCAGCAGGACTCGCCAGGCCAACAAAGTAACGTTTATCAACAGTGCCAATTTGGGTGTTAAAACGTGCCAGCCGTAGCGCCGCACTCACCGTATAGACGAAGGCAGCCAGCCAGCCGTAGCGCCCGAGATCTGACAACGCCCACTCATACATCACCAGCGCAGGGGCGATACCGAAGGAGACCATATCTGAAAGCGAGTCATACTCCGCCCCAAACTCACTCTGGGTATTGGTCAGCCTTGCCACCCGACCATCCAGGCCATCGAGTACCATGGCAATAAAGACCGCAATCGCCGCCTGCTCAAACTTCCCGTCCATCGCCGAAACAATGGCGTAAAAGCCTGCGAACAGCGCCGCCGTGGTAAAGAGGTTGGGCAGCAGGTAAATGCCACGACGACGTTTAGTGTTCTCTTTATTTTGCATGTAAACCTGTCCACTCATCCTGGGAGCAATCTAATGGTGATTATAGTACGTTAAAGCTGCGTGCTATACACGCACACCATCACCACCCTCTTGACAGCAGGGTTAATTGTAATAGGGTATGGCTTTCACACTGACATGGAGCGGTTGCTATGCCCTGGGTAAGGATAACCTTGTTTCTTCTCGCCGTTATGGTTTCACTGGGGATCGCCCGCTATCAGTATCTAGTGCAAACCCCACCCCTGGCACAAGCTAGCTCTGAGCCGAAGGCCATCACTATCGCGCCATCTGCTGTATTGAAACACAACACCTACACCATTAACCGTCACACCGAACAGGAAGGGGCCTCCCCTCTAACGCCACGTAGCGCCATGGCGCATTTACAGAATCAATACAGGTTACCACCCGACCGACGTTTTATTCTCGCTCTGCTCCAACTGCAAAAACTCGCCTATCCAGAGGAAGATGCACAGCTTGAAGTTAATTATGTCAATAACAGCTGGCAGATATCACTAAACAACGAAGTGATTGCCCATCTGGATGAGTTACCCGACTTCACCGCAGCTAAGGCGATGCTGCTCAGAGCAAGCAAGCGGATTCTCCCCTCCATTAGTGACTTTGCCGACACTATGGGAGGTCAAACGGTTCAACGCCTCGATGGATTCTCCATCACGCAAGCCCAGCAGCACCTAAATAAACTCAACCAACAGTGGAGCAACGATGGGCGCAACATCAGCATCATTAAGCAATCCGTAGATGCCCTTGCCCGTATGAGTTGGGCTGCGCGCGAACTGCTGGATAATCAGGATGAGATGGTGGCTCGTGCCCTCGCCCTGCTCGTACTTGGCGAACGTGGAACTTACCAGCCACTGCTACGTGAGGAGAGCATGCTGGCCGAAACGATGGGGTACAATTCCCATGCACAAACACTGGCCGAGCAACTACAACAGGATGACCCATGGCGACTTTATCTGCTTCGCGATGAGGCTCTATTATCTAATATGGCTGGAGCTGCAGACGCTAGCCGCGACAGCATTGACCTATGGCTGATGCAACTTGCGCAAAAAGACGAGAAACAGGCATGGAGCGAATGGCTCAGTCACCACTACCGACAACAGCCCACACCAATCTTTGCCCTGCAGAGCGCCTACTCGCTTCGCGGATTCTACCCTAGAACCGTCGCCATACGCCTGATGCCAATGATGATCGCCAGAGCGACCGATGAATCACAGCAGAAGATGGAAGAATGGCAACAAACGATTGCGCAAATTACAGACGATCTACCATTGGGAAGACTTGCACTGATCACAAAAATTATTACCACCCTGCTCAAGGAAAAATCAAACATTCATCCCGATCAGATCATGGCGAGAATTGACAAAACAGCAAAAAATTATTCTGGACCATTTTTCGATCACCAGCTCTACCAGGCCTACTATCAAGGCCTCTATTTCTCCTCACTCTATCGCCTCGGCCTACACTATCTGGACAGTCGAAGCGATCTCGGCCAGGCAACACAGTTCAGTCACTATCTTGGCAGCAGCAAGAATTTTGGTATTACAGAGCTCTCAACCTGGTACACCAACCTGGTCAATGCCCAGAAGAACAAGATAAAGATGCAAGCCCTGCTTCATGACTTGCAGGCGGCAAGACATATTGGCATCGCAACACTGGAACGCACACTGGAAGAGTTACTGCCGCGTTACAGCTTCGGTTCCCGTGACATAGGCAAAGCTATCGATTTTCTGTTTACACGTCTGGACAGCCGCATCGACCACCGCTACACACTTGCCAACCTGTCCAGGCAATACCTGCTTCACTTTAGTTTGAGTGAACAACTCTATAACAGCATCCATCGTGACGAGCCACATCATAGCCACTACCTTTCCGCGTGGCTGGGCAAATACCACAACATGCCATCAAGAATTACTCAGGTGGTCAGCGATAACTCCATTCAACCCGATACACGTGCTGATGCGGCGGAACTACTACTCACGCTCAAGCCCGCTGTTACAACCACCAAAACACTGCTGCAACAGCTGTTAAATGAACAACCTGACAGCTGGCAGGTGCATGCCTCCTATATTAAATTTCTTGAGCAACAGGGTAATTTTACGGCTGCCATTGATATTGCCAGGCACTGGATGAAACACCGTGGTGAGAAGTCAGACAGCTTTGACTACTGGAAGGCGGTAATCGCCATAAGCCGCATGCAACAGAAGGAGGGAAACACCGATGCCGCCTGGCAGACCATACACACTATCACTAACAGCATGTATGGTGGCGCACTCCACCAGGCAACCCAAGTCAAACTGGCCGAAGGCGATACGACTGGGGCAAAACAGTGGGCAATACGTGCGATTAAACGTTACCCCAACTCAAGCAAGGCCATACTTAATATGGTTATAGTGTTATGGCAACAGCACGAATACCACAAGGCCGCACAATTTCTCCATGAGAACAAAAGCTTCTTTAGTAGTGAGGACTGGCGATGGATGATCGGTAAACGCTTTGCCGAAAACTTTGCAAAAGATGAACATGGGATACGCTCCGCCTTTATTGCGCTACAGCAGAGCGGGCTCGGTTATGCCGAACTGGTTAACATTCCACCCGCACTGGCAGATATGAAACTCTACAGCCATGCATTCAATACGCAGAGCGAACTAAAACTTAATGGCGGCGGACAGATACAGATCGACGTCAATGCCTACCACTACCTGGAAAAATCAGAAGGCCGGGGAGTCGCCATCGACTGGTTGAAGGGTCGCATTCCCGACAACATGCGCAACTTCGCCAGCATGATCTTTTTTAGCGAGGGAGAGTACTCACTACTTTGGGATCTGATCCCCAACCCCGAGAACGGCAGACATGCTGATGCGGTGTGGCTATATCGGGCATCCGCACTGGTACAGGGTGCACCATTGAGCAGTGATCGCAAAGGGCAATTAATTGATTACTATCACGATAATTATCAAAACAAATACGACAAACTAGGACGCTATATTCTTGGGCTAAGTGGTGGAGATGAACTGCTTAAACAGGAAATGGATGAGCGCACCCTGTCCGAAACGGCCTTCTATCTGGGCCTTGCCGCACTCAACAACAGTCAATTAGCAAGGGCTGCAGACTGGTTCAAATTAAGTACTCACTACAGTTCTACCAGAAATGGGGAGTACCGCTGGTCTTATAACCGTCTCTACCGCTGGAAAAATGCCGGACAAAGTCTGCAGGTGCAAGCCGATATGGGCACGCTGATTTCTTTAACCAAATAAAAAAGACCAACTACCTCATGATAGTCGGCCTTTTTCAAAATAAGAAACTCAATCCGTTTCTAGAGGAGTGGTCGCTACGCCGTATCAGCGCAGCAGACGCCCTCTTGTAGCAGACTTAGTTCTTATCTTTGTCCACCAGCTGATTAGCAGTGATCCAGGGCATCATTGCACGCAGCTTACCACCCACGATCTCAATCTCATGAGCAGCATTGTTACGGCGCCATGCGGTCATCTCAGGGTAGTTGGACATTCCCTCAAGGATAAACTTCTTGGCGTACTCACCGTTCTGGATATTCTCCAGTGCCTCGCGCATCGCCCAGCGGGACTCTTCGTTAATCACCTTGGGACCGGTCACGTACTCACCATACTCGGCGTTATTGGAGATAGAGTAATTCATATTGGCGATGCCGCCCTCGTACATCAGGTCGACGATCAGCTTGAGCTCATGCAGGCACTCGAAGTAGGCCATCTCGGGAGCATAACCAGCCTCGGTCAGGGTCTCAAAACCGGCCTTAACCAGCTCGACTGCACCACCGCAAAGAACCGCCTGCTCACCAAACAGGTCGGTCTCTGTCTCGTCCTTAAAGGAAGTCTCGATGATACCGGTACGGCCACCACCCACGCCCATGGCGTAGGAGAGTGCAATGCCCTTGGCCTTGCCGGATGCATCCTGATGGATGGCGATAAGATCAGGAATACCGCCGCCCTTAACGAACTCGGAACGCACGGTGTGACCGGGGGCCTTGGGGGCGATCATGATAACGTCGAGGTCGGCACGCGCTACAACCTGATTGTAATGAACCGCGAAACCGTGGGCAAAGGCCAGTACCGCACCCTCTTTGATATTGGGCTCAATGTCATTTTTGTAGAGCTGGGACTGGAACTCATCAGGGGTTAGTACCATAACCAGGTCGGCACCCTTAACGGCCTCGGCAGTCTCTTTAACGGTAAGGCCAGCCTTCTCGGCCTTCTTGGCAGAAGCCGAGCTGGCGCGCAGGCCGATGGTCACATCAACACCTGAATCCTTCAGGTTGTTGGCATGGGCGTGGCCCTGAGAGCCATAGCCGAGGATGGTGACCTTCATTCCCTTAATGATGGAGAGGTCGCAGTCTTTGTCGTAATACATGTTCAGTGCCATTGTGATCGTCCTTCAAGCAGTCGATAGTTCAAAAATAAAGTATTAATTAAATGTGTAATGCCTTATCGCCACGGCCAATTCCGGTAATACCAGAGCGCACCGTTTCGAGAATGTCATCCTTTTTCAGTGTGTCGATAAGGGCATCAAGCTTGGTCACATCACCCGTCAGCTCAATGGTGTAGCTCTTGTCTGTAACATCAATAATATTGCCGCGGAAGATATCCACCAACCGCTTCACCTCTTCGCGCTGGGTACCGCTGCTGGCCTTCACCTTAATCAGCATCAACTCGCGCTCTACGTGTGGCCCTTCAGTCAGATCCAGCAACTTGACTACATCCACCAGCTTGTTCAGCTGTTTGGTGATCTGTTCAATGATCTGGTCAGAGCCGCGGGTCACCAGGGTGAGGCGTGACAATGAAGGATCTTCGGTCGGTGCTACCGACAGCGACTCGATATTATAACCGCGCGCAGAGAACAGGCCAGCCACACGCGACAGCGCACCCGCCTCATTTTCCATCAGGATGGAGATAATATGTCTCATATCAGGATCATCTCATCTAGTCCGGCACCGGCGGGTACCATGGGGTAAACATTCTCACCCGGATCAGTAATAAAGTTCATGAAGACAAACTTGTCCTTCATCTTGAATGCCTCTTTCAGTGCGTTCTCCACATCCTCAGGCTTTTCAATCTGCATGCCGACGTGGCCATAGGCCTCGGCCAGCTTAACGAAGTCGGGCTGCGCCTCCACATGCACCTGTGAGTAGCGCTCCTCGTAGAAGAACTCCTGCCACTGGCGCACCATGCCAAGGAAACCGTTATTCAGGCAGATCACCTTAATCGGCAGACCATACTGCATGCAGGTGGCCAGCTCCTGAATATTCATCTGCACCCCGCCATCACCAACGATGGTGGCCACCTTCGCCTTGGGATGGGCAAATTGCACACCCATCGCCGCCGGCAGACCAAAACCCATGGTGCCGAGACCACCGGAGTTGATCCAGCGCCGTGGCTTATCAAATTTGTAGAACTGCGCCGCCCACATCTGATGCTGACCCACGTCCGAGGTGACAAAGGCATCACCCTTGGTCACCTTATACAAAGTGTCGATGACGTGCTGTGGTTTGATTAGCTTGCCTTTGGTGCTGTACCGTAGACAATCCTTCGCACGCCACTCTTCAATTTGCTGCCACCACTTGGCTTGCGCCTCACCGTCAGGCTTGCGCTCACTCGCCTTAATCTGGGTGGTCATGGTCTTCAGCACACTGTTCACATCACCAACGATCGGTAGATCCACCGTCACGTTTTTAGAAATGGAAGCGGGGTCGATATCGACATGAATAATCTTGGCACGCGGTGCAAACTTCTCGATCTTACCTGTAACACGGTCATCGAAACGGGCACCGATGGCGATCAGCAGGTCGCAGTGCGATATCGCCATATTGGCCTCGACGGTACCGTGCATGCCCAGCATGCCGAGAAACTGCTTGTCGGTGGCAGGAAAGCCTCCCAATCCCATCGAGGTATTGGTAACAGGGAAGCCAAGCAGGTGCGCCAGCTCGGTCATCGGCTTGGCCGCATCGGCGAGGATGATACCGCCACCGGTGTAAAGGATCGGGCGCTTGGCGGTGAGCATCATATTCACCGCCTTCTTAATCTGCCCACCGTGTCCCTTCACCACCGGGTGGTAGGAACGCATGCTCACCTTCTTGGGAAAGACATAATTGGTACGATCACCGGTAACATCCTTGGGGATGTCGACCACGACCGGACCGGGGCGACCCGTGGTGGCGATATAGAAGGCCTTTTTCAGGGTCTCTGCCAGATCCTTAACATCCTTCACCAGGAAGTTGTGTTTGGCACAGGGGCGGGTGATACCGACGGTATCGACCTCCTGAAAGGCATCATTACCGATCAGCGCAGTAGGCACCTGACCGGTGATCACCACCATCGGGATCGAATCCATATAGGCGGTAGCAATGCCGGTGACAGCATTGGTAGCACCGGGACCTGAGGTAACCAGTACCACACCAGGTTTACCGGTGGAGCGGGCATAGCCGTCCGCCGCATGGGTAGCCGCCTGCTCGTGGCGTACCAGAATATGCTTAAGCTTATCCTGCTGGTAGAGCGCATCGTAGATGTGCAGTACCGCCCCGCCCGGATAACCGAAGAGGTGATCGACACCCTCGTCCTGCAGGAAGCGTACTAATATTTCTGCACCGGTCAATTCCACCTTAAGAGTCTCCTGGCTCGGTCTCGATTAGACAAAAATGCCCGCGAAAACGGGCAAGTATATAAGAAGTTGCGAATTATAGGAAAATTACTTACATTCCGCATCAAGGTCAAGCAATAACAGGGGCTATCGTGTTCCAAACAGCTGAAACCAGAAGACTTTGAACCCCTGCATGATATGATTGTCGTATAAATATCTACACAATCAGGATGAGTATGATTTATAAACACACTACCCCTTGGTCGATTCTTCTGCTTGCAGCCGTGCTGGCCAGCACGACGGTGCATGCCGCCAAGCTTTATAAATGGACGGATGAGGCAGGCAACACCCATTATTCTCAAAAATCGCCCACTGACAAAAATTCAGACGAGGTTATCTCAAGTACGCCCCCAGAGGTCGAGCCTGAACCCGTCGATACAACCCCGATTGAAATACCGCAACCCACCGATCTCCTGGCTTCACAACAACAGGCTGACAAGTGTCAGGGACTATACCGAGACCTTGAGCTATATAAGAATGAGAAGCAGATTACCGATAGCGAAGGTAACGCGGTGGTAGTTAGTGAGGAGATGCGCGAGGCAAAGAT
Source organism: Pseudomonadota bacterium (assembly GCA_039714395.1). Classification (GTDB taxonomy): domain Bacteria; phylum Pseudomonadota; class Gammaproteobacteria; order Thiohalomonadales; family Thiohalomonadaceae; genus JAPHSX01. Next base: position 33,412 of record JBDLJH010000012.1, on the reverse strand, counting down.
TGTCGAGATTAAGACCGAACTGGATCAGTCCTGCCGGTAAGCCTCCATGCCCTACCTGCTGATTAACACCAACCAGGAACTCGATAAAACCGAAGAGATGAGGCTGCTGGGGATGTGCTCACAAAGCCTCGCCATAGCACTGGGCAAGCCCGAGCGCTATGTCATGGTGAGCATAGAAAGTGGACTTTCGATGCTGTTCGGTGGTGACGGTGCCCCCTGCGCCTACCTGGAATTAAAGAGCCTTGGCCTGCCCGAAGAGACGACTGCCGAACTCTCTCTAACCCTGTGCAAGCTCATCGGTGAGGCACTAGTGATTCCCACCGAACGCATTTATATCGAATTCTCCAATCCCCCACGCCACATGTGGGGCTGGAACAACACCACCTTTTAACCCCCCTGCTCTATACGCCCACCCCGGCCTTTGTCTACAATAGGCCATCTGAAAAACGAAGCCCATTCACTCAGCAAAAGAGATCCGGCATGCGCACCAGCCAATACCTTATCGCCACTGTTAAAGAGACCCCTGCCGACGCCGAAGTAATCAGCCACCAGCTGATGCTGCGTGCAGGCATGATTCGCAAGCTCGCCTCCGGCCTCTATACCTGGCTGCCGATGGGATTACGAGTGCTACGCAAAGTAGAAGCTATCGTACGTGAAGAGATGAACCGCGCCGCCGCTCAGGAGGTGCTGATGCCTGCAGTACAACCTGCCGAGCTATGGCATGAATCTGGCCGCTGGGATGCTATGGGCGCCGAAATGCTGCGCCTGACCGACCGCCACAGCCGTGAGTTCTGCTTCGGCCCCACCCACGAGGAGATCATCACCGACCTCATTCGTGGTGAGCTACACAGCTACAAGCAACTGCCCGTCAACTTCTACCAAATCCAGACCAAATTCCGCGACGAGCGCCGTCCACGCTTTGGTGTGATGCGTGCCCGTGAGTTCCTGATGAAGGACGCCTACTCCTTCCACCTTAACGATGAGTCCTTAAAAGAGACCTATGCGGTGATGCACGAAACCTACACCCGCATCTTCACCCGCCTGGGGCTGGAGTTCCGCCCGGTACTGGCTGACACCGGTGCCATCGGTGGTAGCGGCTCGCATGAATTCCACGTGCTGGCTGACTCTGGTGAAGATGCTATCGCCTTCTCTACCGAAAGCGACTACGCCGCCAACGTGGAGAAAGCCGAGGCATTAGCACCACAGGGCGAACGCCCTGCCGCTACTGCCGAGATGACGGTAGTCGACACCCCGAACCAGCACTCGATTGAAGAGGTCAGCGCCTTCCTCAAGGTGGACTCTAAACAGACCATCAAAACCCTGATTGTTCGTGGTGCCGACGAAAATGGTGAAGCTGAAGGTGTGGTAGCACTGGCACTACGCGGCGACCATGAATTAAACGAGATCAAGGCGGAAAAGCTACCTCAGGTATACAGCCCACTAACCATGGCCTCGGATGATGATATTCGTGCCGCCATCGGTTGTGCCCCCGGTTCCATCGGCCCGGTAGGGATCGGAACTCCATTGATCGTTGACCGTGACGCAGCCCATCTGTCCGACTTTATCTGCGGAGCCAACGAGGACGGAAAACATCTCACCAGCGTCAACTGGGGGCGTGATCAGCCTGAGCCCGAAGTCGCCGACCTACGTAACGTTATTGAAGGTGATGCCAGCCCTGACGGTAAGGGCGTGCTCACCATCAAGCGGGGCATTGAGGTAGGCCATATCTTCCAGCTCGGTACCAAATACAGCGAGGCGATGAAGGCCACGGTACTGAATGAGAATGGTAAGGCAGTCCCTATGACTATGGGCTGCTACGGTATCGGTGTATCCCGCGTGGTCGCCTCTGCCATCGAACAGAACCATGATGACAAAGGGATTCTCTGGCCCGATGCCATCGCCCCGTTCCAGCTTGTCATCCTGCCGATGAATCTACAGAAATCAGAAGCTGTGCGTGAGGCGGCAGAAAAACTCTACGCAGAACTTACCGAGGCCGGCTACGAGGTATTGCTGGATGACCGTGGCGAGCGCCCTGGCGTCATGTTTGCCGATATGGAGCTAATCGGTATTCCACACCGCATCGTTATCGGTGATCGCGGTCTGAAGAGTGGTGCACTGGAATACAAGGGGCGTGGTGACGCAGAGAATCAGGATATCCCATTGGACGGGTTGCACGATTTTCTGGCGGGGAAGCTTAAGCGCTGATCCACCTGCGCTGCTCCATCACACGCAACAAGCCTGCATAGATAGCGCCACTGAGACAACCCAGGGCATGGGCCTGCACCACCACCTCACCACCGGCAGCCTCACTGCTACCCGGTAACGGCCCCTGCCACAGTTCCCACACCACCTTGGTAAGTACAATGATCAACATTAGCAGAGCCTCTCGCTCACCGCGAAGCACCAGCTGCAAGCTTCCCGCCAGCAACATCCCGTGAAGCAGCCCGGAGAGCCCTACATACCACGCAAGTCCCGGCAACCACCACAACAGACCACACGATATCCCCAGTAAAGAAAAACCGATCAGCCACCACCACTTCCGTAAAGAAAAGGCCTGACCCACCAACACCCAAACCAGTACCAACCCGGCCAGATTGAGCCACAGGTGTGACCAGCCAAGATGGACAAGGTGACCAGTAAAAAGTCGCCACAACTCCCCCGAAAGAAGCGCATTACGCTGGTAACGAAGCAGCTCTGCCAGATCATCCCCCATCAGTGCGAGCACCAGCGAAACCAGCACCAGCAGCAGCGGTGGCTGCCAGCGCCACCACCATGAGTCGTCCATACCTTTCTCTAAGGATTGCCTCATTGCACCTTTCCAATCTATGATCGGGGCATGGTAGCCTATAACTGATGACAATTTCGAGTATGAGAACAGCAGGGAAAATGCACACACGGCTTAGTCTCTACATACTAATGATGCTATTTAGCGGGGTAAGTCTCGCCAACCAGCAACAGAGTATTATCGACCAGCCACTCAAACAGCGACTGGTAGAGGCACTGGCGACCCAGGACAATGGTGTAGACCGCTTCGATGCCGAAGTCTGGCTGGTCGACATGACGCAACGTATAAAGAAGCGGCTGAAAAAACAGACCAACAACGAGGAGAGGTTACTGAACCTGTTGCAGAAGGTGCACCAGGAGGCAAATCGCGCTGAACTATCCCCCGAGTTGGTGCTGGCGGTAATCCAGGTGGAGAGCAACTTCGACCGCTACGCAATCTCCGAGGCCGGCGCACGCGGGCTGATGCAGATCATGCCCTTCTGGCTTAAGGAGCTGGGGCGCCCCGACGACAACCTTTTCGAGCTAAACACCAACCTGCGTTTCGGCTGCACCATCCTGCGTTACTACCTGGATATGGAGAAGGGCAACATCACCCGTGCACTGGCACGCTACAATGGCAGCCGCGGCAGCTTCCGCTACCCCAACAAGGTATTCAAGGCGTTACGCCAGACCTGGTACAAACAGTAATTAGCCCGTGGTAAAGCCAGCCGGAACCTCACGCCTCAGTGGTTCACACTGAACACCATCCACCTGTGCATGCGCAGGCCCTTGCCACAACCATTCACGCAACGCATTCAAGGCAGCCTCCTTACCGCAGGCTATCACTTCAACATCCCCATCAAACAGGTTGCGCGCCGAACCACTGATCCCCAACCGCTCAGCCTGCTGTTGGGTGCTGGCGCGAAACCATACTCCCTGCACCCGTCCGCTTACCCGACAGCGGAGGCAGTGGTTCACGGCAGCCTCACCCGTGCTGTAGTACCAATAGCTACAGGTTCTTTTTTACCTGGCGTAAACAAAATATCAATCGTCACACGGGTGGCAACCTCTTTCCCGCGATGCCACGAGATCGCATCAACAACTCCGGCGTAGCGCCGTTCACCGATCTGCAACTCAAGCTCATCACCCACTGTTATGTTTACCGCCTGAGTGGCCTCCATCACAAAACTCACTAACCGCTTATCCGCCTCCACCAGAGTATAGAGCGACACAGATTTAAACTGGCCATTCACCGTCTCGCCAGCCTGTACCTGTCGCTCTACCACCAAGCCATCAAACGGGGCGACGATGCGAGAAAGTTCAACGGCACGTTGTGCCGCTTTAAGCTCAGCGGCCGCACGTTGATAGCCACTCTCGGCTGCAGCATGAGCAATACGAGCCAAATCAAGGTCGTGGTCGGAAAGCAGGGTACGCTCATACAGCTCTTCACTACGCTGCAACTCATTTCGTGCCTCGGCCCGCAACAGCTTTTGATGAACCAGTTCGGCACGAGCCTGAGCCTGGTGGGCACGCAACACGCCATTCTCCAGCTGCACCAGCAACTCACCCTTTGTTACATGCTGTCCGATGCGGGCCTTAGCCTGCATCACCTCGGCATTAAGATTTGTCGATAACGTCAACGGATCCGCCCAGCGGACATCACCTTGCAGTTCGGCAGCACTCAGCGAGGCCGAAAACAACGCAATAAATATCAGCGGCCATACTCTCATTATCATCATTGCCCTACCTCCCCTTGCGGGAGCGCACCCGCTTCATCCAGACTCTCAAGTTCAACACCTAGCAGCGCACGCAATTGCTCCCAGGCCAGCGCGGTATCAAAATCATTTTTAATCAGTGCTAGTTGCGCATCACTCAGGCGTACCATGGCATCACCCAGATCTGCCTTTACTTCCATCTCATAATTGGCACGACTACGATCAAGATAGAGTTCACGATAGTCGAGTTCACTTTTCACCTGCTCACGGCGCTGGCGCAGACGTTGTATTTCAAACCAGCTTTCCAGCAATGCCTGACGTAACTCCTGTCGAGCCTGACTAAGTTGTGCACGCAAGCGCATTACCTCAGCCTGCTCTCTGGCCACCGCGGCATTGACGCGGTCACCGTTATAAATGGGCACACGCAGCGTAACTCCAGCGCGTAGGCTGTCATTGGAGCCCATCTCGCGACTGTAGCTACTGGCCTCAAGTTCTGCATCCAGTCGGGGCAATCTCTCGCTGCGTGCACTAGCCACTCGCCGTTGCGCCGCCTGCAACTCCAGTTGCTGTGCTGCTAATCTAAGATTGTGTTGGTGCGCCAGATTCAGCAATTTCTCATAATCGGGAAGGGGATAATTTGCATAGTTAAAGCTGGGGGTAACCAGCTCAGAGGGAAGTTCTCCGGGACGGTTGAGTAGATTGGCAAGCGTCGAGCGCCCTAACCTCTGACGTGACTCACTGCCCAACAACTGGTTGCGAATAGTCTGGTAGTGGCTCTCCTGCTCCAGTACCTCGATATCGGAGGTCTGCCCCAGTTCCTGCCGAGTACGCAACCGATCCACAGTAATGAAGGCTATTGCCAACGCCTCGTTATCACGATAGTTTTCCTGATCCGCAAGCAATACCTGAAAAAAGGCACGCATAATAGCGAGTCGACGCTGATCCCGCTGCGACTGATAACGGGCAACCATTGCCTGTGCCTCGCTGCGCGTAGCCTGTTGCAGTGCACTGGTACGACCAAAGTCGTAGAGTGGCTTACGTACAAAAAGCGAGCCCTTGTGATCGTCAACGACCTCATCACTAACCGATGATGACGGCTGCACCCAACGTGCCCGCGCCTCCAGCGAAATGTTCACATCATCCTCTGCCTCGCTGACAAGCTGTTCGGCCTGTGCCTCAAGTTGATCGGCTCGCGCCTGTTGTAACGAGGGGTGGTCCACATCGACCAGCGAGAGTGCATATTCCAGTGTCAGTGGTTGTGGCAACACATTAGGGGACTCGGCAAATGCACCGAAGCTGCCGCAGGAGAAAAACAGCAAAAGCAAAGGGCGAGAAATGAAGTTTACCGCGCCTTTACTCATGCGCCTTATTTCTTTTTATTACGCTTAAATCGAGTAAAGGATAGTTTCGAGTGGTGACCCTCGGCAACATACTTGCCCATCAACATAAACTCATTTATTCCGGAGGTCTTGCCGGTATGACGATGGATGCGCTTGCCATCAAGATCATAAAAAGCAATCACCGGGGTAGCGCGTACACGATTTTTCTTAAAGGCAAAATCCTTTTGTGGCATGCCCTCACCTTTAAAATCCACAATCTCCACGTCACCTTCAATGTCCACCGAGAAGAGCAAGAAGTGTTCGCGGTAATAGGTCTGTACCGAGGGCTGGTTAAGTACATTTCCCTTCATGTAGTGACAGAAAGGGCACTCATCCATCTCGAAGAAAATGAGAACCCCCTTCTTGCCCTGTTCACGGGCATTCTCCAGCTCCTCAGAAAAGTCGCCAAATGTCTCATTAAAAAAGTACTGGTAGGGGTCTCGCTGTGCCTCTGCCACGGCGCCCCCTCCCCAGATTAGGGTAAAGAGGAAAACGATACTTAGTACATACGGTTTCATCATCCCATCCACCCTGTTAACGCTTCACCGATTTATCCGGTACATAGGATTCGATGAATTGCTCAATAGCGTCAGAAGTGATCGCGCCCACGTGCTTCACTACAGCGATACCATCAGGGTCGATAAGGTAGGTAGTGGGGAAATTATTAACATTATCAAATGCCGGCATATTCTCAACCATTGGCACCACTGGATAGGTCATAAAATTGTCATCGACAAACTGTTCCAGGGCTTCGGCCTGCAACATCTCCATATCAATGCCAATCACCACACCATCACTATCCTTGTGCGATTCGTGATAATGAACCAGTTCAGGAATCTCTTCCAGGCAGGGTGGGCACCAGGTGGCCCAGTAGTTGAGTACCACCCACTTACCGCGATAATCAGAGAGCTTAAGCTGATTGCCCTCTATATCAGTCAGTTCAAGATCGACCGGATTTGCCAACAGTGGCTGACTACACAGCAGGGCGAGAAGCAGAAAGAGTCGTTTAATCATCAATTTCTCCATAAAGACAGTGGATACACATTCAGACAGGATAACAGAACGATAAGTTTCCCACCCTAGGCAACTTTCTTCGTCTCCGGTTTTTGCTCTGCGGCGTGGGAAAGATAGAGTGCCAGCCCCAGCAAGCTTATGCCAGCGGCCAGATAGAGCAGATCCAGCGGTGTTTTAAACACCATATTGATGGCATGCTCAAAAAACTTGACGATCAGAATCATCAAAATCACTTTTGCCAGTCGTGCCTTGAGATCATCCAGGCTAGTGATTAAGAGTACATTTGATGAAGCCTCAGATTGCTCCGCCTTATCTATCTTACTGATAAACAGCTCATAAAGACCAAGCGAAAAAATCAGCAACACTGTCGCCAGTAGGTAACCGTCAATGATCTCCACCACATGAGTGATTGTCGCACCACGCAAACTATTACGCGTGGCAACATCAAGCGCCGGAGAGGCGTACTCACCTAAATGACTCATCATATAGTAGGCGTCGACAGTAGCCATATAAAACACTGAAAAAGAGCTGAAGAGGCTGGCAATTACAGCAAACAACACTGCAAAACGACTCTCCCACAACACCCCTTCAAAAATACTTTCCAGTGACTTCATCACCTTTTCCACCTATCAACACAGAGATTAAATTTATAATCATTACAGACAAAAGAAAAGGGCCCCCAATGGGAGCCCTTCTCTACACAGAGGTAGTGTCAGATTAGTTAGCGAGATAGGCCTCATCGCTAGCTTCTACCACACCAATAGACCAGGCACCGCGGGTACGGGCATGGTTAACAGCTGCATCCATCTCTGCTGCAGAGGCATTTCGGTTAATTGTCAGGTTCTGACCAGGGAAGATCAGATCTGCGTCCTGAATCTGGCTGCGATTTGCCTTGTAGATCAGCGGCCACTGGTAAGGGTTACCATAGATTTCGCTTCTGGATGAAATACCCCACAAGGTATCACCTGATACAACCGTGTATGCATCGTCCGCTGCCGCAGCTGGCGCTGACTCCTGAGCAGCCATCTCAGCACGTTTTTGCTTAATCGCGTTTTCTGCCTGACGGCGCGCCTGATTAGCTAACTGAATCGCCTTACCGGTATCGCCAGCTTTCAATGCCTCTTCGGCCTGCTTGATCAGGTTGTCGGTATCGCGCCAGGCAGCGCCCATAGCCTTGGCCTCAGCATTAGCGGCCTTGGCATCTGCGATAGCACGCTGCGCGACTACAGTTTGATCGTCAACTGGCTCTGGTTCGGGTGTGCTCGCACAACCGACGGCAATGCTCAGTACCAGTGCAATCAAGGCCGTAACCTTTAATCCTTTGAATAAATTCATTGTCTCTGTAACTCCGTCGTTAGATTTATTAGTTAACTTGAATGAAATACCATATATTGAGGTGAAAAGTAGCATTCACTACAAAACCCTGTCAAGAGCGTGGATGTGACCAGCCCCACAGTTTCAGTGTTCAACCCAGAAAAGCTTATTCATTTCTGGCCGCCAGGGCTTCATCCCGCGCCTTGACCGCCAGAGCCTTAGCTACCGTCGCAGCCATTCTCGCCGCCTCATACTCACCCTGATTAAGGGTCTTTGTAGCCAGATCCAACGAATCCTCAGCACTACGCAGTTTCTGCTCGGCGTACTTCTCAGCCTGAGCCTCACGCGCAGCCTCCAGCGCCTGGCGCGCATCACTCATCTCCTGCACAGGCGGTACCACCGCGCAGGCGGAAAAGAGTGCTGCAACAAGCAGTAATACTGGAAAAAATTTCAGTCTATTAAGCAGCATAGCGTCTTTGGACAAGTTGACCACAACTATATGAAATAAAATGGGAATAATGTAGGGCGAGACGCTATCACTGGCCCTATAGGCTGTCAAGCCAAGAGGCGCTAGAATAGAGGATCCTTATTAATTAAAAGGTCAGCTCCCAAGCATGAAAATTTATCATAACCCTCGCTGCAGCAAATCTCGCCAAACCCTGCAGCTACTAGAAGATCGCAAAATCAGTGCTGAGATAGTGGAATACTTGAATACCCCCCCGAGCAAGGAGGAACTCAGCGATATCCTCAATATGCTCGGCCTGGAACCACGTCAACTAATGCGCACCAAGGAGACTGAGTATAAGGAACTGGGGCTGGATGATGAGTCACTCAGTCGTGAGCAGTTACTCGAGGCGATGGTGAATAACCCAAAACTCATCGAACGCCCCATTTTTATTAATAACGGCAAGGCGGCGATTGGCCGTCCACCTGAAACCGTACTGGATATCCTCTAATGACTGAAATTTTGGTTCTCTACTATAGCCGCCATGGTGCCACAGCCGAGATGGCACGCCTCATCGCCCGAGGTATCGAAGAGGTTGAGGGAATGCAGGCACGTCTGCGCACGGTGCCGGAGATATCCACCGTTTGCGAAACCACCGCCGACTCTATCCCAAGCGAAGGTGCACCTTATGTGGAACTGGAGGATCTGAAGGAGTGCGCCGGACTGGCCCTCGGCAGTCCCACCCGCTTCGGTAATATGGCCTCACCCCTGAAATACTTTATCGACAACACCAGTCCGTTATGGCTTTCCGGCACCCTGATCAACAAACCGGCAGCAGTCTTCACATCAGCCTCCAGTTTACACGGTGGTCAGGAGAGCACCCTGTTATCTATGATGCTGCCCCTGCTGCACCACGGTATGTTGGTAGTCGGCCTTCCCTACAGCGAGACCGACCTGCTACATACCACCGGTGGCGGTACCCCCTACGGGGCCAGCCATCACGCCGGGGCCGATAATAACCTGCCTTTAAGCGAGGCCGAACATCGCCTCTGCATGGCACTGGGAAAACGTCTTGCGACCACTACCAAAGCACTGGAAAACAGTAATAATGGATAAACTGCGACGAGCCAGGATCATCGCCCTTTGTGGCTATTTTGGCCTGCTACTGCTGTTACCTCTTTGGTACGGCTGGCTCTCCCCCTCACAACTTCCCCTGGGGCTGGTGCTAGGTTTTCTAATAACACCCCTGCTGTTCCCACTGCGTGGATTACTACAGGGACGCCCCTACACCTACGCCTGGAGCCACTTCATTGCCCTCTTCTACTTAATTCATGCCGTAGTCGAACTCTACAGCAGCCCGCAGGATCGTTATCTGGCACTACTTGAGTTACTACTGAGTTTGGCGTTTTACATCGGCTGTGTGATGTATGCCAGGCTCGGGGGGCGGGAGCTAAAGAGGCAACAAAAAGCGACCTCTAGCGAATAAAATCCCGAACAAAAGGTATAGTCAGTTTGCGCTGAGCTGCCAGCGATCCCTCATCAAGCCTGTCCAGCAGCTCAAATAGATCATGCATATCACGTGAGGCGTGATTAAGAAGATAGTCGGCAACTTCACCAGATAATTCCATGCCGCGCTGTTTTGCACGCATACACAAGGTTTCAGCCTTCTCCCTGTCACCGAGAGGCTGAAGCTGGAATACCGGCCCCCAGCCGAGGCGTGACAGAAGATCGGGCAGGGTGATGCCAAGAGCAGCAGGGGCAGCATTACCGGCGACAATCATTCGATGCCCAGCATCACGCATGCGATTATAAAGGTGGAACAGCGCCTGTTCCCATTCACTGTTACCCGCGAGCAACTCCACATCATCCAGCGCCAGCAAGCTCATCTGTTCCATCCCCTCCAGCATCTGCGAAGACATAGCCAGGCACTCCCCCAGCGGCAGGTAGGCCGCCATGTCACCTTTCTCACTCACTGCGTGGCAGGCGGCCTGAAGCAGGTGGCTACGGCCACTACCCTGCACACCACCAAGGTAGATAAAGGGCTCACTGGCCGATTGCAGGGCATGTACCACGGCGGCATTGGGCCCGGGATGAAAGTTGACAAAAGTAGCACTATCCCTGAGACCGATACGTAGGGGGATCTGTTGGTGAGGAGTGGCATTCATGGGGCTGCTAACTACTGCCGTCCGTTTCCGCATAAAGACTACTGCCAACATAGCGTTCATGCGTATAACGCAGCATCACCATCACCACGGCTGCCACCGGCAGGGCGAGCAGAATACCGAAAAAGCCAAATAGTTGCCCACCGGCCAGCACCGCGAAGATCACCGCGACCGGATGCAGCCCGATCTTCTCACCCACCAGCAGCGGGGTGAGTAACATCCCCTCTAACATCTGGCCAATACCGAAGACAATGGCGATGTAGACCAACGGCATCAACTCCTGAAACTGCATCATCGCCGCAATCCCAGCAACAATAATACCGACAATAAAACCAAGGTAGGGTACAAAGCTAACCACACCGGCCAACATACCGATCAACAAGGCAAGCTCCAGCCCGACGATAGTCAGCCCGACCGAATAGATAACCCCCAGTGCCAGCATCACGGTAAGCTGGCCGCGCAGGAAGGCCCCCAGCACCTCATCGGAGGAACGGGCAAATCGCACCACCACCTCCTCGTAGCGACGCGGTATCAACTCATGCACCCGCTCCACCATGATGTCCCAGTCGCGCAACATGTAAAAAGTAACCACCGGAATCAGTACCAGATTGGCAATCACAGCAAGCAACGTCATACCTGATTTAGAGATAATGCCAACAACCCCCTTCACGGCACCGCCGGCCTGCTGCCACTGCTCACGAAGAGATTCCTGCAGGGCAGCAAGATCAAAGATCGGGGCATCAAACCCGAGACGTTCACTAAGCAGTGGAATTGCAGTGTGTTGCAGCCAGTGCAGGTACTGCGGCAATTTACTGATTAACAATCCGACCTGACGCTCCAGCATCGGCACCAGAATCATCAGTAGCATCAGGGCAAACAGGGAGAGGGTAACGAAGACGGTGATCACCGAAAGGGTGCGCGAGAACTTCCATGCCTCCAGCCTGTCCACCAGCGGATCGCCGATATAGGCGAGCACTGCAGCAACCAGAAACGGGGTCAAAACCGGGGCCAGCAGGTAAAGCATCACCCCGCTGAAACTTAGCCCGGCCAGTAAAAACCATTTTTGCGACTCACTCATTCCCTTTCATCTCCCTCTCCCTCACGCTGGTAGCGATGCGCCCGGTGCGACCACTCCCACACGTAATTTCCTCCGCTTAGCAAGGTGGTCACTGCCACCACCGCAATCATACTGCCCATTACCCATCCCGGTAGAGCCAAACCCAGCGGCGCGATCATCACCAACAACACCAGCACGATTTGAAAAAGGGTGTTGGCCTTGCTGATACGGGTCGGCTCCATCTCAACGCTGCCACAGAGGCGATGATAAGCGAGTGCTCCAGAGATAATCACCACATCGCGTGCCAGCACGATCACAACCAACCACAGCGGCAGCAGCTCAATCCAACCAAGGGTGGCATAGGTACAGACCATCAACAGCTTGTCTGCCAACGGGTCGAGGATCGCACCCAATCGTGAGCGCCAGTCAAAGCGGCGTGCTAGAAAGCCATCGAGACCATCACTAGCTCCCGCTACAGCAAACAATACCAACACCGTGGCAAACTCCCCTCGCAGCAGCAATACCACGATGGGTATCACCAGCAGGATACGTATCACACAAATCAGGTTGGGAATGTCTCGCGCTTTCACGACAGCAGGCGGTAGACCAGCTCCTGTAACGGAGCCACTTGCGGTTGTTGCGGCGGCAACTCGGTATTATCTATCGGTTGTTCAGTATTATCGGCAGGGATCTGTGCATCTACACCACTCTGCGGCAACTCTGGCTGAGGTGCGGGCTGAGTTGATGAAGCCCACTGAGGCGGCGTGGTAAACTCCGGTGAAAGTAGCGACTCCGGCACTGGAGTCTCCACCTTCACCAACACATCACCCATGGTGATCGCCTGCAGTACCGCCTCGCGACTGCCCTCAATCTGTACCAGAAAGCTGTTGGAGGAAGCATCGACACGGCGCAGCGTCACCGCCTCAACCCCATGCAGTGACAGCAGATAGTCGTTAACACGGCGGAAGGCACTCATCCCGTCAACCCCCTCGATGCGCAGTGCCAACTGATCGACACCCAGATAGCTGCTCTTGGCAAAGTGCTGCAACAAATAGTCACTGCTACCACCAACACCACTGGCAATCACCGCCCTTACACCCTTCGCTCTCTTCTGCCACACATGTTCCTGGCCCTGATAGCGCAAAGTCCAGTGCGCCTCCCATCTGCCACCGGTCGAATAGAGTTTGCCAATCAATATCGCCTGGGCTTCATAACGCTGCGAGGCCGTCTCAATATTTTCAAGGAAGCCCCCCCAAATCTCCGCTGGACGCACCTTTGACCGATCCGTCAGATCCAGCAACGGTAGAAGCAACGGAAGTGCGCGGCGCTGCGCCTCCGCTTCCAGTACCTCGCGTACCAGTCCCTGATCGTTGGCCCCCACCAGTACCCGGCGTGAACCCTCTTCTATCGCCAGCCACACTAGGGTGGCGGGACGTGCAGAACTCCACACAGTAAAGCCAAAACGACGCAACAACTTATCAATACTGGCACTATCAAAACCGACCGATAACAACAACCGGCTATCCGCAGCAGGTTTCCCGTTCTTAGCAACCTGCCGTTTCCCGGACGGTATCGCCTCACTGCGATAGCGGTACTGCTGCACGTAACGGGCAGCATCGGCCATGGCGCTCTGGATCACCTCCTCGCCAAGCACTGCGCTGGAACCGCTCACCTTTAGCAGTACCGCAGCCATCGCCTCACTCATCGCGGTAGTGCGCAGACCCCGCCCCTGATTGGCAACCACCACCTCTGCCTCATACAGGCCGTTAAGTTGTGCCGCCTGCGAAGGCAAGCCCCAGAAAAACAGCAGTCCGCAAAGGGATAGAACTTTAAGATATCTCATGTCAGCGCAAGCTATGCCAGTGACCGCCTCAAGTCAAGACACGGCAGGAAGACGAAGCGGCAACGTGCTGGTAGAATACGCCGTTCTTTTCCGCCTGGGAGCCTGTCGGGTTTGGGTGATCGTAGCGAACATGGTGGGAGAGCGAGCACAAATTTTCACGATTTCGAGGCACATAGTGATCCTACACAACGAAAAATTGGGAAGATTTTGGCCGCTCTACCATCAGCGCAGTAGATTAATCCCATACCCGACAGGCTCCTGGCCGTAGTCTCTTTGAGGAGAGCAGTACCGTGAGCGACGACAAACAACAATCTTCCGGCCTCAGCTATCGCGACGCCGGTGTAGACATCGACGCTGGTAACAGCCTGATCGAACGTATTAAACCCCACGCCAAGCGTACCCTACGCCCCGGGGTGATGGGTGGCCTGGGCGGCTTCGGTGCACTGTTCGAGGTCCCGCTGGATCGCTACAGGGAGCCGGTACTGGTCTCCGGTACCGATGGGGTCGGCACCAAGCTAAAGCTGGCGATGGATATGGGCAAGCACGACACCATCGGCATCGATCTGGTGGCAATGTGCGTGAATGACCTTATCGTCGGCGGCGCCGAGCCACTGTTCTTCCTCGACTACTACGCTACCGGCAGCCTCAATGTCGATGCCGCAACCGATGTTATCAAAGGGATCGCCGACGGCTGTGAGCTCTCCGGCTGCGCGCTCAGTGGCGGTGAGACCGCCGAGATGCCCGGTATGTACGAGGGTGAGGACTACGATCTGGCCGGTTTCTGCGTCGGCATCGTCGAGAAGAGCAAGGTAATCGATGGCTCCAAGGTCAAGGCAGGCGACACCATTCTCGGCATCAGCTCCTCCGGTGCTCACTCCAACGGCTACTCGCTGGTGCGCAAGGTGCTGGAAGTCAGCGGAGCCCGTCTCGACGATGATCTCGCCGGGCGTCCGCTGGGCGAACAACTGCTTGAGCCGACCCGCATCTATGTCAAGCCGCTGCTCGACCTCATTAATAAGGTCGACGTGCATTCACTCTGCCACATCACAGGCGGTGGTCTGCCGGAGAACCTGCCACGCGTATTGCCTGAGAACTGCCGCGCCGTCATCAACGGCAGCAGCTGGCAGCGTCCTGCCGTCTTCGGCTGGTTGCAGCAACAGGGCAATATAGCCGAAAGCGAAATGTATCGTACCTTTAACTGCGGCATAGGCATGGTGGTCGTAGTTGCCGCCGAGCAGGCACAGCAGGCTATCGAGGAGCTCAAGGCCGCTGGTGAAGAGGCGGTCATAATCGGTAATATCGAAGAACACAGCGACGGTGAGCAGGTCATTATCAAGTAATGACTGCCGCAAAGCTCCCCATTGTCGTCCTCATCTCAGGGAGCGGCTCCAACCTGCAGGCCATTATCGATTCCGCCGCCAACAACGGACTGCCGGTGGAGATCCGCGCCGTGATCAGCAACAAGGCCGACGCCTACGGGCTGGAGCGGGCAAACAACGCTGGAATTAAAACCGTAGTCATCGACCACACCCGGTTCGACGGCCGCGAGGCCTTCGATGCCGAACTTAGCCGCACCATCGATCAATATGAACCCGGTCTAGTCGTACTGGCCGGATTCATGCGTATCCTCAGCGATAGCTTCGTCCATCACTATGAGGGGCGCATGCTCAACATCCACCCATCACTGCTGCCCCGTTACAAGGGCACCAACACCCATGCCCGCACCATTGAGGCGGGTGATAGCGAAGCCGGTTGCAGTGTCCACCTGGTCACCACCGAACTTGACTCCGGTCAGGTATTACTTCAGGCCCGTGTTCCGATCCTTGAAGGCGACACCCCAGAGAAACTCGCCGCCCGTGTGCTTGAACAGGAGCACAGGATCTACCCTGAAGCCATACACCGCTATGCCCTCGACTCCCTAGGGCGAAAAACAACATCGCAGCACTAGTTCATCACTAACTACTTCCCATATCCCTGACGGATACGATAAACGCTACTTGCGAAAACGGGTAACTGAGCTTTAATTTCATTGTGTGGTATCAGCATCGAGCAGGAGGTGTTCACCTCCACCGCCATCTTGCACTTTTCGACATCGATCCTGAAAAAGGAGTTACACCATGGAAAGCCAGAAATCTCTTATGCAGAAGGCATTTATCAGCCTCATACTGCTCCTGTTTGTCCTCCTATCCGGGTGTGCCGGCAGCATCAAGAACATGCGCGAGGTACCCGCCAGCGAGGTCCATATAACACCACAGCCCGGCAAAGCGATGATCGTCTTCATGCGCCCCTCCTCAATAGGTTTTGCTGTCCAGTCATCTGTATTCAACGTTAGCGGTGAGGAGCCGCAACTTGTCGGTATTGTGGCTGCCAAGAAAAAAGTCGCCTATCAGGTTGAGCCTGGCAAGTATACCTTCATGACCGTAGGCGAGAGCGCTGATTTCATGAGTGCAGAAGTGTTGGCCAACAAGACCTATTACGCCAAAGTCACCCCGCGCATGGGGGCATGGAAGGCTCGTTTCTCCCTTGCTCCGGTGAGAAAAACGGAACTTGGTAGCAAACAATTTGAGCAATGGAACAATGGCTGTCAGCTGGTCGAAACCAATGCCGACTCGCAGAAATGGGCTGAAGAGAACATGGAAAACATCAAATCCAAGAAAGTGCGTTATATGGTTAAATGGCTGAATAAGCCTGTTGCTGAACGTCCGGCACTACTCCCTGGCGACGCTCAATAGGTTCTTCAACACGCATAAAAAAAACGGGCCTCACAGCCCGTCTTTTTTCGACACCACAAAATAAACTTAACGATCGAAGCTAGGCTCCGCTGCAATCTTGTGAATGGCCAAATCTGCCCCCTCAAACTCATCCTCATCAGATAGACGCAAACCAACCACCTTCTTCAACACACCGTAGACGATAAAGCCACTGACGACGGCAATGGACACTCCCATCACGGTACCGGCAAGCTGCCCCATAAAGGTGACGCCACCCATACCACCTAGTGCCTCCAGCCCGAAGATACCGGCAGCGATACCGCCCCAGGCGCCACACAGACCGTGCAGGGGCCAGACACCCAGTACATCATCAATCTTCCACTTGTTCTGCACCAGAGTGAAGGTCCAGACAAAGAGACCACCGGCAATAAGGCCGGTAATCAATGCACCCATTGGGTGCATCAGGTCAGAACCGGCACAGACCGCTACCAGACCGGCGAGCGGGCCGTTGTGTACGAAACCCGGGTCATTCTTTCCCGCGATAAGGGCGGAGAGGATACCGCCAACCATCGCCATCAGTGAGTTGACCGCCACCAGACCTGAGATGCCATCGACACTCTGCGCCGACATCACGTTAAAACCAAACCAGCCGACGGTGAGGATCCAGGCTCCCAGCGCGAGAAAGGGGACGCTTGAGGGCGGATGGGCATAGACCTCACCATTCTTGCCATAGCGTCCCTTGCGGTGACCAAGCAGTACCACTGCACCCAGCGCGATCCAGCCACCCATGGCATGCACTACTACCGAACCTGCAAAATCGTGGAACTCAGCACCAAAGGTGGATGCTATCCAGGCCTGAACACCGAAGTTGCCGTTCCAGGTGATTCCCTCAAAGAGGGGATAGACAAGAGCGACCAGAACGAAGGTAGCAGCAAGTTGCGGGTTGAACTTAGCCCGCTCGGCAATACCACCGGAGATAATCGCCGGAATGGCGGCGGCAAAGGTGAGCAGGAAGAAGAACTTCACCAGCTCATAGCCGTTCTTCTCGGTGAGTACCGGGGCGGCATCGAAAAAGCCCATGCCGTAGGCGACGCTATAACCTATGAAGAAATAGGCAATCGTAGAGACGGCGAAATCAACAATGATCTTCACCAGGGCGTTGATCTGATTCTTCTTACGTACCGTTCCCACCTCAAGAAAGGCAAATCCGGCGTGCATTGCCAGCACCATAATAGCGCCGAGAAGGACAAATAGAGTATCGATACCGCTAGTGTTTTCCATGGTTCATCCTAAGAACATTTGAATTGCCTCAGAACACAGCAAGAAATGCACCAAGTTAGTGCTGCAAACAAAATCAGTGTGTTAGCGGAGTTCAAACAGACGATACGGTCATTATATGCACTACTTTTGTGCATTCACCATGTGCTCGCCCAATAGCAGGGCAACAAAACCAGGGCTAACTCTATTTACGCTAGCGGCGGACCAGACCCATGAAAAAGCGATAGAGCATAGGGGTAACAAACAGGGTGAGGACGGTGGAGAAGGCCAGGCCCCACACGATGGCAGTGGCAACCGGCCCCCATATCAACGAGTGGCCACCCAGTCCCGTGGCCAGCGAGAACAGCCCGGCGATAGTGGTCAGCGAGGTAATAATGATGGGAATCATCCTGCGACGTGCTGCATAAACCGTAGCATGCAGCACACTCATTCCCGAGTTGAGTCGCGCATTGGCCGCAGAGATCAGGACAATGGCTGCATTAACCGCGATACCACCCAGCGCTACCACCCCATAGAGAGTATAGAGGCTAAGCGGATTACCGGTGATCCAGAGACCCAGTAACACACCCGTGAGGGCCATCGGGATGGTGAATATGATCAACAGCGGCTGGAAGTAGCTACCAAACTGGGTGCCAAGAATGAGGTAGATCAGACCCAGACCAAAGGTAAAGAGGATGAAAATTGAATCAAGGCTCTCATTGATATCATCCAGCTCACCGGAGAAATCGAGATTAATACCGGGGTGGTTGGAGGCAATAGCCTGCCACTCTTCCAGCAACCGGGCATTAGCGCTAACGGTATCCACCACCCCCTTGTCGAGGTCAGCCTCCAGCGTGATTGCCCGGCGCAGATTGTGGTGACGGATATTTGAGCGCCCGTACTCCACCCGATTATCCACCAGCTCACCCAGGGCCATCTCGCTACCATCGGGCAGGGCAATGGGGGTGCGCAACAGGGATTCGAGATCGCGGTGATGCTGCTCGGCCAGAACCCGTACCTCCACCTTCTCACCACGTACCTGTACGCTAGAGACCACCTCACCATCGCCCAACATGCGGATCAGGCGCGATAGCACCGCCGGGCTAAGTCCGGCACGGTTCACCGCATCATGATTGACAGTAAGTACTAACTCCATAGCTCCGGGGCTGTCATTATCACTAATGTCACTCACCCCCTTGATGTTGCCAAGGATCCCCTTCAGCGCATCAACCGCCACACCGATCTGCTCAAAATCATCACCACGCACTTTCACCTTAATCGGCTTTTCTGTAGGTGGCCCATCCTTCATCTCAAAGAAATAGAGTTCGGCCACGCCTGTAAGATCGGCCAGCAGCGGACGCACGGCTTCAACCAACTCATGGGTACTGCGCATATCACCCTGTTGCGGATTGAGGCTGACCATCACCTGGGCATAGTTGTCCCCCATCAGGGGTTCCATCGCAGTAAACATAATCCCGGCATAACTCACCATGCCACGCACCTCGCCCGGCAACAGCCCCGAGCGAATACGCTGCTCCGCCTCACGGCTCTTCTGCAGGCTCAGATCCAACGGCGTACCCGGTGGCATCTCCACGTTGATGTAGAAGAGTCGTAACGACTCCATGGCAAAGAAGTTGACATTAATTCGCCCAGCAGCGAGCGCACCGATGGCTACCGCGAAAAGCAGCAACACCACCGCTGCACTACGCCCTGGGTAACGCATCGCCTTAATCAACAGACGAGAATATTTCACCTGCATCCAGTGGGTGTAAAGCTCACGCTTATGATGAAAACGGGAAGGTTTATCAAAATTAACCTTCGCACCAATCACATGCGACGGAAGGATCCAGTAGGCCTCAAACAGGGATATCGCCAGTGCCAGCGTGACCACCAGCGGGATCACCATCATGAACTGACCCAAAATACCGGGCATCAACATCAGCGGCATAAAGGCCGCCATAGTGGTAAGCACCGAGGTCGTTACCGGCGCAAACACCTCACGCAACGACTCCACCGCAGCCTGCGTCGCTGCCATGCCATGACGCAGCCGGTAATACATGCCCTCCACCACCACCACTGCATCGTCCACCAGCATACCGAGACTGATCACCACCCCCAGCAATATCGAGTTGTTCAGGGTCTGACCGATGATGGAGAGCACCAGAAAGGTACCGGCCAGAGTGAAGGGAATGCCGATGGTAATGAAAAAAGAGATGCGCGAGCCCAGAAAGCCCCACGTCACCAGCAGCACCAGTATCAGACCCAACACTGCATTAGTTTCCATCACCTTGATCGCATTGCGGGTAGAGGTGGTTTGATCATCAACCAAGACCAGATGCAGACCAAAGGTGCTGAGAGTCTTGTTTCGCTCTTCCATGAAGCTGTGAAGCCGATCAACCAGCTCCAGGGTATTGGCACTCTCTTTCTTGAACACACTCATAAACAGTGCCGGCTGCCCGTTATAGCTGACCAGCCTGTTTGCCCTCTCCCTGTCACGCTGTACCTCAGCCAGGGAGCCCAGTGTCACCTCCCCCCTGGCGGTGATCACCGGCAGGGATTCAAGCAAACCCGGCGAGTCACCGGTACCCACCAGGCGCAACAACACCTCACGGTTGTCCATGCGCACGCTACCGGCAGAGAGATCGCGGAAATAGAGGCTGACTGTATCCGCCAGATCGCCCGGGGTAAGACCCAGGGCACTCACCCGCGCTGGATCAAATACCACCCTAAGTTCCGGGTCGCGCAGACCGATGGAGTCGACCCGGTCAATGCCCGCCAGTCGCTCCAGATCTTTGTCCAGCTGCCTTCCATGAAAGCGCAACTGCTCATCGTTGGCCTGCCCCTGCAGCACCAGGCTGGCCGTTGGAAAGGCACTGGCCGAAGTGATTTCATAGATGAAGGGGGAGTTGGCCACTTCCGGCAACTCGGTGTTCTCAACATTCTGTACCTCGCGACGCAAATCATTGAGACGTTTGTCAAATATGCGCGGAGGCACATCATTAAAACGTATCAAAACACTGGAGACCGATTCACGACTAACACTGGAGATAAAACGAATGTCGGAGATTTTGGCAACCGCATCTTCCAGCGGGGTGGTGATCAACTTCTCCACATCCTCGGCAGAGGCACCGGGCATCGCTGTGGTGATCTGGATCCAGTTGAAGTTGATGGTGGGGTCTTTCTCCCGCGGCAACATATTATAGGCGGCGATGCCAAGCACCAGCACCAACACAAAACTAAGGTTGGCCAGCACGTGGTGCTGCAGGAAACGGGCGAGCATAAGTTACTCCACTACAATCACGGCATCACCATGATTGAGGCCGTAACGCCCCTCCGTCACAATCAACGTATCGCCGGGCAGATCAAGTGCAGCGGGACTACCCTCACGTGCGCCGTCAATGACAACAAACTCCACCACCCCCTTTCGCAACACATAGACTCCATACTGACCGTCTCGGCGCAGCAGGAGTTCAGCGGGTAAGTGAGGTTGCAGCTTAAGCCACTGTAGCCGTCCACTGCTGCCCGGCTGTGCCGTCTGTTCAACAAAATCGAGTCGCAATTCACGACTGCGCGAGCGCGGATCCAGAGCCGGTATCACACTACGTAACTTAAGTGGATAGCGCTTAGCATCCACCAGCAGAGTCAGTGTCTCTGCTTGCCGCAGAGATTCAGCATCAAACTCTGGCACCTGTGCCGACACCTCCAGCGCCGATAGATCCAGCAGGCGCAGTAATGGCTTACCGGGTTGCACCTTCTCACCAACCCCGATCAGGCGCTCCACCACCACTGCCTTAAAGGGAGCGAATACGGTGCAACGCTCTACATTACGCAATGCCTGCGCCACGCCTGCCTCGGCCCCGGCCAACTCCGCCTGTAGTGCCCCGGCATCGGCCTTGTGTTGACGCAGTTTTTCATCGGATATGTTCTTACTCTTCACCAGCGAGCGGGCACGAGCATACTGGAAATCAGCAAATACTTTGCGGGCCTTGAGGGCATCCCGTCCGGCCTTGCTCTGCTGCAGGATATTGCGCTGATCACCACACTCCAGGTGCAATAATTCCGTCTCGGCTTCGACCACATCACCGACACGTACCCGAATCTGCTCTACCGTAGCGGCAAGAGACGACTCAATTCGACTGTCATTAAGACTTAGCACCTGCGCTGGAGCACTTACCGCAGGATGGATAGCCAGCAATGAGAACGAGGCTGCACGTACCGGTGCAGGTTTCTCTGCTGCCTGTGCGAGCACAGAGCAAAATAAGCACGCGGACAACAGCGTAGTAATCTTGGTCGCATGAGCTAAAACCATCATAGATCCTTCTCTTTAATTTCGGCTATCAGTGCATCGCGGTTATTCTCAATATAGTCGCGCCCAGCCTGTAATACCGCCTGGGCATAACCCAGAGCAAAATGTCCTCCCTGCGGGATATCATCACGCTCACAATAGTTACCAATGTGCTGCAGTTCTGCCTGCAAATCTTCGCTACGCTGTGTCAGCACCTCATCAAGGCGAGCTGATGACAAAAAGGTGGCAAACACCATCTGTAGCAGAAAATCGGAGCGCACTTTGTGAGACGGGTAGCCCTGTGCCAGTTCATGGTGGAACAGGGCAACGCCGGAATTAGTAATGCGATAGACCTTCTTCGCCGGACGCTTCTCCTGCTCAATATTGCTACAGGTTACATGCCCGTCACGGGTAAGTTGGGCTAGCGCCGGATAGATCGAGCCAAAACCCGCCACATAGAAGTGGCTGAAGCCGTCCTCGAAAAATTTCTTGATCTCATACCCGCTCGCCTCACCAAGGCTGAGCACGCCAAGACAGAGTGTTTTTACATCCATTTAATAAATATATCAGAACAATATATATCGTCAAGATATAGGTAGTGTGACGCCCATCATGGCGAGACATCACCGTATATGGCATAGTCAGCGGCAGATAAACAATGCTACTGACCCGCCGTAAGAGCGTGGCAGGTCAGGATATAACTAAGGAGAGATATAATGCAGAAACGTGC
Organism: Pseudomonadota bacterium; assembly: GCA_039714395.1. GTDB lineage: Bacteria > Pseudomonadota > Gammaproteobacteria > Thiohalomonadales > Thiohalomonadaceae > JAPHSX01. The sequence goes on along the minus strand of JBDLJH010000012.1, from coordinate 10,737 downwards.
TTTGGTGCTACTGAGCGCCCTTGCCCTTGGCGGCTGCGGCGCGGCCAAGGTAGACATGTACCGCGGTGATGCGGCCCACAGTGGAGTTTACAGCGGCGGTGTTAGTACGTTGAATCGACTGGAGCGGAAGTTCAACAGCAAATCAGCCATCAAGACCCCCTCCGTGGTCAGTGACGGTGTCGCCTACTTCGGTAACAGTGGTGGCTATCTCTTCGCCGTCGACCTGGATAGCGGTGATGAAAAATGGCGCTTCAAGGCCGGAGGCCCTATCGGTGGCGCACCGGCAATTTCCGCCGGCATCGCCTATGTGGGCAGCCACGACGGCAAGGTCTACGCCATCGATATTGCCACCGGCCAGCAGGTCTGGAAGCTGGCAACCGGCGGCTCAGTCACCACCTCTGCGGCACTGGTCGAGGGTATCCTCTATATCGGCAACGTAGCTGGCAAACTGTTCGCCATCGACATCGCCAGCGGCAGTGAGCGCTGGCAATTCGACGCAGGAGAAGCCATCTACTCCTCCCCTGCTGTCGATAATGGTCTGGTTTTCTTTGGTAGCGACAATATGAATCTGTTCGCAGTCGAGGCAGGCAGTGGCAACGAGCGCTGGCGCTTCAGCACCAAGGGTAAGATTCACGCTTCACCGGCAATAAGTAACGGCATCGTTTACGTCGGCAGTCAGGACAATGCCCTCTACGCTGTCGAGATCAAGACCGGGCAGCAAAAGTGGCGTTATCGTACTGCCGCTGCCATCAACGGTGCCGCTGCCATCGGCAGTGGTGTGGTCTACGTGGGTAGCCATGACAACCACCTCTACGCCATCGATATGAAAAAACATAGCCCCAGATGGAAGTACAAAACCAAAGACTGGATCACTGCCTCACCGATTCTCGGTAGTGGCCTGGTCTATGTAGGGGGCTACGACAAGAAAATGCATGCGGTCAATGCCAACAGTGGCAAGCAGCAGTGGAAACTGGATACTCAAGGAGCTATTAGTAGCTCGGCGGTAATCGATAATAACCGCATCTACTTTGGCAGTAGCGACGGCTTCTTCTACACCGTTCGCTAAGTACGACAGGCATCGCACCATCCGGTGTGGTGCCTACTCCTTAAACTCTCTTCTCTTTAGCTTTCGCCTCATCCCATAACCCGTCCATACGTTCAACATCCGCCTCCTCTATCGAGCTTCCCTGCATGGCTAACGCCTGTTCCACATACTGAAAACGGTCTACGAATTTTTTATTAGCAGAACGTAGTGCCTGCTCCGCATCAACCCCGGCATGTCGTGCTAGGTTGACGCAGGCAAACAGCAGGCCGCCGATCTCATTATGCAGTGCCTGATGGTCATCGCCATCCAGCTCCGCATGTACCTCTTCGATCTCCTCGTGGATCTTATCGAACACCGGGGCGATCTCCGGCCAGTCAAAACCGGCACCCGCCGCACGCTTCTGCAACTTCTCGGCACGACTGAGAGCGGGCAAGCCGAGGGTGATCCCATCGAGCAGACTGCTACTCTGTCCCTTCACCTTACGCTCCTTAACCTTCTGCGCCTCCCAGGCGCGAGTCTGCGCCTCGGCGTCGGCTACCTCCTCATCAGCAAAGACGTGGGGATGTCGGCGAATCATCTTTTCCACAATCGCCGTTACCACATCATCAAAATCAAAGACTCCCTGCTCTTCGGCGATACGCGCATGGAATACCACCTGAAATAACAGATCGCCCAGCTCATCGCGCAACTCACCCAACTCGCCGCGTTCAATGGCATCGGCCACCTCATAGGCCTCTTCAATGGTGTAGGGGGCAACAGTCGAAAAGTCCTGCTCAATATCCCAGGGACAACCACCCTCCGGGTCACGCAAGGCTGCCATAACCTGCAACAGTTTATTGATATTTTCAGCGGCCACCTTACTGCTCTCCTGAACTAGAGCGACGATACCGGAGCAGTGGAATACCGCGCTTGTAGGTACCACTACTAATGTAATCGAGCACCTTGCGCAGTCGATAAAAACCGACCACTGAATCGACTCGAATAATCTCCTTACCGAGTTCATCAAAGAAGATCACACTAGGCGTATAGAAGAGCCCCAGTTTTTGTGCCCAGGCACGACTCGTGGTGCGCTCACCACCAGGGGTAAGCACCGGGGTATCAGCCCAGATATCGAGCTGCACACTCTCAAAGCCCGTCAGCTGTTCCAGAATTTCAGCGTTACCCAACGGCGAGGTATGAAGAATGTCGCAAGCGTGACAGTCCCCCTGTTCAAAAAACACCGCCAACGGCTGCTCTGCGGGCAAACGACTACGATCCAGTGCATAAGGGGGGGCAGAAAAAAACTCTGCCTCATTAAGGCCACCCTGCTCAAATGCCATAGGCGGGTCAGCCCGCTCCAGGTAATCGCGGAAACTCTCCTCCCGATAGTGTGCATCGGCCATGTACTCCAGCGCTGCACGAAATTTGTAGGGAGGATAATAACCACGCAGGCGCATCGCCTCCTTACCCTCAGCATCATAGAAGATCAGGGTTGGAGTAAAATCCACACCAAGGCTATCGGCCAACTCCTGCTCGCTCATCTCCTCACCGTTCATATCGACCACCGACTCCATACCATGGATGTCCACCGCTACCACATCAAAATAGCGACGGGTATAGGACTCGATATCAGGTAAGCGCAGATTCTTCTCAATCAGGGCGTAACAGTAGGGACAGTCGTGTTGTCCAAAATAGACAATCAGACCGCGCTTTTTATATCGCAACGCCTGCTGCAGATCCTCACGCAAATTGAGAAAACTGAGTTGAAACCAGTCAGGGTAGCGAACCACCTCATCTAGCGCCTGATCATCCAGGGCCGGGCCATCTGGCACCTCATCCACCAGTGCCGCTTGCGCGCATAGGGTGACACCAATCAGGGCCAGAACAGAAAAAACAGCATTTCGTAACATACTCATAGACCGATGTTAACCAATCGCTCGTCCCTTGTGTATGTCAATGCCTGTCATTGGCCCTATAATCTTGAGACAAGGAGAAATCATGGCACAGACAAAGATCGGACTCGCCCTCGGCAGCGGCTCAGCACGCGGCTGGGCACACATTGGCGTAATACGCGCGCTGGAAGAACAGGGCATTAAGCCCGATATCGTTACCGGCTGCTCCATCGGCTCGCTGGTAGGCGCCGCCTACGCAGGAGGGCACCTGAATATTCTCGAACATTGGGTCAATAAGCTCAGTTTTCTCGACGTAGTTCGTCTGCTCGATGTAAAGCTGAGCGGTGGTCTTATTCAGGGCGATAGCCTGATGAGCTCCTTTAGCGACAAGATCGCCCAGCTCAACATCGAGCAGCTACCCATACCCTTCGCCGCCGTTGCTACCGACCTCAATAGCGGGCGTGAGGTCTGGCTGCAGAACGGGGCACTACCCACTGCAGTGCGTGCATCCCTTGCCCTGCCCGGCCTGTTCTCACCAGTAGAACTGGATAACCGCTGGCTGGTCGATGGGGGCCTTACCAACCCGGTTCCAGTCTCCCTGTGCCGTGCCATGGGTGCCGAGATCATTATCGCCGTCAATCTCAACAGCGACATCGTCGGCAAACACCTGCACATAGCAAAAGAGAAAACTGAACATGAAGAGCGTGACCTCTTCGCGCAGATGCTCGACAAGGTCAGCGACAGCCTGAAAGACACACGCATGTCGCAATGGATTAATAGCATCGAGCAGCAGCGCGAGGTTCCCGGCCTGTTCGAGGTAATGGCCAGCGCCATTAACATCATGCAGGATCGCATAACCAAAAGCCGTATGGCCGGCGACCCGCCAGACGTACTGCTGTCACCGCGCCTGGGCAAACTTGGACTGCTCGAATTTGATCGTGCCGAAGAGGCTATTGCTGAGGGTTTTGACAGTGTCAGGAGAATGCTGCCTGCAATTCAGCATGCACTGGAAAACAAATAATGGACTAGTACTTATTACTTTAACTGAGGTGACATAAATCATCTGAATCTGAAAATAAATAGTCATTAACAATAGAAGCACGAAAGTCTGAAAACACTCACACTGTGCAAGAATCTTGTCATCATCTGTCCACTGTAAAATATGGACTTATAAAGTTAAATCAAATATTAGCGGAAAGTTGCTGACGATTGTACAAGTGCCAGGAATACAATAGTTTCAGCTACGACCAAGTAACAATCGCGCCTCACTACCACCGCCACTACGCGGCTGGATCTCCACTTCCCAACCCTGAGCCTGACAAAGTTGCCCTACAATCGCCAGGCCAAGACCACTACCACCCGTCATCGAGTTGCGCGAAGCCTCTAGCCGATAGAATGGGCGAAATACCGTTTCACGTTTCTCCTCCGGAATCCCTGGGCCACGATCCAGGATGGAGATCAAGGGATATCCATCATGGCGTTGTAACGCAATCGTGATCGGCTTGTCATTACCGTAGCGCAACGCGTTTTCAATCAGGTTATGTAGCACCCTCATGAAACTCTGCTCTGGCAATGGCCAAAGCCAGCCAACGTTCATCGTGTCCTCAGCTTTAAATTCAATCCGGCACTCACTCTCAGAATGTTGTGCCAGCCATTCAGCCTCAATCTGTGCCGCCAAGGTTGATAACACCATCACTAGATCTCGCTCCTGCAGGTGCTCATCTTTCGTTACACCACGAGCGAGCAATAGCGACTGTTCAAGGAGTTGTTCCATCTCTCCAATATCATTTTCGAGCTCGGAGCGAAGTGTAGTGTCCATGGCGTCGTGCCTGATTTCCAGAGCAAGACGAATACGCGTAAGGGGAGTACGAAGGTCATGAGAGATTCCGGCAAGAAGTGTCGTCCTGTTCTCCAGAAGTTCGGAGACCTCAGATGACATTTGGTTAAAGTTGCGTGCCAGGGTCACCATCTCATCGGGGCCCTTATCCTCAAGCACCAGTTTCTTCTCACCCCGACCCACTGCCGTAGTGGCAGCTGAAAGCGTTGCAAGAGGTCGAGAAAGGCGTAACGCGATGATCAGTGCGGTACCAACCGCCATCACCACAATTGCAATGGCCATCGCCAAAAGTGCCCACGGAGGTCGTGCACCAATGCGTTCGGCCGATATACCTAATCGGGGAGTATTTTCCACTGCCTGCAGGTCGATCCATATCCACCCGGGGTATCGACTATCAGTACCGACAGCCACCATACTAATCCCACCAAGACGCCGTTCAAGGGATTTCTGTAACAAACGTTGGTAAAGATAGAGGTGCAAGTGTTCTGGACTTCCAAGTGGCTTCTGATCATTCAGTAACCTGATTCCATGCGCGGTAATTAATTCGGTTTCAAAATCGGGACGAGTGGCTGGCGGCAGCTCCTTCCAGGTCTGTGCTGAGAGCACCAGCAGTGCAGCCAGATCATCTGCGGAACGCTTGCCGACCGGGACAAGGACAAAGTAGGCGGTACTTGCCAGAACAATCATTGCTAGCAGTAACAGGCTGACGACCAGTGTTGATGCCGTCTTAAAAAAAATCGTGTTAGGGATTCTCATCGGTTAGCGCTACATGCCGGGGTTCGTATCAGGGGTGAAGCGATAACCCTCCCCCCAGACAGTACGGATAAAACGTGGCTTTGCGCTACCGTCCTCTATCTTGCGTCGTAACCGAGTAATGCGAACATCAATACTCCGGTCAAAGGGATCCTGTTCACCGGAATTAATCAGATCCATCAAACGCTCACGACTGAGTACACGGTTTGGATGCTCAACCAGGGCGATCAGCAGTGCCATCTCCCCACTGGTGAGTTCCACCTCGACCCCGTTCTGCCACAACACCTGTCCCTCCAAATCGAGCGTAAACTCCCCGAACGTCGAAACCGTTGCGGAGGATGCAGCCCGTTTACCCTCCCCAGCAGGCCCTAATTGCAAACTCACTACGGGTGCCGCTTCTTCCGGACTACCACGACGCAGCACGGCACGAATACGCGCCAGCAGTTCGCGAGGATTGAAGGGTTTTGCCAGATAATCATCCGCACCGACCTCCAGACCAATGATTCGATCCACCTCTTCGCCCCGGGCAGAGAGGATGATAATTGGAATATTACCGTTGCTACGTAGTCGTCGAGCCAATGACAGGCCATCTTCACCAGGTAACATCAAATCCAGAATAATAAGATCTGGATGATGCTCATCAAGCCAGCGGTCCATCGCTTCACCACTCCCCACCGTAGCAGTGGCATAACCCTGCTCCGCAAGATAGTCCGACAGCAACTGTTGCAGGCGCAGCTCATCATCGACAATCAGTAGTGTCTCTTTATGCTTGTCCTGACTCACCAGAGTCACTCCTTACAACAATCGATTGAAATATTTTGTAACAAAATACGTTCCTATAGAAATTATTTAGAAACAGCTTACCGGCATAATGACAACCGTAAAGAAATTCCAGACCTGTGGTTTCACACACAGCCACAGTAGCAAACCCGACAATTATACGACAAGGAAAAAATCAGATGATTAAAATAATGGCCTTAATTAGCGGTTCACTTCTTCTGCTGGGTAGCACTGTTAGCCTGGCGGATGATGGTGAGGATGCCGCAATGGAACAGAGACGTGCCGAGATGCAGAGCCGGATGCAGTCAATGAGTGCTGAAGAGCGTGCACTCTATAAAGAACTCAATGGTGGTGGACAGGGCAGTGGTGATGGCTCTGGCAAGAAGAACCGTTATGGCCAGGGAAGCGGTGAGGGTTCCGGCAACAAGTACCGCTATGGACAGGGTAGCAGCGGTGGCTCAGAAGGGGGCGGTGGTTATGGTTCTGGATATGGTTCACGTAGTGGTGGCGGCGGTGGTCGTGGTCATTAAAAATATTTAGTAAACACCAGCCTCCCCGATAAGAACTATGTTTCCATTACGCGCAGGCTATGTCATCTCACTACTATTGTTTAGCGTGCTAATGACCGGTTGCACCCATATGGACATTAATGGTTCTCGTCCCCTCAATATTGACCGTTATGCGCAATATATGTGGGGGAAAATACCAGGCAAGTATGTGGGTCTGAAAAACCCACTGCCTGAATCTACAGAAAACATTGCTAATGGGAAAACACTCTACCAAGGGCAATGTCTGGTATGTCACGGTGCATCCGGTAAAGGTGATGGACCGGCAGGCAAAACATTGGTTCCCCGTCCGGCAAATCTCGCGTTTACCCGTAGATTGCCCATAGCGACGGATATCTTTTTCTTCTGGACCATGTCAGAAGGCGGAAAATCACTTGGCACCGAGATGCCCTCATTTGGAGAACGACTCTCCGAAGGGGAGATTTGGCAAATTACGCATTACATAAACAATGGCTTTGATATCCATGGATAGCGAAACCTTATACTAAGTTTGCTCGATGAGAGCGATTTCAAATCGAATTGATATGCCAATCATGAAACTTAAAAAAGTATTTCTAACCGTACTTATTTATGTGCCGTTGCTTAGTCTGCCTCAGAACATGATGGCCGCTAATAATAGTGGTAACACGGAACAGGATAAACCCATGAGAATCAAACACTCACAGTACACTGAAAAATCATCTATCGAACCACCTGCCGCGGAAGTGACAAACGAACAGAACACCATCAACAAAGAGCATCCACGGACTCTAGATGGTTATCTAGACTTGCATAAGCACTGGAAACTCGGCCATTCAAATATAAATAGGAGTGATTCATGACCGATGTAAAACCTAAACACACAATCGTATTCCGGTTGATATCCCTGGTCGCCATTCTATTTGGCATGCTTACCCTCAAGTCTGGAGGGATGGTTCTCTTTACCGATGGCGAGGCCCACCAGGCAGCCGGCAACTATGTACCCTTTGTTCTCTGGTTCAACTTTATGGCCGGCTTTGCTTATATAGCGACTGGGATAGGACTCTGGCAACAACGGCACTGGGCGAGGAACCTGGCGGCCTTGATCGCCGTGGCCACCGTGGCAGTCTTCATGCTCCTTGGGGTTTATATCCTGGACGATGGTGCCTACGAGATGCGCACTGCAGTGGCAATGACGGTGCGTTCGAGTGTCTGGATTACCATCGCCCTGTTGGCATTCACACTGGGACGTAGGCGCATACAGAACGCTTAACAACGGTAACACCAACAGCTCCAATGAGCTCTATACCCCCCCCGGTAAATTAAAGGTACTCATCAATGCAGGCGGTAATAAAGAGCAGGTGGAGGCTGGCCCTGATTGGGCTGCTGATCTTTGCCACCTTTGGCTGGGTGGTTGCTACCCAGGGGCCACTGGCACCGATTAAGGTTACGATAACCACACCCGATACAGGAACCCTGACCACTTCGGTGTTTGGCATTGGCACCGTCGAGGCGCGGCGCAGCTATGTGTTGGGACCAACCACGCCGAGTCGCATAGCCGAGGTATTGGTTGATGTGGGCGACAGGGTTCAGGCCGGACAACTACTGGCTCAAATGGAGGCGGTGGACCTGGATCAACGTGTCGAGAGTGCTCGCCTCGCTGCCGAGCGGGCTGAGCATGCGATACGGGCGGCACAGGCCTCACTGGCCGAGTCAAAAAGTCGGCACAAACTGGCACAGGCCGATTTGCTGCGCTATGAGCAGATGCGCAAGGATGGACATGTTAGTGAACAGGATATCCTGAATAAACGCCACGAGGTGAATGCAACCGGGGCTGCGGTGGACGCATCTTTCGCCAATTTGCAGGCGGCACGCCATGACCGGGAGCGGGCCCTGTCCGATGCCGATGGTGTTCGCAAGCTACGTGAACAGTTGCGTCTGACCAGTCCGGTCGATGGCATCGTTACTGCCCGTCATGCCGAACCCGGTACTACCATGGTTGCCGGGCAGCCGATTATCGAGGTTATCGATCCGACCAGCTTATGGGTAAGTGCCCGTATTGATCAGCGGCAGGCGGGGAGTATTCGTGTCGACCAGCGTGCCGAGGTGATCCTCCGCTCGGCACCTAATTCCCCACAGCCTGCCAGGGTGACACGGCTTGACTGGGTCAGTGATCCGGTGACCGAGGAGCGCAGTGTCAATCTCAGTTTTTCCCAGACACCGGGCAGTGTACCGGTCGGCGAACTGGTCGAGGTGACCATCTGGACCGAAGAGATTGAAAACGCACGCTGGATCCCTGCCGCCGCCCGACGCAGGGTAGAGCAACAGGACGGGGTATGGGTGTTGAACGATGAGAGCATCACCTTCCGCGTGATGCGGTTCGGGGTGAGTACACTGGACGGGCGTGTTCAAATCATTGATGGCCTGCTACAGAATGAACAGGTGGTGGTTCACACGCAGCAGGCGCTCACTGAGGGGGCGAATATAAAAGTTGTCTCATCCCTGATCTCCCCGACCCAGTGATCCCCCCCAATGATTAACCTCGCAGTACGGGATATTTATGACGGTCTGGGAAAGTTTATCTTTACCGGTGTCGGTCTTGGACTGCTTATCGGCGTCACCCTCTCGATGGCGGGGATCTACCGCGGCATGGTCGATGATGCCAGGGTGTTGATCCAGAATGGCGGTGCCGACCTGTGGGTAGTGCAGCAGGACACTTTGGGGCCGTATGCCGAACCCTCCAGTGTGCGTGATGATCTCTACCGCAGCATCTCCGGGATCCCCGGTGTCGCTGAGGCGGGTAACGTAACCTATCTCACCATGCAGATACGTCACGCCGGCAAGGAGACACGGGTGATGGTAGTGGGTTTTGAGCCCGGTCGTCCGGGTGAGCCGGATTATCTTATCGCCGGTCGTCCCATTACCCGTTCTCACTACGAAGCGGTGGCAGATGTGAAGAGTGGATTGCCGCTGGGCGCACGCATCCGCATTCGCCGCAATGAATACACCGTAGTCGGCCTGACACGACGCATGGTCTCCTCTGGTGGTGACCCGATGCTATACATTCCCCTGAAGGATGCGCAGGAGACACAGTTTCTCAAGGACAACGAGGCGCTGTTAAACGAGCGCTCGCGAACCGCTGCCAATCCTGCCTTCAACCGTCCAGGAGTGCCCGGTCTACTGGAGGCGGTGCAGGCGAGCCAGGCGACCAGCCACTTCGTCAATGCGATACTGGTGCGCTTGGTTCCCGGTGCCGATGCGGATTTGGTGGCGGAGGAGATCAGACGCTGGAAACACCTGCAGGCCCATACCAAGTCACAAATGGAGGAGATACTGGTGGCAAAACTGATCGCCACCGCCTCGAAACAGATCCTGATGTTTCTGATCATTCTGGCCATCGTCAGCGCAGCCATCGTCGCCTTCATTATCTACACCATGACCATGAACAAGGTGCGCGAAATCGCGGTGCTGAAATTGATTGGTGCAAAAAACCGTACCATCGCTGCGATGATTATGCAGCAGGCCACCGCGCTGGGGTTGATCGGATTTATGGTCGGCAAGATGGCGGCCACACTCTGGGCGCCGGTGTTCCCGAAGTATGTGTTATTGCTGACTGATGATGCGGTGAAAGGACTCTTTATCGTGATGGTTATTTGCGTCATTGCCAGCACCATCGCCATTCGTGCCGCACTGAAAATCGATCCCGCCACGGCGATTGGAGGTTGAGACATGTCTGAGTTGGCCATCCGTATTGAGGGGCTGCGCAAACGTTATGGTGAGGGCGATGCCGCCGTCGATGCCCTCAAAGGGGTTGATATGCATGTTAACCCCGGTGAGGTGGTGGGGCTGATCGGCCCCAGCGGCTCGGGCAAGAGTACCCTGCTGAAGTGTCTCGGTGCGGTGATCGAACCGACGGCGGGAAAGATG